>NZ_JAVLBQ010000037.1:0-31124 GCF_031581265.1 Gracilimonas sp.
TTGATGTTAGAGGGTATTGGAAAAGCCCCGTCCACAAAACAATCCGTGGTGTTCCGCGCAATCCGAGTCATCCGCGTTTCATTCCATTGTTACTATTGAGTTACTACAGAGTACCAAAATACCGGTCGCCGGCGTCGCCGAGGCCGGGGACGATAAAAGCATCGTCATTTAGCTTCTCATCGATCGCGGCGGTTATGATGGGTACATCCGGGTGGTCATCGTGAATACGCTTTATTCCCTCGGGCGCTGAGATCAGAGAGACAAACCGAATATTATCCGCGCCGTTTTCTTTCAGGAAATTGATGGCATGAGAGCCCGTTCCCCCGGTTGCCAGCATCGGATCGACTACCAATGTGTACGCGCCAGTCAGTCCACCTGGAAAATTATGGTAGTAGTTGACCGGCTCATGCGTTTCTTCATCCCGGTACACCCCAATATGTCCCACTTTGGCATCCGGCATGAAGCTAATAATTCCATCCACTAAACTAAGTCCTGCACGGAGGATCGGGATCACAAATACCTCAGCAGATGGTTTATAACCCGTCGTTTTCTGAATAGGTGTTTCTACCTCAGTTTCCCGCAGCGGCAGATTCTCGAGGGCTCGGTAAGCCAGCACGGTTCCGATCGTTCCCATCGCCCTACGGAAAGGTGCAGTTTCTGTGTTTTTATCCCGAAGGATACTCAGATATCTTTTTACGACCGGATGTTGAACTTCAATGACTTCTTTCATGATATGAATGAGGAATTAAGCGTTATCGGCATCCCAGGTTTCCATTTTGTCAAAATATTTCTTGCTGGCCACAGCTACAGATCCTGAAAGGGCAAACAAGGCAATGATATTCGGGAAGGTCATCAGACCAAGCGCGATATCACCAATGGCCCAGACGGTGGCAAGCGGGAATATAGCCCCAAAGAAATGCATGATGAGGTACACCACTTTATAGGGCAGGATGGCATTATCGCCAGCTAAATACTGTATCGCCCGATCTCCATAATAACTCCAGCTGATAGCGGTGGACACACCAAATAAGAGCACACAAATGGTGACAATGTGTTTCCCCCAGGGTATGAGAGGGGCGAGTCCTTTTTCATAAGCCAGTGATGTAAGAGGGGCACCATTTTCGATAATACTTGTATAGACAGTGGCTACAGCAGTTCCGCTTTCATCGGTGAAGACGCCCGTTTCGATATTCAAAGTACCTGAGAAAGGAGTTTGTTTTCCGGTTTCTTCATAAAATTCACCTGTTTCAAAATCATTTCGAAGTACGGTTCCATTTACAGGAACTCCATCTTCTATGATTAGCGTGTTGCTGCCATCCGTAATCTCAACGGTGTTGTTGCTGTTCTGTGGCTCATAAACCATCTCGTGGCGCTCTTGCCAAACATTCGTACTTACGATCACAAGACCCGTCATAGTACAAACTACGATCGTGTCAATAAAAGGCTCCAGCAGTGCAACCACACCTTCACGAACCGGCTCTTCCGTTTTGGCAGCACCGTGAGCAATGGGGGCAGAACCCTGACCTGCTTCATTCGAAAAGAGACCTCGCTTGATTCCCCAAACCAGAGTGGTTAGAAAGATTCCGGAACCCACACCAAATAATCCGGCTTCAGGGGTAAAAGCCGTTACAAAAATAGTTTGAAAAGAGGGCAGAATGGATCCGGGATTCATGATCAATATGACCAAAGCGCCCAAAATATAGATGACGGCCATAAGCGGCATGAGTCGGGCCGTAACCTGACCAATTCGCTTGATTCCACCCACAATGACCACACCAACAAACCCAGCGGTGACCAATCCAGAGATCCAGCTTGGGATTTGGAACGAGCTGTACATGGTGTCAGCTACAGTGTTAGCTTGGACGGCATTACCAGTAAGGAAGGAACAAATTACTGCCATTGAGGCAAAAAAGACGGCCAGCCATTTCCAGTTGGGACCGAGTCCTTTTTCAATATAATACATAGGTCCACCTGAGACGGAGCCATCTGCATTCTGGATTCGGTGTTTAACGGCGAGCGTACATTCGGTGTACTTGATAGCCATTCCGAAAAAGGCAGTTACCCACATCCAGAAAAGTGCACCGGGACCTCCATAATGTATAGCGATTGCAACACCAGCAATATTACCAATTCCTACGGTGGCTGAGAGAGCGGTTGTTAAAGCCTGAAAGTGATTTACATCTCCGGTGTCATCAGGGTTGTCGTAAATACCCATTACTGATTTGACACCATGTGCAAAGCGACGAATTTGTACAAAACCAAGCCTCAAGGTGATAAATATTCCAAATCCCAGTAGCACAACCACCATAATTGGAAATTGTTCTGGTGTAGACCAAACGAGGTTGTTCAGCCAGTTAACGACATTCTCAAATACTTCCATGAATCAATTTTTTAGATTAAGGTAATGGATTGAAGCAGGAAGAAAGTAAAAAACATTTGGGAATAATAAGAATTACAATGCAGGAAGTTGTTTTTCGGAGTGTGGATAAAAATAACCGTGCCTGGAAGAAAGAACTCATTAATATCTGTCTCATAGGTTGGTGTGAAGCGAAAGTTTAAAAAAGGAATAAGGGGGATTCGAAAGGAGCGACCATTTAAGGAGTTGATACAAAGGAAAATAAATGCTTGCAACATTATTCAGATAGGGGTCATGGTATAATTAATGGTTTAAAAAAGAGGAGTAAAAAAAATAAGTGCGGGTGAAGCTCCAATTTTCAATATAAATTGAAAATTTTGTAAAAGCCTGCGTTGCAACCGTATAAATTTAAAATACAGTGAACGATTTTATAAATGCGTTGTTTTTATGATAGTATTTCTGAAACTCTCAAATCATTAAGTAAAAAATAGATTCATGACAAAAGCTGACATTGTAGATGTAATATCATCATCAGTTGGGCTAACAAAAGTTGAAACTGAGGCAGTAGTAAACGGGTTCATGGAAACAGTTATTGACGCCATGAAAAGAGGCGAAAATATTGAGCTCCGTGGGTTTGGAAGTTTTAAAGTTGTCAAAAGAGCTCAGCGGGTGGCCCGAAACCCCAAAACAAATGAAGAAGTAATTGTGCCTGAGCAGTTTGTGCCGGTGCTAAAGATGTCTAAAGATTTCAAAGAAGCTGTGAATGAGTCACAGATGGCTGAAAAATGATTTAGAAAACGGAGCAATTCTTCTTATTTTTATTTCCGTTTTAACAACACTAATTTATTTTAAAACACAGTAGGTGAGTATTTATGCCGAGTGGTAAGAAAAGAAAGCGCTCAAAAATTGCGAAGCACAAACGTAAAAAGCGACTGAGAAAAAACAGGCACAAGAAAAAAAAATAAATTTCTTCATTAAGAATTTAGGCTCCGAATTTTGGAGCCTTTTTTATGGGTTGGATTTTTTCCTTCTGGACATCTTTACTTTAGGGCTGAAGTAGCTAAGGGATAATGTTTGGTATGTTTATACCATGATTTTAATTTTTTTAGGAGCTCTGCATGGTTGCCTCCATTGAAGCGCTATTCACACTCCTTTAAAAACCAGTAAAATTTTCTGCTTTAATGCCGTTAATTTTGCGCATATGACGCTTGCCTCGGCTTCCGCTTCTCCAGATAATTCATAGCTCGGTAGTTTACTTCCAATGAATTGACGTAGTCTCATAAAAAACCGCATAGCGGTGTTACTTGAACACCGATCAACTCCGAGGCTGCACAGGACGTTGTTCCTGCTACAAAATGTTCTATCAGCCGGCTTTGTTTGTGTGGGCTAAATTGACTTTTGCGTTCAAACATAGTAACTAATTTAGTACCTTATTCAGGTCTTAGCTACTTCAGCCCTCATTACTTTTTTTAATTCATAAATCTGCTAGCATACATAGGTTCACAGAACGTAGGCAATTTCTAGGAACTTTCATGCAACTCCGAAAGATTTATGGTATCAGCTGCTGATAAGTCACCTAACTTTGATGCATATTTGCTTAATATTTATGAAATTGATTATGCTATGCTTCTTGAGTAGAAGATGAGAAGTGCTTACTACTTCAAAATCTATCCTATAAGAATACCGGTTAAAACATTGATTATAAAAAAGCCGGACAAGTTTTAACCCGCCAAATGACACTCATTAAGTAATTTTAAATTTATTAAAGCTAAATCTTAAATGAGGAAGCCATTTAAGATTTAGCATTCAACACTTAACATTGTTTACTATGAAAACACTGATCTATATCTCTCTTACTATTGTTTTTGTGCTTTTACTTTCAAATTATTTGTTGGCTCAACCGAGTTTACCAACGTCCCCTGATCAAGCCCCGATAGATGGCGGACTTAGTTTACTTGCTGCCGCAGGTGGTGGATATGCGATCAAAAAACTTCGCGATCGCAAAAAAGCTGAGGCGGAAGCAATGGACGAAGTGGATGTGTAGGTATTAGCGGTCATACTTCAGCTTTCAGTATTTGAATTTGGGGTGATGTGTTGGGGTAAAGATGAGATTTTGGATGTGAGAAATGAATGTTGGGTTATTCTGGGGTTTGCTTTTCTTTTTAAGTTTTGTTTGATGTAATTTTGAATTGAGGCAGTGGTCCTGAGTGCTACAAAATTGATCAAATGTGCTCTATAACCTAACTCAGGTTTATACTATTTTTGTTCTGCTCAGAGTGACAAACAAATAAAATCTTTAAACTTCTTTTCAAATGAAAATAGCTCTCATCCAGCAATCCTGTTCCGATGATAAAAATCAAAATGTAGAACGCGGTCTCAAAGCTGCGAAAGAAGCTGCGGAATCTGGAGCCAAGATCATTTGCTTTGCGGAGTTGGCATTCGAGCCTTTCTATCCCCAATACCAAAATCCAGATCAACCTGAAAAGAAAGCAGAAACAATTCCCAGCCCCATCACGGATGCATTTTCTGAAATTGCCAAAGAATATGAGGTGGTTATCGTATTGAATTTGTATGAAAAAGACGGGGATAATTTATACGATAGCTCCCCGGTTATAAATACCGATGGAAGTATTTTGGGGACTACCCGAATGGTTCATATAACCGATTATGCCTGTTTCTATGAACAGGATTATTATACACAGGGAAATACAGGTGCTCCGGTCTACAATACGCCATTTGGGAAAGTAGGAGTGGCTATCTGCTACGACAGGCATTACCCGGAATATATGCGGGCTTTAGCCATTGCCGGCGCTGAGATCGTGTTTATACCCCAGGCAGGTTCTGTGGGGGAGTGGCCGGAAGGCTTGTATGAAGCCGAAGTAAGAACGGCCGCCTTTCAAAACGGATATTTTACGGCTTTATGTAATCGGGTGGGAGAGGAACCGAGACTGACTTTTGCGGGGGAATCGTTTGTTTGTAATCCTGAAGGCGAGGTTATAGCCAAGGCAGGAACAGGAAACGAGGAAATTCTCGATTGTGACGTTGACCTTGAAGCGGTAGAAACCTCTCATGCCAAACGGTTGTTTCTACGAGATCGCCGGCCGGAGTTGTATAAGGATTGGATAGAATAATTTAATATCAGCTAAGGAATAGATTGCGGATAACACGGGTTATCAGGATAGTCGCGGAATTTGGCTTTTATCATACCATTGATAATTGATTGCTGGAATTGAATCTCTTTGTTCTTTTGTGCCGACAAAAGAACCAAAAGCTCCCGGCTGCGAAAAAAGAGCTAAAGCTGCCTTCATTCCACTAAAAGAAATCAATGCTCCATAACTGGGCTTGCCTGTAGTTTTAGTACCTTGCGGTTTGATTTCTTTCTTAAAGCTCCATTTCGGCACCTTCTTTACGCTCTTTTTTCTAAGGCCGAATACATTAATCTATATTCAATTATATCCGAGTTCATCCGCAGCATCCGCCTCATCTGCGGTCCATTCGGTGGGCTGCTAAGGAATATAATACAGATAACACGGATTGGGCAGATGATCGTAGGAAGGGCAAGATCATCTGTTGATTCAGTTTTTATAAGTACTCGAGTTTCTCACTAATTATGATTACTATTTAATTAGTAATTAATTAACCTATTATGATGAGAAAACTTTCAGTTGCACTAATTTTGTTACTCACATTTCTTTTATTCTCTTGTTCATCGGAAGAAAAAACGGGGAGCCAGAATGGTTTCAATTATCCTAAAGAAAATAGTTTAGAGGAGGTTGATGCAATTTTGGACATAGATGAGAATCAGTTTTTAGCAAGGCCGGCTTTTGTTGTTCCAATGTCGGATGGCTCATTTGTCATTGCAGATGGTCAAACTCTGCGTCTTCATCATTTTGACTCATCAAATACATTTATTGCAAGTTACGGTGGGGAAGGTCGCGGTCCGGGCGAGTTTGAAGGCATTTCAGATTTTATTTTGAAAAACGACACTCTGAAAATTGTGGATGGAAGGAGTTCTCGAATTACAAGCTATGTGCTTGAAGAGGGAAGCCTAAACCGTGTATCAATCTCTGATTTTGAATACGTGATGCTGCCGGATCATCCGGCTGCAATGCTGAGGAGCTTTGTAACCAATGAAAATGATACTTATTCAGCGATTTACTTGTACTTTGGTATGATGTCTCAGGCTAATCCAAGACCATTGGAATTGATTATAGTGCCTTATTCAGCAGCTTTTAAAAGAGATACAACTTTTAGTGAAACTTCACTTACCTATAGTTATGAGTTCACCGAAGATAGATATGTTATTAATGTTCCCTTCTATGAGCGCGGATATTATGCTGAGCTGGATGGGTATGTAGTTCATGGGCTTAATAATGAACCATCAATTCAACTTTATGGTAGGTCCGGTGAGGTTGAACAGGTAATTAATCTTCCCGATACACGAAGAATTCTATCGGCAGAAGAAAAAGAATCAATTCATGATGAAAGATATAAGAATGCTGAAGATCCAAATCGTTTTAAGAGTATGGTGCTCTCAAATATGCCAGATCAAAGGCCGGTGATAAGAAATATAAAAGCGGACGTTGACAATAGAATATGGGTGAAGATTTTCCCGGAAGAGGACATGACTTCAGATTGGCTGGTGTTTAATCTTGATGGCGAAGCTATAGCAAGGCTAAGTTTACCCGAAGGGCATGCCTTCCAAAATGCAAAAGGAGACCGTGTTTTTCTTCAACGAGAAACAGAGAACGGTCCGGAAATTGTTATTTCAGAATGGAACTAAGATTCTAATAACCTCAGTCTGTACAATTTGTAAGTAATGAATAGAACCCCGACACTAAGGTGTACGGGACAGGAACGGATTACACGGATTGGGCGGATAGTCGCGGAATTTGGCTTTTATTATGCCTTAGATAAATTATTGCCAGTATTTAATTTCTTGGTTCTTTTGTACCGACAAAAGAACCAAAAACTCCCGACTACGAAAAAAGAGCTAAAGCTGACTCCATTCCGCTAAAATAAATCAATGCTCCATTTCAAGGCTTACTTGTAATTCAGGTGCCATGCGGTATGATTTATTTCTTAACGCTTCATTCCATCACCTTCTTTACGCTCTTTTTTCTAAGGCCGAATTCAATGATCTATATCGAGTTACCATCTGCAGTATCTGCGTCACCTGCGCCTGTCCCGTACACCTTAGTGTCGGGGTTCCATTCTGTAATTGAAAAAGCAAAAAACCCTCGATATTCAATATTCCGCTATTCAATATTGAATATTCGATGAGGCTGTTTATCTTCTCATGAAAACAAGCCCGAAATTCATCATGCCCGAAACTATTAAAGAAGTACAACTTCGCACCAAAGGAATTTTACCGGTTCAGAAATTGAAAATGCTCCATAAACTGGGGATCATAAAAGCCAATCCGGATTACCCGATCGAAGAAAATCAATTTCAGCCCAATTCCATTGATCTGAGATTAGGAACCAAAGCCTACCGAGTACGATGCAGTTTCCTGCCCGAAAATGATACGGTTCATGATAAAATTGATCAGCTGGAACAGTATTCTTTTTCAATCAAAGATGGGGCTGTGCTGGAGCAAAATTGTGTGTACATCATTCCACTACTGGAAAGCCTGGAGTTGCCGCCTTCCAATCACACCGTGCAAAAAGGCTTGTTTAATGGAGATGCGGAAGAAACAGAAGTCAACCTTGGGACTGAAGAAAATTTATCGGCCAAAGCCAATCCCAAAAGTTCTACGGGTCGGCTGGATGTATTTACCCGGGTCATTACAGACTACTCTCATCGTTTCGAGGAAATCAATCCCGGTTATAAAGGGAAATTGTATCTTGAAGTGGTTCCCAAATCATTTTCCATAAAAGTGAAAACAGGTCAAAGACTAAATCAATTGCGGGTGCGACATGGATTTGAGGTGCTCAAAGATCAGGATTTATTGCGCGTTCATGGGGCCGATCCGCTGCTTTTCAATGAAGACCGAAAACCGGTATCCATGGAAAAGATTAAGGTAAATCAAGGGTTGTTTATGAGTGTAAATCTGAAAGGAGGAGAGGGGGAAATCATTGGCTATAAAGCCAAAAAACATAACAATTATATTGATCTCGAAAATATTGGCCATTATGAGGTGGACGAATTCTGGGAACCCATATACGCTCAGCATAAAGACCGCCTCATTTTAGAACCGGAAGCCTTTTATATTTTTGCTTCCAAAGAGCGCATTCGGGTGCCGGCTCATCTTGCCTGTGAAATGATTGCTTACGATACCGGTTCCGGAGAACTAAGAACGCACTATGCCGGCTTTTTTGACAGCGGTTTTGGCGGATCTATTGAAGACAAAGGAGCCCGTGCCGTGCTGGAAGTCCGTTCGCATGATGTGCCTTTTATGATCGAAGATGGGCAAACGATGTTCAGCATGCAGTTCGAACCCAATGCCGAGCGTCCCGATTTTGTATATGGCGATGAAATTGAAAGCAATTACCAGGGACAAGATCTGAAACTGGGCAAACACTTTAAGCAACCATGAGTCGATATTTGGTTAGCAAATGTATTTGTCACGACAGGGATTTTGAGGAGATCAAAGAATATGCAGAACAGCAGGGTTTCACCTCGGTAGAAGAACTTCAATCCGAAAAATATTGCAGTTGCAGCTGCGGACTTTGTATCCCTTATGTAGAAATGATGCTGAAAACCGGAGAAACCGAATTCGAACCCGGCGCTTTCTATAAAAATACTGAATCAAAATGAAGAAGGTACGTTATGAAGATTAAATTTTGCGTGCTTTGCGAACCCTCTTCGTACTCTGCGGTTAACAACACAAGCTGATCTATGGACAACATATTCTACACCCACCCCCAAAATATTATCGGCAACAAATTAGAGCTTGTTGATCAGGAAGCTCGTCATGCCAGTAAAGTATTACGTTTTGATGTCGGTGACGAACTCTATGCTGCTGATGGAAGAGGAAATGTATATCAAACGGAGATCATCTCAATCACTAAAAAATCGCTCTTCGCTGAAATCAAGAACACGGAATCAGTAGCTGAACCTGAGATCAAGAAAGTCTTAGCCTTCGGAGCCATTAAAAAAAGAGACCGACTGGAGTTTGCTGTTGAGAAAGCTGTGGAGCTGGGGGCCTGGGAAATATGCGTATTCAATGCCGATCACTCCGAGCGATCAAAGATTAATGAAGACCGGTTGCAATCGATAGCACTGAGTGCTTTTAAGCAATCCAAGAGAAAATGGTTACCTGAAGTAAAGGTGATGGCTTCAATGGAAAAGGTTTTGGAACAATACCCTGAACATCACCTTATCGTGGCTCATGTTCAGGCAGAAATTAACAGACCAAGCCCATTATCAAACGATCAGAATTTGATGCTTATAGGTCCTGAAGGTGGATTCTCGGAGCGAGAGTTAGAGTTGGTGAATCAGAGAAAATCTGAGTTTATGTCATTAGGAGAAAACAGGTTGAGAGCAGAAACAGCAGTCATATCTATGCTTTCTCAATATTTATTTGAAAGCTGATAAACCTTACATCCCCTCAATATAATCCCCGAACTTCCATTCTGATTTAAAATCAGGGTTGAGATTTTGTTCGGTTATTAAAGCCTTTACCATAGCTACCGGAATGCTGTTGTTTTGCAGGATGGTATCATGGAATTCTTTTTCAGTCATTTGACCTGAATCAACCAATTCCATTCGCAGGGAATAAAATTGCATGGCACCTACCATATACGCCATTTGGTAAAGCGGACCATAATTGCCTTCAAACGAACGACGAACTTCGGCTTCGGCATTGGCATACTCATGACCAACCTTATCCACTAAATAATCAATGCACTGCTGTGGGGTCCAGTTGCCAAGGTGATAATTCAACGAAAAGACGATGCGGGCGGCACGGTGCATTCTCCAGTACAGCATTCCAATTTTGTCTTCCGGATTGTTAGGGAAGTCTTTTCCCCAAAGTACAAATTCCCAATACAGTGCCCAGCCTTCCGTCCAGAAAGGGGTGCCGAACATGCGTCGGTGTGTCTCATATCGCTGATTCATAAACTGTTGCAAATGATGTCCGGGAATCAGTTCATGGTGAACCACTGCTTTCGAAAAATGAGGGTTATTCCCTCGCATACTCATCATTTTCTCTTCTTGAGACATGGTATTGGTAGGATATGCAATTCGAACGGTTTCACCCCCTAAAAAGAACGGGGCAATTTTTTGCCACTCAGGACTTAACATCACCATTCGCCAAGTTTCTTTCGCGAGATCAGGGATGGTCACCAAATCACGTTGTTCCAAGAAAGTAACGGCTTCTTCAGCCAGATCTTTAACCAAAGGTGGTTGCTCTCCGGCAGGGACGTGGGTAGTCTTAACATATTCGAGGGCTTCCTTCCAGTTGTCGCCATAACCCAATTCACGGGAAGCCTTCAGCATTTCATTGTACGTCCATTCGTACTGCTCATTGGCGATGTCAATTAATTCCTGGGGCGAGTAGGAGATCATTTCAAACTCAAGCAGACGTATAATTTCATCATTGCCGATGGGGTTACCTACGATGCCACTTTCATCCACAGATTCTTCTTCACCGTCAAAATGGGCCTGAGCCATTTCTGCATATTCTTCGAGAGAGGAATTCAGAGTCTTAAAAGGCTCTTCAACCCACCAAGTGAAATCAGGGTCGTAGCCGTAATAAAAACCATAGGCTTCTTCGACAGCATCCTTTAATTCTTCAATGGAATCGGCCAGGTAGGCGGCATCTCTTTTACTCAAAAGTCCATAGGCTTCCAACTCTTCTTTCTTGGTGTGCACTGCTGAATTCCAATCGTTGAACCAAGAAGCAACTACTTTTCCGTCCATGGAATCACCAACTCTGCGCTGATTGATAAAGCTCATGATTTCTGAAGTGGCAGGTAGAAACTGGTCAATGGCATTATATCGATCCCGATCAGCATCCAGGAAATAAGCAGAGCGCTGAAGCTCATTTTTAAACAGCAGGTAATCTACTTGCTGAGAATGAGGCAATTCAGAAAAGTTTAGCTCATCCAACTCTTGAAGCCAGGTAACATAGAATCGATCAAAGCGATCAAAATATTCCTCGGAAGGCTGAACGGGATACTTGCGATCAAGAGCTCCATAGTCGGCCCGGTAGGTGGTAATCATGTCAGCAATAGATTGAGCTGATACAGAAAATGTTAACAGCGAAAAAATCAGGATGGTAAAGAATGAGCGCATATCAGTTTATTGATTAATGGACAAGGCTATAAAAAGCATTTTTTAGCAGAATTGGTATAGGGAAATTGTAAAGGATTATTTGAATAAAAGTGAAAGGCCACATAGGCCCTAAGTAATAAGATTCCAAAAACCGAAAATCACATTACCCAAAAACTCCTTAGTGATTCTTTGTGACCTTGTACCTTAGTGGCAAGGGAGAAGTAGTTATAGAGTAAGAAGCTTAGATTTCAAAAGAACTCACAACAATAAGTTCAAGCATTAGAATCTCAGTAATCCAAAAATCCTTCTAATCACGGTTCAAAAAACAAAAAATATATACTCAACCTTCTGCACCATAAGTAATGAGATTTTTAGGATGGAATGATTTAGAAAAACCATTTCAATGGTCTCGATAAAGGCTTATCTTTAGAATTCCGAAAAATTTAGAATCCAAAGCACAATTAATGCATTCCTACAATCCGGATAAAATCGAGTCGAAATGGCAAAAGCACTGGCTCGCAAATAAAACCTTCAAAACGCCCACCGATACTGATAAACCCAAATATTATGTGCTCGATATGTTTCCGTATCCCAGTGGGTCGGGATTGCATGTTGGTCACCCGGAAGGTTATACCGCCACGGATATCATCGCTCGCTACAAGCGTATGAATGGATTCAACGTGCTGCATCCAATAGGCTGGGATGCCTTTGGACTTCCTGCCGAACAATATGCCGTTAAAACCGGGACTCATCCCCGCATCACGACTGAAAAGAATGTGAATAAATTTCGTGAGCAGCTTCAGGCCATCGGTTTCAGTTATGACTGGGATCGTGAGGTAAACACTACCGACCCGGATTACTATAAGTGGACGCAATGGATTTTCCTTCAGTTGTATAAAAAGGGATTGGCCTATGAAGATGAAGTGGCCGTGAACTGGTGTCCTGAGTTGGGAACCGTATTGGCCAATGAGGAAGTTATTGACGGCAAAAGTGAAGTGGGCGGGTATCCCGTAATTCGCAAGCCTATGCGACAGTGGGTTTTAAAGATCACGGAATATGCCGAAGAGTTATTACAAGATTTGGAAGAACTGGACTGGCCTGAGTCGCTAAAGGAAATGCAGCGAAACTGGATTGGAAAGTCTATCGGGGCTGAGGTTGATTTTGAGATTGATTTATCAGAAAACATGCAGGCCTTTAAATCTCTTCAAGATGAAGAATTGCCCTTAAAAATTAAGGTTTTCACAACGCGACCAGATACTATTTTTGGGGCCACCTACATGGTTCTTGCTCCTGAGCATCATTTAGTGGAAAAAATTACCACGGATGAACAGCAGGAAGCTATTTCAAATTATAAAGAAGAAGCTGCCAAGAAATCAGACCTGGAGCGACAGGAACTTTCGAAAGAGAAAACCGGGGCATTCACCGGTGCATATGCCTTCAATCC
The DNA here is from genome assembly GCF_031581265.1 of Gracilimonas sp. Taxonomy (GTDB): domain Bacteria; phylum Bacteroidota; class Rhodothermia; order Balneolales; family Balneolaceae; genus Gracilimonas. The sequence continues at coordinate 13,020 of NZ_JAVLBQ010000037.1, forward strand.
GGCTAATGGGAAAAAGATTCCGATTTGGGTGGCTGATTATGTGTTGGCGAGTTACGGAACGGGGGCTATCATGGCGGTTCCCGGACAGGATGAGCGCGACTGGGAGTTTGCAGAGAAATTTGACCTGGAGATCGTTCGTACTGTAGAACCGCCTCAAGATTTTGAAGGGAAAGCATACACAGGGGAAGGTCCTGCGATAAACAGTGACTTCCTCAATGGGCTAAAAATCAAGGAAGCCAAGAAAAAAATTATAACCTGGCTGGAAGAGAAAGGGGCAGGGAAAAAGTCTGTAAACTATAAATTACGCGATTGGTTGTTTTCCCGTCAGCGTTACTGGGGTGAACCGTTTCCAATTATCCATGTGGATGGTGAACACAAGGCATTGCCCGAGTCTGAATTGCCGGTAACACTTCCCGAAGTAGACAAATATCAACCCACCGGAGATGGCGAGCCACCTTTGGCTAATGCCGAAGATTGGGTAAACACCACCGATCCCGAAACCGGAAAACCAGCCAAGCGTGAGACCAACACTATGCCGCAATGGGCGGGTTCCTGCTGGTATTACCTGCGTTATATCAGCCCGGAATTTGATGGAGGTCCTGTTGATCCTGATTACGAAAAATACTGGATGCCGGTTGATCTGTATGTGGGAGGAGCGGAACATGCCGTACTTCACTTGTTGTATGCCCGATTCTGGCACAAAGTACTTTATGATATTGGAGTCGTTTCCACCAAAGAACCATTTCAGAAACTGGTAAATCAGGGGATGATTTTGGGAGAAATGGAATATACCGATCCGGATGGGGAGAAGCTTTCCGACGATCAGGTTGAGAAAAGGGGAGAAGGTTTCGTAGTAAAAGGAACGGACACCAAAGTAGAAGCCCGGGCGCACAAAATGTCCAAGAGTCGCGGAAACGTGATTAACCCGGATAACATCATTGAACAGTATGGTGCCGACTCCCTGCGGTTGTACGAGATGTTTATGGGACCGTTGGAGCAGGTTAAACCCTGGAGCACCAAAGGGGTTGAAGGGGTGAACCGATTCCTGAATCGTGTTTGGCGTTTGTTGGTAGATGAAGATTCCGGTGAGATTTCTGACAAAGTGAAGGATATTGAAGCAACAAAGGAACACCTCAAACCTCTACACGAAGCGATCAAAAAAGTAACCGAAGATATTGAAGGACTTCGATTCAACACCGGAATTTCGGCCCTGATGATCTTTGTAAATGAAGCCAACAGTTGGAAAGAGATACCGCTTTCGGTAGCAAAGGAATTTGTGCAGATTCTGAATCCATTTGCACCGCATATCACCGAGGAAATGTGGAGAATGTTGGGTGAGGAAGAATCCATTGCTTATGCCAAATGGCCTGAGTTCAACGAAGAATACCTCAAAGCGGATGAAATAATGTATCCGATTCAAGTAAATGGAAAAATGCGTGGAGAGCTTTTTGTGGATGCTGACAAAGCTAAGGACAAAGAATATGTACTGGGCTTAGCCAAAGAAGAAGAAAACGTAGCCAAGTACCTGGAAGAAGGTGAATTAATAAAAGAAATCTTCGTGCCGGGTAAAATTGTGAATTTGGTGGTTAAGTAGAAGAGGTTGGTTTTTTACTTAGTCATTTTTTGCTTCAGGTCCATTTTCTCGTGTAAAATGCGGATGATTTCAACTTTTTGAGGCTCAAAAACCCGGTAGAAAATAATGTGTTTGATTACATTAAGACCGAACAAGCCATTTATAATAGATTCATAATTTTTTCCCAAAAGGGGATTATCAGCGGCATCTTGACATCCTTCCAGCAGTATGTGATAGTATTCATCAGCCTGTTCTTCATCCCATTCCTTAAAAGTATAAACCCAAATTTCTTTCAGATCCTGAACAGCCTTATTAGTTAAATGAAACTCAGCCATTCACTTTTATTTTGTTTTTTAATTCTTTCAGGTTTTTTTGAGGATTAAAATCATGAGCAATTCCGCTGTCAACGCCCTCCTGAATTGCTCTCTTTAAGACTTCTGCTTTGTTTTCTTCTTGTTCAAGCAGCCTAAGACCGGCACGCACAACCTCACTCACATTCTTATACCGACCATCCGAAACTTGTTTACGGATGAACTGTTCAAAATAATTTCCAAGTGATATAGATGTATTCTTACTCATAATGTTTTTCTTTTCTAATTACCAAAAATTGGTATAAAATTCAATTCCTGAAACGCTAATAGAATGCATAGATATTTGTAAGGTAGCTATGGAAAATATTTTGATAAATATATAACAGACCATCTTGGCATAAACTTTTTAAGTGGCACTGCTTTTGCTATTATATACGTATGAGGAATTTGAAATCTATACTCATTTTATTGCTGTTTTCTTTGTCATTTGGGCAAGGCCTGATGGGCTTTTCCGGTTCGATAACAAATCTCCCCGAAGCAGAAATTCAGCCAGTACATAAGAATGATTCTGAATCATTTCCTCGCTCTTCTGCTTATCTGTTGAATGTTTCGGCTCCGACCGAAACTATTATTCATCACTCAAACCGACTTTCACCACAATTTTCGGAAAGTCATTCTAATGAAGAGGAGTTTCGGTACAGGGCAGAGGAAGAAAAAGCAAAACAAAAGAGGAGAGCATGTTTAGTCAATGCAGAGATTATTAAAAGAAGCCTGACTTTTCGAGAACTTATTTACCCTCACCATTGCCATTTCTGAGGTTCCATCTTATCCGGTCATTTTGATATGACCACAGCCTCAAATATTTATTCCTTAGCAAGAGTGAGCATCATTAACTACAAAATTATACTACGATGGAAGTTGATTTATTTTCGATCATCGTCACGATTATAGCATTTTCATTTTTTGCTATTCCTATTGTGATTGATAAGATGAGAAACAAGAAATAGTAAGAATTATATAAAGAAGCACCCAAGAGGGTGCTTCTTTTTTGAATTAAACTTTTTTAGCAATATAAAATCCGCAGCTAATATACTTTTTGTATTTCTTATACATACGAATCTCAGCCTTTTCCATTTCCACTAAGTTTTTGGCCATTTCAGAGTGATTATGTTTATCGAGAAAGGCATTAAAACGTGCTTGCATGGGCTGGTAATAATTCTCAATCCAGCAACTCTCGGGTATGGCAAAATAGGCAAGCGGAGAATATCCGTCCTTTTCTAACTGTTTAATTTTATTAGAAGCCGTATCAATTTCAGGATATTCCTTGTTCCAGTGATCTTCAATTTCCTTAGGCTTGGATTCTGTTAGCCAAGTGATTTCACTAACTGCCAGGTAGCCACCGGGTTTTAGAAACTTCTTCCATTGTTTGATGCCTTCTTCGAACCCCATGAAATAAATAGCACCTTCTGACCAAATCACATCAAACTCATTTTCCTGAAGAGGGAGGTTCGCCATATCAGCTTTAAGTGTCTTGATTTTATGATCCAGTTCCAGCTCCTTTAATTTGGCTTCCAGTTTTTCCAGGAATTCAGGAAACAGGTCGACTGCTGTAATCTCTCCCTCAATATTTTCAGCGAGGGTAATGGTTTGAGCCCCGGTTCCACATCCAATATCTGCAATCTTTATAGGTTTGTTCTTTTTGCTTTGTATGAACCTTAATGCCTTTAAGGTTTCTTCAGAACTTCCCGGCCCTTGCCGGTCTGCTTCTTTGTGGAAGTCTATGAGCAATTCTATATCAGTCATATTTTAGAATATTAATCACAACGAATAAAGGATATAAAAAACGCTCCGACGCGGAGCATCGGAGCGAGTTAATAAGGTGGAATCGCGGATTAACCTGATTTCAGGATTACGCGTAATCTATTTTCTGTGTAATCATTTAATCCGCTTAATCTATGTTTAAAAATAATGACCTTTACCGCTCTTCAACCGGTACCCAATCAAGGCCTTTTTCGCCGACGTAAAGGGCACGTGGACGGATCAGACGGTTGTTAGCGGCCTGTTCCATAAAGTGGCCGGTCCAGCCGGATACACGGCTCATCGTAAAAATACAAGTGTATAAGTCAGGCTGAATTCCGATGGAGTAATAAACAGTAGCTGAAAAGAAATCTACGTTAGGATCGATGTCCTTCTCGCTTTTCATGGTGTTCAGCATATCCATAGACCATTCATATAATTGCTGATGTCCGGTTTCCTCGGAAAGATCTTTGGACATTTTCTGAAGCAATCGGGCACGAGGGTCAAAAGTTTTATACACACGGTGACCAAACCCGGAAATTTTTTCTTTGTTAGCTAATTTCTTCTTAGTGAATTCAACAGCATCTGCTGTATCTGGATCTTTATCCAGGTCAAGAAGGGTATTCATTACCGCTGTATTTGCACCACCGTGCAGAGGTCCTTTTAAGGCGCCAATAGCACCGGTTACTGCAGAAAACATATCAGATTGGGTGGCGCATATTGTTCGGCAGGTAAAGGTGGAGGCATTCATTCCGTGCTCGGCGTGCAGGATCAGGCAAAGATCCATAGTCTTCTCCGCCTGCTCACCGGGCTTTTCACCATTCAGCATGTAAAGGAAGTTGAAAGCGGTACTTTCTTCTTTCAGGGGAGATACAATTTCTTTACCGTGACGAACACGATCAAAAGCGGCAATGATGGTAGGAATTTTAGCTGTTATAGCAATAGCTTGTCCCTCGAAAAGAGTCTCATCAAATTTACCTTTGGTATCATCAAAATCGGCAAGCATTGAAACTGCAGTTCTGAGCACAGCCATAGGCTCGGCATTTTTATCCGTTGCTTTGATATAATCAAGTACGGCTTCAGGCAATTCCCGATTCTCGATTAGCAATTTCTTTAGACTATCCAATTCCTCTGCATTTGGGAGGCGATCATTCCATAGTAGAAAACAGACTTCTTCAAAAGTGGCGTTCTCAGCAAGGGTATCAATCAGATACCCTGAGTAGATTAGCTCACCTTTCTGTCCGTCAATAAAACTCTTGGTTGTAGAAAAAGCTACGATACCGTCAAGGCCTCTGTTAATGTGAGGATATTGTTGCTCGTCAAAGCCTGTGTGAATGCCTTCTGACATTTTTTCTCCAAATTTTTTGTTAATGATAAATTACTCGAAAAGAGCCAACTTAACGCTGTTAATGAATTTCAATTCCAAAGCGTTTGAAGCCGGTAAATGGTTTCCTGTTCTCTTGTTGAGAAGGGCACCGAATATACTAAAACCGATGCACAATTTTAAGTCAAATTCTTTAAAACAATAGTAATTAAATGAATTGGTTTGAAGAAATGATGAAGAATAATTAAACAGCGTATTATTCCATTTGTAACAAGTGAAAAATGCTAACGTAATTGTATTCAAACAAAACGATAGCTTCATGGATTCATACCAATTTGCTACAATAGGCCTCATTCATTTTCTGTTTGCTATATTGTCTATGGTATTGGGGGCAATGATAATTCTTTTGAAGAAAGGGGACAGAAAACACAAAATAATCGGGTATTGCTATGTTTTTTGCATGTTTGGGCTGAATATTTCTGCGCTGACCATTTATGATTTATTCGAATTTTTCGGACCCTTTCATGTTTTTGCACTGTTCAGTCTTGCAACGGTTATTGGAGGGTTTATTCCCGCTTTTTTGAAAAAGCCAGAAGATTCCTGGTTGGAGTATCACTACGAATTTATGAATTGGTCGGTGGTTGGGTTGTATGCAGCATTCTGGTCCGAAACCTTCATGAAGTTTTTCAGTTTTGTGGGAATGACAGGCTTTTGGTTGTTAGTTGGCAGTGCCACTGTTATCACAGTAGGAATTGGCGCGTATTTTATAAAAAAGAAAAAAGTGAAGATGCTCGGTAAGTATGAGCACTAATACTGGAAATTTCAGAAAAAAGATTTAGGTTTATTTAACTCTATCTAATCAGTTACTTTATCTGAAATCTGAAATCTGAAATCTGAAATCAATATACATTTCGGGAATGAAAAAACTTTTTGTCTTAGTTCTTGCAGTTCTATTTTCTTTCGATGCTCAGGCTCAACACCTGGAATCCATCACTGGAGGAATTTCATTTATCAGTAATCAAAATACCGATCTTAGATATGATGGGAGAATTCCTGGGATCGAGACAGGTGTTACTTTTCTAGTGGTTCCGGCGAAAGCAGAAAATGGTTTAGCTGTGATCGGTGAATCTAAACTCCGTTACTGGACGGAAGCCTTAAAAAGTGATCATTATTCTCAATTATACACATGTCAAGGTTGTTCAGTTAACGAGCAGGCTGCTATTTCTCTTACTACGGAAATAGGAGTAAGAAACCGAATCACTGTTTTCCATGATTTCTACTTCTCTTTTTTAACCGGGTTGAATTATGAGCTGAGATTCTTTAATGATCCTGATTTCACTTATCCTGAGAGAGAATATCGGGAATTCAATATTGGGGGATTGGCAAAGGTAAAAGTTTCATCCTTTCTGACCAACCGCGCAAAGGTATACCTGAGCTGGCAGTCTGCTTTTTATAAATTTCAAAATAATGACTTGCCTGATTGGTCAATGCCCACACTTTCAGCCGGATTTTCATACAGCCTGAATTGATTTAATCCTGTTTCTTTTCAGGGAACCAGAGGTTCCTGCAGGCATTCCGAACGGGATATTCGGAATGAGGCAAAAAAATCAAAAATCATAAATCACCATTCACAAATCCTTAGCCTCATTCCAATATAAATCCATTTCTTCGAGGTTTGATTCTTTAAGGGTTTTTCCTTTTTCTTTGAGCCTTTTCTCAATATGCCGGAAGCGCTGTTCGAACTTTGTGTTCGTTTTTCGAAGGCTGTCTTCTGCATTCAAATCAAAATAACGGCTCACATTCACGAGTGAGAATAAGACATCCCCAAATTCATCCGATAGCTCATCTTGGTTTCCATTTTCAAGGGCTTGCCTAAATTCCTGTAGCTCCTCATCCAATTTCTCCCAAGCTAATTTCCACTCCGGCCAGTCGAAGCCTACGTTGGCTGCTTTTTCCTGCATACGCTGGGCCCGGATAAGAGCAGGAAGTCGAGCCGGCAATCCATCCAGCGTAGATTTCTTGCCTTCTTTGAGCTTGATATTTTCCCAGTTTTCGGAAACTTTTTTTTCACCCTCTGCTACTTCATCCCCAAAAACATGTGGGTGCCGACGGATGAGTTTTTCCATGAGGGTATAAATGACGTTTCCGATATCAAAGGTCTCGGTTTCGGTAGCCATGCGAGAGTGAAAGACCACATGCAGAAGTAAATCCCCCAGTTCTTTCTCGAATTCATCGAAGTCTTGGTTGTCGAGTGCCTCAATGGCCTCATAGGCCTCCTCAATCAGGTTGTCTTTGATGGATTCATGCGTTTGCTTACGGTCCCAGGGACATTCTTTTCGAAGTATCTTTACAAGTTCTACAAGATCTTCAAACTTTCGGCTTGGCTTCATTCTAATTTTAGAGGTTAAATTTTTAATGATTAATAGATCAATAATTTAATATTTAAAATTCACCCATTTACCATTACCTACGTTTTTTTCTTTTTCTTTTCAGCTGCAGGGAACAGAATGTTATTTAGAATTAAGCGGTAGCCGGGACTGTTGGGGTGAAGTTCCAAATCTGTGGGTGGATCATTAACACGATGGGTGTAATCTTCTGGATCGTGACCGGCATAAAAGGTGAAGGTGCCCTGACCGTAATTACCATGAAGATATTTGACTTGCTCTCTTCCTGGAGACTCTCCAAGAATAACGACAGAAGATTTCACTTTGTCTTTATGAAAAGCAGTTGTTTGTCCATAGAAACCACGTACACTGCTCACGTGATTTTGGGTAAGCATGGTTGGGACGGGATCCCATTTTGCGGAAAAATCAAACAAGGTGAAGAAATCCAGTGATTGATCCACTTGATTTAAGCTTGGGGAAACATCAATATTGGCATGTTCATACTCTGAGGGGTTGAGCTTGATCTCAAAATCTTCGAATGCAAAAGTTTTGCTGAAATCCAGCTTTTCCTGCGCATTCGGATCAGCCGGATCACCATCAAATTGTTCGGGAGCAATGTCAACGCCTTCTGCAGCAAGTGCAATATCGAAGGTGTCGGTACCGGAACACATGGCAAACAAAAAACCTCCATTTCCAACATATCGTTTTATGGTGCGGGCAACTTCCTTTTTCTGCTCACTTACGGAAGAAAAACCGAGTTCATCTGCCATAGCTTCCATCTGTTTAACTTGGTCTATATACCAGGGCATATTTCTATACCTGTACCAAAATTTTCCATATTGGCCGGTAAAATCTTCATGGTGAAGGTGGAGCCAATCGTATTCATCCAATTTTCCTTCCAAAACTTCTACATCCCAAATTTTATCGTACTCTACTTCCGCATAGGTTAGAGCGAGTGTAACAGCATCGTCCCATGGAAGTGCTTGATCGGGAGTGTAAACGGCTATTTCTGGGGCCTTTTCCAAGTTTATAACCGCTGTGTTACTGCTATTGCTTTCAACCTGAGCTACAATTTGCTGCGCCTGGGAGGCACTCATGGTTTTCATACTCACGTTTCGAAGCCTGCTTTTGCGGATGATATCATTTTCGACTTGCGCCAGGAAACTACCTCCTCGATAATTTAAAAGCCATTGGCCGGTATGCCCGTCAACAAGATGATTAAATATCACCCCATACGCTTTTAAATGGTTGGTTTGTGAGGCATCCATAGGAATTAAAACATGCTGTTGAGCATGAAGGGATGAAAGTGAAATGATCGAAAAAAGGGCAATAATGATTGATCTCTTGAACATATCAGGAAGTTGGATTTGATAGATTGTTTAATCGTTCTCGTGCATAGGGTGCATAAAATCCTTGTGGATAGCTAAGGATTAGCTCTTCATAAATTTCTCGTGTTGATTGTGGGGTAGTTTCAAGACACTCTTCATTTTCGGAGCAGTTCTCCAGTTGTGCTACCTTGTCCAGTTGTTCGGATAGCTTTGCCTGCTCCCACATAAGTTTTTCCCGAATAGGAGAAGGAGTACCTGAACTCAAGAAATTACTGATCTTGATGAATTTTTCTTTAGGGGATATTTCAGTCGATTTGGCAAGGTAAAGAATAGCATCATCTTTCAAAGTAACGAAACTCGGATCATCTGTTATTTCCGAAAACATTTGGGCACTTTCCTTAGGCTCGCCATTGTTGAACTTGAAAACAGCCTCTGCAAATTTGGTGAGGTTTTGTCCCGTTGTGTCAACTGATTGTCCGTCTTGCAGCCAAAGTCGTAGTTCTAATGCATCATTCGCATAGTAGGAAGTATTATTTCTGCCAAGCGTTTTTAGCTGGATGGTAGAAAACTCAAAATCACCGGCGTAAAAATCAGTAAGAGCGAGAAAATAGCGGGTTTTTTCAGCAATTTCTCCAATTTCAGCCTGCTTGTTTGACCGGGTGAGGAAAATACGGGCTTGTGAAAATTCTTTTTTGGCTAAGTGAATTCGTCCTTCTAAATAAGGGACTTCGGGAGTATCTTCCTCTTGAACCAGGCTTTTGAGTTTCTCAAGGGAACTTTCAGCTTTTTCAAGGTCAAATACATAATCCAGGGCAAGTTCCGCTCTCTTTAAATGAACGTTGTTCATCCGGCTGTAAGTGGTGGTTTCATTTTCGATAGCGTCAAGCTTTTCGGTTGCAAGGCGATATAGGCTATCACGGCGATTAGTAAAATCGAGATTATAGTCATCAATAAATTTGGCCCAAGTAGAATAGGTATCAGCAAGTTCTTCAAAGCTCCTCCATTTCACTTCCCCATCAGTTTGACCAGAGTAATAGGAAAATGCTTCTACAGCAAGTTCAAATTCATTGTTATTGACAAGTTTCTGCCCAATGTTAAACAGGGAATAGTTGAAATTTTCGGTACGGTTTTCAAATTCCTTGGCTGCGGCAAGGGCTCTTCTGAAAAGGTTATTCTCGAGTAATAACCATGATTGCAGTTGGTAATACGTTTGATACAATTCGTTATTAACCGACATTTCAGAAAGTCGGTCGTTGAGTTCTACAATGGTGATATCATATAAAATGGGATCATTATATCTCAATAAGCTCCGCTGTATATACGATATCTGGTTGGGGTTATCTTGCAGCAAAGCAAGCCATTCGTTAATAGCGAGTTCATATTCACCGGCCTGCATATATGCATTGGCAATATCGCTAAAAAATATTTGTTGATTATTAAAGCTGTTTCGGGCTTTTTTATAGATTTCAACGGCCTCCATATACTCTCTTCGATTTATCATTGTTTGAGCAGTATTGACGTATAGTTGGAGCTGATTGGAATGTGCCGTTAGATTACTTTTCCAGATTTCTAACGCTTGGTCTTCTTCTCCTTTGTAATGATATAACTCTCCAATTCGGATATTTACCTGACCTCTAACGTTTTCATTTTCCTTAAACTTTTCTGCAATAGTCAATGCCTCATCATATTGTTTAAGCTGTATAGAACAGTCAATAAGTCGGTTTGCAAAAGTAAAATTTTCCGGATTATTCTCATGTAGTTCTTGCAGAATAGGGAGGGCTTCCTGGTATTCCTGTTGTTGCATAAAACGCTCTGCAAGCTGGTATTGCGAGTTATTTTGAGCCAACAGTAACGAACTTCCAAGCATTGTAAATAAAAGAGTGCTAAATAAAAATCTCTTAAAATTCTTCTTCATTATGATAGTAGCTCCGTTTGAGGCATTTTATTCTTGAATTCCTTGTAAAACCGATTCAGTGGTAACCCTACAACATTATAGAAATCACCTTCAATTCCTTCCACAAATAATGCTCCTAAGTCGTCTTGAATTCCATAGGCACCTGCTTTATCCATTGGATTACCGGTTTCAATATAAGCTTGGATTTCACTTTCTTCTAACGTGCTAAAGGTAACTTTTGTTTGCTCATGAAAAGAATGCTCCAGCTCATTATTTCCATTTTTATCAACTTTAACAAAAGCCACTCCTGTATACACAGAGTGGATAGTTCCGCCAAGAGATCGCAATATTTCAGCTGCTTCGGTTTTGTTATTGGGTTTACCCAAAATTTGCTGATTGTGTACAACAATGGTATCGGCCCCAATAATAAATGCGTTAGTAAACTGTGAGGATACATCACGGGCTTTTAATAATGCAAGTTCTTCAACCAATTTTGCAGGGTCTTCTTGTGAACTTATTTCCTCTGCATTACTTGGAAATACGTCAAATGAAAGACCAATTTGTTTAAGTAATTTTTTTCTTCTGGGGCTTGCCGAAGCCAAGATGATTTTGCTCATAGATGTTTTTTGAGCTTTTGGGTTTAACAGATAATTAAATAACTTTGAGAAGGCTTAGCAAAACCGTTGTTCTGCCTAATCTCTGCACATTAGTGAATTTGAACAAAACTCCTGATTTTGCAAAGCTTTTTAAGAAAGACTTTAATAAATAGTATAAACAGTAGATAAAATAACATGGCAAAACAAAAACGTAATACTGCAAATCAAAACCCGATGTTTTTTTCAGCTTATAATTATAAGATGATCGGGATTGCAATTTTTTTGATTGTTGCCGGGTTCACCGCCATGTATTTGGATAATCAGGTAGAAGGGTTTATATCGTTATTTATAGCACCCATCGTAATTATGACGGGGTATGTTTTGGTTATCTTTGCGATCATGAAACATGACCGGGATGAGGAAGATAACAAAGCATCGCATTAATTGAATAAAGTGCTAGATCGTTGGATAAACATATTCTTCTCTCTGGTGCTCATCTTGATATTTATTTTGCTGGGAGATGCCGCTGATCACAGGCAGATTCTTTTAGCATTCTTTTTAGCTGTTCTCATTTCTAATATTTCATTTATTTTCAATTGGCTCTCCATTGACGGTGCGTTTGCAGCAGCTATATTGGGCATTATCACTTTTGGGTTGGGGGGATTGTCAGCGGCTATTGTACTGTTGGCTTTTTTTATATCCGGTTCTGTGCTTTCCAAAAACCCGGTACCTCAGCAAGGGGTTTTAGAGCAAAAATTCAGAAGGGAAGGAAAACAGGTATGGGCTAATGGCTTTTGGTTTGCCCTATGGATTGTAATTTGGTATTTGACGAATTCAGAAATTTTTATGGTGGGAGCCGTAACGGTGATTGCAACCGCCACGTCAGACACTTGGGCTACTGAAATAGGGCATAGAGAAGAAGAACACAAAACACGCCTCATAACAACCGGAAAAGAGGTGGAACCGGGTACACACGGAGGTGTTAGTTTTTTTGGAACCATGGCAGGGATTATTGGTTCTTTGTTCATTGGACTTCTGTTTTGGGGAGTAAATAGTGCGTATGGTTTTACATCATTTGTAATAATCTCCATAATTGGATTTTTAGGTTGTCTGGTGGATTCTTACATTGGCGCCCGATATCAGAACAAGCAATATGAAACTTCATTGTTTTCATTTATTGGAAAGAAGAAATTTTATATAAGAAATAACTTTGTTAATTGGCTTTCCACGGGAATAGCCTCCTTTATCAGTATAATCTTAACCTTAATTACCGGCACATGAAATGGTATAAAAAGCTACACTGGCAAATAATTATTGGTCTTATTCTTGGCCTTATTTGGGGCTTAGTTGCGAATTTAGTTGGATTGAATGAGTTTACTACTAACTATATCAAGCCAATTGGTACCATTTTTATAAAACTGCTGGTTCTTATTGCAGTTCCCTTGGTGTTAGTTTCTTTAGTTACCGGGGTTACCAGTCTTAATGATACGACAAAGCTATCACGGATGGGAGGGAAAACGGTTGCTATATATGCTATAACAACCGTTTTTGCTATCAGTATTGGTCTTGCTACGGTTAATTTAATGAAGCCCGGGAAGTCTCTCCCAGCTGAAACCCGAGATCAGCTTCAGGAAACATATAGTGCAAATATTGACGATAGGAGTGAAACCGCAACCGAAGTAATGGAGAGGGGACCCCTGGATTTTTTCGTGAATATTGTGCCTGAAAACTTTTTTAGTGCTGCTTCCGATAACTCAAATATGCTACAAGTGGTATTTGTGGCTATTCTGTTGGGTATCGGGATCATCCAAATAGGGGGCAAAAAAGCTGATACGCTTATCAATTTCTTTGATGCATTTAATGACGTAATTATAAGGATAGTGGAATTGATAATGCTTACCGCACCCTATGGGGTATTTGCGTTGATGGCCTCCCTGCTCATAGATCTTGCCGGGGATGACCTTGGTAAAGCCCTTGAATTACTCTATGCACTGGGGTGGTACTGCCTTGCGGTGGTCATTGGTTTAACTATCCACGTGTTTGTAGTATATGCCACGTTGTTCAAGGCGACCAGTAACATGAAGTTAACCACATTTTTCCGGGCTATTCAGCCTGCTATGTTACTTGGGTTTAGTACCAGTTCAAGTGCAGCTACCCTGCCGGTTACTATGGAGCGAGTGGAAAAAAACCTTGGTGTAAAAGAAGAGGTAGCCAGTTTTGTATTACCTATAGGTGCTACAGTTAATATGGATGGAACCAGTCTTTATCAGGCAGTGGCTGCGGTATTTATCGCACAAGCTTTGGGTATGGATCTTACTTTATTGCAACAGCTGACTATAGTAATAACTGCTACAGCAGCTTCCATTGGGGCTGCCGGTGTACCGGGAGCGGGGATCATTATGTTGGTGATTGTGTTAGAATCTGTGCAGGTTCCAACTGCCGGTATTGCCTTGATACTTGGTGTAGACAGGATATTGGATATGTTCCGAACGATGGTGAATGTTACAGGAGATGCAGCAGTATCCGTTGCAGTGGCATCTTCAGAGGGCTTACTTGGAGAAGCTCATCTCGATGATTAGAATTTAGAAATGGAGAAAATTTTCTATGCCTTTTTGTCTGAAATTCTGTTAATTACAGTAAATAGAAAGTTGATGTAACATAGGTGCCTATGGCTCAAAAGTTACTATCTGAGACCCCTTTAATTAAACTACATATCGCCCTTTTTCTTTTGATTGCCATCATTGGACTTGGTAATCAAAGTATTGCACAAACGGTGCTGGAGCCGGGTGATATTGTGGCAGTATCTTTAAATGCGGATACAAATGCTGTCGATATTATGCCTCTTATCGACATTGAAGAGGGGACTACACTCTATTTATCAGATGGCAGGTGGAATGATTCAACTGAAACCCTTTCCGGCAATGAAGTGGTACTTACCACTCGCTCACCTATCCAAGCCGGTACAAATTTAAGTCTTTTAGCTGGGCAGGATTCACTTTTCAGCGTATCAGGAAATTTGTCTTATGAGGATGCTCCGTATCATCTTTTTGTTTATCAAAAAACAGAAGAAACGCCCAAATTTGTTTATTCAGCGGGTTGGGGGGCAGAGCAAGTTTGGAACTCCGATTCAGTTCAAGTTTCGAAGGCTTCTGATATTCCCGGCGATCTTGAGTTGAACCCTGATACTTTTTTGAGCCTGAATGAAAAACCCAATCAGCAGTATTATATAAGAAATGGTGCCAGTGGTACTAAAAATATGTTAAGCTCCTTCTTAGGAAATGAGTCAAACTGGAGAGGAAGTGAAACTGTTTTTAAACCACTGGGAATTTCATTTAATATTCTTGAAGGTCCGGTTGTCCAATTTAATAATACAATATCCTCTGTGAGGGAAAATGATTCTACCGCTACAGTAGAAATTGCAATTTTTGAGCATAATGGCTCTCGATTGTCCGTTAACCTGATGTTAGATACCCTTCGAAGTACTGCTACAGCTCAAGATTTTGATGGATTTCGCAACACCACAGTTAATTTCACCGGTATTGTGGGGAATTATGTTCATGAGGTTGAAATTCCTGTTCAGGACGACTCAGTTTTTAATAACCGGAAAATTGGCATATTCAGCCTTCAAAATTTAACTGCAGGAAGTTTTGGTGATTTTCGTTCTCATAATTTGATAGTTGAAGACAATGAAAAACCAAATGTTATCATTTCAAGAGTTGCTTCTGCTTCAAGTGATGATGGTAATATGTATGTGGAAATCACAAATTTGGAACTTGTTCCACTATCTCTCTCAGAATGGAGTCTTGAGACCAATGGTGAATCCTATACAATTAATGAAAATATTGTCCTTCCTCCGGGCCAGTCTTTTCGGTGGTATGACAAAAAAGAAAGTGAAAACCCATCCGCTAAAGGAATTAATATTTATTCAGCTACTGATGTTGAGTTTTTAACAAAAGTAGGCGGAATTGTAGCCTTAAAGAATCATAAGGGCAGGACTATTCACCAAGTTAAGTATTCAAAAAATACTAATGAAGCTTCAAAAGCTGAGACATTGAACACGGGGTTAGTTACAAACGAAATTCCAGAGAATCAGCAAATACAAAATGCGGAAAGCCTGG
Source organism: Gracilimonas sp. (assembly GCF_031581265.1). Classification (GTDB taxonomy): domain Bacteria; phylum Bacteroidota; class Rhodothermia; order Balneolales; family Balneolaceae; genus Gracilimonas. The sequence continues at coordinate 28,345 of NZ_JAVLBQ010000037.1, forward strand.
GTGAAGTGGTAACAGCATTTGAACTTTCGACGCCCGGTTGGAAGGTATTGCCAAAATGGGAAGGTGCAGAAACCGTTTTCAATGAAAAGGAATTTTATACTTGGAATGAAGCTACCCAGCAATTTGAAGATCTTCAAAATACTTCTGATGGAATGATGATAGGATATTTTGAGGAAGGGGAATTTGATGAACTACAAGCACAGGCATCAGAAGCCCTTAGTAAAGAGATGGGCAGTCAAAACCTGGAATTCAGTCTGTCAGCAACGGATAAAAATGAAAATGGCGTTATTGACGAATTAGAAGGATTGAATTTAGTTTTTAACAGTTTAGACCAAGAATTACATGTTGGAAAATTAGTGTCAGAAATTGAAACAAAATATGACAGGTTAAAAGTGCATCCGGTTGTTTATGAGGTTGAATTGGGAAGTAAGGGGGCATTAACATTTGATGCATTAAAATCAGATCAAACAATCTCATCAAATACTCCTTTTTGGATTATGTTAAACACTGAGGTTCAAAATGTACATCTACAACTTGAGGCTACATCGCTTAAGGTGGAGGCTGGTTCTCAAGAAAATCGTTTACAAGAACAAAAACAGAGTCACATAAAGTTAACATTGTCTGCAGAGGGTAGCTCAAAATCAGTTCAAATTAATCTTTCTGAGGAAGGTGACATTAAGCGAATTCGAGATTTGAATTCTTACAAACAATTGCAGTTACCGAACCAAGACTTCTTACAATTTTCTTTTAAGCAATCGGCTGAATTTTTTGGGGAAATAAACCTACCTATAAATATTAATCAACCGGTACAGACTCCCATTTATTTTGGAGGGGTTGAGGATGAGGAATTTTCAATATCAATATCGGATTGGGGAATAGTCCCTGATGGGTGGAATATTATCTTAAAAGACTTATATACAGATAAGGAATATACGCTAAGTGAAAATTTCACTCTCGAGTTTAAACATTCTTTTACCAGCGCAAATGATGAAACGGTGGGAGAAAACGGTTTTTTAATTAATCAGAATAGAGAAGATGAACGTTTTGTTCTGGTGGCTATACCGGAAGGTGCTTTAGCTGATGAGGAAGATCAGGAAGTCTCTGACAAACCGGAAGAAATAGAATTGTATCAAAATTATCCAAATCCTTTTAATCCTGCTACCACTATCTCCTTTTACTTACCGGAATCTCAGGAAGTTAAATTATCGGTATTTAATATCGTTGGTCAGCCGGTATCAGTAATTGTAGAAGGGACGCTCTCAGCCGGGCAAAAACAGTTTGAATGGGATGCTACGGACAAACCAAGTGGCATGTACATCTATCAGCTTGAGGTGGGAAACCGGATTATGACCCGTAAAATGACTTTAGTTAAATAATGAACATATTCTGCAAAATAACAGTTATTTTTAACAACAACTTAAAAACTAAATAGAGGATATTACTTATACCTGTCATGAAATTTAAAACTATTCAAGGGGTGGAAGTACCCGAAATTGGGTTAGGAACACACCGTTTAATTGGTCGAGAAGGTGCAAATATCATCAAGTTAGCTCTTAATCTGGGATACAGGCATATCGATACTGCACAGAGCTATAAAAATGAAAGAGAAGTAGGGGAGGCGATAAAAAGATCCCATGTTAGCAGAGACGAGATATTTTTAACTACCAAAGTATGGCATACCCATTTAGAAAAAGAAGATGTACTGAAAATAGCTGAAAATTCGCTGAGGGAATTAGACACGCCATATGTTGATCTTTTATTAATTCACTGGCCAAATCCCGATATAAACATCGAGAAGACAATGGAAGCTTTTTTATCGCTTCGTGACCAGGGAAAAGCACTGAATATCGGGGTTGCTAATTATCCGCTCAAACAACTACAAGAACTTAATGAAGAACTTGCAGCTCCTGTTTTTTGCAACCAGGTAGAATATCATCCTTTATTAGGACAGTTTGACCTGCTGGATTATGCCGCAGAAAATGACCTGCTATTCACGGCTTACTCACCATTGGCTCAAGGCAAAGTAACAGAGATACCGTTATTACAAGAATTAGGTGAAAAATACGGCAAATCTCCGGCACAGATCGCCCTTCGATGGTTAATTGAACAGGAGCAAGTGGTAGCTATTCCAAAAGCATCGACTGAAGATCATTTGAGAGAAAATATCGATGTTTATGACTTTGCCTTAGAAGATGATGACTTTTATGCCATCGATGATTTAGATAAATCAACAAGGCTCTTAGACCCTGATTTTGCCCCTGAATGGGATTAATTTAAAAACTAACTATCCATGAAAACCTCATACACATGTTTGATTGCGATAGTTATTATGGTGTTTTCAGCCTGTAAATCAAATACGCCTGAGAACTATCTTCCTGAACTAACAGACATTCCCTTTTATGAGAATGAGCATGTTGTTTTAGATAATCAGCTAAATCTTTCCAACCAATCTAACCTTCCCCAAAAAGCAGTAATTCTTCGCGATTATTTGCAAAACCCATCTGATTTTGAAGAACAGGTTTTACCTGTTTTAATCAGCTATGGAAGTATGACTTTGGTTCATGAAATAGATGAGAACCGAATTGTCATTGCAGATCAAATTCAGCACCTGCTTGGTGTTTTGAACATTGAAACCATGGACACAACCATGGTTGCGAAGGAAGGTAATGGCCCGGGCGATGTTAAGTTTATAGAGGATATTAGTTTAGGGTCTTATGAAGTATAGCATGTTATGATTGTTTGTAACATATTGCTATACAATGGTTAACAAGTATTATAAA
>NZ_JAVLBQ010000038.1:0-29580 GCF_031581265.1 Gracilimonas sp.
CTGCAAGGCTTTTAAGTACCTCGGGCCGGACTCGAACCGGCACGGACATTGTAATGTCCATTGGATTTTAAGTCCAACGTGTCTACCAATTCCACCACCGAGGCTTTCTGTGGTAGGCGCCAAATATACGGGTTTAATACTCACTACTTCAATAAAGATTTAAACAAATTATTGATTACCGTTTAGTGTTTTGTAACTTTCAGTAAAACATATCAAATGGAGTTTCTTATGAGACGAATAATACTGCTTATCACTATTGGTTTAATTCTTTTTACGGGAACGGCAAACGCGCAGTTAGAGATTGGAGGTTCCTATGAGCTTAGAAATGAAGATCCTAAAAATGGTTTTGGTTTAAGAATTCAAAAAGGAATATTGGGTTCGGTGCCGGTCGTTGACCTGGGAATTAGGTTACATGCCAGTTTCTTCAGTGAAGAATTTGATAGAGATAACCTGGGACAAGATTATTCAATTGAATACACCAATTATGATGTAGGCGTAGCCGGTTACGGTGGAGTATCACTAGGATTAATTCAGCCTTATGCCGGTATCGGAATTGGGACAGAGAATTATGAGGCCGTGGTCAATAATTATAGTGTTTCGGGTGATCTAAATCCTGAAGGAGATGAGAGTAATTTATATTGGAATCTATTTACCGGTGCTAAAGTCACTGTTATACCAATGGTTAAGCCATTTGTCGAGTACAGATATTCTAACAAAGAACTTTCATCACCTACATTGGCAGATGCCCAAAGTGGTCGGATTATGTTCGGTGTATTACTAAGCTTCTAAAATCTGTATATTTAGAAAGGCGGGTATGATTTTTTCATGGCCGCTTTTTTTATATAAAAAAATGTAAGTTAAAAGCTTCACAAACACCTTTATAATACTTTAGGGAGTAAAAATTAAAGATAAATTGAATGAGCAGAGTTGCTTCCATAGAAAAAAAATATGACCTGCAAGGTTATGAATTAAAAAAAGCTCAGAGAGAGGATCTGAAGTTACTTCTTGAAGTATGTCGAGAGCACATTGAGGAAGTTGACGAAGAAGCTATCACATCTGCTTTTAAATTATGCTACTTATCTCATGAAGATATGAAAAGGGCTTCAGGCGAGCCTTACTATTATCATCCCGTGGAAGTTGCAAAAATTGTAGCCAGTGAAATTAATATAGATGATGTATCAGTAATAGCTTCTTTACTGCACGACACTGTTGAAGATACCAATGTAAATTTAGATGATATTCGGTATTGGTTCGGAGAGGAGGTAGCTGTCATTATTGATGGGGTTACTAAAATAACCGGAGTATTTAAAAGCCGCGATAGTAAGCAAGCCGAGGCTTTCATGAAGTTGCTGCTTACTATGGCCGAAGATATTCGGGTGGTGTTGATCAAGTTTGCAGATCGGCTTCACAATATGAGGACTATCCAACATCTGAAAAGAGAAAAGCAGGTTAAAATAGCCTCCGAGACACTGGAGTTATATGCTCCGCTGGCTCACCGTTTTGGGTTGTTCCAGATTAAAAACGAATTGGAAGATCTTTGTTTTAAGGCCATTGATCCTACTTCATTCAAGTTTGTAGCACGAAAGCTTCGGGAAAAAAGAGAAGACCGCGAAGAGTTTATCAATGAATTCATGGAGCCCATCAAAAAAGAGTTGGGTAAGATGCAGTTCAAATTCGAGATCAAAGGCAGGCCTAAGCATATATATTCTATTTATCGAAAAATGCAGCGGCAGCAAAAGCCTTTTGAGGAAATTTATGACCTTTTTGCCATCCGTATTATTCTTGAAGACCCTCACACTAAAGAAGACTGCTGGAGAGTTTATTCTATTATCACAGACTGGTACACCCCAATTCCAGAGCGGTTTCGTGATTTTATATCGGTTCCCAAAGCGAATGGATATCAGTCTTTACATACTACCGTAATTACCAATAAAGGGCGAAAGGTTGAAGTGCAGATCCGAACACGACGAATGGATGATATTGCAGAAAAGGGGTTAGCTGCCCACTGGAAATATAAAGAAGGGGCTCAGCAGGGATCGGAGACCTTAGATAAATTTGTGAACTGGGTACGTGATGTGCTCGACAATCCCCGTCCGGATGCTGCAACGGATTTTGTTAAAGATTTTCAGCTCAATCTCTATAAAGATGAAATCTATGTATTCACCCCTGACGGTGAACTTAAAACATTGCCAAGAGAAGCAACACCCATAGATTTTGCATTCGAAATTCACAGTGAGATTGGGGAGCGAGCTACCGCTGCAAAGGTCAATGGTAAAATGGTTCCTCTTCGCCAAAAACTGCAAAATGGAGATCAGGTTGAAATTATAACGGGTAATAAGATTAATTTAAACCCGGATTGGATTGATGATGTAGTTACGCACAAAGCCAAATCCCGAATCAGGCAATTTATTAAACAAAAGCAGCGTAAAGTTGCAGAAAAAGGGCGGGAAATATGGGATAAAAGAGCTGATAAAGGAAAACTTGAAATCTCTGAACAGGAGCTCAATAAATTTGCCAAGTACTTTGATTATGAGTCAACTCAGGAACTGTTTTTTGATATAGGTTCCGGGGTTTTTGAGGTCAAAGACCTTTTTAAAGCGGTTAAAAATTATAAAAGCACAGGTCGATTTGAAACTCAAGACTCGAAGGTTGATGTAACTAAACAAATTACCACCGAAGAAATTCAGGATAAATACCTGAATGCCGCTCGTTCGGTTGGTGATGGGAAAGCATTATATATCAATGGAGAGTTGAGTAATATCAAGTATTCCTATGCCAATTGCTGTAATCCCATACCCGGCGACGATGTGATTGGGTTTATCAGCAGAACCGGAGATATTAAAATACACCGGGCTATGTGTAATAATGCTCAACATCTCTTGCAGACCGAAGCCGAACGTATTGTGGATGTAAACTGGGCAAAAAATATTGATACCAAATTTCTGGGAGCTATAAAAGTGATAGGCGGCGATCGAGTTGGTATGATCAATGATATCACAGATGTTCTTTCAAAATCCTTAGAAACAAATATGAAAAGCATTAATGTGAATAGTGATAGTGGAATGTTTGAAGGTATTATTACCCTGTATGTTGACGGGATTGCTCATTTGAATAGGATTATGAAGAAATTAGAAAAGATTGAAGGCGTTAAAAACGTACTTCGTTATGAGTGATAATTTTAATGTTTATAAGGTAGATTTTTTAAAAACTTATCTTTACAATTGTTAAAGTTTATTCGTTATGAAAAGAAAACCTGGAATCATTGGGGTTTGCGAATAAATTGGAAGGACAAACTAACTACGCTAACATAAAAATTAGCATAAAAACTAAACCACTAAAATTATGATGACTTATACAAAACGAGACGTTGTACGTCGGGTTGCAGAATCAATGGATGAACCTATGATTCAGGCTGAACCTTGGGTTGATGCTGTAATTGTAGCCCTAAGAGAGATTATGATGTCAGCAGACACTGAATGCCGTATCGAAATACGCGATTTTGGAGTTTTTGAAGTAAAAGAAACAAAGGCTAAGCCAAAGGCTCGTAATCCAAAAACTAATGAAGTGATTTATGTACCGGCACACCGAAAAACACACTTCAAGCCAAGTAAGTTAATGAAAACATTTTTACGTCAGCCTTTGGAAGACGTAAAGAAAGACAAATAACAAAAATAATTTTTTGCAGGAGTATGCACGCCTGATAGGCATAGACGTAGGTAAAAAGCGAATTGGAATTGCACAAACTGATTTGCTAAAAACTATTGCAACTCCGGTTGGAACTTTTTCACCGGAAGATGTGATTAGTGAACTTAAACGAATAACAAATGAATCTCCTGTAGAGAAATTTGTGATTGGCTGGCCTTTATCTCTTAGCGGAGAGGAAGGTTCAGCTACACAAATGGTTAACAAATTTATAGAAAAACTGCGCCAGTCTTTTCCAAATATTGAAATAGCTAAAGTTGATGAACGCTACACTTCAACTCAAGCTCGCAGCCTGATGGTTAAAGCTGGCATCCCCAAAAAAAAGAGACAAGAAAAGGGAAGAGTAGACCGTATAGCAGCTGCAATAATCCTACAAAACTATTTAGACTCGAACTCATAAATACATTATGCCCATACTTCCTATTGTAACATATGATGACCCTGTTTTGCGTGAAAAAGCAGAAGAAATTAAAGAAGATAGCCCTGAATTACAGACCCTTATTGACAACATGTTAGAGACCATGTACAATGCTGATGGCGTTGGTTTGGCTGCACCACAAATCGGGAGGTCCATGAAACTTTTTGTAATGGATACCGATGCTATGATTGAAGAAGGTGAAGTTCCTTATGGTCCTATGGTTTTTATAAACCCGCTAATACTTGAGAAACGCGGAAATAAAGTTCCTTTAGAAGAAGGATGCTTAAGTATTCCCGAAGTAAATGAAAAAGTATTTCGTCCTGAAACAGTGATTATTGAGTTCTTCGACCGAGAGTTTAACAAGCACCGTTTGGAGGCGGGAGGATGGACCTCAAGAGTGATACAGCACGAATACGACCATCTTGAAGGAACACTGTTTTTAGATTATCTGAGTGCTTTCAAAAAAAGATTGCATAAAAAAGATCTTGAGGCCATTGAATCCGGTGAAAAGAAAATTAAATATCCTGTAGTACCCAAAAAGGAAGATTAACGGTATGAACATTGTATTTATGGGATCTCCTGAATTTGCTATCCCAAGCTTAGAGCAAATTTACGGGTCTGAGCATACCATAAAAGCGGTTGTAAGTAATATCGATAAACGCAGGGGGCGGGGTTCTAAAACATCTCCGACTCCTGTCAAAAAGAAAGCTTTAGAGTTGGGGTTACCTGTTATTGAAATAGAAGACCTCCACTCTCATGAATTTGCAGCACGCCTTGAAGAGTTAGAAGCAGATCTTTTTGTAGTGGTCGCTTTTCGCATTTTACCGGCCTCGGTTTTAAAAATTCCCAAAATAGGATCCATAAATCTTCACGCCTCGTTATTACCAAAATATAGAGGAGCCGCTCCCATCCATTGGGCCATTATGAATGGAGAAAAGGAAACCGGTTGTACGGTATTCTTTTTAGATGACAAAGTGGACACCGGTAATATTATTCTGCAAGAGAAAACAGCAATTAAAGAAAATGAAACTACCGGACAGCTCTATGAACGGCTTAGAGATATGGGAGCAAAGGTGCTGCTTAAGGCTATCAATAAAATAGCAACTCAGGATTATTCTCTTGCAAAGCAAGACCACTCCCTCGCCACTCCTGCACCTAAATTATTTCGGGATGATTGTCACCTAAATTTCAATCAAACCAGTAGAGTGGTACATAATAAAATTCGGGGTCTAAGTCCGTTTCCAACGGCCTGGAGTTTTCTAAAAGATGAAAAATTCAATATTTATCAATCAAAAATAGGTCCCGATTTAAATGTTAAGCCAGGAAGACTTTTTGAGCATGAAGGGAAATTGCTTGTGGGTTGCAGCGAAGGAACTGTTGAGCTAAAGATAGTTCAGTTACCGGGTACCAAAAGAATGAGCGGAGAGGAATTTCTGAGGGGCTACGATACCGAGAGCATATTGGAGTAGAGAAGTGTTATAAAGATTTACTCTGATTAGAGTAGAACTAATTTCTCTTCACGATAAAATTACATAATTAATAGTTTGAGATATACGTACCGTTTTTTATCATCACAGCAGTTATAAAGGCAAAAAATTATATTAGATATGGAGCAATCAGCAATATTTGAAGCAGCTAAAGCAGGTAATGTAGAAGAGATAAAATCCCATCTTGAAGAAGGCGCCGATATTAATGAAACCAACAAAAGCGGTGCATCTTTGTTGGTATTGGCGGCAGAGAAAAATCACACAGCTTTGGTGAAGTATTTAGTTGAGGAAGGTGCCGACCTTAACATAGAAACGAAGATGGGGGGTACGGCTTTAAACCGTGTTGCTGAAAATGGGAATACCGAACTGCTAAAGTATTTTCTCGACAAAGGAGCTAAAATTGGAGATTTGGCTTTGATTGCAGCGGCCCGGTCTGGAGAATTGGAGATTGTGAAATTATTGGTGGAAGCCGGTGCAGATGTGGATGCACAGCAAAGATGGGGACATACAGCTTTAATGTTAGCCGCCAAAGAAGGTAATACCGAGTTTGTGAAGTACTTGATCGAACAAGGTGCAAATGTAAAGCTAAGAGACAAAAACGGCGATACTGCAATGATGATAGCCATGGATAATGAGCAGGATGATATCGCGCTCATTTTACGTCGGGCCGGAGCTAAAGCTGAAGTGAAAGCGAAAAAAGAAGCGGATGTCATTGCTGATGATGACGAAGATGATGATATCGATGACACGCCGGATGTCGATGAGCTGGTTGATGAGGACGAAGCTCCTGATGATGTAGATTTGGATGATTAGTTTATTAAGATTGTAGAAAATAAAAATGCCTCGTCCATTTTAATTTGAACGAGGCATTTTTTATAGCAAATCAGAATTATTTATTAGCGAACTCAAAATCTTCCAATTCGTAATCAACACCATCCTGTGGACGGAGTGTAGTTGATTTTGGCTCAAGGAAATACTTGAGATAGTCACGTCCGCCTGCTTTGGCATCGGTACCGCTTAACTTAAAGCCACCAAAGGGTTGCGCTCCAACCAAAGCTCCGGTACACTTACGGTTGATGTAAAGATTACCAACACGGAACTCTCGTAAAGCACGATCAATTTTCTTGGGATTTTTAGAGAAATAAGCTCCGGTTAATCCATAATCTACACCGTTGGCAATGCGGAGTGCATCATCGGTGTCTTTTGCTTTGATAAATGCGGTAACAGGACCAAAAATTTCTTCTTGGGCAATTCGTGCGTTTTCATCAATATCTGCAAAAACGGTAGGCTCTATATAATGGCCTTCTTCGTTGGTTTTAGCCATTTTACCACCGGCCATGAGTTTTCCTTCTTTTTTACCAATCTCAATGTAGCTCATGATTTTGTCCACAGCTTTTTGATTGATAACAGGGCCTGAAATGTGATTGTCTTTAGGATTACCAACACTTAATGCTTTTGCTTTTTCAGTTACTTTTTCGAGTAATTCATCATAAATGGCTTGATGTGCAACTACTCTGGAACCGGCTGAGCATTTTTGTCCCTGGAATCCAAATGCTCCTTTAATTATTTCAGTTGCAGCACTTTCAAGGTCGGCATCTTCATCAACAACAGTGGCGTTTTTACCACCAAGTTCGCATACCATGCGCTTCAGGAATTTCTGTCCATCCTGAACTTCAGCGGCAATTTTATTTAGGTGAAGTCCCACAGCTTTTGAACCTGTAAAAGATATAAAGCGTGTATTTGGATGTTTAGCCAAGTTCTCACCGACTTCAATATCACCGCCAGTCACAAAATTAAATACTCCGTCGGGGAGACCAACTTCGTCAAAAATTTCAGCGAGAAGTGATCCCATTCGAGGGGTATCGGGAGCCGGCTTCGCCACTACCGTATTACCTACAGCTATGGGGGCAACCGACATTCCCACAAAAATGGCAAATGGGAAATTCCATGGGGAAATAGAAACTCCGGCGCCTATGGGCATGTAAATTGTTTTATTATTATCGCCCCAGGTTTCGGAAAGAACGTCCATACCATCATCGATACGCAGAGCTTCGTGAGCGTAGTACTCTATAAAGTCGATGGCTTCACAAGTATCAGCATCCGCTTCAAGATAGTTTTTACCGGCTTCACTGATCATCCATGCGTTAATTTCCAGTCTTCTGCGTCGGATCACATCAGCAGCTTTAAAAAGATAATCTGCTCGTTCTTCCGCACTAACATATTGCCAGCTTTCGAAAGCATCCCAGGCTTTATCGAGAGCATCAAAAGCTTGTTCTTTACTTGCCATTTGGAATGTACCAATGGTTTCGGCAAGATTTCCCGGGTTTTTACTGTCAAATGTTCCGGCGTCTCCTTTTACAAATTGGCCATTAATATACAGGTCGTATTCTTTTCCAAAATTTGATCTTACGTCTTCTAATGCATCTTTCTGAGCTTTGTCGTTGGTAGGATCAGAAAAATCTAAATAAGTTTCATTTTTATATTTTTCTAAAGTCTGATCTGGCATAATCCCTGTTATTTTATTGATAATTTTTTGCGTTGATACATTAAAGATACGCAGAAAAGCGCTCCCATTTCAAAAGTTGTATTTTAAAGTATATTTGGAAATTGAAAACATTGAAAATAGGGTGTTATAATGGTAGCTTTAGACAAATTCATACGAACTTTATAGATGCTTTTTACATTGAAGTTAGTGTATCCAAAAGCATTCAAATTCAATTAAAAAACAGGATTCAAAAATGGGAAAAATTAAAGTGGGAATTAACGGGTTTGGCCGAATAGGCAGAATGGTAACCCGGGCAATTCTGGCAAATCACAAAAACAATATTGAAATTGTTGGAGTTAACGATCTCACCGATCCAAAAACATTAGCTCATCTTTTTAAATACGACTCAGCCCAAGGGACTTTTCAGGGAGATGTTTCGGTTGAAGGAAACAAGCTGACTATAGACGGAATGAGTTTTGAAGTTAGTGCCGAAAGAGATCCCGCTAATTTAAAGTGGGGTGAATTGGGAGCCGAGGTGGTTGTTGAATCTACCGGTTTTTTCCGGGATGCTGAGAGTGCAGGCAAACACTTAGAAGCCGGTGCTAAGAAAGTGATCATATCAGCACCCGCTAAAGGTGATATTCAGACTATTGTTCTTGGTGTAAATGATGAGAAAATTGACAAAGACGTAACCATTTATTCAAATGCGAGCTGCACCACGAATTGCCTGGCACCCATGGTTAAAATTCTGGACGACAAGTACGGAGTTGAAAAAGGGTTTATGACCACCATCCACTCTTATACCGGTGATCAGCAACTGGTAGATGGTCCGCATAAGGATCTCCGACGTGCCCGCGCTGCTGCGGCTAATATTGTACCGACTACAACAGGTGCAGCTAAAGCAGTAGGCCTCGTACTTCCTCATCTTGATGGTAAGCTTGATGGCGGTGCCGTTCGGGTGCCTACACCTACAGGCTCATTGACAGATTTAGTTGTTCAGCTGAATAAAGAAACCACCCTTGAGGAAGTAAATGCTTTATTCAAAGAAGCAGCCGAAGGTGATTACAAAGGCATTGTCGAATATACGGATGAGCCTTTAGTTTCTACTGACATTGTCGGAAATCCACATTCCACTATTTTTGACAGTGACATGACAAAAGTAGATGGTAAGTTAGTCAAGATCATAGGCTGGTACGATAACGAAGCCGGTTATTCGCATCGTACGGCTGACCTGATTACCAAAGTGGTATAATTCCAAATTTCGATAAAATCGAGCGTTTATATTTAACTCCTGCTTTTGAAAGAAGGCAGGAGTTTTTATTTGGTAGCCACTCAATAAAACAATGCGAATTCAAAAAAATCAAAATCAGAGAGGCATTAAAAATTTTTGGGGTAAAGCATGTATATTTGATTGCGATAAATTTAATCCACAAAAGCATAAGAATAAAAACGGAGGCAGTCATGATACAGAAGATATTAGTATTGGCAATTGTTGCAGGATTTTTGATAACGGGATGTGTTAAGCAAACGGAGAATACACCTGAGCAAGAAATTGAATATGATTACGAACTTACGGATGCAGAAGTCCACTCTCGGTGGAGTAGTACCATAGAGCCTGTTTTGACCGTACCTTCTGGCTCGGTAATTAAAGTTTCAACTCAAGAAGCTTCAGCAAGTCAGTTAGATATGAATTCTACCCTTGACGACTTGGCCAATTTGAGTTTTGATCCCATTCATCCGCTTACAGGTCCTGTTTATGTTGAAGGTGCCGAACCCGGTGATGTACTTAAAGTGACACTGCACAAAGTAGAAATGGGAGACTGGGGGTGGACTGCCATTATTCCAGGCTTTGGATTTCTTGCTGAAGAATTTGATGAACCTTGGTTAAAAACGTTTGAATTAGGCAAGGATAAAAAGACCGCAATGTTTTCAGAAAATATTGAGATTCCTTTGAAACCATTTCCCGGTGTGATGGGTGTGGCTCCGGATACAGAAGATAGTTTGTCCACCATTCCTCCAAGGGCCAACGGCGGTAATATGGATGACCCAAATATGACCGAAGGTTCAACAGTTTACTTTCCGGTATTTGTAGAAGGAGCGCTGTTTTCAATTGGTGATACGCACGCAGCACAGGGGCATGGAGAAGTGTGCGGAACAGCTATTGAAGCACCTATGAATATCATCTATGAAGTAGAAGTGATTAAAGGTGGAAGGGAATTAAAGGAACCGCAGTATGAGACTGACGAATATTATGCAGTAACCGGTTTTGCAGAGACTATTGATGAAGCAGCAAAAAAAGCCACTCGTTACATGGTTGATTATTTGGTAGAGGAAAAAGGCATGAACCGAAATGATGCCTATGCACTTTGTTCACTTGCCGGAGACCTGAAGATTGCGGAAGTTGTGGATGTTCCACACATGCTGGTATCTATGCATATGCCTAAGGACATTTTTAAAAACTGATCAATTAGATTTTAGCAATTTGGTATTCAAATAAAACAATAGCCCATAAACGTAAAGAATGAAAATATATCAGAAAGTACTCCTTGTAATTGTAGTCGCACTTTTTGCGTCATGTACCGCTCAGGATACAACCCAATCCCCAACCCTAGATACTGAACAGCTTATAGAAGACCTCCGGTTTATATCTTCGGATACAACAGAAGGACGGAGAGCGGGAACGGAAGGAAACCGTATTGCTCGTGATTATATAGTTGAGCGATTCGAAGAAGAAGGTGCAGAGCCATTTCAGGGCACATATACCCACGAATTTACTTTCACAAACCGCCAAGAAGAAGATATGACCGGAGTGAATGTTATCGGGCAAATTTCGGGAAAGTCAGATTCCGTAATTGTGATTACTGCTCATTATGATCACTTAGGGAAACGAGAATCCTTAATTTTTAATGGAGCCGATGATGATGCGTCCGGTACGGCAGCATTAATTACATACATAGATTATTTCAGCCAGGCTCAACCCAACCATACTTTGGTTTTTGCTGCTTTTGATGCGGAAGAAATGGGACTTCAGGGAGCCAGAGCTTTAGTTCAAGACTCAACATTCCTGGAAAAGGTGAAGATGAACATAAATTTGGACATGATCGCCCAAAATGATTCCAATGAAATATATGCAGTCGGTACGTATCACTATCCTTATTTCAAGCCTGTATTGGAGAGCATTGAAATGGGAGAAATCAATCTGCTTTTTGGCCACGACGATCCTAACAGTGAGTTGGATGACTGGACCTTTGCTTCAGACCATGGACCATTCCATCAGCAAGGAGTTCCCTTTATCTATTTTGGAGTAGAAGATCACGAACATTACCACCAGCATACCGATGATTTTGAAACCATTCCTCAGGAATTTTATAAAGGGACGGTAGAGCTAATTCTGAATGCTATTTTGGCCTTTGATGAGCAGTGATATTTTGCTACTAAATCTCGAAATTACTAAAATTTTGTTTGGATTAATTTATCCCTTTTGAATTTTAGTGCTTTAGTGGCATTCAATAAAAAAGCCTCTCCGGTTGGGAGAGGCTTAAATAGTTTATAACAAAAAATTGTTAGAATTTGCGAAGGTAGCTGGTGCATTCCTTGCATTCTTTACCATCTTTTCGAGCTTCTTCTTCGGTCTCGAAACCTTGACTGGAAAAGGCCTCAATATCCCCATTCTTAGAAACACGTCTCCATCTCCATTCGCCTTTAACGTCTTGGTATAATTCACATTTAGCCATAGGTAAGTAACTGATTTATTATAATTTAATATTCAATAAATATAGCTAAAAAGTGCTTCTAAAGCAATTCTGGGCGGTTTTTAGTCCCCTGATTTATTTGATTTCGTAGTCGTAGGTGATGTCCGACCCTTTTTCAAGTGCTTTGGAAGCTGAGCAATATTTGGTTATAGAAAGTTCTAAAGCCCGTTCCACTTTCTTGGAATCCAGTTCACCGGATAAAATAAAATGTAAGTTGATTGAACGGTATTCGGTATGAGAAGCTCCCTCCACTTCCTGGCGATCTCCATCTACTTCAACCTTCAGGCTTTCTACTTTTTGCTTTTGTTTTTCAAGAATATGAAGTACATCGATGGCGCTGCAACCGCCTACTCCGGCCAACAATAATTGCATGGGGGCAAGTCCACCTTCTAATCCGCCAATTTCATTATTACCATCAATGCGAATTTTACCGTTGGTATCATTTTTAGCTTCAAAGTGGAAGTCGTTGCCTAACCAGTTTACGTCTATTTTCATGCAAGTAATTTCTTTTGTTTAATTTCAATTTTAAAGGTAAAAACTTCTGTTTCTATTTACCATCATCTTTCATTTCCAATTTCCGCATTGGCATAGCATCTATTTCTTTAAATAAGCGCTTGGTAGACAAAGCTTCTTCTATTCTTAACTTTTCAGTACCATCTTTGCCAATCAGAATTACAGTAAAATCCGAAGGAGATATTCCATATTCCGAGCGGATATAATCACTGTCCTCATTCTCGAGAACTTGGCCTCGTACGGATGCACTTGATTCTTTAAGTACATAATATGCCTTAAGGTCTCGTTCTTTAATGCCTTCTTGGGCATCATCTAAGTAATCGACTTGATCCCTGTAGTCTTGATTGTATGTATTGGGAGAAAAGATCAATAGAACTCGATCTTTCCATTTGTGGTCGTCGATATTGAAATCTTGAGCTGTTGAAATCATTGAAGTAAAAAGTAAAGAAACTAAAAGTATAGCTGAGAATAAAAGTTTCATAGTAGGTTCTAAATTCAATTTCACGAACTACAACAACCGGCTTCTCAATAAAGTTTAGTTGAAAGAAACGCGAAACAGGTTTTTATGGTTAATGCGAATACCTTAAAACCACATTTTAAAGTTGTACCAACTGAAAACAATTCCTATTTTTAAACCGTGATAAAAATTCAGCTACATACCTCTTATCATTTTCATTGTGATGTCCATCATGCTCATCAGGGACATCATCATATGCACGTGCATTAATTTTGCACTCTTTCGATACTCTTTTATCTACCTATTTTATACTTATTTTTTAACCAAATCTATCTTTTATACACATTATGAACCGAACGAAGGATTCTTCAACTTCACTCCGTATTGCCATTCAGAAAAGCGGCCGTTTAACCGATAAGACCATCGCATTGCTGGAAGGCATCGGCATTGATTTCGACAATTATAAACGCAACCTCATCGTAAAAACAAGAAATTTTGATGTAGAGCTATTGTTGCTTCGGGATGATGATATTCCTGAATATGTGCAGGATGGCGTCTGCGACCTTGGTTTTGTAGGAGCAAATGAAACCCAAGAAACCGGCGCCGATGTAACACCTATTCGCGATTTGGGATATGGAAAATGTCGCTTGTCTTTAGCTGCTCCAAAAAATGGAGAAATCAATAAACCGGAAGATTTTGCAGGAAAAAAAGTAGCCACAAGCTATCCAAATTTGACCCACAAGTTTTTTGAGGATCGGGGAATTGATATTCAGATCATTGAGATTTCAGGAGCGGTTGAAATTGCACCCCAGTTAGAAGTAGCTGATGCCATTGTAGATTTAGTATCCTCAGGTGGGACATTAAAAGCAAACGGATTAGTAGAACTGGATACTATCCTTGAGTCGCAAACCCAACTTATCCGCACAAATAAAGAATTATCTCCCGGGAAGCAGCAGCTTATAGAGAAGTTCCTGGTGCGTATGGATGGCTATCAGCAGGCAGCTAAAAGTCGGTACATCATGATGAATGCTCCGGAATCGGCAGTGGAAGAGATCAAACGAATTATTCCATCTATGAAGAGTCCTACGGTGATGCCGCTTGCTGAGAAAGATATGGTTGCGGTGCATACCGTTATCCCATTGGAAAAATTCTGGACGGTGATGGAAGAACTTCAAGAAGCCGGCGCCTCCGATATTGTGATGCTGCCGATTGAAAGTATGATTCTTTAGAATATCGAATATTGAATATCAAAATGGTGAAATGAAAAATTATAATTATTCAGAATTATCACCGGAAGAAATTAGTGAGCTTTTGAAGCGACCTAAGATAGATTTTACTTCCATCTTTAAAACCGTGCAACCTATTTTAGATGAGGTAGAAAAATATGGAGACGAAGCCGTCAAAAAGTATACAAGTAAATTTGATAGGGTGGATTTGGGTTCGGTGGTTATCAACCCAAAGGATGTTGAAGTATCGCTGGATGAGGAAACCAAAAAAGCTATCGACATAGCGTTTGATAATATTTTTCGGTTCCACAAAGCACAGTATCCAACTCCACTGGAAGTAGAGATCATGCCCGGCGTCCGTTGTATGAAAGTAGCCCGCCCCATCGAACGGGTTGGATTATATGTTCCCGGAGGCACTGCTATCTTGCCATCAACCGCTATGATGTTGGTAATCCCGGCTATGATCGCCGGCTGTTCGACCAAAGTACTCGCCACACCTCCGCGAAAGGATGGAACTGTGGCTCAGGAAATAATTTATATTTCTCAAAGGGCAGAAGTAGATCAGATTTTGCTGGCTGGCGGTGCCCAAGCTGTTGCAGCAATGGCTTTTGGAACCAATACCGTTTCCAAAGTGGATAAGATTTTTGGCCCGGGCAATCAATATGTCACGGCTGCGAAAATGATTCTCCAAAATTCTGAAGCTCAAGTCAGCATCGATATGCCGGCGGGCCCGTCGGAAGTATTGGTGATCGCCGATGCTCAGGCCAATCCGGCTTATGTAGCAGCCGATCTTCTTTCCCAAGCCGAGCACGGTAAAGATAGTCAGGTGGTGTTAGTTGCTACTTCTGATTTCGACATGGATGGTTTGAATAAGGAATTAGAATCACAATTAAGTGAACTTCCCAGGAAAGAAATGGCCGCTCAAGCTTTGGAAAATAGCTACTCACTGATTGTCGAAACAATCGACGAAGTCTTTGATTTCTCCAACCAATATGCTCCCGAACATTTGATTGTGAATATTGAGGATGCCGAATCTCATGTTGAGAAGATTATTAATGCTGGCTCCGTGTTCCTTGGGCAACTGACACCGGAGAGTGTCGGAGATTATGCTTCAGGGACCAATCACACCTTGCCAACTTATGGCTATGCGCGTATGTATAGTGGGGTAAATTTAGCAGCATTTCAGAAATCAATAACCATGCAATCACTGAGTGAGGAAGGGCTAAAAAATATTGGGCCGACTGTGGAAAAACTGGCAGAATTAGAAGAACTTCAGGCACACAAAAATGCGGTTAGCCTGCGGCTCAAGAATATCGAAGATTGAACAAGGGATTTTGAATTTTGAAGTACATTCTTGCACCTAAGCAGAGCGGCAGGAGCGAGTAGTGGATGCATCGGATTAGAACCCCGACAGTTTTGTGCGGGACAGACACGGATGAGGTAAATTTTGCGGATTCATCACAGAACCAAGAATAGTAAAAAGCAATTCCGCTGTATCCGTGTCACCCGCGTACCACTGCCTCGGTCCGTTGCTCAGCGGCGGAACGCAAAAGAGAGGCTTTGCCTCAAACCAATAACAAAGCAGTACACTATAAATCGGTATAAATGAAAAAAACAGATATCAATTCCCTGGTGAGGGAAAACATTCGAAATCTTAAACCTTATAGAAGCGCTCGGGATGACTTTGACTCCGGTATTTTATTAGATGCTAACGAGAATAGCTTTGGTGCCCCTTTTGTGGATGACCTGGAATTAAATCGTTATCCCATGCCGTATCAGGAGCAGCTGAGAGATCAGATTGCAGCTTTTCGGGGGGTGAACCGGGAGAATGTTTTTGTGGGTGTTGGCAGTGATGAGGCAATCGATTTGCTGTATCGAATTTTTTGCAGACCAGGAAAAGACCGAGTTATCACCAATCCTCCAACGTACGGTATGTTCAAAGTATCAGCTAATATTAATGATGTTGGGGTGGATGAAGTATTGCTGACCGAAAGTTTTCAACTTCAGCCTGAGAAGATTCTGGCAGCGGTACAACCTGAAACCAAAATGATTTTTATTTGCTCGCCAAATAATCCTACAGCAAATAGCATGAATGTAAATGATATTGCTAAAGTTTTGGAGGGATTTAATGGAATGGTAGTAGTGGATGAGGCGTATATTGACTTCAGTCGACAGGGAAGTTTAGCTAACAATATTGCTGAATTTCCAAATTTGGTGGTACTACAAACGCTTTCAAAATCCTTTGGCTTGGCTGGGATTCGATTGGGAGTGGCCTTGGCTAATCCTGAAGTAATTTCTTATATGATGAAAGTAAAAGCCCCGTATAATGTGAATAAGCTGACTTCCCAAAAAGCACTCGATGGATTTGCAAACCTGGATCATGTAAAGAAGAATATCGAATCCATTATGGAAGAGCGGGAACGCGTGATTTCCAAATTAGTTTCGAATCCAAAGGTCGAAAAAGTATTCCCAACCGATGCCAATTTTGTGATGTTTCGAACTGCTGAGGCCGTACAAGTTTATCGTAAATTAGCCGAGCAAGGAGTGATCATTCGCTATAGAGGGAATGAGCCGCACTGTAAGAATTGTTTACGGTTAACTGTTGGAACGGCAGCCGAAAACGATCGATTTTTTGCAGCGCTCAAGAATATTGAATAGCGAATATTAATTAAGGAATGGAACCCCTATAGTTTATTCAATTTGAACTCGTTCTGCATCGACCCCAAAAGACACAAATTATGTTGATATCAATTACCAAAAAAGCACTTAATGACCCGTCCGGAGAATTTTTATTTCGGGCAAAAACGATTTCTTCCTTACAAAAGATTGTAGAAGGAGGGCGAGACCTCCATATCGAATCGGAATCAATTTCACCCCAACAGAAAGCGCTGCTTGAGCAGGAGAATATTCCTTTTTTTGAGGAAGGAGAGGCCGATTTATTAATAGATGCGGTGGATGAAAAACTGGTTTTGATGAAAGAGGGTGAAGAGGTTATTACGTCTCAAGGATGGAAGCCCATTGTGAAATTTATCACTACTGAGGCCCGCAAAGCATCCATTCAAAGAAAAACCAACGAAACGGATATCAACATAGATCTAAAGCTTGATGGAACGGGCAAAGCAGATATTTCCACCGGACTAAATTTCTTTGATCACATGCTCGATCAAATTGCACGGCATGGGTTGATTGATATGAGCCTGAAGTGTGATGGGGATTTGGAGGTGGATGAACATCATACTATTGAAGATGTGGCAATAGCATTGGGTGAGGTGATTACAAAAGCTCTCGGAAATAAAAAAGGAATTGAGCGGTATGGGTTTGTGTTACCGATGGACGAAACGCAAGCTACAGTAGCTATTGATTTATCAGGAAGGCCATATTTGGTATTTGAAGCCACTTTCAATCGAGAATATGTAGGTGACTTACCAACCGAAATGGTGAAGCATTTTTTTTATAGCCTGGCAATGAACTTGAAAGCAACTTTACATGTTAGCGTTTCAGGTGAAAATGATCACCATAAAATTGAAGCCTGCTTTAAGGGTCTTGCCCGGTCTTTAAAGATGGCTATAGAACAGAACGGGCGCATCAAAAATCTTGTCCCAAGTTCCAAAGGGACGCTGTAGATTATTTATGATTGCTATCATCAAGTATAAGGCCGGTAACACCGCATCAGTTGCGAACGCATTAGAACGCTTAGGGGCCAAATATTTTTTTGCTGAAACCCCTCAGGAATTAGAAAGTGCCAAGGCTGTAATATTTCCGGGAGTAGGACATGCCGGTGCGGCTATGGAATCCCTTAGAGAAAAAGGAGTTGATGAATGGCTTCAAAATACTAAGAAACCGGTTCTCGGAATCTGTGTTGGGATGCAGCTATTATTCGAAACGTCCACTGAGGGCGATATCATTGGACTTGGTGTTATTCCCGGTGCCCTTCAAAAGTTTGATGATTCAAAAGCCAAAGTCCCGCATATGGGTTGGAATAAGCTTAAAAGTGATCAGAATCATCCAATCTTAAAAAACCTGATCTCAAAAAATTATCTCTATTTTGTGCATAGCTACTATGCTCCGGTTGGGGATTACACCCTTGCTACCTGTAATTACATTAACGACTTTTCTGCTATTGTGGCTAAAGACAATTTTGTTGGAGTCCAATTTCATCCTGAGAAGTCAGGCAGTGTGGGATCTTTAATTCTGCAAAACTTTCTTGATTGGGTATACTCTCCGGAAAAAGTGAAGCCATAATTACATTTTCTTTCTTTATTCTTCACTTCCCCTTCATTTATTGATGACATTTTCTTTTATCGTATCTTTTGGTTAAATACCTAAAGCAAAGGAGAATGTTTATGCGATATAGGATTTTAGCTGTACTGTTTACCTTCATAATTCTGCCGATATCAGGGAATTTATTTGCGCAAGACGCTACGGAGATTATCCGCCAAATGGATGAAAAAATGCGCGGTGAATCACTGGAATCAGAAATGAGCATGACTATTGTCAGGCCAAATTGGGAACGTACTATTTCCATGAAAAGCTGGGTCCGTGGGAATGAATATTCTCTGATTCTGATCACTTCTCCTGCTCGCGATGAAGGAACTGCTTACCTGAAACGAGGAAATGAGATATGGAACTGGGTACCAAGCGTAGGACGAACTATTAAAATGCCGCCATCCATGATGATGCAATCCTGGATGGGGTCTGATTTCACCAATGATGACTTGGTCCGGGAATCATCTGTGGTAACCGATTATGAACATGAACTGGTGGGTGAAGAAACCATTGAAGGCCGGGAATGCTACAAAATCCAAATGACGCCCAAGCCCGATGCTCCGGTAGTTTGGGACCGGGTTGATGTATGGGTATCTAAAGATGAATACCTGCAGTTACGGTCAGAATTTTATGATGAATTTGGTGATCTGATCAATGTAATGAAGGGAATGAATGTAAAGGAGTTCGACGGACGTATGATCCCGGCTCGAATGGAAATGATTCCCCAAGATAAAGAAGGCCACAAGACAGTCATCGAATATCAATCTATGGAATTCAACGAAAGTATCCCGGAAAGTTTTTTCTCGGTCCAGAATATGCGACGTGTGCAGTGAAAAAATTCAAAATTCAAAATTCAACATTCAAAATTAAATAGTAATTATGAATGTTGAATTTTGAATTGAAGGCCTAAGAATCAAATATGCTATATCTAAAGTTGGCATGGCGAAATATTTGGCGGAATAAGCGGCGGACGCTCATCACGATGGCATCCGTAGTGATGGCAGTGCTGCTTTCATCGGTTATGAGTTCGATGCAGCAAGGTCAATATGACCAGATGATCGATAACACGGTGGGTTCTTTTTCGGGGCATCTTCAGGTTCAGGATCCCGGTTATTTTGAAGAATCTACTCTCGATAACAGCCTAAGGGTTGATGATGAACTTCTAAAGCTGCTCCAGGATCACCCCAAAATACAAAGCACCATTCCCCGAATTGATTCCTACGCTTTGGCAGCAGGTGCAGACCGAAGTAAAGCTGCCATGGTCATCGGTATTGATTTGGAAAGTGAGAAACAACTCAGTGAACCGGATCAAAAAATAATTAATGGTGAGTATTTCAATTCAAATTCTGAAAATGGAGTATTGATTGCAGAGGGGCTGGGAGAATTTCTAAACGTTGAGGTGGGCGATACTTTGGTGTTATTGGGACAAGGGTTTAGAGGAATGAGCGCAGCAGCAGCGCACCCCATTTCAGGGATTATGAAGTTTGGGCTTCCGGAGATGAATAATAATATGGTTTATTTGCCTATAGATACTGCTCGTGATTTCTATGCCGCGTATGATCGGGTGACTTCTTTGGTGGTTCTCTTAAATGATCCCGAAGAAGTGAATGAAGTGGTGGATGATCTGCGTGCAGAACTTGGTGAGGAATATGCTGTATTGGGTTGGCAAACACTGATGCCGGAACTGGTTCAGGCAATTGAAGCTGACCGTGGAAGTGCGATGATTTTGCTACTGATCCTTTATATGATCGTCGGTTTCGGAATATTTGGAAGCATTTTAATGATGACTGCTGAACGAAAATTTGAATTTGGAGTGATGATTGCGATAGGAACAGCTCGTTTGAGAATGTCGATTATGCTTATCCTGGAAATGATCTTCATCACCTTTATGGGAACAGTTTTTGGGATGATGCTCAGTCTTCCCGTGATGTACTATTTTAATTTCAACCCGCTTGAATTTTCAGGTGAGGCAGCCCTGGCTATTGAAGAATATGGGATGGAGCCCTTTGTACAGTTTTCTACCGATCCTTCTATTTTGATTCAGCAGGGGGGTATCATTTTGATTATAACACTCATTATAAGTTTGTATCCGCTTTTGCACATGCGCAAACTAAAACCGGTGGAGGCCATGAGGCATTGATGAAATTTTGGTCGATTATAAAACTAAGCTGGAAAAATGTGTGGCGCAATCCCACTCGCAGCAGTGTGGTTATTTTAGCGGTACTATTGGGAACTTGGGCCGGAATTTTTTCGACCGGATTGATGAATGGGATGAGTATGCAATATATCAAAAATCAGCTCGACACTTCGGTTTCGCACATGCAAATTCAGCATCCCAAGTACAGTGAGGAATTTCTGCCAAAATATTACATTCCCAAACCGGACTCTATGATTCAGAGTTTGAACCGGTATGATTTTACGATATCGGTAACAGGACGAAGTGTTATTCAAGGACTAGCCTCAAGTGCTACCAACACTTTTGGAGTAACGGTGAAGGGCATTAATACCCATACAGATTCAACTGTCACAGACCTTCATACGTATCTTGCAGAGGGAGAATATTTGTCAGAGTCGGCACGTAACCCTGTGATGATTGGTGATAACCTGGCTAAGCGGTTGAAGCTGGAAATTCGCTCGCGGTTGGTCATCAACTTTCAGGATGTGGAAGGGAACATCACTGCCGGAGCTTTTCGGGTAGCCGGTATTTTTGATACCCCCAATTCCGCTTTTGATGAGAGTAACGTATTTGTAAACCGGGAAGATTTAAATCGCCTGCTGGGACGGGAAAATACAGTACATGAAATTGCCATTATGGTCGATAATTTTAAGAATGCAGATCAGTATCGGGATTCTTTAGCTCAGTCTTCAAGTATGGAGATTCGGAGTTGGGGAGATGTGTCACCATCATTGCGCTATACCGATTCCAATGTTGATTTCATGCTCTACATCTTTATGACCATCATTGCTATAGCGCTGGTTTTTGGGATCATAAACACTATGTTGATGTCTGTATTGGAGCGAACCCAAGAGCTCGGAATGCTGATGGCCATTGGTGTAAATCGAATTCGTACATTTTCTATGGTGATGTTTGAAACGTTTTTTCTAACCATGGTGGGCGTACCGGTTGGGATGTTATTAAGCTGGCTCACCATACTTTGGGTAGGAGAAGTAGGCATCGATTTGAGTGCTTTTGCCCAGGGACTTGAAGAATATGGAATGAGTACAATAATCTATCCCGAGTTGCCGGAAGGATATTTCCTAAATATTGGCTTACTGATGCTTATCGCAACGTTATTGGCTGCTGTTTATCCATCTATTAAAGCACTGCGATTAAATCCGGTTCAAGCCATAAGAAAAGTGTAGGTCAGTATTCAGTGAACAGTAAGCAGTGATCAGTTTAAATATCGAATAATGAACAAAAGAATTTTAAATAGCGATGTAGGAGTTTACACCAGCTTACTGTCCTCCCCGAAAGTAACGGCGAGCCGTTCTTTCTGTCCCTCCAAAGGGACACAGGTTCTTATACATGGTAACAGTTTTTATGAATGCAATTACCTTACAAACTGGCAAGAACCTATCTCTCTTTGGAGAGAGACCGAAATAAGAAATAATGCAACACAAAATCCCCCAATCAAAAATCATCCATCATAAATCTAAAATCCAATGTCTATTATCAAGGTGCGTGATATCAAGAAAGTGTACAATCAGGATCAGGTTCCGGTTCATGCTTTAAATGGGGTAGATCTGGATATCGACGAGGGAGAATTCATGGCTATTGTAGGCCCTTCGGGATCGGGGAAAACGACATTGTTGAATGTTATCGGCGGATTGGATGAGCCGACTGAAGGCAAGGTATATATCCATGACACCGATATGTTTTTACTTAAAGAGCGGGAGTTGATCGATTTTCGTTTACATCATATTGGATTTGTGTTTCAGGCATACAATTTAATTCCTGTGTTGACTGCTAAGGAAAACATCGCCTTTATCTTACAGATGCAAGGGCGGCCTCAAAAAGAATGTATTGATCGGAGTATGGAGTTGCTGAAAATGGTAGGCCTGGAGGACAAAGTTGATAAACGACCTTCTGAACTGTCAGGCGGCCAACAACAAAGGGTAGCCGTAGCAAGAGCTCTTGCCTCAAAACCGGATTTTGTGCTCGCCGATGAACCCACAGCCAATCTTGACTCTGCCTCCACAGCAAATTTACTGGATATGATGCTCCGGTTAAATGAAGAAGAAAAAATAACGTTTATATTCTCAACCCATGACCAAAGAGTTGTGGAACGAGCCCGGCGCGTGGTTACACTCGTGGATGGGAAGGTGGATTCCGATGAAGAGAGAACAGTGGGCAATAAGTAGCGAACAGTGAACAGTTTGAATATTGAATGATGAACAGTGGAATATTGAATATTGAAGGTAACCTACGCTCCTCCCCGAAAGTAACGGCGGGCCGTTCTTTCTGTCCCTCCAAAGGGACAAAGGTTCTTGCCTCTGGGGAGAATTCTTGTGTAGGTCGATATTCCATCCATTGGCAAGAACTTATCTCTCTTTGGAGAGAGACCGATTTCAGCTCTGCTGGAAATCAGGGAGAGGAAAGTGGTGGAATTAGGCTATTAGCTTTAATCCTGATGCTGCTTTTTTCTACATCCATCCAATCCCAAAACATAGAAGCAGATTTCAGTGGCTATGTAAAAGAACTGGGAAGCATCAGCCTCAGCAATGACCTCGAAACCCTTCGCTACGACAACATCCTTCATCATCGCCTTGAGTCTGAGTTTAGAATGGGGGAGCATTTTGAATTTCGGGGAGATGTGAGAACTCGCTTGTTCAATGGGTGGATGGTAAACAATACACCGGGTTATGGAAACTTCCTGGCAAACGATCCCGGATATTTTGATTTGAGTAAAACTTGGGTTGATAGCGACTACACTGTGTTGAACTCAGCTATCGACCGTCTTCACCTTTCGTATATCAACGGCCCTTGGGAGGTTCATGCTGGACGGCAACGCATAAATTGGGGAAAGACGATGGTGTGGAATCCCAATGATTTGTTTAACGCTTACGCTTATCTGGATTTTGATTATGAAGAACGTCCCGGTACAGATGCTTTGTATGCGTCTTACTCCTGGAGCTATGCTTCAAGTGTGGAAGCCGGATATCGAATAGGGAAATCGTTGGATGAATCGGTGATTGCGGGAATGATTCGGGGAAGTTTGGGAGAGTATGATGTGCAGCTTATCGCCGGAAATTATTTTGAAGAATTGGCCTTGGGAGCAGGTTGGAGCGGATATCTGAAAACGGCTGGCTTTAAAGGTGAGCTTACTTATTTCCATCCCAAAAAGAACTTCTTTGATGAAAGCGGACATTTTACAGCCACGTTAGGGGGAGATTATATGTTCCCGAATGCTGTTTATGGCTCTGCAGAGCTATTG
The DNA here is from genome assembly GCF_031581265.1 of Gracilimonas sp. GTDB lineage: Bacteria > Bacteroidota > Rhodothermia > Balneolales > Balneolaceae > Gracilimonas. The sequence goes on from NZ_JAVLBQ010000038.1 coordinate 23,742, forward strand.
TATAATGGCGGGTGGAATCGCTCGGCTAATCCATTGGGGCAACTAACCCGTCCTCCCAGTGCTTCTGATTTGTTCATCGCTGAAACCGGGTATTTTCTGAACGCAGCTTACCAGCTAAACCCTCTCACAAGTATAAGTAGTGGGGTGATGGGGAGCTTTGACCGAAAAATGATTATACTAATTCCGCAATTTACACGATCTCTTTCCGAAAATTTAGATCTCATGATACTCGGCCAGTTATTGAAAGGTTCTGTGTTTTCTGACCTCACCGAAACCCCAAACCTGCTTTTCTTTAGGGTGAAGTGGTCGTATTAGAACTTAGTGCACCTTAGTACACCTTTGTGTCCTTGAGTCTTGGTGGCAAAAAAGAGGGGCCACAAAGACACGAAGTCACAAAGAATCACAAAGAGGAATGACGAAAAAAAACTTGGTGTACCTTAGTGCCCTTGTGTCTTAGTGGCAAAAAAGGAAAGGCCACGAAGGCACGCAGAATCACTAAAGGAATAAGGTAAAATGAGATCGAGGAATTCTTAAAGTATCATCCTTTTAATTCCATCTTTTATTAATGGAACATTGAAATTGATTAAATAGCCCAATCTTTTACCAGTTAATTTTAGATGACTTAGCAATTGAGCTTCCCAAACAGGATTTACTGTTTCAAGATCCTTTAGTTCACAAATGACTAAATCATTTACCAGCACATCTAATCTGAGCCCTTCCTCGAATACCACACCTTCAAAAGTTATAGGTATATCAAGCTGCCGGTGGATGTTAAATCCCTTTTTGGAAAGGACGTGGCAAAAACAAACTTCATAAACTTTCTCCAACAATCCGGGACCTAACGAGTTATGAACATGGTAAGCCGAATTAACAATAGCTTTTCCAATTCTTTCCTCCTCATCTGTGAGTGGTTCAAAACGTTTATTATTTGATCGTCCCATAAAAACCTATAATTAATTTCATTTAATAAGTCATTCAAAAATGAATAAGTCAAGATAAAACTTAGTGCACTTTAGTGTCCTTGGGTCTTGGTGGCAAAAAAGAGGGGCCACAAAGACATTAAGTCACAAAGGAAAATCTTGGAGAAAGGTCACTTTTTATACCTGAACAGTAGTTGCATGTAATCATAGCTTATTTTAAATTTAGTCAAGACTAAAAAATAAGTTGTCGTGATAAAAATTATACTAAATATAAGCATCGCAGTACTTCTCGCTTTTACAGCAGAAGCTCAGAATAGAACCGGAACCATTACAGGAAAAGTAATAGCAGGAGGAGAACCGGTAGTAGGAGCCAATGTTGGCATTATAGCACTTCAAAAGGGAGATGCAACAGATGAGAACGGCGTTTTCATGATTAAAGAAGTACCGACAGGTACGTATAAGCTGCAAATAACTGCAATTGGTTTTAAAAAGGTAGAAAGAGAAGTCAAAGTAACGGGTGGAAAAACCACTCAGCTCGAAATTAAATTGGATCAATCCGTTTTAGAACTTGAGCAAATGGTAGTGACCGGAACCATGCGCCAAACCTATGTAAAGGAGTCTCCTTTAAAAGTAAATGTAGTTAAAGCCAAACAGCTTCAGCAGGGGAGAATAAGTTCCAATATTATGGATCTGATTAGCAGTGTAAACGGACTTTCAACCCAACTTAATTGCGGAGTATGCGGGACGAATGCCATAAGAATAAATGGAGTGGAAGGGCCAAACACCGCCGTCTTAATTGATGGAATGCCCATTATGGGAGCTTTAGCTTCGGTGTATGGGCTGAACGGGATTAGCCCCTCTATCATCGATCAGGTGGAAGTTATTAAAGGCCCCCAGTCAACTTTATATGGAACCCAAGCCTTGGGTGGCGTGGTAAATATCATCACCAAGAACCCGGCAATTACCCCTACTTTTTCAGCGGATGTATATACCAAAAGCACCGAAGAGGGAAATATTAATCTGGCCTACTCTCCTAAGTTTGGTCGGTTTGAAGGATTTATAAGCGGAAACATTTTACGTCTTGAAAATTATTTTGATGAAAACGGCGATAACTTCAATGACCTGGTGAAACAATCACGGGTTTCTTTGTTTGGAAAAGGAACACTGCTGGGAGAGAATATGGAACAGCGTTTGAATATCGCCACGAAGTTCTACACCTAAAATCGTACGGGGGGACTCGAATCATTCAACGATGATCTTCGCGGCTCCGATCAGATTTATGGTGAATCCATTTACACCAACCGGTTTGAGTTAATGACTGAATACCGTCCGGCCGGTTTGAATGAACGCCTTCGAATTAGTGGGGCCGTTACCTATCATGACCAGGATAGTTATTATGGAACCGATTGGTACGATGCTCAACAGGGGATTGTGTTTGGTCAGGCTACCTGGGACCAGTCCATTGGCAAAAACTTTCAGCTATTGACCGGAATCACCATTCGATATGAAACCTACAATGACAATACTCCGGCAACATCGGCCGGTGCCGACAAAAGATGGATCCCGGGCGTCTTTTCACAAGGAGAACTAAAAGCCGGTGACTTTACTTTTCTGGGTGGGATTCGGTTTGATCATCACTCTGAGCATGGTATAGTTACGGCTCCTAGATTATCATCAAAATTCAGTCCCACTAACCTGACAACATTTAGGGTAAGTGCCGGAACCGGATTTCGGGTAGTGAATGTATTTACAGAAGACCATGCAGCATTGACCGGTTCTCGGGAAGTGGTGTTCAATGAAGATTTGGAACCCGAAGAATCTAAGAGCATAACGGCCAGTTTGGAACAAATCATTCCGTTTGGCACTAACCCCATGACGGTAAGTGTGGATGGTTTTTATACGCATTTCTCCAATAAAATAATCCCTGATTACGACCAAGACCCGAATTTAATAGTCTATGAAAACCTGGCGGGTTTTTCGGTAACCGAAGGTTTCTCTGTAGGTTTGGAACAGAATTTTACGGCTCTGCCCATCACCTATAATGCCAGTATGACGATTATGGATGTATATACGGAAGAGAATGGGCAGAGGAGAGCCATCATGTATGCCCCGAAATACACCGGCGTATTTGGCGCGACGTACACGATTCTTTCTTTAGATCTTTCACTGGGATATAACGGGAGTCTGGTCGGACCAAAACGAATGCCGGACAATTATGCAGAGGAATTTGACAGGTCATCAAGGTCCCCGACTTACTCTACGCACGACATCAAGATCACCAAGGAATTTGCTGATGTGAACAGTGATAAAGGAGTGGGTTTTGAGGCCTACCTGTCCGCGGAAAATATATTTAACTATAAGCAGGGAAGTCCGTTAGTGGGTGCCGCGAATCCATTCGGTCCGGAGTTTGATACTATCTATACCTGGGGACCAATTATTTGCCGCACCTTTTCAATTGGCGCACGATTAAACCTGAGGTAGAGATGAAAGTCATTAAGGTAATTTATATAGCGATTGTTTTGACCTTGCTGGGTATTAGTATTCCAGTTTCGGTCCAAGCTCAGAAAACGGATCTGAAATGGCATATTTTTGAAGAAGCACTGCAGCTGGCTGAGGAAACGGGGAAACCCATCATGGTAGATGTATGGGCGCCGTGGTGTGGCTGGTGTAAGAAAATGGAGAAAGAAGTCTATCCTGAAATTTCGGCTAATTTTCATGAAGATTTTATTCTTACCCGCTTGAACCGTGATGACAATGAAAGCCGGAAGAAATACAAACACGTGTCGTTAACCCCACTACGTTTGTCGCAGAAACTAAATGTACAACAAGTGCCGGCCATCGTGATGCTTTCGCCGGAAGGGGAGTACCTGTTTCACCTGTCAGGATTTACGGAGGCCGAGAAATTGAAAGAGATTTTGGGGTATGTTGTTGAATGATGGATAGGCATAACCGGCTTGGTTATTACGGGTTATAAAAGTGATAAAAACCGAGATTTACCGCAACCCCTCACTGGTTTTAGGAGGATTTTGCCGAACATGCCAAACAGTCTGAATATAGATCGTAGCCTCTTCTTTACGTATGCGGTATATAACCCGGTAATTTCCGAATATCAGTTTACGTAAATTCGGTTCATTATATTCTGGCACAATTCGACCTGATTCAGGTTGCTCAATAAGCTGATCGGTTTTCTCAATAAGTTTTACCGCCCACTTTTCGGCAGTGTCAAAATCATCATGGGCGATGTAGTCGACAAACTTGTTGAGTTTATGGAATGCCTGATTGGTCCAGACTATTTCCACTTTGCAAGGTTTTCTTTAATACGTTTTTTAGCTTCCTCATGAGATACGACTTCACCTCTTGCAATTTGTCGCTCTGCTTCAATCAGCTCTTCCATCAGGTCAATTTTATCAACCATCCGTTGATACTCTGATACATCTACTAAAACAGCAGCACTTTTTCCGTGCTGTGTCAAGACAATAGATCGCTTCTGCTTTTTGATTCGGTCAATGAAATCGGCGGCATGTTTCCTGAACTCGGAAAGCGGTTGAATATCCTGGTCTATTTCAATTCGTGCTGTTGCCATAATGGTGAAATTTATCTTTAAACGTATTTTTAATGTACAAAATTAATACGCAATGTGATAACGAAATGAATATATGAGCAGTATTGGTGAAGGGCTGAACGTTGTTCTCTCAGAAATTGAATTGAATACAATAATTTGAACAAAAAGTAACCCGAAAGCAATCGTGTGATAAATTATGAATGAGGCAGACTAACGGCCCAGCGTTTAAATAGCGAGTCTGGATTTGAGTATAAAATTATTCAAAGGTTGGAGCTTTTTTCCATTACAAAAATTGCTACCCTTGATCATGAAAAAAAAGCGAAAAAAATTTAAAGGCTCTCCAAAAAGGTATCACCCCAATGGTATTACAATTTTGTATGAAGACTATGACATCATTGTCATCGAAAAAATACATGGCTTGTTAACGGTTCCTAATGACAAAGAGAGGGATAATACCGTTGAATATTTGCTGGGCACTTATGTCCGAAAAGGAAATCCCAAATCCAGAAAGAGAGTCTTTATTGTACATCGGTTAGACAAAGACACCTCAGGAATTTTAATCCTTACTAAAAGCGAGCAATCGAGAAAGTACCTTCAGGATAATTGGAAGAAAGCGACTAAAATTTATTTCACGGTTATAAATGGTCAACTTAGAAAAAAGGAAGGGATACTAAGCTCCTACCTTGCTCAGAATTCGATTCACCGGGTATATTCCGTGGGAGAAGATTCAGAAGACAGTAAACTTTCGAAAACAGAATATAAGGTTCTAAAGGAATCAGATCATTACAGTTTGATAGAGGTCAACCTTTTAACCGGTCGTAAAAACCAAATTCGGGTCCATTTTGCCGAAACCGGACACCCTGTTGTTGGTGATAAAATGTATGGGCGGAAAGAAAAGGGCATTAAGCGACTTTGTCTTCATGCCGCAAAACTTTCAATACATCACCCGGTTACCAAAGAACGAATGACTTTCGAAACCAATATACCTGAATATTTCACTTCTTTGATTAGTTAAGGAGTGATGGCTTTAAGAACAATAACGCCGTGTTATTTTTTGAATTCACTGGATTTCGAGCTTTACTTTTTTACCTAATGCCTTTGCATATTTGGTAAGCGTGGAAAGTTTAATATCCTCGGCATGATTTTCCATTCTGGAAATCACTGATTTCGTGGTGTTCAACTTCTCAGCAACATCAGCTTGAGTTGCTCCCATATTTTCACGGGCTTGGCGAAGAATTACTCCGATTTTGAAATTTAGGTATCCTTCCTCAAAGTTTTCGGCAAACTCTGGGCTTTCGGCTTTCTTTTGATCGATAAAAATTTCTAAATCATCTTTACTCATTGTTCTTTCCTCCGG
>NZ_JAVLBQ010000039.1:0-27266 GCF_031581265.1 Gracilimonas sp.
TTTTACCGGACAAAATGAAAGAGCTTAGAGCACAATTTGGTATTTCAGACAATTTCAGCTGGAGTGATATTTCTCCAAATATGCTTGATATCGGTAAATCGGTTATTCAAGGTGATATACTTTTTAATAAAATTGAGGACGAAACCATCGAAGAGCAAATTCAAAAACTACACGATAAAGCTAAAGCAGCAGATCCAACGCCCGATGTTCCTGAGCTTAAGGATGACATCGAGTTTGGTGATTTTATGAAACTTGATTTAAGAGCCGGTAAAATCATTTCAGCCGAAAAAATTGAAAAATCAAATAAGCTGCTCAAGCTAAAAGTTGATATTGGGCTCGAAAAAAGAACTATAGTATCCGGTATAGCCAACGACTTTGATGCCGATGACTTATCCGGCCAAAAAGTTTCTGTAGTCGCAAACCTGGCTCCCAAGAAGTTGATGGGTGTAGAAAGTCAGGGAATGATCCTTATGGCAGAAACGCCCGATGGTAAACTAAAATTTGTAGAGACGGAAGCTGAACCCGGCAGCCCTATTACTTAATGGACGCACAAAATAAATCCGAATGCTCCATAACCGGGTTGGAAGAGTTTCCACTTGGCTATAGCTGTCAGGACGAAGAAACTGTTTTCAGATTATTTGCCCCTCAGGCTACCGATGTTCAGTTAGTTATTTACGATGATTATACGGATGAAGATGGTCTGCAAATTCCTCTTGAAAAAAATGATTCCGGGATTTGGGAAACCATCATTCAAGATACTTTTCATGGTAAATGGTATGCCTATTTGTTAGATGGGCCTTCTGATAATCCTTTTTATGTGGAAACGAAGTATCCAATCGCTGATCCGAGAAGTAGGTTTGTAACTACGAAGAATCATCACCTCCAATTTCCGAAAACTAAAATTACTGATTCCACTCAGTTTAATTGGGATGATGATGACTTTGTAGCTCCTGAAGATCCCCGAGATCTGATTATTTATGAGACACACATCAAAGACATGGTGGCTCACCCCTCTGCAAAAACATATGTTCAGGGAATTTATAATGATTTTAGGGAGGCTAAAGTCGGAGGAATTCAGCATTTAAAACGGATGGGAGTTAATGCAGTAGAATTCCTTCCACTTCAAAAATTTGCCTATTTCGAACCACCATTTGGTGAAACCACGGAAGAAGGAATTAAAAACACCTGGAATCCATATAGTAAAAATTACTGGGGATATATGACTTCCTTCCACTTTGCCCCGGAAACTATATATGCCTCTGATGCAAGTTTAGATAAGGATGCCGTAGTTGGCAGAACCGATAAGGCTTCAACTGAGCTAAAGCAGCTTGTGAAAGCTCTTCACAAGGAAAACATTACAGTTATAATGGATGTGGTCTATAACCATGCTTCCCATTATGATCTGAATCCGCTCATATACACTGGTAAAGAACATTATTTTCGTTTAGATGAAGCCGGAAATTTTTTAAATGACAGTTGGACAGGTAATGACATAGATACCCAGGCCAAATATGCACAGGAAGTTATTGTAGAGTCTATTAAACATTGGATAACTGAATATCATATAGATGGCTTTCGATTTGATTTGGCCGGCATTATAGATTGGAATACAATTGATTTGATTAAACAGGAAGCTCAGAAAATAAACCCCAATGTTGTTTTAATTGCTGAACCCTGGGGTGGTAAATATGCTCCTGAGGGATTTTCAGAACATGGATGGAGCAGTTGGAATGATCGTTTTAGAAATGGGATGAAGGGTTATAATCCAAAAGAAGATCGAGGATTTATCTTCGGAAATATGGGATTGAATTCTCGTTTTACTATTGAAAATTATATTCGAGGAACACTTAAATCTGCTGAAGGAGGTTTATTTCAACACTCAGGACATTCCGTTAATTATTTAGAAAGTCACGATGGATACACCCTTGGAGATTACATTCGAATAGCTTTAGATCACTCCAAAGCCCATCAAAAGTATTTTGAAAAAGCAAAAATCTCCTCTCTTTCTCCAAAAGAAGAAAAGATTGCTAAGCTCGGTGCAATAACACTTTTTGTATCTCAAGGTATTACCATGATGCATGCCGGACAAGAATGGGCTCGCTCAAAAATTATACAAGATCCGGATGATGTAGATCCCGAGAAAGGAAAAATTGACCGTGATACTTACAACAAGGACGATGGTACCAACTGGCTGAATTTCAATGAAATTTCATTAAACAAAGATCTTTTTGAATACTATAAAGGATTAATTAAACTAAGGTTAAAATCACCGGCATTAAGAAAAGCAAACCCCGATGAAATTAACTTTAAAGTTTACAACCATCCGCTTCATATAACTTTTTCAATTGATGGAAAAAGTTCAGGTGATATGTATGATTACTTTGTATCATTGAACGCAAATTCTGATGAAGAACATGAAATTGTTCTTCCCAAAGGTTATTGGGAGCTTGTTGTGAGTAAAGACCAATCAGGATTTCGCACCATACGCAGCGTTAAAGATTCGTTAAACGTCCCAGCAAGCTCGGGAGTCGTTTTAAGAAAGTTGCGTGTGAGTAAAGCTTAAAATATTTTACGACGTCTATTAAATAAATTATCCTAAGGAGGAAATCACTTGGCTGGAACAACCACAACCGACCGCGGCTCATGGAACTCTAAACTTGGTTTTATATTAGCAGCAGCAGGTTCTGCTGTAGGGCTTGGAAATATCTGGGCCTTCCCCACCAAAGTTGCTACTGAAGGTGGTGCTGCTTATCTCCTGGTATATCTGATATGTACATTTGCAATTGGTTTCCCCGTTATGGCCGCCGAACTTTCTATAGGCCGTCGCTCAGGTAAAAACCCATATGGTGCTTTTAAGTCTATTAGTTCTAATAAGTTCTTTCCTTTTGTTGGGCTTTGGGGCGTTATTTGCGGTGTTATGATATTGTCTTTCTATACCGTAATTGCCGGGTGGGCCTTTGGCTATGCTTTTGAAGAGATTTTCTATTTCTTTGGATGGCAAGGTGCAGCAGACTGGCTTACTGATACCAATAATGGGCTCAAAAATGCCCTAATTGCTACCGTTTTTATGCTGGGGACAATTAAGATTATCACCGGTGGTGTTAGTGATGGCATTGAACGTGCCACCAAGGCTATGATGCCTTTACTTATTGGTATCATTGTAATAATGATTGTTTATGTGTTACTACAACCCGGAAGTGCTGAAGGTGTACGAGTTTATTTACTACCTGATTTTAGCAAAATAAACGCTAACCTCATATTTTCAGCCATGGGACAAGCATTCTTCTCCCTTTCACTGGGTATGGGGGCGCTTATAACCTATGGTTCATATCTCAATAAAAAAGAAAATATACCTCAAGCCGCTGCTTTTGTAACTATTGCAGATGTTGGAATTGCTTTTTTAGCCGGTCTTTTGATCGTTCCCGCTATGTATTTGGCTCAAAGTCAGGGTATTGCTATTGATGCCGGCGGTTCCCTTGCTTCAAGTACTGACCTGGTATTTCAAATATTACCTGCACTATTTCATACTATTGGGGGCGGAGTGGGAATGCTGCTTGGAGTTACATTTTTCTTATTGTTGAGTATTGCAGCCCTTACCTCAACAATTTCCTTGCTTGAAGTTCCTGTATCATTCGTGATAGATGAATTTGAAGTAAAAAGAAAGAAAGCTGCCTGGACAGTTGGTTTAGGTATTTTGGTTATCTCAATTGCAGTCTCCTTCTTCCCTGTTCTTATCGGTTGGTTTGACTATCTCTTTAACAGTATAGGCTTACCTCTTGGTGGGTTCTTAATCTGTATATTTGTAGGCTATTTTTGGACAACAGATAATGCGATTAATGAAATGGAATATGGGTTTGCAGGCATTAAACAAACATTATTTTCTAAAGTATGGCCTATTTTCATTAAATATATCTGTCCTGCAGCCATCCTTTATAACTTGATTACCAATTTCATCTAAACACGTTTGTTATCCAAAGAGGCAGGTGCTATTTTTGGGCGATATTTATAGGAGATAAAATAAGTTAATGTCAAAAGTATCAACTTCAGATTTTAGAAATGGCATGGTACTCGATATGGATGGAGAACTCTATTCCATTAACGAGTTCCAACATGTAAAACCCGGAAAAGGCCCCGCTTTTGTACGGACTAAATTAAAAGGAATTGTAAACGGTAAGAATATTGAAAAGACCTGGCGATCCGGCGAAAATGCCGAAGCTGTCAGGGTCGAAACCAGAGATTACCAATATCTTTATAACGATGGGGAGATTTACTACCTCATGCATACTGATACCTATGAACAAGTTCCGGTTAACGCCTCTCAAGTAGAGCGAAAAGGATACTTAATAGATGGGCAGAACTGTACAGTCGTTATTAATGCCGATGAAGAATCAGTGTTATATGTAGAACCCAAAGATCAGATTGAAGCAGAAATTGAAAAAACGGATCCGGGTTTACGCGGCGATACTGCCCAAGGTGGAAGTAAACCGGCAACTCTTGTATCAGGTGCTACAGTTAATGTACCCCTATTCATCAATGAAGGTGAAAAAATAAGAGTTGATACCCGAACCGGAGAATATATAGAACGAGCTAAATAAACATAATCATGGATTTAAAACTCATAAAAAATATTTTAGAACTTATCTCTGAAAGTGATGTTAACGAAGTTTCACTTGAAGAAGGCGATTTCAAAATTAAAGTTAAAAAACAAGGGGAAGTTCAACAGGTCAGTTACACCCACCCCGCCCCTCAGGCTCCTGCTCAGCCGGCAGCCGCACCTACCCAACCTCAGCAATCTGCAGGTCAGGAAGATGCTAAAGAAGCCGCTGATGACCAACCGGATGGGGAAACAGTTACATCACCTATCGTGGGAACATTTTACGAATCCCCTTCTCCAGACTCAGATCCGTTTGTTAAAGTTGGTGATACCGTATCCAAAGGTGATACACTTTGTATTGTCGAGGCCATGAAAATAATGAATGAAATTGAAGCTGAATTCGGCGGTACTGTTAAAAAGATCATGGTAGACGATGCCCAGCCTGTAGAATTTGAGCAGCCACTTTTTATAATCAAAAAAGACTAAACAGGTTCTATGTTTAACAAAATTTTGATCGCCAACCGAGGTGAAATTGCACTGCGTATTATCCGTACATGTCAAGAAATGGACATTAAAACCGTAGCTGTATATTCCACCGCAGATGCTGATAGTCTTCACGTTAAATTTGCCGATGAAGCAGTTTGTATTGGCCCTCCTGCCGGTAAAGAAAGTTACCTAAAGATACCAAGCATTTTAGCTGCTGCTGAAATAACAAATGCCGAAGCAATTCATCCAGGATATGGCTTTTTATCTGAGAATGCTGAATTCTCTCGCATCTGTGGTGAGCACGATATCAAGTTCATTGGCCCTTCACCTGATTCAATTAACCGCATGGGAGATAAAGCATTGGCAAAAGCTACCATGATCGAAAAAAATGTTCCTGTTGTTCCAGGCAGTGATGGTGAAGTAGATAATTTTGAGGATGCAAAAGCAGTTTGTGACGAAATTGGCTACCCGGTCATTATAAAAGCATCAGCTGGTGGCGGTGGCCGTGGAATGCGAATGGTAATGGAAGCCTCCGAACTGGAAAAAAATTATAAAATGTGCCGCCAAGAAGCGGAAACCTCTTTCAATAATCCAGCTGTTTACATCGAGCGATTTGTACTAAATCCTCATCACGTTGAAATACAGGTTATGGCCGATCAACATGGTACAGCAGTTCATTATGGGGAACGAGATTGCTCACTGCAAAGGCGACACCAAAAAATATTAGAAGAATCCCCCTCTCCTCTTATGACCGAAGAGCTAAGAGAGCGAATGGGAGAAGCAGCTGTAAACGCTGCCAAAGCAGTAAATTATGAAGGCGCGGGAACCGTAGAATTTTTGGTTGATGATGATCACAATTTCTATTTCATGGAAATGAATACCCGTATTCAGGTCGAACATCCGGTAACAGAAGAAGTAACCGGAATTGACTTAATTGAGCAGCAAATCAGAGTGGCGGCGGGAGAAAAGATCGAAGAATATCCACTGGAATTTGAAAACCACGCCATTGAATGTCGTATTAATGCAGAGGATCCGGAATATAATTTCAGGCCTTCAGCCGGTGAAATTACCGTTTTTCACCCTCCCGGAGGACATGGTGTTCGCTTAGATACCCATGCCTACTCAGGATACCGTATTCCTCCACATTATGATTCAATGATTGCGAAACTAATTGTCAGTGCTCCTACCCGCCTTGAAGCTATAAAAAAAATGAAGCGTGCCTTGAAGGAGTTTATCATTGAAGGAATCAAAACCAATATTCCTTATCATATCCAGCTGATGGATGATGAAAACTTTATTAAGGGTACTTTTGATACCAAATATTTGGAAAGAGAATTTAAATACATACCCAAAAAAGACTAATAATGAGTATACCTGCTGATCTTAAATACACCCGTGAACACGAATGGATAAAAGATAACGGCAATGGAACGGTTACCGTAGGTATCACCGACTTTGCACAAGGTGAACTGGGTGATATCGTTTTTGTTGAACTTGAGCCAGAAGGGAGTCACTTTGATAAAGAAGAGACTTTTGGAACAGTGGAAGCTGTTAAAACAGTTTCGGATTTGTATGCACCGGTTTCCGGTGAAATCGTTGAGCTAAATGAAACCCTTGAAGATGAACCGGAGTTGGTAAACGAAGACCCTTACGGAGACGGCTGGATGGTTAAAATAAAGCTGGATGATAAATCTGAGCTTGATGAACTTCTCTCGGCTGAAGAATATGAAGATGTTATAGCCTGATTTTTAGGTATACACACGAACCTGTCAGGTTTTAGAAGGCATTAGAATTATTGATGCATTTATTCTTAGACCTGACAGGTTTTTTTATTTTACAAAATTAATCGAATACAACAACTATAAATCCCATGCACAACCGACACTCGGAATGGATTCTCATCCTTGATTATGGTTCTCAACTAACTCAACTCATTGCCCGTCGCCTTAGAGAACTTAATGTTTATTGCGAAATTCATCCCTATAACGTTTCCCTTGATGAAGTCTCTGAACCCACACCTGGGGGAATTATTTTATCTGGAGGACCAATGAGTGTTAATGATGAAGATGCTCCCCACCTCCAAAACGAAATTTTAGAATGGGATGTCCCCATCTTAGGCATCTGCTATGGATTACAACTTCTTGCTCATACCGAAATACCCGGCAGTGTAGAAAAAGCTGAGAAACGGGAATATGGGCGTGCAAATCTCATTATTGATAATGATGAAGATCTTCTCAAGGATGTGAAAAATGAAAGTGTAGTCTGGATGAGTCACGGAGATCACATCCATGAGTTGCCTGATTCTTATGACATAATTGGTCATACCGCAAATGCTGAGGTAGCTGCAGTCAGGCATAAAGAAGAACAAATTTATGGGGTTCAGTTTCATCCGGAAGTAGCACACACGGAATATGGAGAGCAACTACTGGAAAATTTCGCGTATAGAATTTGTGGACTTCAAGGAAATTGGACCCCCAAATCATTCATTGATGAACAAATAGCCTCAATTCGTGAAAAAGTTGGGGATAACAAAGTACTTTGCGGTTTATCAGGTGGTGTTGATTCTACGGTTGTAGCAACACTCATACATAAAGCCATCGGTGATCAATTAGAATGTGTATTTGTTGACAATGGATTGCTTCGCAAAAATGAATTTGAATCCGTGATGGAGCTTTATACCAGGGACCTGAATTTGCCGGTTCGTGGTGTTGATGCCTCTGATGCCTTTTTAAGCCGGCTTGATGGTGTTTCAGATCCGGAAGAAAAGAGAAAAATCATCGGTAATGTATTCATCGAAATCTTTGATAAGGAAATTGGGGATGATGCAGATTTCAAATATTTAGCTCAGGGAACTTTATATCCCGATGTAATTGAAAGTGTCTCTTTTAAAGGACCTTCAGCAACCATCAAATCCCATCACAACGTTGGCGGGCTTCCCGAAAAAATGAAGCTTGACTTGATAGAGCCAGTCAGAGAATTATTTAAAGATGAAGTTCGGGAAGTTGGCCGAGAACTCGGAATACCTGAACATTTTATAAACAGGCATCCCTTTCCGGGCCCCGGTTTGGGAATCAGAATATTGGGTGAGCTTTCTAAAGATCGGTTAGATTTATTGAAGGAAGCAGACTCCATTTTTATTGAGGAATTGAAAAGTGAGGGACTTTATAATGAAGTTTGGCAAGCGCTTGCAGTCTTGCTCCCGGTGCAAAGTGTAGGTGTTATGGGTGATGAACGTACCTACGAGTTTACCGTAGCTCTTAGAGCTGTTACCAGTGTAGATGGTATGACTGCCGATTGGGCCCATCTCCCCTATGAATTTCTTTCAAAAGTCTCCAATCGTATCATCAATGAGACTAAAGGAATAAACCGCGTAGTTTATGATGTCAGCTCTAAACCACCGGCTACTATTGAGTGGGAGTAATTTACTCCAAAACCGTCTTTTTATTCGCTTTTAATTAATCAACTATTGATTAGAACAGTGATTATGTTATTTTCTTCAAGCTGAAATTTTAACCAAATTTGAATTCCGTGGAAAAGGAAAACAAAGAAACTGAAGTAAAAACTAACGGTAAACAATCCTCTCTATTTGATAAGTTTTTGAACTTCATAGAAAAATCCGGGAATAAACTTCCGGATCCGGCTATGTTGTTCTTTCTGCTTTTGGTTTTAGTGTGGATCTTATCAGCTGTATTATCTCCGATCGATTTTGGAGAAACGCATCCTCTAACCGGTAATGAACTTGCCGTTAAAAACCTGCTTACCGGGCCAGAATTGGCTTCCTTCTTAGCCAACATGATTGAGACATTTGTACTTTTTGCACCATTGGGTATTGTGCTTGTAGCTATGTTGGGTGTTGGCGTTGCTGAGCATTCCGGCTGGATTGATGCAGGACTTAAAAAATTGCTCAATTTCACCCCAAAGGCATTATTGACTCCAATGCTCATTCTGATCGCAATTGTTAGTCACACAGCGGCTGATGCGGGGTATGTGTTAGTTATTCCTTTGGGCGGAGTTATATTTTATGCTGCCGGGAGGCACCCTCTTGCAGGAATTGCTGCAGCCTTCGCAGGTGTCAGTGGTGGATTTTCAGCGAACTTCATTCCCTCCGCTATCGATCCGCTGATCATGAGTTTTACCCTTGAAGCGGCAAGAATTTTAGATCCGGATATAGCCCTGAATCCGCTTAATAATATCTACTTCACCGCACTTTCAAGTATTTTAATCGTGACTGTGGGTTGGTATATTACAGATAAAATTGTAGAGCCCAGGCTTGCAGATGTGAAAGTTGATGGCGATGAAGATGAGATGCCACAAATGGAAGAAGTTTCCGGCAAAGAAAGCCGTGCATTTTGGTTAGGTTTTGGAGCCATGATTCTCGGAATTATTGGATTATTCGTTTGGGCCTGGCCTGAAAGTTCTGCCCTTCGCGATCCTAATTGGGATAACCCGGATGTCAGTTCCCTGTTTTCTTTTAACGCCCCACTGATGCAGGCAATAGTACCACTCATTTTCATTTTCTTATTGATCCCGGGTGTGGTCTATGGATATGCTTCCGGAAAATATAAGAGCTCCAAAGACATGATCGACAATATGAAGAAGTCGATGGAAAGTATGGGCTATTATATTGTAATGGCTTTTTTCTGTGCCCTGTTTATTGATGCATTTTCTAATTCTAACATCGGGCTTTTAGTAGCACTAAAAGGAGCTAACTTCCTTCAGTCTCTTGCCTTACCCGGAGAGATTACCATAGTTGGTATAATTATGTTAAGTGCCATTGTAAACTTATTGGTTGGTTCCGCTTCAGCTAAATGGGCACTTATTGCACCCATTTTTGTTCCTATGCTAATGCAGCTTGGCATATCACCGGATTTAACACAAGCCGCTTATCGAGTCGGAGATTCCGTGTCTAACATCGTTACTCCACTTTTACCTTACTTCCCCTTAGTAGTGGTATTCTGTCAGCGCTATGTTAAAAATACAGGTATTGGAACCCTTATATCGATGATGCTTCCTTATTCCATCATCTTTATGGTCGCCTGGACGATTTTCTTATTGGTGTACTGGTGGATTGGAATTCCGTTGAGTTTTGAAGCCAACTACTTATATCCCGCCCCATAAAATATAGTTAGGGTCAGGTTTCTTATTGAAAGCTGATCCTATTTTAATTTCATTCACAAATAAAAAAGCATTCTATTGCAGAACTTTTTAGTTTATCTGCAGTTATAAATGGATAAATAAAATGAATCCAACAAACATGCTGCGAGTTTCTTTTTTCACTCTGATATTTCTAATTACTATTCTGCCAAATGTATTTGCTCAATCATTGGATACAGGAATAGAGTTTTATGAAAACGGCAATTATGAAGAGGCACTTCAAATTTTTGAAAGGGCTGAATCTGATGAAGCTTACCTATTTGCCGGTAAAAGTTATTTCGCGTTAAATAATTTTTTGCGAGCCAAATTGTATCTCGACAAAGTTTCGAACACTAATCAAGAACTATCACTGGAGGCAAAATACACAGAAGCTTTAGCTGACTTCCAGCTTAAAAACTTTACCCTATCGTTAGATGCTCTTCATGAAATAAATAATACACGAGATAATGCTTCCGTATCTAATGCTGCTTATAATTTTTACTCTGAATTAGTTGACTACCTAACGGTTAAACAACGTTTTGAGGCCTTTAAACAAACAAAATATGATGATGTCCGTTTTGATCTGATGGAAGCTGCTATTGGAAAAGTAAATTTTGGAGCTGCTAATGCACTATTAAAATCTTATAAAAATGCATTACCAGGCGCATCTAACATTGATTTAAATAGAATTGAACAATTATTATCTGATTCGACAGCTTATGCACAGCGTTACCTACCAAACAGATATGCAAAAGCCCCAACTGGTATTTCTTACAATATAGGGGTCGTATTGCCCGAGTTTGAACTGGAATCATCACAGTTTCAAATTCCGCAGCATTTATACTTTGGAATTCAGCTTGCTGTGGAAGAATTCAATAGCGAAAATAGTGACAAAAAAGCCTTCATTACCTATAAAAACAGTAGAGCAAATTCATCTAACGTTTCCGCAATAGCAAATGATTTAGTTTGGAATCATAATGTGGACGCCATTGCAGGGCCCTTATATTCTGAAACTGCACAAGATTTAGCCCGGTATGCAGAAGATTATGAAGTCCCGATGATCACCCCTCTTGCAAACTCCGATAGCATTAATTTTGATTTAAACTACAGTTTTCAACTCAACCCAACGTTTGCCGTTCAGGGAAAGAAGATGGCCCAGTATGCGGTTCAAACTCTTGGGTATGATACCTTAGCTATTATTGCTGAAAAAGGATCTTTAGGCGAACCCTCAGCAACTGCCTTTTTAGATGAATCAAGAGAACTGGGGGCTGAAGTAGTGCGTTATATAGTGGATGATTTTGCCTCTGAAGGTTACGACATCACCGAATATATGGAAGTATTTGACCCTGAGGTCGATACCGTCTTCAATTACAATGTTGATGCTATATATGCCCCTTTTACAGGCAACATAGCTGGCACTCTTATTAATTCCCTGTTAACAAGCCTTGAAGCCATTGAAAGTGATATGACAGTTCTTGGATCTGCTGAATGGGAATCCAGTGAAATTGATGAAGACCGGCTTTCAGAAATGAATATCTATTACAGTAAAACTTACGAAGTCAGTGAAACAAATCTTGAAAAGAATGACTTCGAATCCGCCTTCCGTTTACGGTTTGAAACTTCACCTAATGAATTTGCATATATAGGCTATGATCTCGCCAACGTAATTTTGGAGACCTTAAAACGAGTTGAAAATCCTGCATATTTAAAAGAGGGACTAAAAAATGTATCAGGATTTAAAGGATTAAGCACGAACATCAGTTTTAACGGAACTCACATTAATACCGAAGTGAAAATCAAACGACTACGGTCTGAAACTAATTAAATGTAATCTCATGAGTTTTCGCCGTTAGCTTCTTCTTGTTCTTTTAGTTCATTTTGGCGTTTGATTCGAAGTTGTTCCCTAAGCCAAATTCTCCATTTTTCACTTTCAATCTGGTGTTCTCTAAACGTTTCAGTAAAAATGTGTCCACCATCAGGATTAGCAACCATATACAAATAATCATGATTATCAGGGTTTAAAGTAGCTTCTATAGTAGATAGACTCGGATTTGTAATGGGTCCTGGTGGTAAACCGTCAATTAGATAAGTATTAAATGGATGGTCGTATTGGTAGTCTTCAAAAAGTAACCTCCTTCTCTCACCTAAAGCAAAATTTACGGTAGGATCTGCCTGAAGCCTCATCCCTCTTTCTAGCCGATTCCAGTATAAACCACTAATCTTCGTTTTTTCATCTTCATTTTTTGCCTCCCATTCCACAATAGAAGCCATAGTTAAAATCTCATCAAATGAATAACCAAGCTCTTCCGCAGTTTCGAGATACTCTTCAGTAATTGATCGGTCAAATTCTCTTAATATTTTGTTTACCACATCTTTTGGGGAAGAAGTCCAATACATTAAATAAGTCTCTGGCAGCATCCTTCCAAAAAGTTGTTCAGTATTCAGGCCCTTTTCTGCCAGATATGTGCTGTCTTCAAATACAGCTAAAAAATCTTCAGTATCGAAATAGAATTTTGGGGCTACAGAAGATGATAATCTTTCGAGCGTACTCCCCGGAAGTACAACTACAGATGTAGGATCTTGTATACCCTTTGTCATTTTTGACAAAAAAGAGTTGTAGGAATATGAACCTTCAAAGACATATCTTCCACGCTGATATCGCCTCCATCCCAAAATATTAGCCGCCCACTCAAGCTCAACTGCATCATATTCTATTTGATGTTCACTTAAGATATTTTCCAGTTCTGCCAGAATACTTAATTCAGAAAAGAGAATTTCTGTTTGCTCTTCAAAATGTACAGCAGAATTAGAGCTTAGATTATACAATCTTGTTCCAAGTACGGTACCGGCTATAAGTATAAAGGCAAGGAGAGCTGTCAGTAGCTCTGTTTTATCAATGTCTAATAAATACTTCAAATTCATACCTAAAGATACTAATACATGAATAAAACAGAACAGTCTTATCTACATCCTAATTTCAATATTTGTAAAAAAGATGAAACATCAGTGTAGTACTGACGTAGCTGTTAAACGAAGAGCAAAGACAAGAGCTTTGGATGCTGCATAAGCACCAAATGCCCTAAAGAAAAAACCCGGACTTTGAACGGTCCGGGTTTCTTTTTGAATAAATTTTAAAATGTCGGGTTCAACCGAATCCAAAATACCGATCGCCCTTCAGCTCCGGCAACCGGTTTTGCTATCTCAAATCTCATCATGCCTAATCCGAGCCCAACTCCAACGTTGTGTGTCAGATCATGGGTCGTAATATCAAAGTCATTCATTGGATTTGAGTTTGAATACAGTTGATTATTAAAGTTAGCAGTACCGGAATCAAGGAAGAAAGAAATGGTGGTTGAACTTAAGTCGGGCCAGCCATTTTTAGAAGAATTTTGTCCAAATTGTAGCTCAATATTGCTGAGCAACATTTGGTTGCCTTGCATTGCTTTATAACCCAAAGCTCGCATGCTTCCAATACCACCCAAAGCAAAATTTTTGAACTGGGGTGCATTTCCGGTTATCCCTCCCGCCATCAATCGCCATTTCACTAAAGTACTGCGATCTAATCTGAGATAAGATTTTGCCTCAACCTGATACAAATTATAGTAAAAGTCGTTACTGCTGAAACCATTTAGATCCGATAATTCAGCCTTAGCTGATATTGTGGTTGATAAAGTACTCCGGTCAGATATTCCATTAGGATTCAAAGTAACCCCAAGAGTCAAATATTCCTGGGAAATCATATCTGTCGTAAAATCAATGGCAGGATTTGGTCTGAATGTAGAATACCGCGAAAATATTGAGAAGTCTGTTCTGGCCTCCAAAGTGCTAAATTGACTCAGATTATAAGATGCACCTAATTCAATAGATTTTACCGGTTGCAAAATCCCATAAAAGCCAAACCCATCAGATTGGTGGTAATCATAAAAGTCGAAACCGGCTGACAGCATAGAGACGCTATTTT
Source organism: Gracilimonas sp. (assembly GCF_031581265.1). Taxonomy (GTDB): domain Bacteria; phylum Bacteroidota; class Rhodothermia; order Balneolales; family Balneolaceae; genus Gracilimonas. The sequence goes on from NZ_JAVLBQ010000039.1 coordinate 14,175, forward strand.
CATAACTGCCAGTGCGCCAATAATCTTCCGTTGCAGTCGTGTTGTATAATTCACCACCCAACAGCAGCCATTTTCTGTCATCTCCGATACTTTTTTCTGCTCCTATCGTGTATTGGAAATTATTTTGAGCACTGGAGTATCCTACCATTCCATGTACATCAATATCTTCAATACCTAAGAAATCACCTCTGCTCCAATTCATTTTTTCTTCCTGAACTCCAATGAAAAAACCGTCAACGCGGTTAAATCTAAAGTTTTCAGAAACAGGAAATGCCGAATAGATAGGATTTTTAACCCCAAAACTGCTTTCAGAATAGAAATTTTGATCTAACCCCTCATATAGATCAACAGGATTATGGTATGTAAACTTGTAAGATTGTGCTGCAACATCTATCGCACAAAATGCAACCATTAGTAGAGATAAGGTTAAAATTCTCATAGCTCATTAGGTTTATTGATGTTTAATGCCAATAAAGTAATTAAAAAAAAACTAAAACGGAAATAGCATATTCATGTACGGTACACATCAATCAGGAATGCAATATGGTCTCTCAGTTCTTTGCCGATTAGTTCGGCTCCCTTTTTAACATCTTCTCTCGGAATGTTGGCAGCAAATTTAGCATCTTTAAGATTTTTTGTGACTGATTTTACCTTCATATCCTCAAATTTATTGGGCCTCATCAATGATACAGCATTCATAAAACCTGATAATTCATCACAGGCATACAAATATCTCTCTATTTCTGTTTCAGGTTTTTTACCCGTACGCTCAGGGGCGTGAGCAGCTATCGCGTCTATGATGTTTTGTGGGTAGCCGTGCTTTGGCAGGATAACATCAATGGCTTTATTGGGATGCTCATCCGGATATTTCTCCCAATCCAAATCATGAAGCAAGCCGGCTGTCCACCATTCTTCAACTTCCTTCTCCGATTTCTCCAAATGAGTAGCATATGCCTCCATAGCTTGTGCAACCATCTCACAATGGTTAATCAGGTTTTCATTTTGGATGTATTCCCCTAATAATTTTTCAGACTCACTTCTTGAAGGTAAACTCATAATTATATGTATGAACGTACTTCCTTGGCAATTTCACGGTTATATTGAAAGGCAAGATCTTTGTAATTGACCAAATCCACGATGGTCCCTATCAGACATAAGCCACCGGTAAATATATACAGGATACCCATTCCAATTTGATTGAGTAAAAACCTGTGAATACCGGCTATAGGTAAAAACCCAAGCAAACAAGTGATCAATATAGTTTGTGGATCTTTTCGACGAGAGCGATACACGTTGGCAAACTTTGAGGCCTCTTCCTCAGATAAATCATTCATTAATTTTCCAATATATAGCGATTCATCGCCTTCTATTTCGGGTAAATAGTCAATTGCCTTAGCCATATTATTCTGAGTTTTGTGTTTTTGGGTGACGTAGAAGATTTTTCCATATATAACATATTCGTCCGATCAGTATAACCACTGCAAATGGACCTGCTAAATGAGCAGATAAAGCCGAGCTTAGATCTCCCCTGAACGTATAAGAAATAGAGTGCCCCAATCCTTCCCCTGGACAAAATTCTATACCTGCCAGATCGAACAAGCAAAATGAAGTACCTGCATTTTCAGGACTCATAAAAGCAAGCAGAATTAATCCGATGGCGAAAGCAAACCACTCTATATGTTTATGGATAAATTTCATGTGTAAGACTACGAAACTTACTTTGTGATGTTTCTAATTATTTAAAAGATCTTTGGGAAAATAATATGAAATGGTAAAGAAATATCGATTGGAACGATATACACTACTTGTGGAAATTTCTGAGCCTACACTCACGCTCCAAAAGTTATCAAAAGTATGCTCAAGTTGGGCTCTTGCAGATAAAAAATATCCTTCTCTTCGCTCATGTTTCCCAAAAACTTCGCCGGACAGCCTGGTTTCATAATCAGAATTATTAGTATCTGTGTATTCAAAAATAAACCCGGCGCCCTGGGCAAAATATTGATCTGGTGTGTAATATGGATTTCCGCCCGGGAAGTTTTTTGTGGCATCTGAATACCCAACATCCACGCCAGGCTTAAGTCGGAATTTCGATTTCATGGATTCCAGAAAAACCCGCAAGGTTGCACCATATCTCAATACATTATTAGTATAGTATTTTGAATTGGCTGATAGTCCGGTACTAATATGCGTATTTAGCCAAAAATCCTGCCGATATACTTGAAGCTGTGCCTGGTAATAATCATTCAACACAGAAGTAGAAGTTAATTCAGGGCCACCGGTTAATTCCATTGATGTAAAAGCTGAATCTTTTGAAAAACTAAAAGCAGCTAAAATTTCGGGTACAAAATCGTCTTGGGCTGCAAGAAAAGAACCCCCTGTTCTAAACTCCATTCGCTGCTCATTCCATTTCGTTGCATATTCATACCCCACTCCGTAATAGTCGAGAGTAGTTGTTACTTGTTGATTCTGATCGGAAAACCGAAGATTTTTAACGTTAAAGGTGTGTGTTTGGTCCTGTCGGTTACCAAATTGAATTGATGTACCACCTCTTATTAAGGTATTATCAAAATTATCATCCTTGTATTCTCCATTTACTGAAATTCTGGTGCCTTCTGTTCTTCTATACAAACTGAGTAGATCGTCTTCCTGATCTACATCAAAGAATAATGGATACTTAATGTAGAAATCTTTCTTCTGAGTGTAAGTCATATATCCAATTTCATTCCGAACCAATGTATCAGCGGCTAAACCTTTTTCATCATTCGTTTTAAAAAGCGGGTACATGGTCTCATAGGCTTCAGACTGGTACTCATTATAGAAAAGATTGGTGCCGATGTACGACCTAAGACTGTCATCTTCGGGATTGTTATTAAGGATGTGGAGGGCTTTTGTTAAGTAAAGTGGATGCAAGTCCAGCTCAGAAATCCAAAAAAGTTTCGTTCTTTCATCAAAATTGGGGGCACTTTCTGCCCAAAAAAGTGCCTGTTCGAGATCTCCAATATCATATCCGTACATCAGTGCAAGATTAGACGCAAACGGTTCAAGTTGGTCGTATGCTGAATTTGGGAAACTTTCGACCAATGCGGTGGTACTGTCAGCCGGTTCATAGAAGAAAGATCGTTGTAAAGTAAATGCATATAGGGAATCACTTTGTGGTTTTATTTCAAGTAACTGCAGTAAGTTTTCTTTTACTAAAGGCCAATTTTCTTGTGATTCAATCGCTTTGGTGTATTCTAATAGCGGTTCATAATTAAGTGGATCGAGCTGTAAACGCCTTAATGCCAAACGGTTTTCAAAATTTTCTCCGAATAATCCTAATTCTGCAACTGCCCTGTTTTTTAAATTGATTACGGCTTCATTTTGGTATTCTTCCCACAAGCGTTCCAGGAATAATTCCGCATCAGGGGCCTTCCCCTCCCATCCATAAAATGTCAGCAATCTTTCAATGTCTTCCTCTTTCCAATTTGGATTTTCTAATAGTCTGTTTTCCAAAATGGTAATAGCCCGTGTTATTTGACTAAATTCAACACTTAATTCAATTAAATTTTCTTGCACGGTGTAGTTATTGGGATTTTGTCTCCAAGCTTTAACAGCATCTTCAAGCCTTGTATCTCTCCATTCTTCAAATTCGAGCAAAACCTGGCTATAATATTGGCTAAAATCGTTTGCTCTGTCAGAAACCAGTTGATCAATGAATTGTCGGTCATAATATATATCCTCTTGAAAATTTGGGGCAAAAAATTGGTTCTTATCTGTTTCTATTTGATATAAATACCCATTCCATAATGATGTTCTGGAGTAGGTCAAATCTTGAATTTTTAAGACATCCTCTGTTTCTCTGGTCTGAGATTCTTCAACATATAAGAACCATTGCTTTTTTTTATTAGTGATATTGGGGGTATATCCGTCTCTGTAATAAGATTTTATCAATATTGAGGCTGACTTATCTTCATAACCAGTTAAGCTTTGACGCCAATCTTGGGTGTACTCCCCACCCCTTGTAGCAGAAACAAATTTGTTATAGGGAAAATTATTCTTGGTGAGATCTATTCGCTCTTCCAATAAATGATAGAGGCCGTACCCATATTCAGGATCTGATTTCCAGCCTAAAATACCTTATAACTCATATTATTTACCGATGTTTAAATTATAGCCAACATAATATTTATTGCTTGTAAATATAAGCATGTCAAAGAACATAGTTTAATTAAAGCTCATTTAGATTTCAGGATGCGCTTTTTGAGGGATTATAGAAATTCATACACGCTCAAAAGGATCTTTAGAAAATCATTTAACCAAAAATACGGAATGAATTTTCCCCCGTTTACAAAACGATGCCCCACAGCTATGGGCAATTTTTTTGCTGCATATTCAGCTCAGATAGTCCATCTGTACACTCTATATATGGCGTTGATGACGAGACAAAAAAGAAATGGTTTTTTGGATAAGACACCCGTTGAAAACGAATTATAAATCAATCTAAAACCAGTTAGACCAATGAATGGATTTAAAATCAAAGGCACTTTAAAAATTAAAATCATCCATCATATCCACCGGCTCTTTGGGCATAGCTAAGGAGAGGCCAAAGTAAACCAACAGGCTGGCACCATATCCCATGAAGAAGGCAGCTACGAAAATAAATCGAACTACGGTGGAACTGATTCCGAAATATTTTGCAATGCCACCACAGACTCCAGCCCATTTTTTATCCGTACGGGATTTCATGAGTTTATTGGTGTGGCGGTATCCATAGTCATCAAAATCTACAGCGCTGGAACTTTTAGAATTTGACTTGGAACCCCCTTCAAGTGCATTATTCAATCTTGAGCCGGAAAATGAGGCATCTTCGGAGCCCGGGATATCAGAATAGGAAGCAGTATTTGAACTTTGGGCTTGCTTTTTCTCTTTTTTGCGGGCCTTTCTCATTTTTCTTGCCCTTTTTCGGTCCCCAACAAAAAAACCAAAACCCACTAAGGTGATAAGAGCCCCTCCAACAACAGGCAGAAATGGTATGGAATCGCTCACAAATTCGGCAAAACCTGAACCTACGGGAAGGCCAATCCATTGCACCACAAAGGTTAAAGCCATGAAAAGCATCACCAATCCGGATACCGTCGCTACGTTCCAAATACTTTTGCCGGTGTCTTTTTCTTCTTCTTTAAGAAATTCCTGCATAGTTGAGTTTAAATCAAACTCATCAAAATCGAGAGTAGCAGTTCCGGTTTTTGAAGCAGATCGAGGTTTAGTTTGTTCAGCCATAATCCTAATAATTTTTCTTTGTCATGCCCTACGTGTTGAATAGATCAATGTTACGTGAAAAACAGTTCATTTTCAGTAATTATTACATCCATTTTAACATCAAATTCTTCTGCGGGGATGTCATCAAACAAAAAATCAGAAAACACAAAACCAACTTTCAATCCATTGGTTTGTTCAAGGAACCGATCGTAGAAACCTTGTCCGTACCCCAGTCGATTTCCCTTTCTATCTCCCGCTGCCATGGGAATAACAATTAAGTCCAAATCTTCTTCTTGAACTTGATTCTCTTTAATTTCCGGTTCCCGAACGCCCCATTTGTTGGAAATCAATTCCCCAAAAGACCGTAATTCAATATGAGTCAATGAATGATCTGAGAAATTGGTGACAGGCACGACTACTTTTTTTTCACTCTCAAAAAGCTTTTCGATCAATTCATCGGTATTTACTTCCCTCCGCTCGTTCATAGATACATAAGTGTGTACCACTTTAGCATCATTAAAGAAATCGGATTCCGTTAACTTTCGAGTAATTGATTGTGATTTTTCTTCCCACTCCTCTTCAGGCATTTCTTTTCTCTGAGAAAGTACCCGATCTCGTAACTCTTCTTTTTTTTGGTCGGTAGAACTCATAATTCAATCACATGATGCCGGGTCAGGTCTAATCCTCTTTTTTCAATTTCTTTTAATAAATTGGTCCAAATATCGAGTCCGTATTTATTCATGAAATACACCGGAGAAACCGACCGCTCCTGCAATCCGCCATTGGGAAATAAGTTTACTTTGATCTTCTCAATCCGCTTAAGTTGCGTATTCTCTTGCTGTTTGATAGAGCGATATACTTTCCCTTTTAAGCGGTCTATATCATTTGAAAAACCGGCTACTGTTTTACCTACAGTACCATCTAATGTTGGATCAATCTCGTTAATTACTTTAAGGGGTTCCTCTGCTACCTCTTCAAGCTTCTGTTTCCATTTACCAAAAACCGTTTCTATATCTACGGTCTCTGCTTGTTCTACAAATTCAGATTCCAGGTCTTCAATCCGCTTTTCATAGGAGCAAAATTTAAATGGCAGTTTTTCTATGATTCGTGAAATACCGGATTCCAACAAAGTAGCCGTATATCGAGGAAAAATAGGCGGCATCTCCAGATCAAATTCCTTGTATAAATTTTTCATCTGACCGTAGTAAGCAATCTCACCCGGTCCTGCAACATAACCTAATGTTGGTAGTAGTTTGTCCTGAATAACCGGACGTAAAAATACATTGGGAGAAAATTTCTCGGGATGATCTTCAATTTCAGCAAGCAGGTCTGATTCTTTCCATTCAGTTTCCCCGGCCCCCCATCCTTCCTCCGCTTGGTGAATTTTAGTCCTTCCCTCCTCTTCCGACAGGTAAAACAAATTAGAGTCTCCATTCATAACCTGCCGATGGAAGCTTTGTTCTAATGCAGAACTCTGGTTTTCAATGGCATCATAAATACTCTCAGCTTTCGAAATAGATTTTTTGAAATCTTGCATAACTAATTCTTTTATAACAGCGGTATTACTTCCTGCAATCAAAAGTCCTTCTTCAGCAAACCATTCATTCATTAGTCCGGCAAAAGCTTGTGCAAGAGTTTTACCCTTTTGGTAATGAGTATCCAGCTGATCCCAAAGATTATCTGTAAAATCAGTTTCAAAGAGTTCTTCTTTTACCTTTTCTTTGAAAGCATGTATTTGATCACCTAATAATTCTTCCGAAACGGGGATATTTTTTCCTTCAGCTTCAAAATTGATTTTGTGGAAGTCTTCTCGACCCAAAATTCCGGTCCATGCTATCTCCTCAAAGTCATGATCTTCATCAGCCAACCAGAAAACCGGAACAACAGGTCGATCTAAAAGCTGCTCATATTTACAAGCCAACAGAATGGCTGTCATTGTTTTATAGATGGTGAACATTGGCCCACCGTACATCCCCAGCTGTTGTCCTGTTACAACTGCAAGAGCACCTTCTTCACCTAATTTCTTAAGTGCTTTTGCCTGAGCATCGGCAATACCCAATTCTTCGTGATAAGCTTTAAGTGCGGGGATATAGTTTTTTAAGAAATCGGCAGCAGTATGGACATCCGCTCTTTTTTTGATGTGGTCATCATCAAGGGGGTCATAGCTGTAAAAGCTACTGAGTTTATCAAAGTTATTTATATAAGTGTCAAAAAGACTCGAGTACGAAAGTTCGCTGAACGAACAGCCAGATATATCCAAAATTTATCCCTTTAATTTAGAAATGCGGTCTCTCAGCTTAGCCGCCTTCTCATAGTTTTCAGTTTCAATTGCAGTCTGAAGTTCTTCTTCTAATTTCTCCAACTGTGATAATTCTTTTTGCCCGGGAGACGACTTTTCGGATTTCAAAGCCTGCTCCAATGTTTGGTGCTCAGGTTCTGTACTGATACCTGCTTCCTCAAGTATTTCAGAGTTCACATAAATAGGAGATTTAAAACGAACCGCCAATGCAATAGCATCACTTGGGCGGGCATCTATTTCAACAACAGTGTCATTTCTCTCTAATACAATTTGAGCAAAAAAAGTACCTTCAGATAAATCATTTACATACACATGCTTAATATTGCCATCAAAACTTTGTACTAAATTTTTCAATAAATCATGTGTCATAGGGCGCGGAGGTTTTATATTTTCAAGCTCCAGAGCAATGGCCTGGGCTTCAAAAGATCCGATAATGATAGGCAATCGTTGATTTCCATCCGCCTCGGTAAGTATCAAAGCATAGGCTCCGCCACTGCTTGGGCTGGTTGAAAGTCCTAATATGTCCATTAATACTTTACTCAAATCTACACCTTTTTTAAGCTTTTAGAATTTAATTATAAAGGTAACGATTTTTGCTTAAGTCGTAAACTTTCAGATTTACAAACAGCACAAATAATATTTTGAAAAATTAATTCCATCCTGAGAGCAAATTTTGTTCAATAAAAATTCAAATAAAGCCTATATTCACGCCCAAATTCGTTGACTTTGCGAAACATTGAGGGTAACTTTTCAGCCCGTTAACCGAGAACATTACAGAACATGCTCGACAATTATTTTCCAATTTTAATTCTTGCCATTGTAGCCGTTGTTTTGGCTCTTGTTTTATTATCATTGTCAAAAATTCTTGGCCCATTTCGCCCGAACCAAACCAAACTAAAGCCTTATGAAAGTGGCATGGATCCGGTTGGTGAGGCAAGAGACCGATACTCCATTAGTTTTTATTTAGTCGCAATGGAATTTATTGTATTCGACCTTGAGGTTGTATTTATATATCCTTGGGCCGTTCGGTACTTAGACCTTGGATTTGGAACGTTCATGGCTATGATGGTATTTATAATAATACTATTCATTGGTCTGTTTTATACGCTCAAGAAAGGGACGTTGGACTGGGATTTAAATCATTTTAAAGCTTAATTATTTACCATGGGAATTGAATCAGCAATGGGTGAAGGGTTCTTCACCACAAAAGTAGATGCTTTAACAAACTGGGCGCGTGCGAATGCAGCTTGGCCAATGCCAATGGGACTGGCTTGCTGCGCTATTGAAATGATGGCCTTTGCCGGCCCACGCTATGATGCCTCTCGTTTTGGGTCTGAGGTTATGCGCTTCTCCCCCCGTCAAAGTGATGTCATGATTGTGGCCGGATGGTCTACCTATAAAATGTCGCACGCTATTCGACGGATCTGGGATCAAATGCCTGATCCAAAATGGTGTATTGCCATGGGAGCTTGTGCTTCTACAGGTGGAATGCATCGCTGCTATGGCGTAGTTCAGGGTGTTGATAATTATCTACCCGTTGATGCTTACATCTCCGGCTGCCCTCCCCGCCCCGATGCCCTGCTTCATGCCCTGATGAAGATTCAAGACAAAATTAAAACCGAGCATTCTGTTTTACTGGATACCTAAGATATGAGTTTAGATTTAACTGAAACGGTTCAAGGAGTTGTTGATGGCCTTTCTTCTGAATATTCGGAAGACTTGATTGAAGTCTATAAATCCTGCGACCATACCTACATTCGGGTTGAGGCTGAAAACATTAAAGAAATTCTCAACTACCTGAAAACCAAACATCATTTCATTTTCTTGTGTGATATTATTGGTGCTGACCGATATACTTCAGATGAACGCTTTGAAGTGATTTACAATATCATGAATCTTCGCACACAGGATCGGATCTTTGTGAAGATTAGATGTGAAGAAGAAGATCCTAAAGTTGATTCGGCAACTTCTGTTTGGTCATCAGCCGGATGGATGGAACGAGAAGCTTATGATATGTATGGCATCCGGTTTGAAGGGCATCCTGACTTACGAAGAATATTTATGCCCGAAGATTTTGATTATTTCCCACTGCGAAAAGAATTTCCGCTTTTAGGTATTCCGGGATCTATAGAACTGCCTAACACAACCCCAGATACGGAGTAAGGCATCATGAATGAAATTAACAGTAAAGTAAAACCGCAATTTTTTGAAAAGCATCAGCGAGGCATATATAAAAGCCTCGAGGATAAGCATACCACTATTGAAGAAATAGATGCTGAAGATCCGCTGAATGCCAAGATGATTCTGAATATGGGTCCACAGCACCCTGCAACGCACGGTGTACTACGTCTCATACTTCAACTGCGCGGTGAGCTCATTGAAAAAACTAAAATAGATATCGGTTATCTGCACCGCGGTGTCGAAAAAATAGCAGAGAATAAGACCTACCAGGAATTCATGCCCTACACCGATCGCATGGATTATCTTTCTCCTTACAGCAACAACGTTGCCTTGTGTATGGCTGTGGAAAAACTGGCTGAAGTTGAAGTACCTGAAAGAGCACAGTATATCCGAATGATATGTATGGAACTGGCTCGAATTTCATCTCATCTTTTATGGCTCGGAACCATGGTGATGGATGCCGGAGCGATTTCCTTTTTTATATGGACATTCCGTGAGCGTGAAAAAATATATGATATTTTTGATGAAGTGGCGGGTCACCGATTTACCGTTTCTCACTCCCGAATTGGCGGAGTGGCTAATGATTTTACAGATCGTGCCGTAGGACGAATCAAAGAATTTGTTACCAAGTTTGAGCAAGAATTAAAAGACTGGCATGGCCTGCTTGACCGAAACCGCATTTTCATCGAAAGAAATCAAGATGTGGGTATTGTAAAAACCGAAGACGCATTGGATATCGGAGCTACCGGCCCGGTACTTAGGGCATCAGGATTTGCTGTAGATCAGCGGATTATCACCCCTTATCTAAAGTATGGAGAAGTTGATTTTGAAGTGCCTACCCGAATGGAAGGTGACAACTTAGCCCGCTATTTCGTGCGTATGGAAGAAATGGATCAAAGCTTAAAAATCATCAAACAATGTTTTGATAAAATGCCTAAGGGTCCGGTTAGAACCAATAATGCTAAGCAGGCATACCCTTCCAAAGATGAAGTGTATTATTCTATGGAAGGTATGATCCATGACTTTATGATGACTGATACCGGTATTTGTCCACCGGCCGGCAAGGAAGTGTACCATGCGGTAGAATCACCCAAAGGCGAATTAGGATATTATATTCAAAGTGACGGTACCGGGCATCCGTGGAGATTAAAAGTAAATGCTCCATCCTTCCGTAACCTTCAGGTTCTGGAAAATATACTGGATGGCGAAATGGTAGCCGACACCGTAGTAATAATTGGAGGAGTTGATCCTGTAATGGGAGAAGCAGATAAGTAAATGGAAGAGACCTACGAATTCACAAAAGAAGACTTACAAGAAATTGAAGCCATAAAGGCCAAGTTCCCGGAAGTAATGCCCGCTACCCTCCCTACTCTATGGGTAGCGCAACGCCGGTTCGGCCATGTTGAACCACCTGTTCAGCGATTAGTGGCAGAGACTTTGGGGTTGCCCGAATCTCACGTTCATGGTGTGGCGACATTCTACACGCAGTATTATAAAGAGCGCAAAGGCAAATATGTGCTTGATGTTTGCACCACCACCAGCTGCCAGCTTTGTGGCGGATATAAAATGCTGCATTACCTGGAAGATAAGTTAGGTATCAAAGCCGGTGAAACTACCGATGACGGAATGTTCAGTATTCAATCTGTTGAATGCCTTGGGGCATGTGGCTATGCGCCAATGATGCAGATTACAAATGATGTGTACGTCAACAATCTCACCGAAGAGAAATTAGATAAGGTAATAGACAGCCTGAAAGATGGTAAAATGCCAGAATTTGAATCTGTAGGAATGCCCCTCCTCGAAAATATTAATGACAAGTAATTATGGCTTCTGATTGGAAATCGTTTGAACCGGTACTTATTCCTGATATCCCGAATCTGGATAAAATTGATAATTACATCAAAAATGGCGGGTATTCAGCTCTTAAAAAAGTTATTAAAGGCAATGACTGGAAACCTGCTGATGTCGTCAATGAAGTAAAAGCTGCAAATATCCGCGGCCGTGGTGGAGCCGGTTTCAATGCCGGACTCAAGTGGTCTTTTATGCCTGAGCCTGATGGCGGACCAAGATATTTAGCCTGTAATGGGGATGAATCAGAGCCCGGCACCTTTAAAGACCGTAAGATTTTTGAGTACAACCCTCATTTATTTATTGAGGGAGCCCTGATTGCAGCTTATGCCATGCAGGTTACAACTATCTATGTGTACATCCGCGGTGAATATTACTCGTGGATTAAAATGATGGAAAAAGCTCTTAAGGATGCACGAGATAAAGGTTTTATAGGAAAAAATTTATTTGGAACCGATTACAGTGTGAATTTTGAAGTAACCGGCGGTGCCGGTGCTTACATCTGTGGCGAAGAAACCTCCATGCTTGAATCCCTGGAAGGTAAGCGAGGTTATCCTCGAGTTAAGCCACCCTTCCCTGCTCAAAAAGGACTTTGGGGACGCCCAACCACTATTAACAATATTGAAACCTTAGCTAACGTGCCCCTGGTAATTAACAAAGGTGCTGATTGGTTTAAGAATATTGGAGCTGAAGATCATCCCGGCCCTATTTTATATGGAATTTCAGGGCATGTTAATCGTCCCGGTGTGTATGAATTACCATCCGGAGTACCGGTAATGGATCTTATTAATGATGTAGCACAAGGTGTTCGCGGTGGAAAGAAATTAAAAGCCCTGATCCCCGGCGGATCTTCCACTCCTGTACTTAGAGCAGATCAGCTTGAAGGTGTGGGAATGAATTCTGAATCACTCCGTGAAGCAGGCTCCATGATGGGGACAGCCGGAATGATTGTCATGGACGAAGACACCGATATGGTAGATGCACTTTGGAGAATTGCTCACTTTTATCATCATGAGTCCTGTGGACAATGTACTCCATGCCGAGAAGGAACCGGTTGGGCTGAAAAGATTTTATTGAAAATTAAGAATGGTAATGGTGAGCTTCGTGATTTAGATCTTTTACTTGATCTGACTACTCAGATGGAAGGAAGAACTATTTGTGCTCTCGCAGATGCCGCTGCTTGGCCAATCAGACACACCATTAACCGTTTTAGAGATGAATTTGAAGCACGATGTAAAAAATCAGTTCACGCTGTTGCATAGCGATTTATTATTGATGAAGAACTCAAGCCAAGAAATTTGGTCGAGCCTCTTATGAGAGAAGCGAATGAGTTAGCATCAATTTTTATAATTTCACGAAAAACGGCTCAAAAGAAGTTAAAATGACGATTGTTGATGATAACCGATAAATCATCAATCAAAAATCATAAATCAACAATCCAATATGCCAGAAATATTTATAGACGGACAACGATACGAATTTGAGGAAGGCGACGACCGTGGCGTTCTTCAGTTCATTTTGGATCA
>NZ_JAVLBQ010000003.1:0-93317 GCF_031581265.1 Gracilimonas sp.
TCATTTCATCTTATTCACAGCGAGCGGAAAGATGGATTCCTAATATCCCAAACTCCCATTAATAAAATTTATCTTCCCAGTCAGGGTTCAAACTTTCAATAAACTCCATTATCTTTTTTCGGCTCCATCCTTTAGTCTGCTTCTCTCTTTGTATAGCATATCCAACATCGTCCGTCCAGTCGGAATACACCAATAAATGAAGGTATCTCATTACTTTCTTTTCATGGCTTCTGCCTTTTCTTCGAACTCTTCGGTAAACACAATTTCCCACGGGCGGTAACGGATCGTCCACCCTTTCTTCCCTAATCTGTTATGAGATAGCATCCGTTGTTCTAAATTGGAGGTGTACCCGATATAGATTTTTTCATGACTTGGTGAGTAGAGCACATAAACCGTAAACATAAATCCCCTTTTTTCCCTGAAAATAAAAAAGCCCTCTGAGAAAATCTCAGAGGGCTTTAAATAGTGGCGGGGGTAGGATTCGAACCTACGTCCGCCAGCCAGCGGATAGGAGCCCGACGAGCTACCCATATTTTTTGTCAACACAATTCCACACATACTCACGACCTTTGGATGATTTCAACTGCTTTTCTCTTTGCATGGCCTCCGCCTTAGTTTCAAACTCCTCAGTAAACACAATTTCCCATGGGCGGTACCGAATCGTCCACCCCTTTTTACCCAACTTGTTATGAGATAGCATCCGTTGTTCTATATTGGAGGTGTACCCGATATAGATTTTTTCATGACTTGGTGAGTAGAGCACATAAACCGTAAACATAAATCCCCTTTTTTCCCTGAAAATAAAAAAGCCCTCCGAAAAAATCTCAGAGGGCTATAAATAGTGGCGGGGGTAGGATTCGAACCTACGACCTTCGGGTTATGAGCCCGACGAGCTACCAGCTGCTCCACCCCGCGATGAAGACTTTAAATATACGACTAATTTCAACCCGATATCAACATTAATTTCATAATTCTTACTAATCTTTAACCGTATGATTTAGTAATTTGAAAAGAAAAATCAGCCTTAACTATTGTTTATGATCTCAACTGAAAAAGCCATTGAATTAGAAGATAAATTTGGAGCCCATAATTATCACCCTTTGCCTGTGGTATTGGCAAAAGGAGAAGGAGTTTTTGTTTGGGATCCTGAGGGAAATAAATACTATGATTTTCTCTCCGCATACTCTGCCGTCAATCAAGGGCATTGCCACCCAAAAATAACAGAAGCCTTAACGAATCAAGCTTCTACCCTTTGCCTCACCTCGCGTGCCTTTTATAATAATGTATTGGGTGAGTATGAGCAATACATAACTGAATATTTTGGATTTGACAAAGTGCTTCCCATGAATACCGGAGCCGAAGGTGTTGAAACAGCAATAAAGATTTGCCGAAAGTGGGCTTACGAAAAGAAAGGTATCCCAGAACAAGAAGCAAAAATCATCGTTCTTGAAAATAACTTCCATGGCCGTACTACCACCGTCATTTCTTTTTCCAACGATCCGGACGCCCGTAAAAATTTTGGCCCATACACTCCCGGTTTTATAAAAATTCCTTACAACGATATTGATGCGCTTCAGGAAGCCCTCAAAGATCCAAATGTTGCCGGTGTTCTTGCCGAACCAATTCAGGGCGAAGCCGGGGTTGTGGTCCCGGATGATGACTACATCCCAAAAATGGCCGAGTTATGTCGAGCCAAAAACGTGCTTTTTATGGCTGATGAAATTCAAACCGGTATTGCCCGTACCGGAAGTCTTTTAGCTGTATGCGGAAATTGCAGCTGCAAAGGAAATTGTGAAAGACAACAAAGCTATACCAAACCTGATATCCTGATTTTGGGGAAAGCTTTATCAGGCGGCGCCTATCCTGTTTCTGCTGTATTAGCAGATGAGCATATAATGGAAGTTATAAAACCCGGGCAGCATGGCTCAACCTATGGCGGTAATCCACTGGCTTGTAAAGTGGCTATTTCAGCCCTCAAAGTAGTTCGGGATGAAAAACTTGCTCAGAACGCCCGAACACTTGGTGAACTCTTTCGCTCAGAGATGGAGAAACTGGTTGAAAAATTTGACCTGTTTGTTAAAGTGAGAGGCAAAGGACTTTTAAATGCAGTAGTAATCAATGACACTTCTGAAAGTGAAACGGCCTGGAAATTTTGTGTGGCTCTAAAAGATAACGGTCTTCTGGCTAAACCAACTCATGGTAACATCATCCGGTTTGCGCCGCCCTTAGTTATGACTGAGAATCAATTAATGGAATGTGTAGAAATCATCAAAATGACTGTTTTAGAATACTAATTAGCCCGATAAATTTTTATATCTGGTTTTTAAAATCACATTTTACCTATGCTACATTGTTCTTCTTTTGAAATAACCTTTTAATGAGGCCGTTGGAGAAAAGAAATAAACTCTTTCATCAAATTATTATATGAAGTCGGTTAGTCGTTACCTCTTTTTTTCACTTCTTATTATTCTAATTACTGGATGTAATAATGAGTATGTCGATAACATTGATCGGGGATTGGGATATAATTATCGCCCCGGCACTCCTGAGATTCGGCTTTCCTCTACTGGCATCATTGATCCTGACAAGGGAGAACTCATTATTGTAAACGTTGATGCCGTTCAGGGTAGTTTTATTTACAAGTCCAAAAATGATTCGTTAACAGCAAATTTCTATTTAGAAATTACAATACTTGAAGCTAATAATAATGAAGTCATACACCGTTCAGCAGAAAAAAAAGTTATTCAATCGATGGAAAATTCCATCGTTAACAGCCAAAAAGTTATAAGTTTTGCTAAAGAGTTTGAGGTAGCACCGGGCGATTATAAAATACATGTCTTGGCATCTGATGAAGTTTCAGGAAAAGAAACATTCCGAGAAACGACGGCTTCAATCCCCGATAAAAAAGAAGAAACAAGTTATATAACGGAGATTAGAATACTTGGTAAAAACTCTGCTGACACTGACAATGAATTTAATGCTCTTACGCTTTTCTATATCCCGGCGAAATATGATTCCCTAAGGTTTGAATTTCAGGTGACCAATAATAAAGCCGATGAACCTGCTGATATTGAAACCAGGTTAATGAAATTCAAATATGATACCACCGTTGCAAAACCAATGCATTTCAATAATTACCACTCTTCTGATATATCTTACGAGGGTATAGATTATGATGAATATGACATTGTACAATCTTCTGTTCGAATGTTATCTCAAACTGGCACCGTAAATTTAGAGTATAATTACGATTCTTTAGAAAAAGGTAATTACAGATTAGAAGCCGTTTTAAATAAAGGAACCGATCGAGAAGTATTTAAGGCAAGAGATTTTAGTATTAAATCATATTCTTATCCAAGTATTTCCAAAGCAGATGAACTCGCAAGACCATTAGTTTATATAATGACAACAAGTGAATATGAAAACCTAATGAGTCTTACCACCAACAAAGAAATCAAAAAAGCGGTTGATCGGTTTTGGTTGAATAACATAGGAAACAGTAACCTTGCCAAAGATGTAATTAATCTCTATTACAACAGGGTCGAGGAAGCAAATAAGCAGTTCTCGAATTTCAAGGAAGGATGGAAAACTGATCTCGGAATGGTTTATATATTATTTGGCCCACCTTGGTACGTTAATAAAAGTTTGAATGAAATGGTATGGTCTTACACCTATAACACTTCAGATCCTGAGAAGAACTTTGCTTTTGAGGCCCCAAAAATGAACAGCAAATTTTACCCTTTCTACAACTACTTACTTCAAAGGCATTCGTACTATTATGAAATTCAGTATCAGCAAATCCAAAATTGGAGAAGTGGGAATATTTTGCGTTCCAGGTTATAGTTTAACTTTAAGTGTCTCCCACTAAATTTTACCTATAAAAAAACCCCACACTGTTCTGTGTGAGGTTTTTTAAACAACTATAAGTGTTTTTAATACTAGTTACTGACTTTAGTCAAGGAATAGGAATATGTGCCAAACGTTCCTGCTGAAACGGTATGTTCAGCTTCTCCGTTGATGACTTTGTTTTCAGCATCAAAGGACCCTGTCCCTTCTACTCGAACATTCCCATAAGTTCCAGAAACCCATGCGGGTTCCTCTGCAAAACTTACATTAAAGTTCAATGGATCTGAGTCATCGAATAAAAACTCGAAATCAACTCCTGTTCCAATAAAGTTTTCGAAAATAACAATATTTTCATTTTCTGAAGATGCAACTGCACTTACTGTTCTGGGTTCTGAATCTCCAAACCACCATGGGTATACTAACTCATAGGTTCCTTCCCATTCTGATTGCTCATAAGGAAAAAATTGACGTAGAGTAATTGAAATTGTAGAGTTAAATGATGCTACATTTTCAGATGTTATTCTAAATGTCAAAGTTGGTGCTTCAGCTACACCTGCTTTAATTACAGTAACTGGAAATGATCCTAAAACTTCATTATTTGAAATAGTAAATGAATTAGAATCAAGCCTGTAATCTTCTCCCTCAACAGCAGTTGTTAGGCTGTCAACAACTTCAAATGTGAAAGATCGATCTCCGTTGGCTGGTGAGAGTAAAGATACACCAACCTCAAATGTTTCTTCTTCCTCTTCAGCAAATAAAGTTGTTTCATCAGTATTAAACTTTACAAGGTTTTCACCATCGTAAAAACTTCGTTCTTCCTCGGTATCGAGTACATCACAAGAAATACCTATGATTGTGATACCAAGTATAAGTGTAAATAATTTTAGTGCTTTCATTATTCTGAATACCCTGGGTTTTGAATCATATTATCGTTCGCAAATATCTCATTCTGTGGTATTGGTAATACAAAGAATGGACTTGATGCTTCGAATCCATCACTGGCTGTGGCGTTATCGATATCATCTTCTATACGAGTTACAGGCAATCCTGCTCGCTTGAGGTCGTAATATCTGTGACCTTCGTAAGCCAATTCTAATCTATACTCTAATCGAATATCATCTAAAGCTTCATTACTTGAATTATAAGTCACTGTAGGTGCATTTGAAGCGTATCGATTAGCTCTCAGTGTATTGATATCAGCTGCAGCTGCGCCAAGATCTTGCTGAGCACCGTCCTGTGCATATGCTTCAGCACGAATTAAGTACATTTCTGCAACACGCATCATCTTTATATCAGCTACATTCTTCTGTCCGGATATTTTGTTGTACTTCTGAACTTTCACAAACCCTTCTTCAACTACTTCAAAGTAACTCGCAAAGCGAACGTCATTATCAGTATCGTAAAGACCTGTGAGCTCATTAGATGCATAGAAAAATACATCTGAGTTTGTAGCTCGTTCAAAAATACTAATGGTACCATCAGATGATGTTAGACGAGGCAGTTTGAAAATAACTTCACCTTCAACAGAATCATCCCATAAGCTTGGGAACGTACTTGCATCTGTTAGTTGCACATTGTTGATCACTTCAGTAGCATAGTCAATAGCATCTTGCCATTGTTCTGTGTACTGAGCAACTCGTGCACGCAGGCCTTTTAGTGCCCAGGCGTTCAATCTTTCATTGGAAATATTTCCAGATCCGCTTCCATATCCATAACCTTCGAGAATAGCTTCAGCTTCGTTGAGATCTTCGTTAAGAAGAGTAAAGAAATCCTGCTTGGTATCTCTGGCAGGTTGGCTTATCTGTGACTCTAACATATAAGGCACAGCCAATCCTGCGTTATCAGGATAGTCATAATCTGCGAAGTTCCTGTAAAGCTCAAAGTGCTGGTATGCTCTTAAAGCTAACATCTCTCCACGGACTCTGTTCAGGATATCTTCTTCATTAGCCGTTGCTGCTTCTATATTTTCAGCAGCAGCTAATACTCTGTTAACACGGTCAATAATTGCATACGAATTTGACCACAGTCCGGAAACGGTACCGTCACCGGGAATAATGTTGTGGTTAAAAATCTGCATACCCTGACCTGTATTGGTAGAGGCACGTCTCAAATTATCTGTGATCAATGCATTTAATGCATAAATATTTTGACCACTGATTGCAGCATAGGCACCTAAAGCACCTTGCTCAATATCATTCACTGTACTAAATGCATTCTCTGCACTTAGTTGGTCATATGGTGAAGTCGCCAACTCATCCTCGCAAGAAACGAAGAACAGCGCCAACACCAATACTGTTATATTGATTTTAAAAATCTTCATTATAAATAATTATTTAAAAGTTTATGTCAATACCAGTTGTGAAAATCCTTGGGGTAGGATATTCATACTGTGCAATGTTATTGCTGTCTTCAGGGTCAAAGCCTGTAAATTTCGTCCAGGTATATAGGTTCTGACCTTGAACAAATAATCTTACTCCAGAAACCTGGTTGTTAAATACGCTTCCAGGTATTCTGTAAGAAACCATTAAGTTTCTGAATCTTAGATAGGATGCATCTTCGAGGTCTTTTGAGCTAAACTGACGGGCATACTGATTTGACTGAATATCAGTAATATCACCCGGTTCTTGCCAGATATCCAACATCACGGTGCGCTGATTAAATCCGGCAAAACCATGATTTTCATTAAAGAACGACTGATTATTGAATCGTGTGTAACCTGAAGCAAAAGTGAATTGTGATCTAAGCGAGAAGTTCTTGTAAGATGCATCTACACCAAATCCACCGGTTCTTGGAGGTAACCATGTTCCGAAGGTAGCTTGAGAAAAGTCACCGGAAAATTGTGTGGTTACATTTCCTTCTCCATCATAATACAATGGTGCTCCGGTAGCAGGGTCAACACCGGCCCAGCCTACAACATAATGAGTTCCCAAAGGAAGACCTTCTTTAATAATAGATGTTCCCAGTTCGAACTCATCTACCTGTCCAAGATCCGTGATCTCGTTCTGGTTGTATGAATAGTTACCATTTACAGAAATAATTGCATTCGTTGAGCGGTACACATCTGCTTGTAGGCTAAGTTCAACTCCTCTGTTTCTCATTGAACCTGCATTCACTTCAAGAGATGTAAATCCTGATGTTCTTGAAAGTGACTGGTTAATGAAGAGGTCTTCAGTAGCTTCGTTATATAAATCTACAGTACCTGTTACACGGTTATCTAAAACGGCGAAATCAAAACCAAGATTTGCTTTCTTGGTGGTTTCCCATTTCAGATCATCATTT
Organism: Gracilimonas sp.; assembly: GCF_031581265.1. Lineage (GTDB taxonomy): Bacteria > Bacteroidota > Rhodothermia > Balneolales > Balneolaceae > Gracilimonas. Next base: position 7,126 of record NZ_JAVLBQ010000003.1, read on the forward strand.
CCTGGAGAGGAAGGTACAATGGTAGAGTTACCTACATAACTTCCAATACTGAAAGTAGCAACTCTTTGGTAGTTACCAATACCAAGCTGGTTTCCTGTTTTTCCGTAACTGGCACGAACAACCAAGCGATCTAAATAATCGATATCGCTCATGAAATCTTCGTTAGTAGCTACCCAAGACCCACCAAGTGACCAAAGAAGTGCATACTGATTTGCCTCACCGAATCTTGAAGATCCATCACGACGTACAGAGGCTTTAAGATTGTATTTGTTGTCATATGAATAGTCAATAATTCCGAATAGTGACCATAGTGCACTGTCCGAAATTCCACCACCAACACCAGGAATTAATCCATTGTCCGGAGATCCAGGGGTAATACTGGCCGGAGTACTGCCAAGTTTATCACTCAGGCCATATCCTGTGTATCCAAATGAATCGAAATACTGCTTAATGAATTCATTACCTAAGAAAACATTAACAGTATGAATATCATCAAAGGTATTAATGTATTCCGCAGTTGTTAAAGAAACAATTCGGGTAGCACGGTTGTTGGACTTTGATAAAAGTCCTGAACCACCCTGAGAAACAAGCTGACCTGCATATGAAGTTGGATTAATCCAACGGTCAAAATCTCTTTCACGGTAATCTAAAGATAGGTTTGTGCCAAAACGGAAATCACTGATGTCATAATTGATAAAACCTTTACCAACAAATTTGATTTCATTTCTGCGATTTTCGTCATTCTGAGTACGGTCATATGCATTAGCTCCGGTTTTACCACCGCCAGATAATATATTTCCATCCTCGTCAAATAATTTCTCATAAGGATTAGCAAGATAAACAGCAGCAAAAGGGTTAGATAAAGCTACGCCATTTTCAGATTCGATAAATGTTGACTCACTGTAACCACCCTGCCCGTTAAACCCTACGGTAATGTTATCTGAAACATTAGCATCCAAGTTTAATCGAAGTGTATATCTTTCCAATGCAGAACGTAAACCAACACCTTGTTGATCAAACATACTTCCTGAAACATAGTATCGAGTACGATCATTACCACCGGCAAAACTTAACTGATGATTTTGAGTAATTCCGTTTCTAAAAAAGACATCCTCCCAATCAGTTGATTGAGCAATAAGTTCCTGCCGTTGCTCCTCAAGAACAGCAGGGTCAACACCGGCATTTGCAGGGTTATCTGGAGAAATTGCCCAACCTGTGAAACCACGCAGAATCTCTTCAAATTCAAGTTTCTGCTCTGTATTCATCATGTCAAAGTTTGGCTCACCTACGGTACTTACACCATATTGGCCACTGTATGTAATTTCACTTTGATTTGACTGACCCCTTTTTGTTGTAACAACAATTACACCGTTGGAACCACGAGAGCCGTAAACAGCAGTAGCACTCGCATCTTTAAGTACTGAAACAGACTCAAAATCACTTGGGTTTAAGGTTGCAAAGTCAGAGGAGTTAATAGGTACTCCATCGACTACATATAAAGGAGTACTGCTACCTGTAATAGAAGCAGAACCCCGAATTCTTACCGTTGCGGCAGAACCAGGTTGTCCCGATCCACTTGTGATATAAAGCCCGGGACTTTTACCTTGTAATATCTGGTCAAAAGAAGCGAGCGGTACACTTTCAAGCGATTGGTTAGTAATGGTTGAAATGGAACCGGTTATTTTGTCCCTGCTTTCAGTGGTGTAACCTGTAACGACTACATCCTCGAGCATTTGGACATCCGGTGCTAATTGCACATCAATAGTATTTTGATCTGCAACAGTTACTCTTTTAGGTATATATCCTAAAAATGAGAATATTAATACATCTCCGGTTGAAGCCTCGAGTGAGTATTCACCGTCAATATTGGTAGTAGTTCCTCTTGTCGTGCCTTCTATCTGAATGGAGGCAGCTACAATAGCTTCTCCAGTCTCTGCATCACTCACAACTCCTTCTATAGTACGGGATTGCGCGAATACACTTGATGAATAGATTAGACTCAACAAAAGGACAAATTGTAGCTTTCTAAACATTATTTTGCCTTTTGTTTTTGTTAAAGTTTTATAATACTTGTTTTTTTTATCTATAAATTTATAGAAAATCAATAGGTTCATATTAAATACATTCTTGATAAAAAGTCAATCGGATTTTTTACAATTGGCTTTTTGATGAATTTTATATGCATTTAATTTATTAAAATTTTAAAGCCATACTGAATTAAACTAAAACCAAGCAATTTTAATATGGACGCTATATGGTATAACCATATCATTTATAACTAAGTTTCCGGCTTTTTATTTTAAATTAATTCTATACCATAAAAGTGACTGGTAAATATAAATCGGCTTTTAGATGTAAACCTATGTGTCTCATACTAAATTTTTAATTTTATTAAACATAGTATTTGCTATGACATTTAGAATAAAACTGCTTTTAATCTTCTTTATCATAAGCTCCTGTTCAGACTTGAGTGTTGAGAACCTTAATGAACCTAATTCTGAAAATGCTTTAAAATCAGAAGCGAAACTAACGGAAGAGTTAAATGATACTTTCCGGATTTGGTACAATCAAATTTACAGTTTTGTTCAACTGAGGCCTAAATACTATAACGAAGGAACAGTACTCATAAACTCCTGAACAAGATTAACGCCCGAAAAAAAAAGATTCTGTTCCTCATACGGAACAGGAAATAAGTGATGCTTTTCATCATAAACGTATGATTGAGCTATATGCTGCTACATTAAATTATTCCTTATCACTTTGAGTACCGGTATGCTCAAATCCAACCCCTAATAGCCTCTATTTTAACTTTAGTGAATTTAAACGCTATTGAGGCACTCGGCCTGATTTGGTAGCTTCTGAAAAAAGAAACATAGAGAAAATTTATATGCGAGATAAAATGACAATCACCCCCGATCAGGTTCGATCCGTTTTAAGTAAACACATGCTCACCGATGGTTATGAGATGGTGCTGGATCTTGAAGAAAGTGAAGGTCCTTATTTATACGATTCCAAATCCGGGAAACGTTATCTCGACTTCTTTACATTTTTTGCTTCTAATCCGTTGGGGATGAATCATCCTAAATTGGCCCAGGATGAGGATTTTGTTCAGAAACTGGCTCGCGTGGCCATTAACAAGCCATCTAATTCAGATATCTACACCAAGGATATGGCGGAGTTTATGGAGTCTTTTGATCGGGTAGGTATTCCTGATTATATGCCCTACTCCTTTTTTATATCAGGCGGGGCGCTGGCCGTTGAAAATGCTATGAAAGTGGCCTTCGACTGGAAGGTGCAGAAAAACTTCCAAAAGGGATATAGAGAAGAAAAGGGACATAAAATTCTTCATTTTGAAAAAGCCTTTCATGGCCGTTCAGGATATACCCTTTCTGTCACTAATACCGTGCCCAACAAAGTAAAATACTTTCCTAAATTTGACTGGCCACGTGTTATAAGTCCCGCTATGACCTTCCCTGCCACCAAAGAGAATATCGCTGAAACTGAAGCACAGGAAAAGCTCGCAATTGCTCAGGCTGAACGGTTTTTCGAAATCCACAAAGATGATATTGCAGGGATTCTTATCGAACCTATCCAGGGTGAAGGAGGTGACCGCCATTTTCGACTCGAGTTCCACCAGGCATTACGAGATTTAGCTGACAAACACGAAGCTCTTCTCATTTATGATGAGGTGCAAACCGGAGTCGGTATGACTGGTAAATTTTGGGCACACGAGCATTTCGTTAAGCCTGATATTTTGGCCTTTGGCAAAAAAGCGCAAGTCTGTGGAATATTAGCCAATAAACGCGTAGATGAAGTCAAAACCAATTGCTTTCATGTCTCCTCCCGTATCAACTCTACCTGGGGTGGGAACTTGGTAGATATGGTTCGCTTTGGGCGAATTCTGGATATCATCGAAGAAGAGAATTTGGTAGAAAATGCTGCCGAAGTAGGACAGTATCTGCAAACCAGATTGAATGAACTTGCTGATCAGCATGAATATTTCACCAACCCGCGTGGCAAAGGATTGTTCTGTGCTATTGATCTGCCGGATGGCCATTCCCGTGATGCCGTAATCAAAGAATGTATCAACAACGGGTTAATAATCCTTTCCTGTGGCCCCAATACCGTTCGCTTCCGGCCTCCATTAACCATTACTACCGAGCAAATTGATGAGGGTCTCAACATCCTCGAAAAAGCATATAAAAAATGCTTGGATGATTGTCCGGTGGCGAGCTAATTGTTTGCTTAATTAATGCTCTATAATCTTGGACCACACTTTCCTCTCCAAAGAGGGGCAATTCTTGCTACTGCGTGCTTTCTTATCGAAAGCAAACTTTGTTGCCATGGGCAAGATACCTGTGTCCCTTTGGAGGGACAGGAAGAATGAGCCTGCTCATTACTTCCGGGGAGGATAGTAATGACTACTCAAAATGTAGGCCAGACAACACTTATACCAGCTGATGACTTTCCGGCTGAATTACAACTTCATTCATAACGGAACCTGAGGGCTGATTTACAGCATTATATACTACTTGAGCAACTTCTTCAGTTGTTAGCATCATGTCTTTTTTCACGCGCATATTCACCCGCTCATCATCCCAAAAAGGAGTATGCACGCCACCTAAATACAGCAGAGAAAATTTAGTTTTCCCTCTTCGCTGCTCCTCAATTAACGCTTTGGTAAATCCCTGGATAGCAAATTTTGAAGCCGCATACACGGATGCATTTTTCATCACATATTTACCCATCGTCCCGGGAAACATGACCACTGAAGTGGGTTGATCTTCTTTCATATGCTTCATCACTGTTTGAGTTACTAAGAAAGTGCCATACACATTTACGTCAATAATTTCTTTGGCATCGGCCGGATCAATGTCCATAAAGGGCTGGATTAAACCTTGCCCAAAGGCGTTGATAAGCACATCAATTTTCCCTAATTGATTTTCGATTTCGGAAGCCATCTTCTTAACAGCAGCAGAATCAGTGGCGTCGGTTTCTATTGCGAAAGCCTCTCCTCCATTGTCGTTGATTTCTTTAGCTATTTCTTCTGCTTTGGCTTTATTGCGTGCCGCTAAAACAACTTTAGCACCCTCTTTACCAAATCTCTTTGCTGTCGCTGAACCAATTCCGCCGGAGCCTCCGACTATGAGTACAATTTTATTTTTCATGATGTGAATATTTTTGATGAATAGTCACACATTAAAATCACAACTCTATTTTATTCGTTCCGTTTAGTCTAATTTTCGATAATTAATTCGCCAATTTAAAGCCCACGTTTTACCCCCATCAATCGAAGATTCCCAATCCCACTTCAGCGAATCGGGGGTGATATCGTAAAACACCATCCGTTGGGTAAATAAAGTATCCGAGCCCATTTCCTGAATATCCGTTTGAAAAATACGGTTATCTCCCTCCACTTTTCCGGTGAAGTCAAAATATCCTCCCTGATTATCGGCCCATGCTTGTTTCCAGGTATTGGTTCTGGGATTATAGACCGAAATACTTGTTCCTTTATACCCTTCCATTTGTCCCTCATCTACTTGAAAATGTTCCTGTATCACAGTGCAGTCAAGGGTTTTTTCAATGAAATTGGAACCTCGCCCCATGGTGCCATCTGCTTCTTCCCAACTCACTTCCCATTTTCCGACCCAAAAATCGAAATATTCTTCCGATTGAAGTTCAGCTATACTGGTTTGTGCCGAACACGTGAAACTTATACATAGTACAAATAATAGAGTGGAAAGAAACCTCATAATACATGCCTCTGCTCTAGTTTGAATTCACCATTGAAGCCTAATAAACGAGTTAAGACGTACAATTGCTATGTATTACTATAACCTTTCTTTATGTTCATATAGGCTTAAAAGACAAATATTTTATTGTCTTCCCCTTTTCTAAATGCATCTCTTCGTAATACGTTATAATGCCTATTTTTGGGTCATTCGGCCTGTTTTTATGAACATTCGGCTCGTCATCAATCAGCTCCAATCCCTCTTCCTCAATCACATCTTTAGTGTATTCATACAACACATCGCTGTCCGTTTTTAGATGTATGACGGCGCCGGGCTTCATTACTTTACGATAGTGCTTCAAAAATTTGGGGTGAGTCAGGCGTTTTCTCTCTTTTTTAAGATACGGATCAGAAAATACAATCCAGGCTTCATCCACTTCATTTTCCCCAAAAAATTGATCCAGATGATCTATATAGCACCTTAAGTATCTTACATTGTCCAGATTTTTTTCAAGCGCTTCAGTGGCTCCTACCCACAATCGGTTCCCCTTGATATCAAGCCCCACATAATTTTTGTGAGGTTCCAATTCTGCAAGACCCACTGAATATTCTCCCTTTCCACAAGCAAGTTCCAATACTATGGGTTGATCGTTTTCAAAAACTTCGGTATTCCATTTTCCTTTCGGGGCAGGATTATCGTCATCAAACTCTGTATAGATGAGCGTATTATCGAGCTTGGGGAGCTCTTCCATCCGTTTTTCTTTAATCTTGGGCATGCAAAAATGTCAGTTTATCTCAAATTTATAACGGGAAAATTAAGGGTTATTCAGCTTCTTTTTATTGAAATACCCTATTATTTACTCCCCTTAGGACTTTGCAACTATGGAGAAAGTCGTTTTATATCCCATTTGTTACCTACCTTTTCATACCTGATGCGGTCATGAAGCCGACTTCTTCGTCCTTGCCAAAATTCAAAATATTCGGGAGTAACTTTGTACCCACCCCAACTTTTCGGCTTAGGAACTTCTCCCTCATTGTATTTCTCTCTCATTTCTTCAAAACGATCTTCCAAAAATTCCCGGTTAGGTACTACTGAACTTTGATTTGAAGCTAAAGCTCCAAGCTGACTTTTGTACGGTCTTTCTTTAAAATATCCTTCGCTTTCCTCGGTAGATATTTTCTCAACTGTGCCTTCTACCCGCACTTGCCTTTCCAGTTCCAGCCACAAAAAGCATAAAGCAACGTGTTTATTAGATTCTATCTCTCTTCCTTTGTCGCTTTCGTAATTGGTGTAGAAAATAAAATTATCATCCTCGATGCCTTTCAACAATACCACTCTGGAATGAGGTTTATTCTGCATATCCACTGTCGATAAGGTCATTGCATTGGGTTCAGGAACCTTAGCATCCGCGGCTTCTTCCATCCAAACTTCAAATTGTTTGACCGGATTAGCATCAACTTCCGACTCATTCAACGCATTCTTTGAATAATCTTCCCGAAGCTTCTGAAGTTCTTCTGTATTCATTCACTTATCCAAAATATTCCGGTTCGTTGCCGGGTTTCCATTTGATATTACAGCCAATACTTGGAGTTTGTTTATCTTCAGGAATAGTTCTGCCATCAAGAACAGCATCAAGGGCATTCCTAAGATTCTTTCCGGTAACCGGCTTATCATTTTTGGGACGGCTGTCATCAAACTGTCCACGATAAACCAGTTTTCGGTTTTCATCGAATACAAAGAAGTCGGGAGTGCATGCAGCTTTATAAGCTTTTGCTACTTCCTGATCTTCATCATATAAATATGGGAAGGGATAATCTTTCTCAGCCATTTTTTCCGGACTGTCTTCCGGGTATTTATCTACATCATTAGAACTGATGGCTATAAATCCAATTCCTTTACCGATATATTCGTTCGCGACGCTTAAAAGTTCATCTTCAATATGCATTACATATGGGCAGTGATTACAGATAAACATCACCACAAATCCTTTACTTTGGTCGGCATAATTCAGTGAAAGTTTGCCGCCATTCACACTCTCCAGAGTAAAGTCCGGTGCTTCCGTTCCTAATTCAAGCATTGTTGATGGTGTTGCAGACATAATGCTCCTGACTTTTTACAATTAATGGTTTTAACTTAAGTACATGGATACTGTTACAAAGATATTGAATGATCGAGACAAAATTTTGTTCGAAAAAGCACTAAAGTTTTACTTCTATGCCAGACAACAAGATATACGCAAGCTTAATTCACAACTCCGAGAGCGATTTAATTACGCAGGACAGGTAGCTTACTCGCTTATTGTCACATACCTGCGGGAAGATAGCCTAAAGTTGGAATACATGGATTTTTTGAATGAGGAACTAAAAACCATGCGAGCTTTAGATAATAGATTATTGGAGCCGCTAATGATTAAACCTCACGAAATTGATGAAATTGAATTTAACCAGGAAGTCTCAATCAAAGTTTTTGATGAAGATAACGGGAGAAATCTTCAGATCCGCTACAACCCTAATACATCCACAGCTGTCTTAGAACCTTTGCAATAGCAGTAAATTTCACTTTTACTCTCCGGTCGGTCCGGCGACTGATGCTTCATCCCAAATAATTCCTCTTTTCTTCAATTCGGTGAGAATAAGTTCGGTCACATCACTTTGAAAAGGAAACTCATAACGAATATCAAGAACATAGGCTTTAACATTTAGCTTTAAGATAAACCTGCGTTGATGCATCTCATTTTGTGTCATGATGCTAATTGGCTTTTTCAGAAATACAAATCGCGAAGACACTACCGCTTTGTAAGCAATCTCTTTCACTTCTTCTACAGGTGCATCAGCCGGTAAAAATATCTCGGTGATAACCTGGCAGTCAAGAGCCCCTGAGTTTGCATTAGATACAGAAGTACGGATCAATTCTCCGTTAGGAATGGTAACTACAGAATCTCCCGGAGTCACAATTCGGCTGGACCGGAGCCCAATTTGTTGCACTTCTCCGTAATGCTCTGCAAACTGGATTTTATCACCAACCTGGAAAGGGCGGTCTAAGATCAACATCACCCCGCCAAATAAATTCTTGAGTACATCTTGGGAAGCCAAACCCACTGCTATACCTACCGATGCCATTACGGTAACTATGGTTGCGTAAGGCGGCTGTATGATTCCCGCTATAGCTATATAAATAGCAAATGACCATAACAGCACCCTCAGAATGGGAATCATGCGCTTAATGCGCAGTCGATAACGGGAAACTTTCTCTGAAAGATTATCCAACACCTTACTAATGAAGATCGTAACGTAGTACGTTGCAATAAAAAAGAAAATAATAAAGACTACTTTTTCCCATGAAATCAGTTCTTCAATCTGGGCTAAAGCTTGTTCTGTTTCTCCAAGCTGTGCGGTATCGGCTGAGGCAGATTCACTACTTTGATTTTGAGAGAAAAATTGAGCTAAAGAATCCAACCTGACAAAGCGCTGATCCAAAAGGGAGTCAATTTTTTGTATGAGCAAGGAATCACTGTATTGGGCAACGTTTTCCGGCGAATCGGAATCCTGCACATTTCCACTATCAGTTTGGGCGAATACTCCTGAAGGACTGGCTGCAATTAAAGCAGCCAAAAATAATAAATAGGATATGTTTTTAAAGTTACGCTTCATGATCAATGAATATAATTCGATTTCTTCAATACCCGAACAACTTGCCGGTATATAAGGTGATTGAGCAAATACCCGTGTTCTGTTTTATAGATAATGGAACGAGAAGCTAACCTGGACATCGTTAGTTTGCTCTCTCTCAATGGCTGATGAAGAATTTTGGAAAGTTCTTTTGGCATTAGCAAATCGTGAACCACAAAGGCAGCCAAAGCAAATAAATCTCCGCTTTCTAATTCTTCAATTCTGCTAATTGTCCCAAAATTGAAAGGTTTTATATAAAAGTGAGTATCGTCAAACTCATCAATTGATCTAATCCAATAAATTAAAGCGACCGATGAATTGCCTTCACTCAGTTTGGCAAGTCTCTCAAAATATTTGTCCCGAAGATACTCCTGTGTCTTCTCTTCATTATCCATCAGCTTTCGGTAACTTCGGCTTTTTTTAGTGGTTTCATCCGTTAAGAATTTAAGCTGATACCCACTCGACATGTGTCTCTTTAAGATAAGGTCCTGTATTTGGTTGGGTGAAAGATTATCGGCTTCTGCGGTATGGGTAAAATAGTCTCCTATATTCAACACTTTATCCAGGAAAAGCCATCCATACCGCGTACTTGTTGTGATCCATAAAATATTCTTATTGGTCTCTGATATCAGAAATAGCAGGTGCTCCATCGCTTCAAACCCGGAAATATTTCTTATAAAACAATTCTGCATGTTTTCAAGAATCACAACAATTCGTTTTTTCTTCCTCCCTATAGCCTCAATAAGTTCTTCTACGTTAGAGGTATCATCTATCTTAAGAGCTTTACTTATTTTTTGAATTATCTTATGAGCCTCCCAAATTGTTTCTTCAAAATTGATGGTAATAACCTCGTTCTTTGTCAGGACTTCGTTAGCCAGCATTTTAACAAACAAGGTTTTACCGCTCCCTTTTTCTCCCACTACCGCAAATGTGGATGGAAAGTTATTTTGCCAAAGTTCATATCCTTTTTTAAATCGATCAAACTGTTCCGGCCGGCGAATAAAAAACCGCTCATCTACTTCTTTATGGAAATCAAAAAGCCGACGATAAATAAAAGGCAGCTCAGCTATTTTCTCATCGGTCTCAGAAAGAAAAGTAGCCAGGTCTGTCTTGTCACTCTCCAGCTTTTCTTTTTCAACGAAGCCTAAAAACTTCTGAACAACCGCAGCATATTTCTTTGTCTTTTTCCAAATGAAGCGAGTGAAAAGTTCTATTTTCTCTGCAAATGCAGCCCACTTGGACTGTAATTTAGTTTTCCAGTCGGTAGCAGTTTCTTTTGCTTTATACTGGGCGCCGGCAATTCGTACTTCATTAACATCCTGCTTATCAAGCAAGTTGGCCAGTTTTGTTAACGCAAAATCCGTCTTCTCAGATAACTTGTGCTCTAATTCATGTTTTTTCTTTTGAACAGTCTCAATAGACTCATCCAATTTATTTCCAGCTCGCTGAAGACCTTCCTTTGCCACTTCCAAAGGATCTTCTTCATCCGTTTTTTTTACTTCATCGACTATCTCAAGGTTGGTAAAAATAATTTCTGAAATTTCCTTGAGCTGCTGATAAACCTCTGACAGAAATTCTTCCGGCTTTATATTTTTTGGTAAAAACTCTTTGGCCACATAATTATTGATAACACGCTGCACCAATGTTTGCCATTCAACTTTATTGAATTCATATTTTGGAGGAAATTGTGTCATATCCAGCCTTTCGACAAGCACAGCCTGCCCGGGTTGATCTTTGGTCCACTCCGGTATAGCAGATGTAAATCGATCCAATTTAGTTCCCAATACCGCATCGTGCATTAATTCACTGATGGGTTTCAGTAAAATTGCCTCGCAATGTTCTTTCATCCCTTGTTGATGCTTTTCACTCAGCTCGCGGACTTCTTTGGAAGTTTGCTCTTCCGACCTGTCAAATATGCCAACTGCATCCTCTAATAGTTCTTTTAACTTTAACTGGCCCTGCTCAATATTAGAGTTAAAAAACTCATTTAATGACGAACTAAATCCATTTACCCGTTCCATTACCTGTTTGCATAAACGGGTAAACCCAATCGAAAGTAACAATCGGTTTACGGTAGCTGATTTTAATTCATTCCATGTCTCTTCATTTTTTTGAAAATCTGTGGCAACTTGATTTTGATGTTCTTTAATTTCCTGATCCGAGTAATTATCCATCGACCATTCAAAAGTACCTGTCTTGGATAATGATTTTTTTATGTCTTCCGAAATGGATTGAAGCCTCTCGTCCAACAATCTATCGTATTTCTTTTGTAGCCTTTCCAACTGATTAATGGCCTGTTTAAGAAATATTATTACATCTTCTTGGCTGGGGTTGATGTAGCGCTCATTAATCTCTCCTTCACTTTCTTGATCTTCAGTGTTTCTAACTAAACCCGTGGAATGAAGTATGTACGCATCAGCTTCCAGTGCAATCTCTACTTCAAGCCTGTGCAGTTCATTATTCCACTCCCTGATCCATTCTTCTACACTATAAAACTCTTTGCGAATCAGGTTTTTTAAAGGGATTTCCTGCTTCCAAGGACTTGGCGCTTTAGCCTCACCACCAAATAATTTCCTGATTCCACCCCCAATTCCCGTCACTGTATTCTGCCCGACACGAATACCCCTTTTCAGTAATTTCCCAGACTTAACATACAGTGAATCGTCTTCGCCCCCCTTAAAGCGCTCCTCCTCCTGAACTAAACTTATTTCTTCCTCAATATCTTTTGTTATTTCTGATATCTGAGAAATCCAGGAGACTTCGGCTTTTTCAATGGATTCATTTTCTTTCTTATTCTCCGAAAGATCTGCCATCAAATTATCCGCATAATATTTGATGGCTTCTTCTGTATTTCCTTCTTCAACTTTTTGCAAGGTTTGGCTAATGTATTGCTTTGTTTTTTTAGCGTCCTCATTAAGCAGATCTACTAATACCAATCGAAGTTCTCCCAACCAAACTTCATGGAGCTTATTGAAAATATTTCCCCTTTTATCGTCCACCTGCATATAAATTACTCGTTTGTATGATATCTTTTTTTTGTAGGACTCAACATCGATAATGTCAAATTACTAATTATTTAGGCTAACCTTTTTATAAAAATTTCAGCATTACTTTATCCTTTTTTTTGAACTCTTTCAATGGTTTACAGAATATCTTACATTAAACATATCATCTATACAGACATATGAGTCATTTGAACCAATACTACAGGTAAATTATGCGCATTAATTCCATTTCTAAAGCGCTCGCTTTGTTATTTATCTCGTTATTTGTTTGTACAAGCATACAGGCTCAAACTCAGCTTCAGCGCATTTCCAATACAGCCCGAAGCGATGGTATGGGCTATGTAGTTCGCTATCACATGACGGCTCCTGTTGATTCTTTTGAAATAACTCAGCCATCTCATGATCTCATCCAATTGGTTTTATATTCCCAGGAAATTGATACTTCAGGAATTAAACTGCCCACAGAAAGTGAAAAGCTAAAGGAAGTTCGCCTTTATGATTTAGATTATGGTTACGGCGTAGATATCTACCTTGATACCGAAGAATATTTCAAATCGAATGCTTATTTAGACCAAAATGGTAAAGATCTTCTTGTTCCACTTACAAGAACTACGGAAGAAGAAATTAACCAATACACACAGCAATTCGTGACCCGAAACTGGTACGAAGAAATTGTATCCGAGGACGCTTTTGATGTTTCAGCCCCGGCAAGCAGTGCCAGCGATGAGACTTACAATAATGTGGCAGATAAACTTCGATTTGATAAAATTGTTATTGACCCCGGACATGGTGGCTGGGACCCAGGCTCTATTGGATACAAAGGGGTAAAAGAAAAGGATATCACATTGGCGGTTGCCAAAAAACTCGGGGCATACATCGAAGAAAAAATTCCGGATATAGAAGTTGTTTATACCCGAGAAGATGACAGCTACTTAGGACTCGAAAAGCTTGGCCATTTTGCAAACCTTGCTGAAGCAGATCTCTTTATCTCCATTCACTGTAATTCATTCCACAACCAATATGCCAGCGGAGCTGAAGTGTACTTTTTAGGACTTCACAAAAGTGATGCTGCTTTTGAAGTAATGAAAAGGGAGAACAGCGTATTTAAAGAAGAAGTGGATCAGGAGCTTTCTGAAGAAGATCTTTTAGTTTATGAGTTAGCACACAGTGGATTCATAGCCACCAGTGAAAAAATTGCTTATATGATTGAAGATCAGTTCAAGAACAGAGCACAAAGGAAATCAAGAGGGGTAAAACAAGCCGGATTCCAGGTACTTTTTGAAGCTTCTATGCCGGCTGTATTGGTTGAACTGGGTTTCATTACCAATCCCGCCGAACAACGATTTTTAACCAGCGACTGGGGACAAACCATCATGGCTTCTGCCCTGTTCCGTGCTATTCGAAATTACAAAGAGGAATATGAGAAAAAGCAGGCGTATAACGTCTCCTCAAACTAAATTTCATGTCTAAACCATTAGTAATCGGTGTTGCCGGAGGAAGCGGATCAGGAAAAACCACGGTTGTAAACTACATCTGTAAGGAATTTTCTAAAGACAATATTTTACGGCTGGAACATGATTCCTACTATCGCGATTTAAAACACCTTCCCTTTGAAGAACGCATCAAACAAAACTTTGATCACCCGGCCTCTCTCGAAACAGAATTAATGATTCGCCATATTGAAGCACTGATGGAGGGTTATCCCGTTGAGGTTCCTATTTACGATTTTGAAGCTCATACGCGTAAAGATGAAACGCTCACTGTTAATCCGTCTAATGTTATATTAATCGACGGTATTCTCATCTTCTCCGAACCTGACCTCTTGAAACTGATGGATGTAAAAATCTTCGTAGATACCGATGATGATGTTCGTCTGCTCAGGCGTCTCCAACGTGATATTCAGGAACGTGGGCGCAGCGTTGAAGGGGTTCTTGCACAATATGAAAAATTCGTACGCCCCATGCATCTTGAGTTTGTTGAACCCAGTAAACGGTATGCTGACATCATCATTCCCCGTGGCGGTAAGAATAAAATAGCTTTAGAAATGGTCTCCGCCCTCATCCGTGGAAAGATGGATAGTTAGCCTTCTAATTATAAGAACTGTAAAAAGGCAGGCTTTTTATCTCTGAATTCCCTTTTTTAATGCTCCCTCTTAAAGGTGAAAACTAACTACGCCCTTTTTAATCAAAATAGCTTGCATTATGAATAAAGTAACTACTACAATTTTGTCATTTTCTATGCTGATGATTTTATTCATCGGTACTGCGGATATGACAAAAGCCCAAAACCCAACCGATCTTCGGGAACAATATTTAACACCGCCTGATGAAATAGCAGAAGAGGTGTTGGCTCCACGTCATGAGAATGTAATCTTGTATAACCTGGATCCTTCCCGGGAATATTTTTTAAATACCACACAGGACCGTGCTCTATCACCCCTTTCTGCATTTGCAAAAAACTATTACAATCTTGGTGGATTACAGTTCAACCCCGATGCCAATCGAAGCCGGTACTTTACTACTACCTCTACGAGTGGTCTTGAACTAATTGATGCCCGGACCGGTGAAACCGTATTAATTGATACCCCGGATGACGCTCTCATTAGTAGTACGGAATGGTCGCCCGACGGTTCTAAAGTTGCATACTTTGCTCACTTTAATGACGCTACACACATTTATGTGGCAAATCTTGATAACGGAAATTCTAAAAAACTAACACGCCGGCCCGTCTTGGCTACATTGAATACTTCCTTTGAATGGTCAGGAAATGGAGAATTTATTTTTACCGTGTTGGTTCCCGAAAACAGAGGAGCTGAGCCTCAGAAACCTGCAACTCCAACAGCGCTTCAGGTAAAAATGACTACTGACAAAGAAAACAGGCTCCGCACCTATCAAGATCTGCTGGGAGGAAAATTTGAAGCCGAACTTCTACAGTATCATGTAACCGGACAACTTGCACGCATAAATGTTGACAATAGAAGAGTGCGTCAAATTGGGGAACCGTCCATGATCAGAGATATTGAAGTAGCTCCCAATGGGCAGCATATAATTGTTGAAACACTGTCTGTTCCTTTCTCTTACATCGTGCCGGTATATAGTTTTGGCTGGACCGAAGAAGTTTGGGATCTCGACGGAAACATGTTAGTGGAACTTAGAAATAGTGAAATTCGGAAAGGAGTCCCCGGGTATGATGAAGTTGAGAACTATGGCCGAAGAGACATAAAATGGCGGCCGGATGGTGAAGGACTCAGCCTTCTTGCCAAAACCGGAGAAGGAATGGAACCTACACGCGATAATAGCGACAACCAAGATGATGCAGACGATACCGATGATTCTGATGACACTGAAGAAGGAAGCTCGGAAGACGAAGAAGAAAAGAAAATGGATCGTGTCATTCAGTGGTTACCTCCTTTTGGTGAAGATGATATGAATACCGTTTATGAGACCGAAAAAGAAATGGAGTCGGTTTCATACACAGCTAATTCAGACCTGCTGGTTATTGAAGAATCAGGTCAGGGTTCTGAACATATTTATGCTGTGTACCTGGATAACCCGGAAGAAACATTTACCATTGTCGACCATGATAATGATGACTTTTATGATGATCCGGGCAACCTGAGATATGTGCAGGGAGAAATGGGTGGTTCTATCGTTCAGCTATCTACAGACCAAAATCATGTATTTCTTGATGGAACGCAGTACTATGAAAACCCGGAAGATAATGCACCGCGTCCATTTTTGGATAAAGTAGAAATCCGTACCGGTGAAAAAGAACGAATTTTTCAAAGTTCAGAAATGGTCTATGAAAATGTACTCGCTGTACTCGACGATGAAATAAATGATATTGTTATCTCTCGAGAATCACCGGAGATGCATCCTGATTCCTGGTTAGTTAATCTTGAAAGTGGCGATGAAACCAAGCTCACCTCAAACGTAGATTATAATGCTGCCGTTACTCAGGCTCAACGAGAACGCTTCAAAGTTAAAAGAGCAGATGGATTTGAGTTTTGGGTTGAAGTAACGCTTCCTGCCGACTGGGATGGAACACCTCTTCCGGGAATTATTTGGCATTATCCCTCTGAATACGATGATCAGGAAGATTATAATGAAGGATTGCGTTATCACAATAAAAATGACTTCCCCGGAGTGTACACACGCTCTCCTGATATTTTAGTAAAACGCGGTTATGCTGTCATTGATGCAGACTGGCCTATCGCCGCTGAACGAGGCGGCCCAAATGATGGCTTTGTATGGAGTATCGTCCAAAACAGTACGGTTGTCATAGACAGCGCGGCCAAACGCGGATATATCGACCGAGACAGAATGGCTATTGGAGGACACAGCTACGGTGCCTTTGGTACGGCTAATGCCATGATTCATACTTCATTCTTTAAAGCCGGTATTGCCGGTGATGGAAATTACAACCGAACTCTGACTCCTTTAGGATTTCAGCGTGAACCGCGGGATCTGTGGCGCGGATTAGAGCGTTATGTCCAAATGACCCCCATCTTTTGGGCAGATCGTTTAGACGGTGCTTTACTGATGTACCATGGAGCTGCGGATCAAAATGTGGGAACCTGGCCAACGCATTCCCGACGCATGTTTCATGCCTTAAATGGAATAGGGAAAACGGCTGCTATGTATATGTATCCATATGAAGCACACGGCCCTGCAGCTGAAGAAACGTTATTGGATCTGTGGACAAGATGGGTCAACTGGCTCGATCATTACGTAAAAGATGCCGGAGATCATATACCAGAAGCAGAACTTGGTGACGATTAAAATATTTAAAGCTTTTACCGGTTGAAAACATCTTACAGAGAACCTGCGAGCGTCCGTAGGTCCTCGCAGCGTTCGGCACTTCAGCCATGCGCTCGAAGGACCTTCGGACGATGCGAGGTTACTTTGCTCAAAGATTGCCTTAGGCTCATTTTTAACTGGTAAACGCGTAATATTTGCCTAAGCTTTAAAAGATATAAGAGAAGAGCCCGCTTAAAAACGGGCTCTTTTTTTTATGGCTTCCTATACAGCCTTTCCATACCATCAAAAACTAAAAACGGTCTTACTTTTCCCTCTCGTTTTGTCATTGCTTGAATAGTATCCGCATTCCCGCCTGTGATAAACAGTTCGTAATCACCAAATTCAGCCTTATATTTATCAAGCATACCTTCGATTGCCATTTTATAAAATCCTGCCTGCCCCCATCTCAGGGAATCAATGGTACTTTTGCCGGGCCACTTTTTAGGAATTACCAGATCTACCTCAGGCAGCGAAGGAGCTTTTTTATGTAATACCTCTCCAAATCCTGCAAAGCCGGGAGCTATAACCCCACCATGATAGGTGTCATCTCTATCCATATAATCGACCGTTATAGCTGTTCCGGCATCAATTACTACTACAGGATTCGGGGTTTGGGCTGAAGCACCGTAACAAGACAGGAATCGATCTATACCCAGCGTATCAATGGTTTCATAGTCTAACAAATCTCTGGGAATATCCTGCAAGCTAAGTTCTGAAACCGGGATATTTTTCAGCTGCTGACGGATGGCCTTTAGCACATCCATACGCACGCTCGATATTACTACCTCAGAAAATGACTGTGGGTGATTATCAATCCACTCGATTAACTCGAGAGCCGTACCTGATCTTTTATTATTCAGGGGTTCCCATTGAGTCTTTTTTTTATAAGCTCCTTTGATGGATGAATTACCAACATCCAGATATAAAATATTATTTATAGCTTTCGAATCGATTTTGCTCCTCTTTTTGTATTACTTTTACACAAAGAATTTAAACAAAATACAGTTTTAATAATGAATCTCGATTCAAAAATAGCCATCGTCACCGGAGCCAGCAGCGGAATTGGCGCAGAATTCAGTAAAATGCTGGTTGAAAATGGGACCGAGGTGTACGGACTTGCTCGCAGTGAAGGCAAATTGCAGGGTTTACAACAAAAGCTCGGAGATAAATTTCACCCTGTTAAAATGGATATTACTAAGTCTGAAGATCTTGAGAAATGGGTGCAAAAAACATTTAGCAGAAACCATCGGCCCGATATCCTGATAAACAATGCCGGAGTAATGTATTCTGCCAACGTGGATGATCTTACAAAAGACGAATGGCATACCATGATTGACGTAAACCTGAATGGTATCTTCTACCTTACCCGGCTTATTGTCCCCTTAATGAAGGAAAATGAACAAGTGTGCCACATCATCAATATAGCTTCTATCGCGGGATTATTGGGGAATCCGACTATTTCAGGATATAATGCCAGTAAATTTGCGGTTCGTGGGTTTAGTGAAGCTCTTTTTAAAGAACTACGATATGACGGGATTAAAGTAACTTGCGTATTTCCCGGCTCCATCAACACAGACCTTTTTGATAAAATTGATGGCATTGAAAATCATCCCAATATGATGAAAACTACGGACGTATCTGATACCGTTAAATTCCTGTTACAAACAGACGAAAATCACCTTATAAATGAGATTACAATGCGTCCCTTAAATCCCAAAGATCCAACTTCATAATTTAACTATGCCCGGTATCCCCCTAACATTCAGGTTAATTTTGAGCGGGTTAGTTGTAATAGTGTTAGTTACAGCCTGCAAGTATAATAACACACAACCCAAACCTGATGATTTAATTGGTGAAGACACCTATATCGACCTTATGGTTGAGATGCAGCACATTACCACTTTCAAAAATGCTGAACCGGACAGTGTAAATGCTGATTCTCTGAAAAATTTGGTTTACGAGCAATATGGAGTCACTGATGAACAATACCTTCGTTCTCACCAGTATTACCAATCTCAGTTACAGGATCAAATTGCCAGGATAGACTCGGTAATTTTACGCCTGGAAAATGAACAGCAAATGATGCAATCATATATTGATTCACTCAGACAGGGCAATAGGGCAGAAAATGATAGCACCAGAATGCTCGAACCTGATTTTAATAACACACAGCTACAATAATCCATAAAAACCCGGTTTAGACGGTATCGTGGTTATTTTTTCTTCCCGAATTAAAAATTGAATAGCGGCTACAACTTTTTGTTTTGAAAATCCGGTTTGGGCCGAAAGTTCTTCTACACTTTGGAGCTCTTTTTTAAGTAATTCAAAAACATCAGATATTTCATCGGAAGTAATTCCGGCTACTTCTGCTTTATTATTCTTCAGACAATTATCGCAATGCCCACAGGGTTTAGCTGAGGTATCACCAAAATAATTTCTTATGTACACCTCCCTGCAGGTTTCGGTTAATATATACCCATGCATTTGCTCAAGCTTTCGAAACATATTGTTTCGATGACCTTCAACCTGTTTTTTGGTTAGGGGCAATTTACGTGACCTGGCCTCAAGCACTTTTACCAAACTCCGTTCTTTGTGCATTTCAAATACCAGGATTTGATCATTCTGCATAAGCACATTTAAGGCCTTAACCAATCCATTTCTTCTGATCTTCAGCTTTTCCAATACATACTCTTCATCAAGCTGAATCATGTCATGGTAGGCATAGGCCCCAAATAATCGCTCAAGTTTATCTACAAATTCTGCCTTCTCCGGGTTATTACATTTCTCTCTGAATGTTTTAAGTCCTTGCGAGCTAATTGTGAACTGAAGGCTCACGGCCGGCTTCACGTCTTCCTGCATGGCTATGATATCAAACTGATTCAATAACCGTATTGCTGAACGTGCTTTGCCGTAAGAAAGCTGTCCTCTTTTTTTGATTTGTCTAATTTCAAAAGGCCTGGATTCTTCCATCTCTGAACCGACCGCCAAATTAAAACTATCACATAACACTTGGTAAACGTGGTTCAGCTCATCCAGTGTCGGATATCCCCGGTCAATTCGTTCATCGGCTTTGGTGTAGTCAGATTGCCTGTACAGTAAAATTGGAAAACTTTCTTTTCCATCCCTCCCTGCTCTACCTGCTTCTTGGTAATATGCTTCCAGGGAATATGGCATTTCTTCATGAATTACATACCGGCAATCCGGTTTATCGATGCCCATACCAAATGCATTTGTTGCTGCCACCAATGGGGTTTCACCTGAAATCCACCGTTCCTGAATAGCCTTTCTTTTCTCCGGCTCAACACCGGCATGATAGGCTTCAGTTTCGATACCCAACCCGGTAAACCAATCTGCCAGATATTCACAGTTTTTTCTGGTTCCGGCATAGATAAGTCCATTTCCCTTTTTAGCTCCCCTTGTGACTGCGTCCTTAAGTTTCTTTTTCTTATTTGGAGAAATGGTGACCCACCACTTTAAATTTGGACGAGAAAACCCCTGAGATATCACATTCTGATTTTCAAAACCCAAAGATTCTACGATGTCTTTTTGAACTTCAGGAGTAGCAGTTGCTGTGAGGGCTATCCAACGGGTATCATTCGCAATTGATTCGAGAGACGTTCTTATTTCTCTATATGAAGGCCTGAAGTCATGCCCCCATTCACTTATACAATGGGCTTCATCAATGGCCACCAAGTCAATATTGAGCTTTGGCAGTTCAGCTTCCCAAAGTGTGGTTTTTAACCGCTCGGGAGCACAGTATAACAGCTTATACATTCCATTCCTGGCATTTACCATTCTCTGCTCCACCTCATACGATGGAATGGTACTGTTAATAAATGTTGCTGAAATGCCTCTGTCTTTTAGTTGTTGAACCTGATCTTGCATCAGTGCTACCAAAGGTGAGATAACCAGCGTCATTCCCTCAAAAACCGTAGCCGGGACTTGGTAACACAACGATTTACCCCCGCCTGTTGGGAATAGAACCAAAGTGTCAGTACCTTCAAACACGGATTGAACAACTTCATCCTGCCCTGGCCTAAAAGTTTCAAAGCCCCAAAACTCTTTTAAATTTGATTCCGCTTTTTTAAAAAAATCCTGCAATTTATACTCTATATTTTAATGCCATCTACATTCTAAAATACAAAGCAATGCGAACAAATCTGACTTTCATCTTATTAATTTTGATTACCCTGTTTTCTTGCGGAAATATACTAAACGGAGGGGATGAAATTGATTACCGGCAAGAAATACGTTCTTTTGTACAAAGTATTTCAGAAAACGCTAAATCACAGAACTCTGAATTTTATATCATTCCTCAAAACGGGCATGGTTTACTACTAAAGAACGGTGAAGTTGATCGAACGTATTTATCAGCTTTAGATGGACTTGCACGAGAGAACTTATTTTTCGGATACACCGACGATGACCAACCCACCCCTGCTGCGGTTACCAATACCATGCTGCAGCGCTTAAACATAGGGAAGCAAGCCGGTAAAACTATCTTGGTCACCGATTACTGTTATACTCCTTTTAAAATGAGTCAATCTTATTCTCAAAATCAAGCTCTGGGATACCTCTCTTTTGCGGCCCCCGATCGGGACCTGAAGGTTATTCCCTCTTTTCCTTCTACCCTTCCTGGATTAAACAGTAATGTAATCACGCAACTTTCAGAGGCCAGAAATTTCCTCTACCTACTGAATAAATCAGAATTTGAAACCCGGGAAGCCTTTATAGAAGCCATTCAAAACACCAATTATGATGTGCTAATTACTGACGCTTTCTATGACAGTGAAATCTTTACTGCTGAGGAAGTAAACCAGTTGCGCCAAAAGGCAAACGGTGGCCAACGGTTGGTCATAAGTTACATGAGTATTGGGGAGGCTGAAGATTACCGTTTTTATTGGCAAGATGAGTGGGATGAAAATGAGCCTGAGTGGTTGGTAGAAGAAAACCCGGAATAGGAAGGTAATTTTAAAGTCCAATATTGGCATCAGGACTGGCAATCTGTGATCTACGGAAATGAAGACTCATATTTGCAGCGTATCATAAATTCCAATTTTGACGGGGTGTATCTCGATATCGTGGATGGATATCAATATTTCGAAAACTTATAATCCATAAAAAAAGCCGAAATCAAGTGATTTCGGCTTTGGCTTTATATAAAGTCTGACTTAAAATTTACCAGTCTTCGTCAGTACTTTCTTCTTCTCCATTTGAAGCTAATGCTTCTTTGATGCTTGGTGGTAAGATTACTGCATCAATTACATGAACTACACCATTCGACGCCTCAATATCAGCTGCGGCAAAAGTAGCATTATCAACCATTACATTGCCGTAACCAATTTTGATGGTCGCTTCACTTCCCTCTACGGTAGCTGCTTTCATTCCATCTTCCAAGTCACCGGACATCACTTTTCCAGAAACAACATGATAAGTCAGTACTGAAACAAGCATTTCTTTATTTTCCGGTTTCAGAAGCATATCGAGCACACCTTCCGGCAATGCTTCAAAGGCTTCATTTGTTGGAGCAAATACGGTAAAAGGACCTTCGCTCTGTAGCGTCTCTACTAAATCCGCGGCTTGGACAGCTGTAACAAGTGTAGAAAGTTGTTCTGTATCAACAGCTAACTCTACAATATCACTGTCTTGTGCCATTACATTCGTCGAAAAAAGCATTGCGAATACAAGCGCAAATACTCCTGTTATTTTATTAAGCGTTCTCATGATATTTGATTTTATTTTATTGATGAATAGTTGACTGTATAAAACAAAAACCTAAACTTTCATTCCAAATTGAAAGTTTTTTACAATCTGCTACAACTCCTTCACCATCATCGCTACACCTTTTGCGCCCTTTTCTGTAACCAGTTTTGCCACCTGCTTGAATCCCAATGATTTATGGAATTTCATCGAATTTACATTCGGTGGTTTTATATTTATTTCACAAGTGATCTGTTTTTTATCAGAGTGGTTGAAAAGGTATTTATACAGTGCCGTTCCTAATTTTTTACCCCTAAAATGTTCTGATATTACAATCCGATCTACATAATCAAAGTCGTAATAATTATTGCAGAAAAATTTGTAATTCAAACTATCATAGTCCAGCCCTTTTTGCAGTACAATTATAAATCCGGCGATAGTACCATCCATTTCAATTACTATAAAAGGATTAGCTACCTTTAAAAATTCCTCCAACTCTGAAAGCTCAATACTATTCACATGGGGCAATGCGCTTTGATTGATTGAAAGGATAGTCGATAAATCTTTTTTTTCTGCCTCTCGGATATTCATCTTAAAAACGTTGGGATTTGTACTATGAAATTTAGAGTTTCCCTGACAAATCAGATTAACCTATTATAGTGAACTCATGGATTGTAAAAAATCACATTTTCAGCTCGATCATTCCTTTACTTACCTGAATTGTGCGTATATGTCGCCATTACTTAAAAAGGTTGAACAAGCAGGTATTGAAGGTATCAAGCGCAAACGAAATCCTTTCAAAATTTCGCCGGATGAATTTTTTGGAGAAACTGACAAGCTCAGGAACGAATACGCTAAACTTATCAATGCAAAAGATCCCAAGCGAATTGTGGTTATCCCTTCTGTTTCATACGGGATGGCAAATGTGGCTAAAAATTTATCTCTTTCAAAAGGGGACAATATTATTTTGGTGGGAGAACAATTCCCAAGCAACGTCTATCCATGGAGATCTATAGCTTCTGAAAGTGGTGCCGAGATCGTAACCATCACTCCACCTGATTCAAAAGAACGAGGCAAAGACTGGAATGAGAAAATTATGAATGCCATCAACTCCAAAACAAAACTGGTGGCATTGGGTAATGTGCATTGGGCCGATGGAACTCGTTTCAACTTGCAGGCTATTCGTAAACTGACCCGGGAAGTCGGAGCTTGGCTAGCTATTGACGGAACGCAGTCGGTTGGTGCACTTCCATTTGATGTAATAGAAATTAAGCCTGACGCCCTGATTTGCGCCGGCTACAAATGGCTGATGGGGCCTTACAGCATTGGATTGGCTTATTATGGACCAGCCTTGGATAAGGGATCGCCTGTGGAAGAAAACTGGATCAACCGCTATGAAAGTGAAAATTTTGCAAACTTGGTAAACTACAACGATGATTATCAGCCGGGAGCTCTTCGGTATGAAGTGGGCGAACACAGTAACTTCATTTTAGTGCCCATGATGCTGGAAGCCGTTAAGCAACTGAATAAATGGGGAGTGAAAAACATCCAGCAGTACTGCAAAAACTTAATTGAAGAACCTGTTGCTAAACTACGAAAAGCCGGGTTTCGAATTGAAGATGAAAGCTTTCGTTCCTCTCACCTCTTTGGCATTCGTTTAGCAGAGCATCATAAAATGGAAAAGATTAAAGCTGCTTTTGATAAGCATAACATTCTTGTTTCCTTTAGGGGAGATTCTATTCGGGTTTCGCCAAATGTGTATAATACAGTGGACGACTTTACTCAACTAACTCAATCATTACTTGCATGAATTCTCCCCAAAATACACTCCTGATTGACTGTTCTGATGCAAAGGGACTTATTCACAAGATCACGGATATTATTTACCAACATGATCTTAACATTGTGTTGAACCGGGAATTTGTTGAACACAACAGTAAGCATTTTTTTATGCGCACTATTGTAAAAGGGGATTTTGACAAAGAACAGTTGGTTAAGAAACTAAGGTCATCATTACCTGATAAAGCTAATATTCGAGTGAGTACAAATCAGAACAAAAAAGTGGTGATCATGGCGACTAAAGAACACCATGTGCTTGGAGATCTTTTGATACGCAATGAATTTGATGATAACAGGGCCAATATTCAGTGCGTTATAAGCAATCATGAATACCTGCGAAATTTAGTCGAACGTTTTGATATTCCCTTTTATGTGATCCCACATGAGAGTAAGGAGCGAACTGAACACGAGAAGGAGATCCTTGCACTGCTTGCCAACTTCAATCCCGATTATATCATCTTGGCTAAATACATGCGTATATTCTCCCCGGAATTTATTGAGGTGTACAAAAATAAGCTCATTAATATCCATCACTCCTTCTTACCTGCTTTTGTGGGAGCAAGACCCTATCATCAAGCTTATCAGCGTGGTGTTAAGATTATTGGAGCAACTGCACATTATGTAACCGATGATCTGGATCAGGGGCCTATTATTTATCAAAGTACATCACCCATTGACCATCGTTATGACGCCGAAGAAATGGCACAAGCTGGAAGAGAAATCGAAACCAAAGTAATGGCAGAAGCTACCAAACTCGTTTTAGATGATAAAGTATTTATCTATGGGAATAAGACGGTGATATTAGATTAAACAAAAAAGACGCAATCGTTAAATGCGCCTTTTCAAATCATTTATATAGATCAGAGAAAAAATTAATCCCCACTCATCACCGCTTTCATATAATCTCTTCTCATTTCAGCAATAGCCGAAATGGAAATTCCTACCGGGCAAACGGCTTCACATTCTGCAAAGTTAGAGCAGTCTCCAAAACCCTCTTCGGCCATTTGATCAACCATTGCCACTACACGGTCTTTCCGCTCAACTTCACCTTGTGGGAGTTTGTTGAGGTGGGCGATTTTAGCACCGGTGAATAGCGAAGCTGAGGCATTAGGACAAGCAGCTGCACAAGCTCCGCAACCTATACAAGTTGCATAATCAAAGGCTGCATCTGCTTTTTCTTTTTCTACGGGGATGGCATTCGCTTCAGCAGCAGAACCTGTTTTCACAGATACATATCCGCCCGCTTCAATAATCCGGTCAAAAGCAGAACGATCAACCACTAAATCTTTAATCACCGGAAATGCAGTTGCTCTTGGCGGTTCAATCGTAATATGGTCGCCATCGCTATAATTCCGCATATGCAACTGACAAGCTGCTACTTTTTGTTTAGGCCCATGTGCCTGTCCGTTGATTACTAAATTACAGGAACCGCAAATACCTTCGCGGCAGTCGTAATCGAATTCTACAGGCTCTTTGTCTTGCAGCATCAACTCTTCGTTGAGCACGTCCAGCATTTCTAGGAACGACATGTGCTCGTTCACATTGTCGAGCGTGTACTCCTCAAAATGGCCGGTATCATTAGGTCCATTTTGTTTCCAGTATTTCAGATGAATGGTCATTTCTTTGCTCATAATTTTTTCCTTTTTTTGATCTGCCTAAGCTATGCTCCGACGCAGAGCGTCAGGAGCGAGGTTTAAGAAGAAATAATATCTCCCTTGCTCCGCACGCTCTGCGTCAGAGCAAATACTTTCGGCTATATCATTTATAACTGCGTTGTTTTAGCTCAACGAATTCAAATTCTAAATTTTCTTTGTGAAGAGTTTCTTCGAGTTTTCCGTTCATGCCTTTGTATTCCCAAGCGGCTACATAGGAATAATCCTCATCATTTCGGAGGGCTTCTCCCTCATCGGTTTGATATTCTTCCCGGAGGTGGCACCCGGCAGATTCTTCTCTGTCCAGCGCATCCTCGGCCATTAGTTCTGCCAACTCAAAGAAATCGGCAACACGACCTGCAAACTCCAGGTATTTATTGTAATTATTTTTCTCGCCCGGCACTTTCACATTCTGCCAGAATTCTTCTCGTAACTCACGAATCTCTTCAATGGCTTGCTTCAACCCTTCTTCGTTACGGGCAATTCCGATTTTATCCCACACAATTTTTCCAAGCGAACGATGGAAGTCGATAATGGTGCGGTTACCATCCACATTTAAAAGCTTGTCGATCTGTTCCTGCGCTGAATTTTCAGCTTCTTTAAAAGCCTCATGATCGGTTCCATATCGTTTACCGGGTTCTTGTTTGGCGAGGTAATCACCAATAGTGTACGGAAGTACGAAATAGCCATCTGACAGTCCCTGCATCAACGCACTTGCGCCGAGTCGGTTTGCTCCGTGGTCAGAGAAGTTTGCTTCTCCGGCTGCATAAAGACCAGGTATTGTAGTTTGAAGATTGTAATCAACCCAAAGACCACCCATTGTATAGTGGACAGCAGGATAAATCCTCATCGGACGTTTATATGGATTTTCGCCTGTGATATTCTCATACATATCAAAGAGGTTACCATACTTGGCTGAAATCGCCTCTTCGCCGTCGCGTTTAATAGCATCACGGAAATCGAGGTAAACAGCCAAACCGGTTTCGCCTACACCGAGACCGTCATCACACACCATCTTGGCATTTCGGGAAGCCACATCCCGAGGGACTAAGTTTCCGAAAGCAGGATAGCGTTCTTCCAGATAATAATATCGTTCGTCTTCAGGAATTTCATTTGGATGACGCTCATCCCCTTTCTTGCGAGGAACCCAAACACGGCCATCGTTTCTCAAACTCTCTGACATAAGCGTCAACTTAGACTGATAATCTCCGGAAACCGGAATACAAGTGGGGTGAACCTGAACGTAGCAGGGATTGGCAAAAGCAGCACCACGCTTGTGTGCTCTCCATGCTGCCGTTACGTTTGAGTTTTTGGCATTTGTGGAAAGATAGAAAACGTTTCCATATCCACCGGTTGCAAGTACAACGGCATCAGCTTCATATCGGTTCAGTTCACCGGAAACCAAATCCCTGGTAATAATTCCACGAGCCTGACCGTCAATAACTACCACATCCAGCATCTCATGACGTGGATGATATTTGATATTTCCATTGTGGACCTGACGCATCATGGCCTGATAAGCGCCGAGCAATAATTGTTGACCGGTTTGTCCACGGGCATAAAACGTTCGCGATACCTGTGCTCCGCCAAATGACCTATTCGCTAAGTTTCCGCCATATTCACGGGCAAAAGGAACGCCCTGCGCTACGGCCTGATCAATAATTTCGTTCGATACCTGTGCCAGGCGATACACATTAGACTCACGCGAACGATAGTCGCCACCTTTAATCGTATCATAGAAAAGACGCCAGATGCTATCGCCATCATTGGGATAATTTTTAGCTGCATTTATCCCCCCCTGGGCCGCGATACTGTGGGCACGTCGGGCTGAATCCTGAATGCAGAAACTTCTCACGTTGTAGCCAAGCTCTGCAAAACTTGCAGCAGCTGCACCACCGGCTAATCCGGTTCCCACAACTATAATTTCATATTTCCGCTTGTTATTGGGCGACACCAGGTTGATGTCTTTCAGGTGTTTATCCCATTTCTCTTCTAACGGTCCGCCGGGTACTTTTGAATCTAATTTCATAGTTGTTTAATTCGCCACGAAAGCACTAAAACACTAAAGTTAATATGAACAATACGTTGCCTTCGTTTTAGGCTTCATTTTTTGTGATTTAGATTTTTCTACGTTCTGGATTTTAATCTCAATTACAGTACAAATCGTTTAATTCCTTTTCCAATGTTTCTGACATTAAAATTAATCAAATATCCAAGCCGATTTTTAGTGAGTTTCAGATGACTGATGATTTGAGCTTCCCAAACCGGATTCATCTTATCCACTGCTTTGAGTTCACAAATCACTTTATCTTCAACCAAAACATCTAACTTTAATCCTTCATCAAAAGTCAGATCATCATAAACAATCGGCACCTTAACCTGCCGCTCAGCTTTCAAGTTTCTTTTTATTATTTCATGCACAAGACAAACTTCATAAATGTGTTCGAGTAATCCGGGGCCCAACTTCCTATGAACAGTATAGGCCGCATCTACAATTTTCTCCCCGACCACTTCAAGGCGATCAGGAATTTCTTCGTAAATATCTGTTTGCCAATTCATTTAAAAAAATTTCGTGTTTTAGTGCTTTCGTGGCCCATCTTTAATAGCTAATTAAACTACCTTCTCCGCCTGTAAGGTAGATATACAGCGGTATGAAGATGAAGCCTAACATCAGCACTATTGCAAAGATATAAGCTCCGATCTGAACTTTTTTTGAAGTTTGATTGTGCTTCATTCCCAATGATGTGAACGCACTCCATGCTCCATGGGCGAGGTGCAAAATAGCCAGTGAAAGTACAAAGATATACCCAAAAGCAACCAATGGCTTTTGAAATTCAGCGATAACTAAAGCTCTCAAATCACGCGCTTCTGTAGTTCCCACCGACTCAAGTGCTATAGTTTCAGTTGGCCCAAATTTAAAGTGCCAAATGTGGAATACAAGAAATACAAGAATCACAATTCCTGAAATGATCATGCTTCTGGAAGCAAGCGACTGATGGCTTGGTCCACCTTTTGATTGGTAGGTATCATATCCTTGAGAACGAGCTTTCTTTTTCTGTCTCCAGATTGATATTCCCAAAAAAGCATGATAGAGGAAAAAGAAGGCAAGACCGGCTTCAATCACATACAACAATGGACCTAAACTTTCGAGTGTGTAGGTGTACACATTAAAAGCCTGGCTTTCTCCAAATATGGTAAGGTTTCCGGCCAGGTGACCAATTAGAAAAAGCATGAGACCGATACCTGTGATTCCGGTCATAAATTTTCGGCCAACCTGAGAATTCAGAGCTTTGATAAGAGAAGGCATATTCTACGTCTTAGATAATTTCAATTTTTAATAATAACAATGACTGTGAATTCTAAGTTTCAAAATAAATTGAAAACTCTTCCACTAATGCACTGCGAGGAGAAAATCGCTTTTTCCGCTCTGAATAACAAGGCAGAATAGGTCTAAATATGATTGCAGGTTTGTGGGATTTCTATTTCGGGCATTTATTCTTTTCAGGTGATGAGTTCATATTCTTTCCACACTATGCTCCGTTAAAGTAGTTGAGTTTGGAGTGATTTTATCGAAATCAATTATTCTCTTTCAAAAATTTATTTTTCATCTACACTTTGATCTGCACGAACAGTGAATCTCTATGATTCATTTACATTATGCATTGATTTTTCATAAAAAATAAAAGTAGTTGCTTTATTCATTATTTTTTTTAGAATTTTCAAAGCAATAAAAAATCATGAGAAATTGAGTGATCGTATAAAATATTCGGTGAGTACAATATTGCTGATTTTATCAGTAATTATTTACTTCAGTTACAACTTTAAAGGAACAAATATACCTTCTGACCAAGATTCGGGAAATAACTTTACAACCTCAATTAGTATCGTTAATTCCGATATTGAAAAGCTTTTCGAAAAAATTGACCCCGACTCTTCAGGAAAAATCAATCCGGTTATAATCCTAACTATTGAAGCTTGTTATCTTTGCTTAAACAATGTTACTGAGTTCTCAGATTTACTAAGAAAAGATTCTACTTTTACAGATCCAATACTTCTTTTTATTGATGAAAATGATAATGAAGTCAACAAGTTTATTAGACTGACAGAATTGAATATTCCTTATAAAAACCTGCCTTCTTCAAAAATTAATAACCTCTTCAGTAATTTAGAACAAAACTTAATCTTTGTTGATAAATTTGAAAAGTTGGTTTTCTATAATTTCCCTATTCCCAATTCGATAATGTTACCTGAAAGTAAACTTAGGATTATAGAGCAGGCAAAAGAAACCTGGAAGTAACACTCCACTCGCTCAAAATCAATGAAACCAAATCTTAACAAAAAGATCGTGCCATGAAAAACATAAAGAAAAGTACCTTCACTCTCTTTTTTTCTATCATAGCATTTGCTCTTACAAGTGCATTTACTTTAACTCCAGATAATCTAAATTATGTAGAATCTGACTGTTGGTGTTGTACATGTAGAGCAGAGGGGAATTGCCTTGAAGCAATTTTCTGTGGAATGACTATCTGCCCAGATCCAGCTAGTTGCGATTTATCAGGAGATTTATGTGGTCCTGATTGTGGTCCTGATTATCATTAGTAACGGTAATTGAAAATCACAAATAATTACAAGGTTTTATTAATTCAATAAAGCCTTGTAGTTACATCTTAGTAATCACAATAACTTAATTATGCTACGTGATCAAATTATAGTCTCTTTAATTCTTCTACTATTTACAGCGTGTAATAACAAGCAGTCAAAAACAAAAACAGTTGAAAGAGCACGAACCATAGATATTGAAAGAGAACTTGTCATCGGCCTTGAAAATGAAGCAGATTCAGCTGCTCAAATTTTAGGGCAACCTGTAGGAGTAGTAACCGATAAAGAAGAAAACATATACATCGGCGATAAAGCAAGCCTGACCATCAAGGTATTTGACAAAGACGGGAACTATCTCAAAAGCTTGGGCGGACGTGGTAGAGGTCCTAATGAATTCCATGATATTAATTTTATGGGAGTTACGCCGGAAAATAACATCCTTGTACTTGACAGGGGCAATTTTAGATATACCACCATCACAAAAGAAGGAGAATATGTATCTAATTACGTTATTAAATTTGAAAATCAGTTTTATTTCAAAGATGCTGATTTTATTGATAATAAAATTATTGGATTGGCCTACTCTCAAGCATCTGCTATAGAATCCGACTATTCAGATCTTCCGAAACGAGAATTTCTCAAGATTATGAGTACAGATCTTGATGAAATAGAATATGAATTTGCCCCCTTAAGTGACCTTGAAATAGATGATACTTTTAGCTGGGTTTATACTCTTCTTTACCAGGGCAGCTTCACTTTGAATAAAGAATCAGAGATAATTTATTTCTCACCGGGGATATATACTGGTAGTATTTATTCATATAAAAAAGTGAACGATGTAGAATGGGAGTTGAATAACAAAATTGAAGGCACCTCTCCGTATTCTAATCCTTATATCCTCTATCATTCGACAGCTGAATACGAAGAAAATAGTGAGTATCCTAGTGCCCGTATGATTGGCTATTCCGGAGACTCTCACAAAGGACGTGTACATAGCATTGATGCCGGGATCCATTTTCTTCCCCAAAGAAGACAAGTTGTTCACTTTTATGGCGAATGGCGAGAAGGAGATGTTTCCATGGAAGACGGAAACCTGTTGGACCTAAGCGTACAGATATTTGATCTTGATGGAAATATAGTTGATCAGAGTTTTTTGTATTCCTTACCATACGACCGCCAACCATACTATCCTATTGTAAACTGGGTGGATGAAGAGGAAAACTTCTACATGATCGATTTTATTGATTCGACACCAGTGGTACGCCGGTTTGCTTTAGACTTATAAAAAGCTAAACAGGAATGACTTTTACCGGTGCCATTTTTACCTTGACGTAAAATAACGGGAGGTAATTGTATACCATACATAAAACATACGAATCCTCTTTCCGAGAGCGCGGCTCCAAATTCCTGGGCTATCTTTTCCCGGCTGAATCTGAGGAAGAGTTTCAGGAACAGCTCAATCAGCTTAAATCAAAATACCCTGATGCCACCCACCACTGTTGGGCGTGGCGACTGAATCCGGCTCAACCCAAAGAATTCAGCTCTGATGATGGGGAACCTTCCGGCTCGGCCGGCCTTCCGATTCTTAATCAGCTAAAATCATATGAAGTAGTGAATGTCGGAGTTGTGGTAGTCCGATATTATGGCGGTACTAAGTTGGGAAAATCAGGTTTGATAGAGGCTTATGGTCGAGGTACTCAGCTTTGTTTGGAATCAGCCCGTTTAGTCACTATTTGGCCTGTAAAAATATTCGAGATCTGCTATCCTTATCCACAGGAAAATACCATCCAAAAGCTAAAGAATGATTTTGACCTGTCAGTAATCGACTCCGATTACTTGCAAGATATACGATTGCGCGTAGCATGTGCTTTGGATAAAGCCGATGCATTTGAGCAGAATCTTTCAGGACTGGAACATCTTCATATTTCGTATGAATTTATTGAGGAATCTTTTATTTGATTGAACGGTTTTTTTGTCGCGACTTTGCACATATGCACCTTACCCATCAAACCCCTATTTTCTAAAAAAACCTTGACTATGAAAATTTATACTAAAAAAGGCGACAGCGGTAATACTTCTCTCTTTGGCGGACAACGAGTATCCAAAAGCTCCAAGCGAATTGATGCCTATGGAACTGTGGATGAATTGAATTCTATATTGGGAATGGCTACTTCATTTGGCCTCTCGGAGAAAGGATCCGAGTTACTGGAAACCATTCAGCAGCAACTGTTTGTGTTGGGTGCCGATCTTGCAACTCCGGCCTCCAAAGATGTACGGATCGAGCGAATTGGTCATAGTGAAGTAGAGTTTCTGGAGAAGGCCATTGATGAAATGGAAGAAGATCTGGAACCCCTCAAAAACTTCATTTTACCCGGTGGAGCTCAAGCCGGAGCGACACTTCATTTCGCACGCACGGTATGTAGGCGAGCTGAAAGAATTACCGTTGAATGCCGGCACGAAGAAGAAATTTCAGAAGTAGCCATCATGTATAT
The DNA here is from genome assembly GCF_031581265.1 of Gracilimonas sp. Taxonomy (GTDB): domain Bacteria; phylum Bacteroidota; class Rhodothermia; order Balneolales; family Balneolaceae; genus Gracilimonas. Next base: position 40,612 of record NZ_JAVLBQ010000003.1, read on the forward strand.
CAATCGGCTGTCTGATTTCTTATTTGTGTTAGCTCGGTATGAGAATAAGCAAGCCGGAACAAAAGAAACCACCTGGGCACCGGACCGTTCTAAATAATTAACTAACTAAATAAAGACGAATAAAATGGCATTAATGATTTCCATATCGGGTATTCGGGGCATTTTCGGGACCGACCTCACCCCTCAGAATCTTTCAAAATTTACCGCCGCCTACGGAACATGGCTCGAAGGAGGAACAGTAGTAGTTGGTCGGGATTCTCGCGTAACCGGACAGCTTTGTGAAGATATCGTAGCTGCTACGCTGGCAAGTGTTGGATGTGATGTTGTTAAAGTTGGGATTGTCCCAACACCTACTGTAGCTATGGGGGTTTTAAAACATAAAGCAGCGGGAGGAATTATTATCTCTGCCAGCCATAATCCTGCCGAATGGAATGCCCTGAAATTATTGAACGAAAAGAGTGAGTTTTTGGATGCAGATCAAGGCAAAAAAGTAATTGAGATTTCAGAATCCGGTGAATTTGCTTATCAGTCTTTTGATAAAATAGGAACCATTACCGAAGATCCGGAAATGTTGGATGACCATATCCGGAAGATTTTGGATCTGCCCTACATCAACAAAGAAGAAATTGCTGCCAAGAATTTTTCTGTAGCTGTAGATGCTGTTAATGGAGCCGGTTCAGAAGCTTTACCAAGGCTCCTGGGAAAACTTGGAGTCAAAACAGTCCACAAATTGCATTGCACCCCAAATGGAATCTTTCCTCACAATCCCGAACCACTCCCCGAACACCTCGCCGAGATTTGTGAACTGGTAAAAGAAAAGAAGGTAGACCTGGGCGTCGTCACCGATCCGGATGCAGACCGATTGGCTTTAGTAGACGATACCGGAAAACTATTTGGTGAGGAGTACACCCAAGCCACTGCTTTTGATTTCATTCTGGGAAAGAAAGAGGGCGCTTGCGCTACCAACCTCTCTTCCTCTCGTGTTTCCGATGATGTGGCTCGTGAGCACGGACAGAAATGCTATCGCTCGGCCGTAGGAGAAATCAATGTGGTTAAAGTTATGCAGGAACAAGATGCAGTTATAGGCGGTGAAGGAAACGGCGGTGTAATCTGTCCCGATCTTCACTACGGTCGCGATGCTTTAGTTGGAACGGCTATGGTGCTTCAACATCTTGCTGAAAAAGATATGAGTGCTTCGGAATACCGAGCTTCTCTCCCGGATTACTTCATGAGTAAGAACAAAATTCAGCTTGATGAATTAGAAAAAGATGCCGATGAAGTCCTGGAAATGGTCAAAAAGCATTTTTCAAGCCTTGAACCCAACATCGTTGATGGCGTAAAAATTGATTTTGCTGAGGGATGGGTTCACCTGCGGAAATCAAATACGGAGCCTATTATTCGTATTTATTCTGAAGGTCGCTCTCCTGAAGCTGCTAAAGCTTTTGCCGGAAAAATCTTTGACTTGCTGAAATAGCTTCAGCATTATTTTTAAAGCTAAAAAAATAGCCTGCTCACTTTATCTTTAATTCGTAGATAATTAAAGAAACTAAATCGCCCTGTTTCTATGTTTTAGTTGATGTATTTAAGAGTACTTCGGTAATATTTAATTACAAAAACTTAGTTTTGCCTGAAGAAAAAAATAAACAGCAAAAACAAAACAGGAATAAGAAACTGGGCAAATGGTCCGGTAACAAAAGACCAAATTTTGGTTGGACAAGTGCACTTATCTGGCTGATACTCATCGCCCTCTTCTATAATTGGTATATGTCTTCTGGAGATGTCTTTGTAGGAGGAACTCCTGAAATTGAATATTCAGAATTTCGTTCACATCTCAATCAAGGAAATGTAGAGCGGGTTCATGTACAGGGAGATCAAATTCAGGGAGAATTTAAATCTGAACAAATTCTACAAGTTGCCGGGGATACTCTTCGGGCTGAAAGTTTTTCAACCTACATCCCTTCTTTTGGCGATGAAGATCTTTACCAACGCCTTGAAGAACAAGATGTAACCATTTCGGCTCAACCGGAATCAGAATACAGTTGGTGGTATATCCTACTTATCATACTACCTATCATTTTCTTCGTGTTTATAGGAATCATGTTCTATCAGCGGATGCGATCGCAAAGCCAGGGATTCTTCAATATTGGAAAGAGCAAAGCCAAGCTTCAGGAACCCGAAAAACAGGATACTAAATTTGACGATGTAGCCGGTCTTGATAACGCCAAAAAAGAATTGCAAGAGATCATTGAATTTCTGAAAGAACCTGATCGGTTTGAAAAAATTGGAGCAAAACTACCCAAAGGGTTATTGATGGTAGGCCCTCCCGGCACCGGGAAAACCCTTATGGCAAAAGCAGCAGCAGGAGAAGCCGATGTTCCCTTTTTCAGTATTTCGGGCTCCGACTTTATGGAAATGTTTGTGGGTGTGGGTGCAAAACGAGTCCGCGATATGTTTGATAAGGCTAAGAAGGTTGCCCCAAGCATCATTTTCATTGATGAAATTGATTCTATCGGCCGCAGGCGGGGAGCCGGTTTAGGTGGTGGTCACGACGAACGAGAACAAACCTTGAATCAATTGCTTTCGGAACTTGATGGTTTTGAACCTACCGAAAGTGTGGTAGTTATGGCAGCGACAAACCGTCCCGATATTCTGGATAAAGCCCTTTTGCGTCCCGGCCGTTTTGATCGCCAAATCACCGTTAACCTTCCCAAGCAAAAGGCGCGGCATGAAATTCTGAAAATCCATGCCCGGAATAAAAAATTACAGGATGATGTGGACCTGGAAAAAATTGCCCGCAGTACTCCCGGTTTCAGCGGCGCTGACCTTGAAAATCTATTAAATGAAGCTTCATTGTATGCAGGAAGAAACAAACGAAATAAAATTGCGATGCAAGATATTGACAAAGCGCGTGATAAAGTACTGATGGGGCTTGAAAGGGACGGTATCACCATCGATGACGATGAGAAAAAATTACTGGCTTACCATGAAGCAGGACACGCTTTAGTCGCCGCAGTATTACCCCATTCCGATCCGATACATAAAGTTACTATTATCCCTCGCGGTAAAGCTATGGGAGTAACACAGCAGCTTCCTGAAAAAGAAAAATACATCTATAAACGTGAATATTTGCTGGACCGGCTGGCTGTAATTATGGGGGGACGTGCTGCAGAGGATCTTATCTTTGAGACTTCCACCAGCGGTGCGCAAGATGACCTCAAACAAGTTGCCAAACTGTCCCGGAAAATGGTGCTGGATCTTGGGATGACCGACCGGTTTGGCCACGTTTCATTTGGAAGCGAAGAACAAGAAATTTTTCTTGGCCGCGATATGAGCCGGCAGCGGGAGTACAGCGATTCTACCGCCCGGGAAATTGATGAAGAAGTTCAGAAAATATCGAAAGAAGCATTTGAACGAGCGATTAATACACTCAAAGAAAATCGTGAAGTCTTAGATAAAGTAGCAGAATTGTTGCTCGAAAAAGAAGAACTTTCTGGTGAAGAAGTAAACGAATTACTGAAGAAAAAAGAATCAAATTGATCTCTACCTTTGAGAACGCATATAGAAAGCGATTACTTCATAGAGTATGATCACAAACAAATTTTATTGAATATGTTAACCTGGAAAGACCTAAAAAACTTTGCCAAAAACGGAAATCCCGAACCAGAAATACGCGTTGAGAAACCTGATGAAGAGTGGAAAAAAGAGCTCTCCGATGAAGAATATGCTATAACGCGATTAAAAGGAACCGAACGACCCGGCTCAAGCGATATGTGCTATAAATTTGATCCGGGCCTATATGAATGCGTTTGCTGCGGAACCACATTATTCGATGCTACCACTAAATTTGAAAGCAGCTCCGGATGGCCTTCATTCACACAACCTGTGAAAGAAAATGCTGTGAAGTACAAGATGGATACTTCTCACGGTATGGTGCGCATTGAGGCCTTATGCAATACCTGTGATGCCCACCTTGGCCATGTATTTCCAGACGGCCCGGAACCTTCCGGATTGCGCTATTGTGTTAATGCAAAGAGCTTAAGTAAAGTAGAAGAGGAGTAATATTTAATGCTTAATTTCTTATCCCACCTATACTTTCGTATTTTCTCGCTCAATTTTCATCAGCAGTAGGAATATGATTGTATCAATGACCGGCTTCGGACGTGGCGAAGCTACTGAACATGACATCAACGCAACCGTTGAGATAAAATCTCTAAACAGTCGCTACTTGGATGTAAGCACTCGATTACCGCAGCAACTTCAAGACAAAGAGCTGAAGGTTAAGGAACTGGCTCAAAAAACAATTAATCGGGGAAAGCTGAATATCACGGTTTATATATCTGAAGCAGAATCTGCAGGTCCTTCAATTTCAGTTAATGAAGAGAAAGTGAAGGGATATTCGAGAATCTTGTATAATCTTCGCTCTGTTGCCGGTATTGAAGAACCCATTACAGTACGAGACATCACACAATTCAGTGATGTATTTGTGAATAAAGAAGAGGATGAAAAAATTATAGAGCAAAAATGGGAAGTTGCTCAAAAGGCACTCAATGAAGCCCTGGAATCTTTGTTGGTGATGCGTACGCAAGAAGGAGATCAGCTTAAAAATGATCTTGTAGATCGTATCAAATTCATTGAATCAAACATGGAGATCATAACTACAAAAACAGAAGGCCGGGCTGAGGAAACACGGGACAAACTTCGCGAACGCATCAATAACTTACTGGAGGACGATTCGCTTGATCCTGAAAGATTGGAGATGGAAGTGGCTGTTTTGGTTGACAAAATGGATGTCACCGAAGAAATAGTACGATTACGTTCTCACCTTAAATTTTTCTTAGAAGCGGTAGAACAACCCGAACCCGCCGGAAGAAGGCTGAATTTCCTAACTCAGGAAATTAACCGGGAACTCAACACCATCGGTTCAAAAGCTAACGATTCTGAGATTGCCCAGTACGTTGTAAAATGCAAAGAAGCCCTTGAACAAATCCGCGAACAAGTACAAAACGTTGAATAGAATAATTCAAAATGAAAAATTTAAAATTCAAAATTCTCTTTACAATTTTGAATTTTTAATCTTGAATTTTTAATTCCAGAATGGATAGAAAAGGTAAAGTAATCATCTTAGTGGCACCCAGCGGAGGCGGAAAAACGACATTGGCACGCCGGCTTTTCAAGGAATTTGAAGACCTTAAATTTTCCGTTTCGGCAACTACACGTCCACCTCGGGAAGGCGAAGAAGACGGAAAACACTATTACTTCCTTGAAGAGGCCGATTTCAACCAAAAAATTAAAGAAAATGCTTTTCTGGAGTGGGAAGAATTCTATGGAGGAAAGAAGTATGGTACCTTGCGTTCAGAAGTTGATAAAAAACTAAATTCAGGGTATTTTGTTCTGCTTGATATTGAAGTAAAAGGTGCCGTTAACATCAAAGAGATATACGGCGATGAATGTTTGAGTTTATTCATCAAACCCCCTTCAATTGATGTATTGAAGCAGCGCTTAACGAATCGCGGAACTGAAGACAATGAAACACTTGCTCTGCGACTCCAACGTGCAAAAGAAGAACTTACTTACGCTGATCAATTTGATCAGGTAATCATTAATGATGATCTTGACACGGCCTATGAAGAAGTTAGAGAAGCCGTTCTCAAATTCATGAATAAAAACTGAGACCACATATGTCAGTAAAAACATTAGACATTGAAAAGCTAAAATTTAAAACAGGTAACAAATACGAGTTGCTTGTAATCCTTTCCAAAAGAGCCCGACAAATTGCTGCTCAGGAAAAACTGGAGCTGGATGAGAAGCTTCAATATTTCGAAGGCTTTGAAGAAGAAGACGAGTTTTCTTTTAACGAAGAGCAAGAAAACATTTCAAAAGCTTTTGAAAAATTACCACATGCCACACAACGTGCTATTGTGGAAATGGAAAATGACGATATCTACTATCGTCACCCTGATAAAGAAGACTAAATATGCTCTCCGGTAAGCGCATCATTTTAGGTGTTACCGGAGGAATTGCAGCCTATAAAGCTGCTTTCTTATTGAGAGAATTTCAAAAAGCGGGAGCTGAAGTCCGCGTCACCATGACGCCCTCGGCCACCCGCTTTGTTGGTTTAGAAACTTTTGCTTCTCTTTCCGGTCATGAGGTGGCAGTTGAAATATTTCCCGACAAACCAAATTCTGGCGACTGGACCCGTCACATAAACTGGGGCGAATGGGCTGATCTTTTTGTGATTGCTCCATGCACGGCAAACACCCTTGCCAAAATAACCACCGGCATTTCGGATAACATGCTTACCAGTACCGTGCTTGCAGCCCGGTGTCCCGTACTCCTCTGCCCTACTATGGATGGGGAAATGTATGACTCCCCCGGAGTGTCCCGAAACCTGGACAAGGTTAAAGAATTCGGATATCACATTCTGGAACCTGAATCAGGATATTTAGCAAGTGGGCTTGAGGGCAAAGGCCGTTTGCCTGAGATTGATAAAATTTTAGAGAAAGCTTCTGAGATTATTGGTTCTGTGAAAGGACCACTGGAAGGCAAAAAAGTAGTAGTTACGGCCGGTCCAACCCGTGAACATATTGACCCGGTTCGGTTTATTTCAAATCCAAGCTCCGGTAAAATGGGAGTTGCAATTGCAGAGGCGGCTCAAAGTTTGGGGGCGGATGTCACCCTGATTCACGGCCCACTTTCAATAGCCAAACCTGACGGCATTCATTCTGTTTCTATCACCAGTACCGGCGATCTTTTTGAAGTCGTAAAGGAACATGCAGATGCTGATGTCATCATTATGGCCGCTGCCGTTTCAGATTTCACCCCTGTAGAGATTCATAAAAATAAGGTGAAGAAAACCGACGCCGTGAATTCTATAGAACTTGAAAGAACGCAAGATATACTTGCTTGGCTTGGTGAACATAGAAAAGAGGGGCAAATGCTCATCGGATTTGCCATGGAAACGGAAAACCTGATCGAAAATGCGACTTCAAAACTGGAAAAGAAGAATGCTGATTACATTATAGCTAACTTACTAAATGACAAAGAGTCCGGATTTGAGGGAGATACCAACACCGTTCATTTGTTAAGCAAAGATTCTGATCAAAAATTTCAGGGCACTAAGAAGGATATTGCCATCGAGATTCTAAATTCGATATTTAGGTAGGTTTTAGAGTTGAAAGTTGAGAGTTGATAGGGTGACAGATTTAGTTCCTGCAGTACAGCCCTTCACTTCATTTTGATGAAGCCCAAATATTTGATTTGACACCTATCACTTTATCAACTCTCAACTTTCAACCCTCAATCAACCATCCACTTATACACGCGATAAGTTTTGGCAATCTCACAGCCAAAAGCTTCCAAACTTCGACGCATAATCCAATTTTTTTCACTTACGAAGCCGCCTTCCAATACTTTCAGATTCGGGTAATGCTTTCGAGTCCATTGCGCTCCTTCAATAAAAACTAAGGCCTCTAAGCCCCTCCCTCTATATTTTGGGTCGGTGCCGAACGCCAAGGGACGGAATTTTTCAGCTCTCTTTTTAAAGCCTACCATTTTTGGGAGTTGCCACCATTTCAATTTTCCGTTCGTTTTTGCAGAAATTTCATGTAAATCCGGAACACTCACCAAAAAAGAAGCAGGCTCCCCATCCACAAAAACAATGGGTGAAGTTTCGGGCATGAGTACCGGTTTCAACTTTTTAATCATTTGCTGAATGGTTTGCTCTGAAATTCCAATGAACTCTTCTTCCCTTTCTTCAATAATTTGATCACTGAATGCCCGGTTATAAACCTGGCGAATAAGCTCCCCATCCCGATATAAATTTTTCTTATCGATAGGCCGAACTTCTACATTTTCTCTGGATTTGAGCCGGTCCGTTATTTTCACCAATCGCTCCGGCAGTGGCTGATCCATTTGAAGCTGATACATGTATAAATCATCGAACTTTTCCGGGGAGGTGGATTCCATCAAATCCTCGTAATAGGTGTGGTGATAGAGCATTCCATACACATTGTGGTTATTAAAGCCATCAATTAAAATTCCCCAAAAATTATCGTTTTCCCCAAAATTAATGGGACCTCTAAATCCTGCATATCCCCTTTTTTGATGCCACTGTTTTGCAAAATCAACAATTGTTTCTGCAATTCCTGTACGGTTTTCCATCTCGATAAATCCAATCCCGCCTAATTTCGGATCATACCGCTCGTCTTTTTCGGGATCGGTAAACAGCGCAAATCTACCTACTACATGATCTTTAAATGAAACCAAAAAACGCTCGCATTCCCCGCCTTTTTCAAACCGCTCATTTTTTTTTGGATCAAAAACATTCTCAACTTCAAACCTGAATGGGGGTCGGTACCATGCATTATCTTTATACAGCCGCTCTGGAAGGCGATGAAATGCTTCTATCTGTTTTTTAGTCTTAATTTTTTGAACCTGAAAAGACATATCCTTTTTGTACAGAAGTTTATAGATTCAGGATGAAGGTAAATTTCTGAATTCAAGTTACCAAGCAATAATTATGTTCAGCAAGAAAAACGGGAAAAAAGCAATTACGGTCCTCTTGGTTTTGTCATGTGTGGTAAGCGGATTTATTCTTGCATCATCACCGGCTGAAAAACAGTATGTACTTCGATCACACAGCCAGATTGATTCTTTGATTAATCTACACTTTCAGGAGTCGCTCATTGAACCTTCACAAATCCAGACCTCTACCATTCAGATTGATACTATTTTCACCCGTAAAAATTACCAGGTTCGTGTTCCTTCCTCGTTTTCAAAAACGGTGTTTCATATTTATTTGAACAAAGATATGAGCCTGTATGAAATTGATACTCCGGCCAAAGTTCGGTTTCCATCCCGCGATATGCATATCCATTTGTACAAGCACAATACCATTTTACGGACCATTCACCTGACTACCGACACTGACCTCGACTCTCTATCCACAACCGAATAACCATGGCTTTACCCGACCGATCTACCTTACTAAAAAGATTTGAATTAAGTGAATATCCACAGCCGGATCTGCTGAAATTGAAGTACCCGGTTTTTTTGTGTCATGGGTATGGGGCCATCGGTTCGGTGATTAAATCAGGTCCTTTGCACGATCCCTGCATGGAAATTCGCGGTCACGGCGTGGTTGCTATCGCCCCGAATACCGTCCCCTATGCCCGTATCGAAACCCGTGCTGAAAACTGGGTGCGGCTCATTCACAAATTTTGTGAAGAGCATGACTATGAAAAAGTAAATGTTATTGCTCACAGTATGGGCGGACTCGATATGCGATGCGCCCTCACTAAAATGGATGTTTCAGACCGTGTTGAAAGCCTTACCACTGTTGCCACCCCGCATCACGGATCCAGTTTAGCCGATCTTGTGCTGAAAGTGCCCGAATTACTAACTGAAAAACTCAGCCTCGTTTTCGATTGGTTTGGAAACAACATGTATCCCAAAACAAAAAGTGACGCCTTGGGCTCGCTCGAACAGCTCACATGCTCTTATTTGAAAGAAATCTTTAATCCCGAACACCCCGATGTAGATGATGTGGCCTATTATTCATACAGCGCTGCAGTAGGCAAAGGCACCGAATATTCTATAAACCCAGTTTTGCGATTTCAGAATAATCACATTTTTGAAGAAGAGGGAGAAAATGATGCCTTTGTTTCCGTAGATAGCGCGAAATGGGGAAACCATCTGGAAACCGTACGACTTTCACATTTATCACAAATGCATCTTCAGATGAATAAGGAAAGTAAAAAAATCTACAACCGTTTTTGGCAAGATGTTTTAATTCGATTGGCAGATAACGGGCATTAATATTAAAAAAAACAAGGCAGTGGGTGAAAACTCATGGGGAGATAGTAGTTCTATAATTGTCATGCCGAGTGGATAAAAAGTAACAAAGGGCAGTAGTGTTCAACACGAGGCATCACAGTGGTAGATACTACTTGCCAGATCAGACTTTGAGACACTTCGCGTTATACAAGAAAACCCGATACAAACTCATTTGCTGCTCAGTGTGACAACTACAGAGTGGGGATTTATGGAATTAGTTGTCATCCCCGGAGACGTTTAATAACTCAATCTTCCTCGTTCAAACTTCTCTCATCTACATTTTCGAGCAGGTGATAAGCTGTTAAATCATATTGAATGGGAGTTACGGTGGCTTTTCCGTCATTTAACGCATGGATATCCGAATCTTTACCTTCATCCAGTAACTCAAATTTTCCGGTCAGCCAGTAATAGGCTCGGTCAAATGGATCTTTGCGGCTCTCATATTCTTCTACGTACCTACTGTCGGCCTGACGAGTCCACTTAATACTGGTAAATTCACCGGCAGGAGCGTTCACATTCAGGGTGATTCCTCGAGGGAGACCATTCTTTAATACGAACCTTATAACACGACGTGCTGCCTCCTGACATCCCCTGAGGTTGGCATCTTCATTAAAATCTGTACAACTAACCGCAATTGAGGGATATCCCAAAATAGTTCCTTCTGTTGCAGCGCTCACCGTTCCGGAATACATAATATTGATACCCGCGTTACTGCCGTGATTAATACCGCTGACTACCAAATCCGGTTTGCGATCCAATAGCTGTCCGTGCGCTAATTTCACGCAATCGGCAGGTGTTCCGTTTACAGCTTCACCCTCAAATTTATCCGCCACCGTGAATTTACTGGCGCGTAAAGGAACCTGAATGGTAATAGAATGCCCCACTGCGCTCTGTTCTTTATCCGGAGCTACGATATAAACGTCGCCAAATTCGGCGGCTACTTCTGCAAGTGCTTTGATACCGGGTGAGAAAATTCCATCGTCATTACTAACTAAAATAAAAGGTCTTTCTGATTTACTCATCCGCCGTACTGCTCGTCTTTATTAGGAAAATCTTTGTCTTTTACGTCTTTGATATAATTTTGAACTGCATTCGTCATCTCAGCATTCAGATCTGCATAGCGACGTAAAAACCGTGGGTTAAATTCTTTATTCAACCCCAACATATCGTGCGTTACTAAAACCTGACCATCACAAGAGGGACCTGCACCAATACCAATGGTAGGAATCGAAATTTCGTTGGTAACTTTTTCAGCAAGATCTGCGGGAATTTTTTCTAATACCAATGAGAAACACCCGGCTTCTTCCAGAAGTTTGGCATCGCGAATCAGATCTTCTGCTTCCTGATCTTCGGTAGCCCGAACTTTGTAGGTTCCGAATTTATAAATGCTTTGCGGGGTGAGTCCCAAGTGCCCCATTACCGGGATTCCGGCATCCACAATACGCTTGACGGTGTCAACGATATATTGTCCGCCCTCAAGTTTTACAGCATGAGCGCCGGCTTCCTTCATCATCCGTCCCGCACTGATAAGCGCCTCTTTGGTGGTAACCTGGTAACTCATGAAAGGTAAGTCTGCAATTACTAAAGCTCTGTCCACTCCTCGTACTACACAAGAGGTATGATAAATCATATGATCGAGCGTCATTGGGATGGTAGTTTCATGTCCGGCCATTACATTGCTGGCTGAATCTCCCACCAAGATAATCTCAATTCCGGCCTGATCAATAATTTGCGCCATGGTAAAATCATAAGCCGTCAGCATGGCGATTTTCTCGCCTTTGGCTTTCATATCCACCACGGTTTGGGTCGTTACTTTTACGGGTTTACCGGAAGGTTTTTGGGTACTCATATCTTCTCCCGTGGCACCAATGCCGCTGTAGCCTCAAGCTCGCAAGCTACTTTCCCCTCAACGGTAGCCTTCCCGGTCATGGTTACAAAATTTCGCTTTTTAGCGCCCAGCTCAACTTCCAGCATCAGCTGATCTCCGGGAACTACTTGTCTTCTGAACTTACACTTGTTGATCCCCGAAAAAACCATCAGGGTTTCCTGCGGATCATCAACTTGCTGGGTCATCAACATGATGGCCCCGGCTTGTGCAAGTGCTTCTACCTGTAGTACCCCGGGCATAATCGGCTGACCGGGAAAGTGGCCATTAAAAAATTCTTCGTTAGCTGTGACGTTTTTGTACGCCTTAATGCTTGCTTCTTCCACTTCCAGCACACGGTCAACCAGCAAAAACGGGTAACGGTGTGGAATAACTTTTTTGATATCTTCTATATTCATAAAACTATTTATTTGTTAGACCGATGAATATAACATTATTGAACCACTCCTACATAAACGTATGCGATTCCCGCTGTTAACTTAACGGCCCGTCTACTTTCATACGCTTTAGACTCATCCATCAACGCCAAAAATTTATCACCTGCGGGAAATTTAGCGCTGGTTCTGGGGAGATAGGTATATGCTTCTCGGTTACCGCTCAACAATCCGCCAATGGCCGGCATGATGTGTTGACTGTAAAGTTCATAGGGAAATTTCATCAATCCTTTGGGTTGACCAAATTCCAGCACTACCACCCTGCCACCCGGTTTTACCACACGAGCCATCTCCTTAAGCGCTACTACCGGATCATCCACATTTCTGATTCCAAAAGCGATGCTGGCGATGTCAAATTTGTCATCGTCATACGGAAGGTTCATGGCATCGGCCACTTCGAAATCGATTTTGAGTCCTTCTTTTTCTGCCTTGGCCGGGGCGGGTTCTATCATAGGGGCGCAGAAATCAGTGCCCATCACATAGCCTGAATCTCCCACTGCTTTTTTAAATTCAATGGCAAGGTCGCCGGTACCCGTAGCACAATCCAATACATGATCGCCTTCATGAGCTCCGCTTTCCAATACCGCCTTTTTCCTCCATGCATGATGCACGCCAAACGATAACACGCTGTTAATGCGATCGTAATCATCGGCAATATCAGCAAACATGGATCTTACTTTTTCACTCATAACACTGGGTTGTTTTCACTTTGAATTATAAAACCCAAAGCAGGCTAAAATGGTTCTTTTTTGATGGATGGAAAGGTAAGGAATAAATGGAAGAGTGATAACTATTTTCGGGTTGAGGTATGGCATGTTTAGAATTTTCTATGCCACGAAATCTCGAAAACACAAAAGGGAATGGGAAGATGTTGCAGCTTATTCGGTGATGAGGAAGCAATTCCTTACAGATTTTATCAGGAATTTTTTACCCTTTAATTCCTGATAACATACCTTAATACATATCAAGGGTTTGTGAACAGAGGGATTGGGAATTTATAATGAGTTTTTACACCTTCCTTCGTTACATATAATTATATGTTATATAGCGGAAAGATAAATTAAAATGAATTGCGTATGGAAATAATATGGAGTATTACTCAAAATGATATTCGAAAGGTAAAAGAAGTGATTAGTAGTAATCAAAATGCCTTTTTACAAGCTCGAAAAGAGCGAAATGTTCATCGGCTTAATTTACAAATAAATAAAGACGCTATAATTCGGGCGTTACTAATGTGTCTTTTGACATCACAACAACGTTCAGGTCCTGATTCAGTTGTAGGTAATTTTTTAGGACAGTCACCATTTCCAGTTACCTATGAAAAGATTCAGCAATCCGATAATATTGAATTTTTTGTAAAAGACACGCTTACCGACCATGACTTAACCAGATTTCTAAATCGGATTAGTAAGTTTTTTACTTCGAATATCAAGAAGTTTCAAGAGAATAATTGGGCTATTATTTCAGAATTAAAAAACTTGGCGGAAATTGATTCAAAAACAGAAGAACGTAGAATCGCTGACAAATATAATGATGAACTTAAAGGACTTGGACCAAAGCAAGCGAGAAATTTTCTACAGGCACTTGGTTTAACGAAATATGAGATACCAATTGACTCTCGGATTACAAACTGGTTGAATGAATTTGGATTTCCTGTCTCCTTAAGTTCTTCTCCACTTGGAGATGTTGGCTATTATCATTTTGTATTAGATGGAATTCAAGAACTATGTAAAAAAGCACAAGTTTATCCATGTTTGCTCGATGCTGCAATTTTTTCCAGTTTTGACAACAACGGTTGGACTAAAGAAAAAGTCAGATTTTAATTTCTATTCATGTAATTTACACCGCTATATAATCGAGTAGACAGCCGTGAACCATAAGTCCACGGTGCGCCTTTCACACCACCGTACACAGGCACCCATGCCGGGTACACACAATGCGTGTCAACGTGGACTTGGTCGCTGTTTGCCCTTTTAGAATTTGTTTGCTAAAAGATGTTCCCAGTATTATTTACATTACCAGCCAATAAGGCCAAGCCGGTTAACCCGAAAGCCGTTATAATCCTCACCAGGTAAGAACTTTTATTCACTTTTTGGTATATTAAAGGTATGAAATCAAAGAAAAATATCGAATCTATTTCCCGTGGAGCTATGAAATCACAGCGGGCATCTTTTCGTATTGAAGGGATTGATATATCCAAAAAAAGAGCTGAGCAAATCCGCCGGGAAGTGGTTCAGGAGTTTCAAGAAAAGGTTACTTCTCCAACATCCTGAAAAGCTGTATCATCGGTTGGTAATTCTTTTCTGCCGCTGATTGAACGGCTTTTATATATTCAGACATTCCCTTTTCTGTAATTTTCTCGAACCTGAATTTATCGAAGTCAAACTTTACCGTAATTAAATCTGAGAAAAGTCGTGCTGTACGTCCATTTCCTTCTCTAAATGGGTGAATGAATAACAATTCAGCATGCATCGGAGCAACATATTGTACCAGCACCTCATAACTTTCTATCTGTTTAGGAAGCTCATTAAGAAATTCTGTTTCAAATTCCTGAATAATGGTTGGTAGAAATTTGGCTGTTGGAAAAGTGAATCCACCTTTGGACATATTTACTTGCCTAAGTTCTCCTGCAAACTCGTACAAATGACGTAGGGCGATTTGATGAATTTCTGAGATCAGGTTCCAATCGAAAGCATCCGTTTTATCTAATTCGGATTCAATTTTAATTTCAGCCCTAAGAAATCCACGATATTCTTCATCTGCAACCTTATCTGGATCGATTAATCCAAGTTTGTTGGGAAGGATCTCATCTTCTGATTTTGGCGTATGATATTTTATGATATTTCATGTCTTAAAGATAAGCCGTAATGAAGTAAAGCGCATTATAATCGAGCAAACGACCGTCAGCCATAAACTCACGGTGCGCCTCTCACACCACCGTCTAATCTACCTTAACGCCAACGGTGCTATATTTATGAAAATTAGTTGACGTTAGTAACACTGTTGTTAACAAATCCATATATCATGATTACAAGAGAGAAAGTAAAAAAGAAATAGATCGACTCTCTAACACGGAATTGGAAAAAATTATACCTGCATTTGTCTTCTCTTAATAAGACTAAAAAACAAATCATAATCCCGAGAACACTTAAACCCTTGGCCTTCCTTCATCACACCTCAAACCAACTCCACCAAATGATCCGTCTTATTTAGCTCCACGGGCTCAAATTTTCCACTCTCCCAGGTCAGTCGGTTAATGGCACCGTTTTGATGTTCGATCTTATGCATGTTTTTCAGTCCGTGTCCCAGCCATTCGGAAAGCAATATCCGGGTCAACCTGCCATGGATCATAAACACTATGTTTTCTTCTGAAGAGGTGGATAATACGTCCTGCACTTTTCCATTGGCCCTTTCAAAAGTTTGGCGAGGCGATGCTCCTTTTTCGGGAGCAAAATCCACATTTCCTCCTTTCCACTGTTCGTGTACGGCCATTACCTGATCTTTGATTTCTGTATAAACTTGCCCCTCCAATACCCCAAAATTGATCTCATCCAGTTCCGAATATTTTTCAACCTTTAGTTGACGCTGTTCAGCTAAGGGTTGTACGGTTTCGTGGGTGCGGCGTAATCCACTGGCTATTATTCGTTGGATTTCAAAAGACTCGAGTGCTTTACAAATGGCTTTGGCCTGTAATCTACCAGTCTCATTGATGGAGGCATCTATACTTCTGCCTTGTATAATACTTGCTTTGTTATTGTCCGTCTCTCCGTGGCGGATGAAAAATAATTCCTTCCTCATAGGGTGCCTGAAATCTTTAATCTTTGTTTTTCTTCTCTTTGTGATAGTTTATAATTCGAATCAATTCTTTTTCCATTTCATTCACCTGTCCGGTGAGTTTGCCTAACTTCAACCCATACCGGATAAGCAGCATATTTAAAACCCGGTCTTCTTTAGAAACATCCGGTAATACAAAAAACTTCTTTTGCAGAAACTGAATGAGCAGACGTAGTAATCCTACTTTATACAAAAAGAAAAGTCCCAGGCCGTACCAAATGGCATTAAAACTCACGTCGAGATCCAGCCCTGAAATAGCATCCTGTAGGGAAACACCAATCAAAAATAGCACTGAAATGGTATAAATCACTCCATCTCTGCTAAGCATTTTAATAATCGGAGTGGTCATAATGTTCACAAATACACCGGTATTGAAATACCATAAAAAGTATCCCACCAAAGATATCAAGGCAGCTAACCAGGGGGTGACTCCAAAAACGGCAAGCACAAAGAAGAACATTAGGGAAATACCATCGGCACTTTTAACCCAAGCATCAGCTTCTTCGATAATTTTTTCGAGTGGGTGCTGTTCCAATAATCCCGGAACATATTTTTTAATTCCTTCCCTTGTGATATGATACCAATTCCCGTTTGAGGTAGTTATACCATCAGGGAGTTCAAGCATTTGCCAATTAAAACGACCTCTTTGAAAATTTTCCATATCGTAAATATAGGTACTTAAATACACTGATTCAGGCTTGAGCCACTGTCGCAATAATCATTTGGTTGCATCCCGACTTTTTTAATTCTGAAGCCAACTCAAAAGTTGTAGAACCGGTGGTAAATACATCATCCACTAAAATAATTAGACAGTTTTTAACTGCATCTTTATGCCCCACTTCAAAGGCTCCTTCTATATTCTTTCTTCTTTTTTCGAGCGAAAAACCGGTTTGGGTGCTGGTGTTTTTAATTCGCTTTACGGCATCTTTGGACAGAATATGCAACTTAGTGACTTTAGCAATTCCGTGGGCTATATGGAATGCTTGGTTATAGCCTCTCATGCGACGCTTTTTGGGATGCAACGGAACCGGTAACAATCTGACTTTATTCTGCTTTATAGCTTGCACAAAAAAGGGATTCATTAAAAGACTTTTCCCCAACTGCCGTCCCAAATCTTCTCCTACTCCCGTTAATCTATGATACTTGAGCTGATGCAATAATTCTTGTAAATAACCTCCCTTATCAAAATTCCAAAGGGCATGTTGCAGAATAATTCCCTCCGGCAATATTGCTCCACTTGAGGATTGCTTACCTTCCCGATAAGCCAATTCAAATTTATCGTTCAGGCAGTGATTGCAGACGAATTGCTCTTGGGATGATAATTTCAACCCACAAACCGTACATACTTTGGGAAACAGGATATGTGATATTCCCTCTTTAAAACTTTTTAAAAGCATATTTATCCCGTGATTGATTAAAGTCAAAAGTTTGCTTTTCCTATCACATTTATTTACTTAGCTTCTTATAATTTTGTACGCAGACTCAAACTATACTTTATGTCTCTCGGAAAAGATCTCGCTTCAATACGAAAAAGCCAAAACCTCTCCCTCGAGGATATACAAAATGCCATTAAAATTCCTATGGATACCTTGGAAAGTATCGAGGACGATAGCATTTTTTCCGATCCATCCAAGAATAAAACATATATCCGCAGTTTTGTTCGTAGCTATGCCAAGGTTTTAAAAATTGAAGATGAGAAAATTGTCCAGGCGCTGGATGAAGTTGAAGAAGGAAATTATTCCGGAGATATTTTTAAGAACGATACATCTGCACAGCAAGAATCCACCCCAAGCTATGGTACTGCCCTCGATTTTAAACCCTCAACTGATGATGACACGGTAGATGATGCTCGCGAATCGGCTCAGCCAAAGAAATCGTCCCAGGTTGAAACCAGTCCGGCCCCTGCCCCCACTCCTGCTACTGATTCAATTAATTGGGCAGATATGGGTAAAAAATTCTCTGCGGCTAACACGAATTCTAAAATTTGGATAGTTACAGCGTCTATAGCAATTATCGTAATTATAGTCGGTTCAGGCATTATCTTCAGTGATAATATTGCTTCGTTTTTTAGCTCTGATCCTTCTGTAGCTCAACAGGAAATGGCAGAAAATCCCCAAACCGAACAATCTCAAATTCCCGCTGCCAATGATTCAGTTGAAAACGAATCTCAACAGAATACTACTGCTGATCCTGAGACAGCATCTCCATCAAATAGCATAACCCTTGGAGATACACTTACCATTGATGTATATGCAGCATACGACAAATTAGATCCCGTTCGTGTAACCAGCGATTTTAACTGGCAAACAAATCCTTTCTGGATGGAAGAGGGTCAAGCCTATAAATTCGATTTTCGTGATTCTCTGTTAGTTCGTGGTCAGTATAGAAATTTTTTACTGCTTT
Source organism: Gracilimonas sp. (assembly GCF_031581265.1). Lineage (GTDB taxonomy): Bacteria > Bacteroidota > Rhodothermia > Balneolales > Balneolaceae > Gracilimonas. Next base: position 59,002 of record NZ_JAVLBQ010000003.1, read on the forward strand.
TTAACGGGCATGTCATTCAAAACCCACGTCAAAACTATTTTGACACTACTTTTAATTCTATTTTAATTACCCGCTCTATTTTAGAACAACCTGCATTCCTTGCTCCGCCGCCTGAAGAGTTTCCGCTGGATGTAGGAGCACCGGACAGCTCAACCTACAGAATTAGATTTTAGCTTACTATTTCATGAACAAAAAAGAAGCCCGCGAACGCGTAGAAGAACTCAGAAATCTACTCGACCAGGCCAACGAAGCTTATTATCAAAAGGCCAAGCCGTTTATAAGTGATAAAGAGTTCGATGAATACCTAAAAGAACTTGAAAAGCTTGAAGAACAATTTGATCTGCACGACCCTGAATCTCCTACCAATCGTGTAGGTGGGGATGTCTCCTCCGATTTTGAGACCGTTCAGCATCCCGTTCCTCTCCTAAGCCTCGATAACACATACAATGAAGAAGAACTCAACGACTTTGACGGGAGGGTGCAAAGGATATTAGGTCATACCAATTATGACTACATGTGTGAGCTGAAATTTGACGGAGCCTCCATTCGCCTGAGATATGAAAACGGAGAATTGGTGCTTGGAGCTACCCGTGGTGATGGCCAACAGGGAGATGACATCACCAATAACATCAAAACTATTCAGGATATACCACTGAGGTTGAATGGAGATAATATCCCGGCTGTGGTAGAAGTTCGGGGTGAAGCCTATATGGAACGTGAAGCCTTTGCCCGGATGAATCAAAGGCGGGAAGAAGAAGGGCTGAATGTATTTGCGAATCCAAGAAACTCAACCGCCGGATCACTGAAAATGCAGGATCCAAAAGCAGTTGCACAACGTCCCATACGCTTTTTTGCTTTTGATCTGCTGCTGGATGATGAAGACAATGCTTTAACACAGTCACGTAAAGCCGAGTTACTTCGCGAGTTTGGCCTCCCTGTGGCTGAATATTATAAAGTGTGTTCATCAATGGATGAGATTCATGCTTTGATTAAAAAATGGGATGAGCTTCGCCATAACCTGCCCTACGAAACGGATGGTGTGGTTATCAAAGTAAACCAAAGTAGTTTGAGGGAGCAGTTGGGAACTACTTCTAAATTTCCTCGCTGGGCCATAGCATATAAATTTGAAGCTGAACAAGCTACAACGATTATACAAGATATTACTTTACAAGTGGGGAGACTGGGCACTATTACTCCAGTAGCAGAACTGGATGCTGTGGAATTAGCCGGTACAACAGTGAAACGAGCCTCCCTTCATAATGAAGATGAAATTCAGCGTAAAGACATTCGTATTGGCGATACCGTAGTAGTAGAAAAAGCCGGTGAGATTATTCCACAGGTAATCAGCGTGGTAAATCCCGATCGAGCCGGACGAAGTGCCCCATACACCTTCCCTGAAAAATGCCCTGCCTGTGATTCAGAGCTCATCAAATATGAAGATGAAGTAGCCTGGCGATGCGTGAATCCTACCTGTCCGCCACAAGTTCGAATTCGGATTGAACATTTTGCCTCCCGGGATGCGATGGACATTGAGGGACTTGGGGAATCGGTAGTGGATCAGTTAGTGTCCGAGGGTTTGATCAAAACTTACGCCGACCTGTATGATTTAGAGAAAGAACAAATCATTGAACTGGAACGCATGGCTGAAAAAAGTGCTCAGAATTTAATTGATGCTATTAAGAAAAGTAAGGAACAACCGTTTGAGCGGGTCGTCTATGCATTGGGAATTCGTTTTGTCGGGAAAACGGTGGCCAAAGACCTTGCTAAAGCTTTCAAAACAATGGAGAAATTGCAATCTATTTCCAAAGAAGAGCTGGAAGCAGTGGACTCGATAGGACCGCGTATTGCAGAATCGGTAGTTAAGTTTTTCAGCAACCCAAAAAATAAAGCCATTGTGCACCGACTTGGAGAACATGGGCTTCAATTTGAAAAAGAGGAAGAGGAACAAGCATCCAGCATTTTTGAGGGAAAGAAATTTGTGCTTACCGGTTCACTCCCAACTTATACACGAAAAGAAGCCACCGAAATCATCGAAAAACACGGTGGAAAGACAGCTTCTTCCGTAAGTGGAAATACGGACTATGTGTTGGCAGGAGAGTCGGCAGGCAGCAAGCTTGATAAAGCGAAAAAACTTGGTACAGAAATTTTGGATGAAGCAACATTTCGTGAGATGATTGGGGAGTAGTAATGAAGTGAAGAGTGATAAAGTTAGTTTTTTATCTCTTTTCCCAAGATTCAATTTCTGTAAGTTTCCAAAGATTATTCTAACTGTAGGCAGGTACTTTGATAACTGAACCAAAATAATTCAAGCCTACTTTATCACTCCTCACTTCATCACTTTATAACTCATCCTCAAAATTCGCTATCTTCAAAATAACACTTCTATTTTAACTAGTTAGGCCTATGGACATCAAACCACTGGATACCGAACAAATTGGATTGAAGACGCTGGAAAAGCATCTCATTCGCTCAAAAAGTAAGGTTTCGTTAAAAATTGGGTTACCTAAAGAGATCTCCAACGATGAACGGCGTGTTTCTCTCACTCCGGGTGGTGTTTCTATTCTGAAAGCAAACGGGCATGAAGTTTTTATAGAAAAAGGAGCCGGAGAAGCGGCTAATTTCAGTGACGTCGAATACGCTGATGCGGGTGCTGAATTAGCCTATAGCTCCCAAGAAGTCTTTAAAAAATCAGAACTGATCCTCAAAATTGCTCCTTTGGTTGAAGAAGAATTTGAGTATTTGGAAGAAGATCAGGCTTTGATTTCAGCTCTTCATATGGGCAGCCAAACCCAAAAATATTTGGAGGCTCTTACTAATAAATCAATTACCGGCATCGGCTATGAGTTCATCCGGGGAGAGGATAAAGAATTTCCTTTGGTACGAATGATGCATGAGATTACCGGTTCTATGTCGGTGCAGATTGCTGCTCACTACCTTGAAAGTATGAGTGGCGGGCAAGGTATTATGCTGGGTGGAATTTCCGGGGTACCCCCTGCTACTGTCGTTATTTTGGGGGCGGGTATTACCGGAGAGTATGCCGCACGAACTGCCCTTGGTTATGGAGCCCAGGTCTTTGTGATGGATACCGATTTAACTGCACTTCGCCGATTAGAAAATGCTTTGGATCGGAGGATCATTACTGCCGTAGCCAATCATCAGTATTTGAATTCAGCTTTACGATTTGCAGATGTCATCATCGGGGCTGCCATGGCGGAAGGAGAGCGTTCTCCCTGCTGGGTCACGGAGGAAATGATCATCAATATGAAACCGGGCAGTGTTGTCGTAGATACCGTGATCGATCAGGGCGGTTGTGTGGCAACCAGCAAGCCAACCACGCACTCCAACCCGGTGTATTCTGAGCATGACGTCATTCATCACTGCGTTCCAAATATACCTGCTAATGTACCCAGAACGGCCACTTATGCCCTTAATAATGTATTGGTTCCCTACATCTTAGCCATCGGCGATGCGGGCGGAGTGAAGGAGTGTCTGTGGGAGAATGTAGCCCTCCGAAATGGCACCTATTCCTACAAAAAGCACATCACCAAAAAGTCTCTCGCCAAAATGTTTGATATGAATTTTCGTGAAATCGAAATGCTTATTGCCTCGCAGATTTAATTTTAAATGATGAATGTTAAGTGTTAAATGCTGCTTAATCATTTAACACATAACATTTAAATTGAACACTTCCTTGTCAGAACTCACCGAATCAAACTACAAGCGCATTTCCATCATCAACTGGTTGCTTACGGTTCCCATGATAGTGCTTTTTGCCTGGCCGTATTTTTACGGAGCCGGATTGATGGGGCTGGATATTATTGTGCGATACGCCGGGGCTTTCATTTTTGCAACTCCCTTTATGCTTACCATTCTGCATGGACATGTGACGATGGCTCTCGGCTCTGTTCACCGCCACCATTACTACAACTGGATGACCAACGAAAAGCCTCTCACCTATGGATTATTTTTTCATCCTAATTTCGTAAAAACCCGCTTCCGGTTGATCATGTTAATAGTGAGTTTGTTGATTCTACCGATTGGGTATTTGCTTGGGATATAGAAAGTACTATCCATCACCCCGTTTCTCCCTTTTACTACATCTTACCTAAGCATCCGGGAAACGGAAAGATGGATTTGATCCTATAGCTCCATCTTTCGGCTCAGCCTAAATAGGTTTGAAAAATAATTATAGAGACGAGCCGGGTGATGGAGCGAGCCAAAGGTAAAAACAGTTAAATTCTCGATAGTTTTAGCAAACTGGTTCAAGCGTCCGTTTGGACCAAAAGATTGCTGAATCAAACACCGCACAGCCCAGAAACTGGCGCTAATTGGTCTTTAAAGGTTATCTTCATTCTAAATTGCTTTTCCTGCCTTGATATCATCCACCACACTTGGATCAAGCAGCGTTGATGTATCTCCGAGATTATCCAAATCATCCGCGGCAATCTTTCTTAAAATTCGGCGCATGATTTTACCTGAGCGCGTTTTCGGTAATCCACTTACTACCTGGATTTTATCCGGCTTGGCAATGGGACTAATTATCTTGGTAACCAGATCCAGCAGTTCTTTCTTGAATACTTCCTGATCTTTAATCTCACCTTCGCAGATCATAAAAGAATACACGCCCTGCCCTTTGATATCATGTGGATATCCAACTACGGCTGTCTCTACTACTTTGGGATGCTCATCAAGGGCATTCTCGATCTCCGCCGTTCCCAAACGGTGACCTGAAACATTCAACACATCATCCACGCGGCCCGTGATTCGATAGTAGCCATCTTCATCGCGACGACAGCCATCTCCGGTAAAGTAATAGCCCTCGTATGTACTAAGATAGGTTTGAATATATCGTTCATGATCTCCATATACCGTTCGGGCAATTCCCGGCCAAGGATGCTTGATGCACAAGTTCCCCTGTACGCCATTTCCTTCAATCTCATCTCCGTTTTCATCCATCAAAGTCGGAAAAATTCCGGGAAGCGGCAGCGTTGCAAATCCGGGTTTGGTTGGGGTGATTCCCGCCAGTGGCGAAATCATGATACCACCTGTTTCCGTTTGCCACCACGTATCCACGATCGGACATTTTCCTCCGCCAATATGGTCATGATACCAATGCCAAGCCTCTTCATTAATCGGTTCACCAACGGTTCCAAGTACTTTCAGTGAACTCAGGTCATATTTTTTGACATAGTCTATATCGTATGACATCAGTGCGCGAATAGCCGTTGGGGCTGTATAAAAATGGGTGACTTTGTACTTCTCAACAACTTCCCACAAACGACCAGCATCGGGATAAGTTGGTGTCCCCTCAAAAATGATTCCAGTAGCACCGTTAAAAAGAGGACCGTAAATGATATAACTGTGTCCGGTGATCCAGCCTGCATCAGCCGTGCACCAATAGACATCATCAGCACCTACCTGAAATACTTGTCGGAACGAATAGCTTGTGTATACCATATAACCGCCACAGGTATGAACCACTCCTTTAGGTTTTCCGGTTGAGCCTGACGTGTAGAGAATAAAAAGCGGATCTTCGGCATCCATTTCTACCGCTTCGTGCTTTTTGGAAGCATTTCGAATTAAAATATGCCACCACTCATCACGACCTTTTTTCCAGTCAATATCACGGTTGGTACGCTGACATACGATCACATTTTCAACTGAAGGAGAATTTTCGAGCGCTTCATCCGAGATATCTTTGAGCGGAACGTGCTTATCGCCTCGCCGAAGTCCATCGTTAGTGATTAACATTTTTGCATCGCAATCATTAATGCGCTCAGAAAGTGCCTGAGACGAAAATCCTGCAAAAACAATGGAATGAACCGCTCCAATTCGTGCACAAGCCAAGGCAGAGATTACCAATTCCGGGGTCATTGCCATATAAATAACTACGCGGTCACCCTTTTCAACCCCCTTGCTCTCGAGCACATTTGCAAAGCGGCAGACGTCCGCGTGCAACTGTTTATAGGTGATGGTTCGGCGGAAGGAATCGGGGTGATTCGGTTCAAAAATAAATGCCGTTTTATTGCCAATGGTATTCAAGTGGCGATCCAGTGCATTTTCAGTTACGTTCAACTTTCCACCTTCAAACCATTTAATATTGGCCTCTTTAAAGCTCCCGGATTGAGTTTTGTCCCATCGTTTTCGCCAATAAAATGTCCCAGCTTCATGATCCCAAAATTTCAGCCGATCCTGTTCACTTTCTTTAAAAGTTTTCTTGTAGTCTTCAAATGATTTGATATTAAGCCACATACATCCTCTGATTGGTTATTAATTTCATTTGATGTTGAGGTTTTTTGAGCGGAGAATCAAGTGGAAAACCCATTATTAAAAAAAAGCCTGTCACTTTGTTTGAGTGCAGGCTTATGATTTTCATACTTCCTGAGTTCAAGTAATAAGTGCAACACGAAAAAATAACCTTGAGGGGCGCGCCCCTCAGGGTTTTCGGCCAAGCGGCTTATATTCGTGTTATCATGCAAAAATACAAACAACTTGACCTACAAGATCGTCATAAGATTAAAGCTCTGCTCCAGGCAGGCCATTCACAAACTAAAATCGCAGAAATAATTGGCGTTCACAAATCAACGGTCTCTCGGGAGCTTTCCCGTAACGTTGCTTCCCGTGGACGCTATGCCAACGAGTATCGCCCAGGGGCCGCCCAACGAAAAACCAACCGGCGCCATCGCGATAAGCGTAAACATATTCGCTTCACCGACCACTTAAAGCAGCAGGCCAGCCATTGGTTGCGCGAGGAAAAGCTCAGCCCGGAACTCATCAGCGCCCGTTGGATTGTGCGGGGAATCGATGGGGTATCCCATGAGGCAATATACCAATGGGTTTGGCGGGGGAAACGCCAGAAAGATCCCTCCACCTGTGACCTCTACAAACATCTTAAACACGGTCGGCGAAGGCGCAAAAGAGGTAATTATAACGACTCCAGAGGAGTTCTCACTGGACTCATAGGGATCGAAGAACGCCCTGAGGTGGTCGCCGAGCGCACACGGCTGGGAGACCTGGAATGTGACTTTATGATAGGCAAAGCTCACCAATCCGCCTTACTTGTACTCACCGATCGAGCCACGCTTCTTACTCGCCTGAAAAAGGTTACCAGCCGACAGGCAGAGCCCACCGAAGCGGCTATTGAACAAATTCTGAGGCGAGTTCCGAAAGCGTTCATCAAAACCTTGACCTTTGATAACGATAAGGGCTTTGCCAATCACCAGTCAATCGGCAACACATTAGACGCTGATGTATACTTTACCCGGCCTTATACCTCCCAAGACAAGGGGACGGTAGAAAACAGAATTGGAGTGATCCGGCAGTTCTTTCCAAAGGGTACAGACCTGCGGGAAGTATCTGAGCAGCGTATTAAAACCGTCGAACGACATCTCAACAATAGACCTATTCGAAAATTTGATTACCTTTCACCTATACAGCAAACCCTAAAACACCGCGCTGTTGCACTAATAACTTGAACACGGCCTTCCTTATTTCAAATCAAAAAGATTATAAGAGTCAATATCATTGCGATAGATGATGTTAAAAAAACAAGACTATTCTGAAAATCAGAAAATTGTTCCAATCTATATTGATTATAAAGTAAAATAGAAAATGAACAAAATATCACAAACATACATAAATAGATTTGTGTCCAAGTTTCAGTTTTCCAAATTAAAAAAACAATCGATGCTGAAACCACCGTACTAAGTAGCTTAATTCGATTATACTTAGATTCTGCTTTTTCTGATAAACTAACATTGGTTCTCGGCCATTTTAGAGACCAAAATTTCTCGCTACTCATTCTTGTAAATACTCCTCGTATTCTATTTCTGCCAATTCTAATTCTGCATTCATAACTGAATACACTGTCCCAGCACAAGCTCCGTAAAAGGCTCCACCACCCACTGGTGATAATATCGTAGAAAGACCAGCTGCAGTAGCCCCACATGCTAACAATGCTCCGGTTGCAGTTGCTAATATTTTCTGCTTTTCAGCACTATAAACAGCTGAACAATTTGCCTTAAGTTTATTCGCATTTTCATAATGTTCATTTATAAATGATCCTATTGCTTTTTTAAAATACTCTCCTTTTGATTTACTATCCATTTTTCCAAATAATGGAAATTCTTTTTCAAGATTATTGTAAAGCATTAAATTTGATTCAATAAGTTTATTGTATTCACTATAATCATTAAAGCCTAATAATTTTATTTTTGAAGTTTCCACTTCTTTAGAAATGAATTCTTCACCAATAGGTTTCAAGTTCATTAGCTTTTCATTATGGTTTAATCTATCCCCTCTACTTAACGAAAAATCATTGGAAGTACTATAATTCATAATACCGAAAACTGCGGCGAGTAAAATAATAGCTGCAGCCGAACCATATTGAACAACTTTTTTCAATGAATATACTTTGGAGACAGGTTTGGAAGCTTTCTTGCGATCCATCAATTCTTTTAGGTTCGCTACACTTTTCATGTAATCCAGGTAATAATCATCCTGAATTAATTATGCCCATAACTCATCGGTTTCTTCTGCATTCAGTTTGCCATTGACATACAGATCAATTTTCCTCTCAAGGTCTTTGTTTACTTTGCTTTCTATCATTGTGATTATGTAATTATGATTACTAACTGAAGCATTATTTCACCAAGAAATATTGCCTAAAAATATCTTTTGAATAATAACTGCTTAACTTTCTATGATGCTACCCAAGTCTTATTATCTTTAACAAGAGTAACAACCTTCTCATTTGTTACACTTTTATTTCAAAAATCTTAAAAAAATGTTTCTGAAATTTACTTTCTTATTTAAAAGAGTAGCTGATAACCCTTATTGTTACAGTTTTTTATGGTATTCCAACCAATATTAAATTATTCTAATATTTAACCTTTATGAATTCGAGATTGAATTTATTTTACACACTCATTTTTGGACTACTATTATTTTCTTCTTGTTCTAATTCAGCAACCACTACCATAGAGGGTACTATTGATTATCTGGGAGACACGCCTCTAATCCTTGAAGAAAAGCCCGTTCATTATAAATATGCACCGGTCCAAAGGGATACAATAACCGTTGATTCAAATGGTGACTTTACTCTTTCAATTACTGTTGAAGAACCTGAAATCAGGCAAATAATTTTAGAAGACCAATCGTATCCCCTCTATGTAACTCCCGGCAATGATCTCACTGTGCAAATCACTCGCTCCAATTTCCCAAAAAACGTTCAAGTAGAAGGGTATGAACAAAACTGGGATACACAGTATAATGACTATCTGAATGAAATTGACGGGCTCGATACCCAAATTTCTGAAGAAGAAGAAAAAATTAAAGTTGGGGAAGACAATCAATTGCTTAGGCTCAGCAAACAAAAATATGAGACTGCAAAAAAGTACCTGCAGAATACCCCTCTTGATGATTATTACCTCAAAACCATAGGAGAATATCTTGTTTTTAAAGTGAGGGCTATAGAATATAATGATCGCCATTTTGACAATTTTGACGCAGACTCAGCCCGTGAGGTTTTGTTCGCAGAAGCCGATTCGTTAGGATTTTTTACGTATGAATCGCAACTCGCTCAACGGGCCGGCATCCGGGATTTTACCCATTACTATTCCAGAACTTTTGGCATTTACGACAGTGTAAAAGCAGCATACGGCATGGACCTCTCAGAATATGATATTAAACAAGTTGCCTACGAAGAGCTGAATGAAAAGCGAATTGAGGTCATGAACCATATCGAAGATCGGGATGCACTTGCTCATGCCCGCATGCATCTTATAGCAGAACGAATTGGAGAACAGGGCATTGAAACGGCCCAACCGAGCTATGATCGGTATTTAGAAGAGTTCTCTGATTATCCCAAATACACTGAATTTCTGAGATATTTTTATAATGAAATTAAATCTGTTTCTCCCGGACAACCCGCAGTACCCTTTGCCATTCCGGATATTGACGGAAATATCCACACCATGGAAGATTACAGGGGTAAATTTGTACTCCTTGATTTTTGGGCGGGATGGTGTCAGCCTTGCCTGGAGGAATTTCCCCATATGAAAGAGATCTACCAAAACTATTCTCGGGATGAACTCGAAATTGTTGGCATCTCAAATGAAGTGGACAGCCTTGTTTGGGTACAAGACATTCAACGCCTCGACCTCCCCTGGCCTCAGCTATATAGCGGAGACGGTTTTCAGGAAGAAACATTCAGAGCATATAAAGGGGGCGGAATTCCTTTCTATATTTTGGTTGATCCTGATGGAAAAATTGCCCGTTATAACGATATTCGGGCTTCTTTTAACTTCACCACGGTGTTTGATTCCCTTTTACAAGAATACCAAAATCAACAAAACTAATGCTCCGAATATTACTCGCTTTATTGCTTTTTTCAGGTTTAATTGGTTGTCAAAAATCCCATACCAACACTACAGAACAAGCATCTCAAGAGATCATTGATCCATTGCGACTCGGACAAATGATTATGGTAGGATTTCGGGGCACTGAACTTTCGGAAGACAGCACCATTTACAAAGATCTCTCCGAGCGCAATATTTCCGGAGTAGTATTGTTTGACCGCGATGTAATTACCGGAAATCGCAGCCGCAATATTGAAGATCCCACGCAGCTCATGCATCTCAGCAACGATATCATTGCCGCTACTCCTAATTCTCCTTTTATCGCGGTCGATCAGGAGGGAGGATTGGTGAGCCGACTCAAAGAGAGTAAAGGATTTCCAAGATCCGTTTCCGCGGAGTATTTAGGGAATTTAGATAATGAAGACTCCACCCGACATTATGCACGCATCATGGCGCAGGAATTTATGGTAGTGCGCACCAACACGAATTTTGCCCCGGTTGTGGACGTAAATACCAATCCCAACAACCCTGTGATTGGAGAACTGGAACGCAGTTTCTCATCCGATCCTCAAAAAGTAGCTGAACACGCCGGCTATGTCATTGACGAATATTCCAAAGAGGGGATTCTCTCGGTGCTGAAGCACTTTCCCGGTCATGGCAGCTCGACCACCGATAGTCACTTAGGATTTACGGATGTAACAGACACTTGGGAGCCAAAAGAACTCATTCCTTACGAAAAGCTCTTCGCTGAACATGATATTCGGGCTGTGATGACCGCCCACATCTTTAATGCCAATATTGATTCCGTTTGGCCGGCAACATTATCTAATAAAACCATCAATGGACTTTTGCGCGATTCGCTGGGATTTGAGGGAGTCGTATTCTCTGACGACATGCAAATGGATGCCATCCGTGCCGAATACGGATTAGAAACAGCCATTCAGCAAGCCATTAATGCCGGAGTAGATGTACTCATATTTGGCAATAACCTACACTATGAACCGGACATTGCCGAACGAGCTATTGGCATCATCCAAAAACTGCTTCGGGAAGGAAAAATTGAAAAGGAAACAGTTGAGCGATCCATTGCCCGTATCGATTCTTTGAAGATTGATGTGATCGACGAGTTGTGCAGTTGTATGGATTTTTAGTTTTTAGGTGTTAGGGGCAAGGGGCAAGTAGTTTCATAAGCCTAACACCTTGCCTCTAAAACCTAAAACCTCGCCTCTAATATCTATATTCTCTATATGAATCCATCTGAAATTCTTACCAAAACCGAAAACTACGTCCGCCAAAAACTGGAAGGTGAAGGAACCGGACATGATTGGTGGCACATTCACCGGGTCCGAAATATGGCATTGAAAATTGGAAAAGAAGAAAATGCTGATCTCTTTGTGGTAGAACTCGCTGCTCTTCTCCACGATATAGCGGATCATAAATTTCATGATGGGGATGAAGATATTGGTCCTGCCACCGCCCGAAACTGGTTGGAAAATTTGAATGTTGATGAGAAAGCAATAAATCACGTCACTCACATCATTCGGGATGCCTCATTCAAGGGAGCCGAAGTAGATACACCCATGAAAACCATCGAAGGAAAAGTAGTACAGGATGCCGACCGGCTTGATGCTTTAGGAGCTATAGGAATTGCACGAGCGTTTGCATACGGCGGACATAAAGGCCGGGAACTTCATAACCCAGACATCCCCCCGAAAAAACATGACTCATTCGATCAGTACAAAAAGAGTACCGGCCCAACCCTCAATCACTTTTATGAAAAATTATTCCTTCTCAAAGATAGAATGAATACGGATTACGGCCTCAAGCTGGCTGAAGAGCGCCATCAGTTTATGGAGGAATTTGTAAATAGATTCCTACTGGAATGGGACGGTAAAGAATAAAGCGCTCCGACGCAGAGCAGTCGGAGCGAGGGCAAATGGGACTCGTAAAGGTAAATTATGAATGCTAAATATTAAATTGAGCCAATTCAAAATTTAAACATTTAGCATTCAACATTTCTAATTCCCCCTATACGCTTCTCCTTCTAAAATCCATTCGGGCTCACCTTCGCCTTTCAGGTAATAATCAAAGTATTCTTTCATTCGGATGGTGTAATCCAAACGATTCGATATTCTTTGAGGGTGATGTGGTTCATCATGGTACTGAAGAAAGATGACATCTTTGTTATAGCGGCGCAGTGCCAAATACATCTCGATGCTTTGCTCCCATGGAACCGCTCCATCGGCATCTCCGTGCATGATCAGCATTGGTGTGGTGATCTTATCGGCATAAAAAACCGGTGAATTTTCGATATATGCAAGAGGCGCCTCCACCAACGTTTCTCCAATACGACTTTGTGTTTTCTCGTACTGGAATTGTCGTGCAAGACCTGATCCCCAGCGGATTCCACTATACGCGCTCGTCATATTACTAACCGGAGCGCCGGAAACAGCCGCATCAAAAATATCGGTTTGAGTAACCATAAATGCGGTTTGGTAGCCACTCCATGAGTGCCCGTGAAGCCCCAATTTATCTTCATCAGCAATACCCATCTCCACCAACTTCTGGATACCGGGCACTAAACTTTTGGTTGCTGCAAAACCGGGCCGACCAACTTCAAAGCGAATATCAGGCAAAAATACCACATAGTCATCACTCACATACTGCGCAAAAACAGGTCTATGATTGGTTTTTGGCTCATTGAAATCGTGCAAGCGATTTGTAAAGAATCTATAGTAGTAGGTCATGATCGGATAACGTTTGTCCGGATCATAATTATCCGGTTTGATCACGACACCCTGAATGAATTTTCCATCCACACTTAACCAATCAATAAGCTCGGCACTTCCCCAGTTCCATTTTTCTTTGAGGTCTTCGTGAAGATTGGTAAGCTTATTGGTGCGCTTAAACTTCCAGTTATTGGATACCCAAATATTTGGAAATTCATCATAAGCTTCCCGCTTATAGAGTACGGTGTTGGCATCTTCAGCTTTTTGTACGAAAGTAAACTTCTTGTCCTCTTCCAGTAACCGGTTCACCCCGGAACGATTTGCACGTGCGGAGTAAAACCCAAATTTCTTCTCAAGATCATGATAGGATGTAAGCAAAAGCTCTTCATTATTTCCAAAAGCCTCCCCCCAGTCTTTGTTCATTTCCTCAATGCGGAAAATTCGCTTGGCCTCACGACCTTCTCCATCCGTAATGTTTCTGAAATTTCCGTTTGAAGTTTCAAATCTCCAGATGTCGTATTTGTCGTAAATCATCACGGCACGGTCGTTTTCTATCCAGCCGGCTACGCCATATCCCGGTACATCCGAAGGATAATCATGGTCTTCATTATAAAAAGGGACGTCCACCTGTATGGTGAGGTTTTGAGTATCTCCGCTTTCCGTATCCATCAGGTGCCAGTGTTTATCCTCGTAATAAGCTGCAAAATTGCCCTGCGGTGAGAGATTAACCCAACCCCCAAAATGCTCTAAAAATTGAGTCCGCTCCCCGGTATCCAGATCTACCGTATAATAATCTCGGTAGGTTCCATCCCAGGTTCGCTCGCGCATATAAGGTTGGTCGTTGCTACCCAACACTAAATTTGAATTATGAGCCACACTCACATCCGGCATGTCGTGGTCTGCTAACTGCACCCAGCGGTTATCATTCAAATGATAAACGGCCATGTATAAGTGGTTCTTCCGTGAATTCCAGGTATTCTTTTCATGTGTTTTTATTTGAGGATCCTCTCCATGCCAGATATCTAATCCCCGGTCTTCAACCAGATCATCTACATCATATACATCTACTTCGCTGTCTTCTTCCTCTTCTTCCGGGGAATCCAGATCTGCCATTGCCGCATCCATGAAGCCGAGGAATAAACGGTTACCATCGTTGGTAAACATCAGCCGGTTGTTGGACCGAAGCGTGAAGCCTGAATTCTCATCACCGGGTTCAACCAGTGTTGTTAAATTATCGGCATCGGCGTTCCAAATGTGCAGAGAAGCATCAGATTCAACATACGAAGAATCATAAGTGGCTTTGGTGAAAGCAATCCTTTGTTGGTCATGATCCCAGGTCAAATTCGTATAAAATCCATTTTCCGTAGCATCAATTGTGTTTGATTCCTCCGCATTCAGATCAAATACATACAACCCATTTTCGCTGTCAGAAGTATCTACTACGGAGTAAGCCAGGTAATTCGACAAGCTGTCAAATTCCATTTCACGCACAAAAGGCAGCTCAAATTCTGCTCCTGATGACAAATTCTTCAACTGAAGTTCCATTCCCAGCTTTCGGTTTTTGGAATTCAGGTCCTCCACCTCTTTGCTTTGCATGTGATGGATAGCCAGCCAGTTTCCATCTTCCGAAAATTGAAAAGAACGCACACTGTCGAACTCTGTAACTTCACCATTGTCAGTTGCTAACAGTGAAAGGCCTTGCTGCGGCTTATCATTTCCATCTTTGAGTTGCTCGGCGAGCGGAACTCTGCGATACACCCCTACCCAATCTCCATTTAGGGTGATTCTGGGGGAGGCTCCTAATTCCACGGAGTACGTATTTTGTCCGTTTGTGCTTTTTACTTCCACTCTGCCGTCGCCCCGATCGGGATATACTTCATAGGCCACCCAGTTGCCGTTATCAGAAAGCGTAATAGAGCCGATATCTTCAAATTTCATGACGTCTTCGAAACTCAAAACACCCTGAGCCGTAGCCGAAGAAGTAAACAGTAACCCAATTAGAAGAACAAAACAGTAACGAATTTTAAGAGATTGCATAGATCTTGATTTTGTTTTTGTATAATGACCTAAAGAAAATGGATTTAACCGTCAGATGAAATAACTAACTTCCCATTTTGGATAATTTTACCAGGCTATGAAAAACTCAGAATATACATACGACTATTTTTTGAAAGCTTTTGAACAAGCCAAGCAAACGGCAACTGATTTATCTGAAAGTGTAAATGAAGAAGTATTTCTGCGGAAACCCCATGAGGACAAATGGTGCATGGGAGAAATTTTGAGTCATTTGGTGGAAGCCGGAAACGAATACCTGCCACAAATCAAAAAAGCACTGGATAAACCGGATAATAAGCTCAGCAAAGGCAAACCTCCCTTCACTCCCAATTTTGTATTTCGCTGGTTCATTGGACAGGTAAGTCCTGAAAACCGCCGTAAACTACCAACTGTATCAGCTTTTGAGCCCGTTCAGGGTACCAAAATGAACAGTCTGGAGGTGTTGAGTGATTTTCTAAAACTACAGGACCAATTCATTCATATCTTGAAAAAAGCGAAACTGGAGGGATTAGACCTTGACCGCATCAAAGCCCGAAATCCAATTATTAAAATAGTTCCTATGTCGCTGTCGGCCTGCTTTAGGGTACAGGAAGCGCACCAACGCCGACATTTTGAAAAGATGAGAGAATTAAAAGAACGTTTTAGCTAATCTATATTTCGTTCAAAATCAGAGAGAATAAAAAATTTAAAAACCTTATTGCATCTTTCTTTTTTTTTGATTGGGTACAAATGAGGGTTTTTATGAATAATACAATTAAACTAATAATTGCTTTGCTTTTAGTAATTGGGGGTATAGCTATTTTAAAATCAAATGGCATGTTCAATGTTAAAAACGAAACTATACCTAACGATTTTCTTGTGCAATCAAACTCAAAGGGGTATGGTGAAAAAATAGCACTTGAAAGCATTTTTTCTGAACAAATTTTAGAATCAGATACCCCAGATAATATTGCTGTAATATATACATTAAATGTTCAAACCTGCTCTCCATGTATAAATGAAATAAGTGAATTCATTAACATTATTGATACTTCTTTTGTCGATAATATATCATTTAAACAACACGCTTTATTTAGTACAGAAAGTTTAGCAAATCCAAATATAGAAAATTATCTAAGTATAACTGGTCTCTCAATTAATGGAAGCATAACAAAAAATAGAGCTACATATAAGACCATAAATATTGAAAATTCAGTAAACAAATTCATCCCACAAATAAGTTTTGTAGATCTAAACTCAGGAGAAATATTTTATCAAGAATTTTTGTCACAAAAAGCTATGACACCTAAAAGTCATAAACTTCAAGTTCTAAATGAGGCTTATCAGATTTGGAATTCAACTTATAACAATTAAAGGAGACATCATGAAATATACGAACTCTAAACCCCAGAATATCGCTTTACTCGCAAGCTTTTTCTTTTTATAATATGTTTGCTCGTGAGTATAAATCCAAACGAAGCAAATGCACAACTACCATTTCCTAATGAATGTGATAATTGTTGTTTCTGTAGTGATAATACTTGTGTAGAAGCATATGGAAAAGGTTATACTTATTGTGTTTCTGGAAATTTTGACTGTGGTTTTGCTGGAGATGTTTGTAATGCAGATCCAGAATAAAATTATCTTCTAATTAATAGTATAGATTGAAATTAAATCCCTTGGCTTAGTTGTCAGGGATTTAATTTTATTAAAAATAATTGCCCATTATGTATCTCAAAATTTTCTTATCACTTGTCATTTCAACTTGTTTTTTTAGCAGTTGTAACAACTACAAATCAACGGATTATAAAGGTGAAATCTTCCAATTCAACATAGAAAATATACTTGAACTTAACAGCTTTGATTCAGATAAAGAGGATGCAATAGTAGGTGAAATTTCATACGTATTGACTGACTCAGAAAACAGAATCTACGTGGCAGACCGTATGGGCATGAATATTAAAGTATTTAGTAATAATGGTACTCTATTACATACTATTGGCCGAAGAGGAAGGGGACCAGGTGAAATGCTCGACATTACTGCGATCACCATAGATGCAAACGACCATTTATTCATTGCAGATCAGATGAATCAAAGAATTACAAAATTCTCTGCAAATGGTGAAGAAATTCAGACATGGAACTTATCTCCGAATAAAATTTTATGGCCCCGATGGATGAAATCAAGCGCAGATCATTTCCTTTTTGCATATAAACTTCCAGACTCGAGTAATAATCCATATCTCTTTCATGAGTTTTCTTATATAGACAGCTTAAAAACCATACAAGAATTTGGGCACTTTGATGAATTAGCCAGTGACAATTCACTCTTTCCAAGACTACATGCAATGTTTTTTCCAGGGAGTATCACTCTCGACAGTACCAGTCTGTACTTCGCCCCTTCTTTGTATAACGGAGAAATTAAATTATTAAAAAAGAATTCTTCAGGATGGAAATTAGAAAATAATTTCAGTGGGTATTCAATCCATCATAAAGCATTCGAAAAAGTAGAACAACCTTATCCTTCGCATGCATTTTCAATTAGCGGAAGGCAAAAAGCAGGTGGCATTATTCTCTCAGAAAGCTTGGGGTTATTTAAATTAAATAATGGGAAATTAATCCATTTTTCACTGCAACAAAATGAACAAGATTCTATGAACATTTATACCGAAGTCTTTGATAGCAGAGGTAATCTTGAAAAAGTAGGCATTATACCTGCCTTATCTGATTTTAATCAGCGGTTTAAAAACTCTCCCATTCGTTTTATGTGGAAAGATAAGAATGATCATTTTTACTTAGTTGATAATAGTACCAGCCGAACATTTACTTTGAAAATTATATCTATACCAAATATTTAGATTGCTCCACTTATGAAAAAAAGATTGACAATTATTTTAGCAGTAATTTTTATTGGAATACTTGGCTTTTTACTTGTCAATAAAAACTCAACTTCCTATTCAGAATCAAAGAAAAAAGATTCTCAACCATCATTAAAAATTATTCATGGCATCGTTACAGATCAGTACGGAAAGAGATTGCCCATGGCAAACGCTGTTATAACAAAAATTGACAGCTCCGAAGAAAAGAAAATATTTGGTTCTGCCAGCGACTGGGATGGAGAATATCTTGTTTGGACAAGAGAAGAGGGCACGTTTTCACTTGTATGTTCACACCGAACCGAAGGAAAATTGGATGAGGTAATTTTCACACTATCCAGTAAAACAGACTCAGTTGAAATTGACTGCGACTTTTCAACATTGAATTGACTCAATAAATACCTTCCTTCACATAATCTCAATTTTTTTTTACATCAGGAAGCAAACTAACGGAGAAATTTTGATCAGGAGGGTGTTGAAGCAGCAGTTTAGCGAATAGTACGTTCCGACGCGGAGCGTCTGGAACGAGGTTGAGGGAGGTTAAAATCGGTGGTTTATTCACCGATCGAATTTGCGCTTGTGCTCGGGGTACTTGTCATAGGGAAACAAAAATAACCCATAAGGTTCGTGCCCTTCTTTGCCCACATCCTGATGGTGTCGCTGGTGGGCTCTTCGGATTAGCTTCATAATCTTACTGTCACTGCTGAAGGGCATAAAACGTTTGTGAGCGAACAAATCATGGATGATGAAGTACAGTACCCCATATACCGCTATCCCCGCTCCAAGTCCAAAAGCCGGCGTCGTGAACATGGATTGCGCTCCATCTACCATCAGCCAAATAGAAACACCGGCAAAGAAGAGAGAAAAAATGTCGTTCAGCTCAAACAATCCATGGTTGGGCTTGTGGTGGGACTCGTGGATTTTCCAAAGCACTCCGTGAAATAACCACCGGTGCACACAGTATGAGACAATTTCCATCCCTCCAAATCCTAATAATAGATACCCGATTAAGTACAACCAATCCATATTTATTTGTTTGATTTTATGATAGTTGCGTAGCTAAATCTCCGCCCACATTTTTAATAATATTATTGCCATTTCCATTCAATTTTGGCCTTAGCTATTTTCCGACCTCATCTGTCTTCTCTTCACCGTGCCCCGGGAATGCGGGGACAAGTAGAAGGACGCCTTAGTGACAACTAAATTACGAACAAAGAAGCAGCCAATATCAGCTCCGTCATTTCCTCTCCTTGCGAAGGAGAGGATTAAGGTGAGGTCGAAGTATGGGGCTGTAAGATATGCCCTGTTTATTCTATTCCCATTAACCAATACCTCCATTAATTCAGACCAGTTATATTAATATTAAGAGTGCTCACTTTACTTGATGGTTGTCACTACGCTCATTCCATTCTACCCTGTCATTTCACGTCACCTGTTCAACTAAATATTTCAGTCAATAGTTTAATCTTTCCACGCATACACATATATTATACATGTTATTTATGTGAACCAAAGAGGCTCAAATGGAAGGACTTAAAATATATCAAGGCGGAGCGGAAAAAAAGCCCAAATATGAAGTAAAGCTTTCCCAAAAAGCAGAGACGGGCTTCGTATCTCCTGCCGCTGATCACCTCCAGAAACCTCTGGACCTGGAGGACTTAATCGTTCGTCGTCCGGCGGCCACTTTCTATGTGCGGGCTGAAGGCAATGCCATGAAAGCATCGGGTATTCATGATGGAGATATACTTGTGGTTGATCGAAGTATTCAGCCCGGTGATGGAACCATTGTAATAGCCGCGATCGAAGAAGAGCCTGTGATCAGGAGGCTGGTTAAGAGAGGATCGCGGCTGTTTTTAATATCCGATGATCCCAAACTGGAACCCATCACCATTCACCCCGAAACCAACTGGCTGGTATGGGGAGTAGTCACCCACGTAATTCACAAATACCAACATGATCATTGAGCCACAATCTTTCGAGAATCGGAGTTCGATCGTTTATGCTATGGTCGACTGTAACAATTTTTATGCGTCCTGTGAGCGGGTTTTTAATCCGAGATTAGAGGACAAGGCCATCGTTATACTTTCCAACAACGACGGCTGTGTTATTGCGCGGTCGGAGGAAGCCAAGCAGCTTGATATCCCCATGGGAGCGCCGGAATTCAAGTACCGTAAATTCTTCAGGGAGAATGATATGGTAGTACGCTCATCTAATTATCCCTTATATGGAGATATGTCGCGCCGGGTAATGGAAACTTTACGACACCTAACCCACGACATTGAAGTGTACAGCATTGATGAAGCTTTTGCTGAATTATCTACACAAACTTATTCGGACTTAAAAGAATATGGGAGAATCATCAAAGAAACAGTATATCAATGGACAGGTTTGCCGGTTTCTGTGGGAATTGCGCCTAGTAAAACACTTGCTAAAATTGCAAACGAAACCGCCAAACGAAATTCTATTTATGATGGGGTATTAAACTTATGTAATTATCCCGGAACCGATCAGGTCCTCAAAAATATGCCCCTTCAAAAAGTATGGGGAATTGGTCAGGGACTTACGGTTCGTCTGAACCGATTTGGTATTAAAACGGCTTTTGATCTTAAACAAAAAGTAGATCACAAACGCTGGATACGAAAACATTTAAATGTAACCGGATTGCGGACGGTGTTAGAACTCAACGGATTGCCATGCATGAAGTTAAGTGAAGCCCTGGAATCCCGAAAAGGTATTCTCACTTCCCGTATGTTTGGGAAACCACTGTATGAACTCGCGCCTATTCAGGAAGCTGTGGCGACTTATATCTCTCGCGGTGCGGAGAAACTTCGTGCCCAGGGGTCGGTAGCCTCCAATCTTCAGGTCACGCTAATTGGTGATAAATTCAAGAACCCGAAATCGAAATATAAATATGGGGCTTACACCTCTTTCAAAGTTCCAACGGCACATACGCCCACATTAATCCGGGCCGGGAAAGCACTGGTGGAATCGGTGCATCTCCCCAATACGAAGTACAAAAAAGCAGCCATCATGCTTACCGGACTTATTCCCCACAGTGAAATTCAAATGGATTTGTTTGATCGTGAACGCTATACCCAAGAACAATTTCGGCTGATGGAATGCATTGACCAAATAAATACCAAACACGGACGAAATACTGCCGCTTTCGCTGCCACGGGATTACATCGTCAAGGAAGTGAAGAAGCCAATTGGCAGATGAATCAAAACTATTTAAGCAAGCGATACACCACGGAATGGGATGACATCATGGTAGCAAAGACGAAGTAGTTTGACAGTTGATAGTTGATAGGGTGATGAAGATTTATTATAAATCACATTCTCAAAATTGGAAAATCACTGTATCAACTATCAACTATCACTGAAGCTTCTTTGCCGAGCTGCATTCCCAGGGCGACCCCCATTCCGCTGAGTCCGGCTACCACCGCAGTATTATCTGAAATCATTTTTAGGATGGGACTTTTAGTAGAGGTGAATCCCATAATACCGGACCATTCTGTTTCGATTTCCCATCCGTCAGACAACTCTAAAACTTCATTTGCAAAGCTTAGAAGATGATTTTTAATCTTATCATTTTTACCGAACTCATTTGTTGTTTCAACATCAATGTCTAAACTTCGAGCTCCGCCAAGTAAAAATCGATTTCCCACAACCCCACGGAAATAATAGTAGCCTGCATAAAAATGGTACGTCCCCTTCCAGCGAAGATTCTCTATCGGTTTGGTTACAAATACAAATCCCCGGCCGGGTTTAATGTCCACGTCTTGTAGCAGTTTTGCGGTAAAGGAATTTGTAGCCACAATTAATTTATTTGATCTCAGTTCAATTCCATTTTCAAGCAACACATATGCATTATTTTTATCGATCTTCTCAACCTGCGACTGCCACCTGAATTCCACTCCCAACTTTAGATTCTTCTCATAGAGAGTTCGCATCATCTTTCCGGGATGCAGACATCCTTCATACTTAATACTGATGGATGGAAAGCCATTATGCTCTGTAGCCTGATATACCTCCTCAACTCCTGCGGCTTCTTTCAGCCAGCGATTGCAAGTATCCAAATGATCCAAAGCTTTTTCATAAACTTTTTGATCCGTAAAAATCTCGAATGCGCCCGGTTCACGATAGCCAATATTTTCATCCCCCAAAGTAGATCTCAACAACTTCAACCCATGAAAACGGCGCCGAATACGATCAATAATCTTAGACTCTTCCTCGATCTTCATATCTGCCATATGTTCTGTCACTGATCCAAAACAGGCAAAACCGGCATTCCTCGTACTGGCTCCAATCGGGAAAAAACCACGATCGATAACCATCACGCTGGCATTTGGGTTATTTTTCTTATAAAAATAAGCGGTGGATTGTCCGGTGAGTCCGGCTCCCACTATGATCAAATCAAACGTTCGATCATACAACTCTGATTCCCAAAAAGATCTGTTTGCTTGTATCATTGATGATCAAAAACTAAGCTTACCATTAAAGGAGTAGCTACCTCAAAGAAACGATCATCCACATTGTATTTGGAGTGATGCCAGGGATATTTTGAGTCAGCCTCTTCACTCCCACTACCCACAAAAAAGAACGCCCCCGGAAATTGCTGCTGATAAAAAGCGAAATCTTCACCGGCCATTATGGGGCGCATCATTTCGATAGCAGCTTCTTCACCAAAAAGCGTTCGGGCTGAATTCAAAACCGTTTGAGATTCCTTCTCTGAATTGATTACTGCCGGATATCCCCGATTAAACTCAAAGTGATAATTACCTCCGGCCGATTCGGTAATACCCTTTGCCAAAGCATCCAGCTTTTCAATTACTAACTTTTCTGTATCAGGAGACAGTGTTCGCGCGGTACCCCACAATTTTACACTTTCCGGAATAATATTGTGAGCCGAACCTCCTTCTATTTTGCCTATGGTCACAACCACAGGCTCCGTTGGGTCCACATTGCGGCTTGCGATGGTTTGAACCGCGTTCACGTATTGTGCAGCTAATACCACCGGGTCAATGGCCTCGTGGGCTCTTGCTGCATGGCCTCCTTTTCCATAAATCTCCACTTCAAACTCTGAGGTAGAAGCCATCAACGGACCTGCCTTTGTTGCCATGGTTCCCACTGCGTACATGGGAGAAGTATGTAACCCATAAATGGCATCTACTCCCTGTTTTTGTAAGAAACCCGTTTCAGTGAGCAGTTTTCCGCCTCCAGGTAATTTCTCTTCTCCGGGTTGAAATATCAGCAACACTTTTCCCTCAATTTCATCCTGAAGTTCTTTTAGAATTTTTGCCGCTGCCAATAAATTTGCGGTATGTGCATCGTGGCCACAGCAATGAGCTACCCCTTTGTTCTTTGATATAAATGCGGATTTTGCCTCACCTTCTTCCAAAATAGGTAAAGCGTCAATATCTGCCCGAAGTGCGATTACACGATCCGACTTTATACCACCTTCAATAATCCCTATACAACCGGTTTCAAGTGAACTCTCATGTGGGATATCAAGCTTTTCTAATTCCGATTTGATGAACTTTGTAGTTTCAAATTCCTTAAAACTCAACTCAGGATTTTGATGCAAATACCATCTTGTTTTAATGGCATATTGCAAATACTCTTCCGATAGTTTTTTAATTTTTGATTGCATCGATAACGTTCTCAATTTCGTTTGATGGATAATAAGGATATTCTTTATCCGAACGTAACCTTTTACCAGGCATTATCGTACTGCTTTCTGCAGTGATATAACCGACTAAACCTACGATTATGAAAACTTCCTCTTGGGAAATTATATTGGCCGGCTTCCTCTTTGTCGGGGTTGCCATTTACTTAATTGAACAAAACAGCACTTCTCAAAAATCTACTGAAACAGCTACAGCTTCCGATAGCATACAAGTTAACTTTGATGAAGATGACATCAGGGTATTTCGGTTTAAAAGCCTGGAAAACCTCGAGAATCTCCAAAACTTAGAGAACCTGGAAAACTTAAGAAACCTTCGCAATCTCGAAAATTTAAAGAACCTTTCCAATATTTTACCGGCTGAAGTCAGGGGTGAATTTGAAGCAGAGATCGATGCTGTAATGAAGGAATTTGACCAAGAAAGTGTAAACGTATCCGTTAACCCGGAGCAAGGCACCGTTTCTATTGATAAGGCCATTTCTGCAGAATCCGGGGGATGGACGGCTGTATCACCGGGTGTTTTTGTTTATGTAAAAGAATTTGACGCAACCAGCCTAAAAGAAGCCATTCTCTCGCTCCCTTTCGGCTCCATTGAAGTGAAAGGAAATTCGGGAACTCAATCAAAACTCACCATCCAGGCATCAGGACAAGTAAGTACACGTGCGGAACTTCAGTCAAAAATTAGTACTGCGGTAAATATTAGTCCTGAAAAGGCGGCTATTGAGTTGAAACCCAATTCC
Source organism: Gracilimonas sp. (assembly GCF_031581265.1). Lineage (GTDB taxonomy): Bacteria > Bacteroidota > Rhodothermia > Balneolales > Balneolaceae > Gracilimonas. Next base: position 83,425 of record NZ_JAVLBQ010000003.1, read on the forward strand.
AAAAAACCGCAAGAAACGAATATTCAACTCCACGCCATCCTAACCCTCCCTAAAGAAATTGCTGTACAGATGACTACTCAGGGTGGCCATTTGAGTTCTGAGAATATCTCAGGAACTCAGCGGTATAAGACACTTGGAGGGCATATTACATTGAAAAATTTATCAGGGGAAATTAATGCTGAAACGGGAGGTGGCCACATTGCCCTGTCGAATGGTGAGGGAACGATTACCCTGAATTCGAGAGGGGGGAATATCCGTTCAGAAAATTCTACAGGAAATTTAGTTATGCAAACAGCAGGGGGAAGTTTACAAGTCTATGAGTTCAGCGGATCTGTTGATGCTAAAACGAATGGCGGAAACATTGAACTTCGGCTCTTAGAAAACAGAGGTGCTTCTGCAGCTATCACAAGCGCCGGTTCCATTTCAATTTGGATCCCCAAAAACGGCGATATCGACTTTGATTTATCCGGGAGCTCGGTAAAAATTGCTTCTGATCTTAATTTTGAAGGTTCACAATCTGCCGGAAGTGCTAAAGGGACTATTGGAAGTGGGGCCTCCTCGCTTACTGCTAAGACCAATTATGGTAAAGTGTCAGTAAAGCCAATAAATTAATGTGTTATTAAAAGCATAAAAGCCTCTCAGGTTTGCCTGAATTTAAAATGTTAAAATTTTCAGATGTGCCCTAAGATCCCCGCTTTCCCTTTTTAAAGTATGAACTTGATATCCACTTTATATGAAGCCATAAATGGATAACAACGAATGCTGTAAAAAGCGTGGCTATCCAAAAATGTAGTTCTCCCCATTGATGTCGAGTTAAGCCAACAAAAATTTCTTGCCGACTCCCTGGCGGTAAAACAAAATGGAGAACAACTCCGGTTCCAATCAATGCTATCATTACGATAAATAAACCGGCATCTAAAAATACATTTTGGGTATGCTTTCTCATCTCTGCTCCCTTATTTTCCAAAACATATTACACCAACATGAATCTTTTGTGAATTAAAACTTACTTTCAATTTTCTAAAAGTAAGAACGGAATATTTTATGAGTCCAGAAATCCATCAAACCAAAGACGGCTCCTCAACACTCTACTCTTCCCAATTTGATCAGTTTTATCATAATCCCAATGGGGCTGCTTCTGAAAGTTTATACGTGTTTTTTGAAACCTCAGGGTTGAACCGATATTTGAAATCAGCCGAATCACTTACCATTCTTGAAATTGGTTTTGGTACCGGACTCAACTTTCTTCTTCTGTTGGATCTCGTTAAAACCTATAATTTGAGTATTCCTATAAAATTCTATTCCATAGAGGCATTCCCCATTGATCCACAAGTAGCAGAAGAGATTAACTTTTCTGATCACCTCAAAAATCCTGAATTAAACATCCTGTTGCCTGAGATTTTTAGTGAACTAAAATCAGGAATAAACCTCATCAAACCGTTTGATAATCTTCCCATAGAGTTACACTTATTCGTTGGAAATTTTGAGGATTTCACTCCCGAAAACCTGTATACCGATTTTATATTTCATGATCCTTTTTCCCCTGATGTAAATCCGGAACTGTGGACGTCTGAGGTCTTTGAAAAGCTATACCATTGGTCTTCAAGTGAAGCGATGTTGACAACCTATTGTGCGGCCTCAAAAGCACGTGGCGCCATGTGTGCAGCAGGCTGGCATGTGGCCAAAACAAGGGGTGCCTTAGGTAAGAGGGAAATGACGATTGCCTCCTCATCCAAAGAAAAGCTGAGTGATTTTAAATCCGTCAACGAAAAACTATTAGCTGAGCGTTATCGAAATAATGATTTTTGAACGTATTTAAATTTAAAGACCTGTATTAATCAGTAACAAACTCAGTGATAAGCTTTTTGATTTCATCAATACCGTCCCGGGTGTCTGCTGAATAAGGCAATATGGGCACTTCAATATTCATCTCCTTCATGATGCGCCTTACTTTAGCCTTGGATTGATTCATTTTGTTACGAGACAGTTTATCGGATTTGGACAATACCACACAAAAAGGTTTTTCATTCATGCCCATCCAATAGAAAAAATCCTCATCCAGTTGTGTAGGATCGTGACGGACATCAACGACATGAATTATCAAGTTTAGTGTTTTTCTGTCCAGTAAATATTCCCTGATATTTTTGCCCCAGCGATCGCGCTCCTTTTTGGGAACTTTAGCAAATCCATACCCGGGAAGATCCACAAAATAACAACGGTCACCCAGCTGGTAGTAATTCATTTGCTGCGTTTTACCGGGCACATTTGACGTTCGTGCAATGTTTTTCTTATTCAGCAGTACATTAATCAGAGAAGATTTTCCAACATTGGATCTTCCGGCAAAACAAACTTCAGGTAAGCTCTCTGTGGGACATTCTTCTAACTTTGTGGCACTTGTAACAAACTCAGGCTGTATGTTAAATAAGCTCATTTGCCTCTTTTTCTACACCAAAATTTACGGGAACAGGATATTCGCCGGTAAAGCAGGCTGTGCAATAGTCATATTCGGAATCATTGGCTTCTTTCACGGCTCCAACAAGTCCTTCCGGAGAGAGATAACGAAGGCTGTCTACCCCAATTTCCTCAGCCATTTTTTCAATATCCTTATCAAATTTGTTGGCAATGAGTTCATCCGGGCTTGGGAAATCCATTCCATAATAACACGGACTTATAATTGGAGGAGAGCTCACTAAAAAATGTACCTCGGCAGGATTACAGTCTCGAATCATATCTACTAAATACCGGGAAGTAGTTCCTCGCACAATGGAATCATCCACAATAATTACGGGTCTGCCTTCTATCACCCCACGAACAGGATTGAATTTCGTTCGCACTTTTTGCTCCCGAGACTTTTGTCCGGGTGAAATAAACGTTCTCCCCACATAATGATTTCGAATAAGCCCCATATCATATTGGCAATCGTAACCTAATTTCTGACTTTCGGTAGCATACCCTAAAGCAGCCGTATTACTGGAATCGGGTACTGAAATCACAACCGGTCTTTTTCCTGATGTATCATTTTTAATGATTTCATTGAGCGGATGTTCCTTGGCCAGCTTTTTGCCAAGATTTCTGCGAATTTTATCTACCATCTCTCCAAAAATCATACTGTCGGGACGGGAGAAGTACACATATTCAAAAATACACTGACTGGTTCCGGTCCCTTTTGTAGGAGGAATATGAAATGACTTAGGTTCCCCAGTCTCATCAGCCTCTTTATCAATCACTACCACTTCTCCGGGTTCAACATCGCGGATATATTCTGCGTCATTAATGTCGAAAGCACAGGTTTCACTGGCTACACAGAATGCCCCATCTACTTTACCAAGTGCAAGTGGCCGAAACCCATTGGGATCGCGAACGGCTATGAGCTTATCATCGGTTAAAATTACCAGGCAGTAGGCACCTTCAATCTGCCGAAGAGCATCCATAATCTGATCAAGCTGATCTTCATATAAGCTGTGAGAAATAAGGTGTAAAATTAGCTCGGTGTCGGATGTACTCTGGAATAAAACCCCCTCCTTCCGAAACCGCTCTCTGATTTGTTTTGCGTTGGAAAGATTTCCATTGTGACCTATAGCCAAATTCCCATTTCGGTAGTGCACTCTGAATGGCTGAATATTCGCCGGATTTTTTGAAGACCCTGAGGTGGAATACCGATTGTGACCAATGGCATTTTGACCCTTTAGGATTTTCTTAAATACTTTTGACTTGTCAAATACATTTAGCACCAGGCCAAAATCTTTATAAGCAGGCATGACATATCGCTCCTTTTCGTCATCATAAAAAGAAGTTACGATACCAGCTGATTCTTGTCCGCGGTGTTGGAGGGCGTGAAGGCCGTAGTAGGTGTGAATTGCAGCATCAGGGTGATTATAGATACCGTAGATTCCACAATATTCGCGAGGTTTGTCGCTCATATTTTCAATTTGAACCTTATGAATGTTGGTTAGCCTATAAGATAAGAAATGATTGTGGGTTTCGGGAATTAGAAGTTGCGGAAGTTATTGACAGGTTATTCACATTAATTAGACTTTGGTAATTCCACATAAAAGGTAGTGCCTTCTCCCTCTTTGCTTTCAAACCAAATTTTTCCTTCCATTTTCTCTACAAATTCTTTGGACATGTTTAAACCAAACCCTGAGCCATGTTCTTTATTTGTTCCTATGCGGGTCCATGAGTTGCCATTGAATATCTTATCTTTTGAAGATTCGGGAACTCCGACTCCATCATCTCTTACCAAAAGGAGAATTTTATCACTTTTCTCTTCTGCCAGAACTTGTACTGTGCCACCCGATTCCGAGTATTTAATTGCATTTGATATCAAATTCCGCAAAATAACCCGTATTGCATTTGGATCTGCATATACTGCTTCCCCGTTAAAGCTCGATTCCAGGGTTATATTTTTCTGAATTGCCATAAATGAATTAGTTGTGAGCACATCCTTGGCAATGGGCTTAAGCTCAACATTTTGAAGATTCAGGTCAAAACCGGAAAGTTGATCTTTGGCCCAAGCCAACAAATCTTCGATTACATGTACATTTTCACGGATCGAGACTTCGATACTATCAATAAGCTTTTTTAAATCTTTTCCTTTGAGTGCATCATCTCTGATCAACTCTATTACACCCTGAACTGAAGTCAGTGGAGATCTCAAATCATGTGAAACCATAGCAAATACTTGTTCTTTTGATTTATTCATCTCCTCAAGCTCGCCCTTTTGAGCCCTTACTTTTTCAAGAAGCTGTTCTTTTTCTTTCGATGATTTCCGAGTGGTATATAGCAATATTCCTATCAACAAAAGAATTACGCCACCGGCAACAATCATTATCATCTGAAATTGAATGCGCGCTTCCTGTTGAGCCTGCTTTTCTTCCAACAGCTGATTAATTTCTGTTTGCCTGTTCAGCTCCAGCTGACTTTCCAAATTTGCAAGCTCGTTATCTTGCTGAACCTGGTTCAAACTGTCAGAAAGTGATTTATACCGTTCATGATGATATAGTGCTTGTTCCGCATTACCTGCATCTTTGTACACTTTGTATAGATCTTAATTTACCTCGCTCAAAAAAGTATCATTTTCTAAATCGGAGGCTATCTGACGGGCATTTTCGAAATACTGTATAGCAGTTTCATATATTTCGCGGGCTTGAAATAAATATCCCATTTCTATATTTCCGTAATAGAGTCCTACCGCAATATTCATTTTTTTAGATAATGACAATCCCCGACGCAGGTACTCTTCTGATTTATCATACTCGCCCATTTTTCGGTATAAAGTACCAAGGTTGTGAATACTCTGTACAAAAGGAGTTCCATTTGACATTTCTCGTTGGGTTTTGATGGCATTTAAATATAAATTTTCGGCCTCCTCAAACCGCTCCTGCTGATCTCGAATGAGTGCTAAATTGTTATACAAGCCCGGGAGTGCCCTACCCATGTTTATTGAAGTCGCATTTTCAATAGCTCGCTCATAATAATAACCTGCTTTTTCAATGTCCTGTTGCTCATCATAGACATTACCAATGTTCATCTGTGACAGAGCCATTAGGGAAGTATCGGCATTGGCTTGAGCATATTCCAGGGCTGCTAAGTGTTTTTCTATGGCTCCGGCATAGTCTCCCAAAATTTCCATGCAACCCCCGATATTCATATTAACCCCGGCCTTAAATTCTTCCTTCTTCAGCCCCTTAAACAAATCACTTACCTGCAGTGCCTCTTCAAATGATCGAATGGATTCCTCACAATTACCCAAAGTTCGCTGAATATTTCCAATAGCAACATGTAAATCCGGAACAGCAAGTGTGCCGGGATATTTCTCAATACCATTATTCAGCATTGCAAGGGCTGCATCAAACTTTTGCTCCATGGCTAAAACCGTCCCCTTTCTAAGGGTCGCATAGGCTAAACCTTCTTCAAAATCGATACGTTGTGATAAGGAGTCTGCTGTATTAGCTAATCTTTTGGCTTTTTCCACATTACCCTGCTCTTCAGCTTGATAAGCTTCCTGTAACATCAGTTTAATTAAGGTGGTATCGGGTTTAGCCTGCTCGTTCTGAAAGGCAAATATAGAGCTGGAACTCAATAGAACAGCAACTAACAGTAGAGGTAATCTTTTTATGTTCATCTCTTAGAACACCGGTATAGATTTGGATGAAATAATAAATACAGATTGTTTCAGATTATACTAATATAGATACAGCATTTGAAATTTTTCCTGTTGCAGCACCAATAAATCTAATTTTTATGATTTCGGCAGTTCAACATAAAAAGTAGTGCCTACCCCTTCTTCACTTTCGAACCAAATATTGCCATTCATTCTTTCAACAAAATCTTTACTGAGGCTTAACCCAAATCCACTTCCCATTTCTTTATTGGTACCTTGATTCGTAAATGACTTGCTTTCAAAAATTTTATCAGCGATATCATCAGAAATACCAATCCCAGTATCACTGACCATCAATATAATGGAGTCTGTGTTCATCTCGACAGAAACATCTACTTGATCCCCTTTATCTGAATACTTAATACTATTGGAAATAAGATTTCTTAGTATCAATTTAAGAGCATTGTAATCTGCTTTTATCTTAAGATCTTTTTCGATATTCTGATTTAAAGAAACCCCTTTTTTATTGGCTACAAATGCCTGAGAAGACATTACCCCCTCAGTAACTTCCCTGATATTTACTTCAGTAATTTCCATTTCTACCCCGGAAAGTTGTTCCTTTGCCCAAACTAAAAGGTCTTCCATAACCTCTTTATTTTTTTGGACGGAAGATTCTAATTCCTCAATTAATGTCGTCATATCTCCCTGAGAAAGGATATTATTTTTAATCAATTCCAAAATCCCCTGCATTGAAGTTAAAGGGGAACGAAGATCGTGAGCTATTATGGCAAAAAGTTCATCCTTAGCTTTATTTAATTTTTCAAGTTCTTGCTTTCGTACCCGTAGTTCTGAAAGTATTTCTTCTTTCTCTCTCGCTGTCTTCCGCATAATAAACAGTATAGCCAACACTAAAATTATAATGAGTACAGCGGCAACTATGAGAATTCTTTGAGATTGAAGTTTTTGTGCTTGTTGCTCTTGTTTCTCTTGTAATAACCGGTTGATTTCGCTTTGTCGATTTAATTCCAGTTGATTCTCAAGCTGAGCAAGCTCTCGCTCCTTTTCTATGTTGTACAGGCTGTCTTTGGTCGCTGTGAATTCTCTCAATGTTCTATATGCATCTTCATACCTGTTTGCCATGCTTAAAGCTTGGTATAAAAGCTCTCTGCTGTCTTGCAGAAGGCCTATATTGGCAAATTCATTCGCAACATCTATAGCTATATTCAAGCGATAAATTGCTTCTTCCGATCTGTTTTGTTCCATGTACATTCTTCCCAATACATGGTTATTGAAATAAATTCCTTGCTGGATTCCCATATTTTCACACATTTCTAAAGACTCAAGAAGTAAATCTTCAGCTTCATCATAATTACCCATTTGCGCCAGGGTATTCCCTTGGTTGTGTAAAATAATGGCAGGGGGTGTGTTAGGCCTTAACTCCCTTATTATTTGTTCTGCTATTTCATAATTATTCAGTGCCTCTTCAAATCTACCCATATCACGGAGGGTATTGGCCATGTTTTGCCGTGCCCGATATATATCAAGTTTCAGATTTCGGGCTTCAGCCATTTCTAAGGATTGTTCCAAATAATACAAGGATTTCTCAAGCTTATCATTATTGCCATAAGACATTCCCAGGTTATTATAAGCTATGGTTAGCATGGTAGAATCTTTAGCCGTCTTGGCATATTCAATAGCTTCTAAAAAATTTTGATAAGCCTTTTCTTGTTGACCTGTTTCTTCATATTCGGTTGCCAAATTGTGTAGAAGGCTGGCTTTCATTCGATCTGCATCTTGCAGGGGCAGCCGGTCTGTATAATCCATCGCTGTCTGAAAAGCCTTAACAGCTTCAAAAGGTTGCCCCATGTTGCCATAAGTTGATCCCATCAGGTTATAAAACTGTGCCATCTGTTTACTTTGAGGGAATTCATCTATGGCTTTATTTAGAGAATCAATAGCCCTTTGAAAATCTTCCCTGTTAATGTACACATCAATTAAATGAGTCTTTGCCTTCGCCTGTCCCTCCATATAATCAATGGCAGTAGCTATGCTATGTGCTCTAAGGGCAAACTTAATGGCCTCCTCATAGTTCCCCGCAAAATTTGCCTGGTTAGATTGAGAAATAAATTCATTAACACGAACTGTATCTGCTTCCTGATAGATTGGGGAATGATACGTATATGCCATTGCCTGGCTTGAGAAGCATAGGCCAAAAACGATTAGCAGTATATGTTTAATAATGAATTTTATGGCTTTCGGCTTTTTTGAATTTGGACTAAAATAACAAAGCCCTCCATCATATGAAGGGCTTTCTATAATTTTAACAAATTAATTACTTAATTAGTAAGAGTAGCATCAAGTTGAATATCTACCCCGGCCAATGCTTTTGAAACAGGGCATCCATTTTTAGCTGCTTCCGCAATCTCCTGAAATTTATCCTCATCAATGTTGGGCACATTCCCTTTTGCCGTTAACTTGATGGTGGTAATGGCACCGGCTCCGCCATCAATGGTAACTTCGGCGTGTGTTTCAACGGAATTTGGGGTGAATCCTGCTTTATCCAATTCATTGGAAAAAGCCATTGAGAAACACCCTGCATGTGCCGCTCCTATCAATTCTTCAGGATTTGAACCCGATTTATCCTCAAAACGAGTGGCAAAACTAAACTTTCCTTCATAGGAACCACTTTCCAATTTCATAGTCCCGTTTCCAGTTTTTAAATCTCCTTTCCAAACAGCATCTGCTTTCTTTGTTGGCATAATAGTTTCTATTTTTGATTGGTGTTTTATGATGTATTGAATTTAACAAAGGGGGGAGGGAATGCATTCCCAGTAAAAGCTTACCTACTCAATATATCAATCTTACTGTCAAATCCACGAATATCTCTTATCGTTTAGAGCCCATGGGATTCCCGCCCTGATTACCCTTCATTATGTCTACTTACTCTTTTATCAACCCCCACGCCATTTGAACCAATATAGTACCGATCTTTAGATGTGCTGCAAATAATATAGGTCTGATGCATTTTAACCCCGTTTTAAATGAAAAAAGGGCAGCTATAATTTCTATAACTACCCTTTCTTTGGAGCGGGAAACGAGATTCGAACTCGCGACCTTCTCGTTGGCAACGAGATGCTCTACCACTGAGCTATTCCCGCTTCTGTATCAATAAAATTCTCTTCTCAGAGAGCCACAAATATAAGAGTGTTATGCACTTTAATTCAACCTTTTTTTGGATTGATTGCTGATTTTTTCTCAATCGTTGTTTGTATGACTACTTAGGCGATAATTGAAGGGTCAAATGGAAATTTCTTTAACTGAACCCAGTAATCTTCCCAAGAATTTATTTCCATATACTTTCTCGATGTGCTGCATGTCGGCAATAATAACCAATAGTTCCTTGCTTCTGGAAAAAGCAACATTCAATAATCTGGGGACTGATAATCCATTCTTCTTTTCATCAAAGGGGCGTACGGAGTAGTGTCTCATTCCGCCATTTTGCCATTCACCGCTCATCACTGTATCAAAAATGATAACGGGCTTTTCCCTGCCCTGGAAGGTGTGAATGGTCCCCACTTCAATTTCCCCAAATCCTTTTTCCCAAAGATGATTTCGAACTTTATATACACTGTTTCTGAAAGGCACAATAATTCCAATATCATTTGGTGGGTGATTTTTGGTCAACCGCCGCACGCTTTCTTCAATCAGTCGATGGTGCACTTCATTGACGGGCTTAAAGCCTCTTTCCCCGGTTTCCTGCTCCAGTACCGGGTTGTATTTGGCAGTATCG
>NZ_JAVLBQ010000003.1:93327-135685 GCF_031581265.1 Gracilimonas sp.
GATGCTGCCTCCCCGTTATCCAGGCTACGTCCATCAGCCGGCTCTCCCGATTTCAACCGGCCTTCATAAAACACCGAACTGATGACTCCTGCCAAATCATCTTTCATGCGATATTGCACATCAAAAAAACTGGTGAAATTCTTATTAAAATCGTGCCAGTTGAATAGATCTTCCGTTGATTCCGATTTCGATACATAGGTAAAAATATCCTGCTCTAAAAAGTCCCTTGATTTGGGGTGGTTCGTGATCGCTATCGGGGGTAACTGCATGGGATCTCCGGCAACCACTAAGTGTTTTTTACTTTTGGCAGCCATCAACAGCATATAGGGAATTCCGGCCATCGAACCCTCGTCCACCACCACGGCATCATAGCTAAGACTATAGAATAGCTCAGACGTGCACACTTTAGCCAGCGTTGTAGCAACCAATTGCTTTTTCTTTAACTCGTATCGTTCGTTCAAGTTCATCAACCGGTCGATCTCAATTTCAAGAGACTCCACTCCACCGTGCTCATCTACTTTATTGCCGGCCAACTGACATTCCAAATCCAGTTTATCGGGAACCTCCTCCCCATTGCGTATCAAGTCATCTACTTTTTCTTGCAAGCTTTCATACTTGCTGAGTAGGTTTGACAGCTGTACTGCATCGGCTTTGCGCCCATCCAGCTTGGCTTTCACCTGGTGATCGAACAGAATGTCTTCGAGGCGGGCATCATCCAGAGCGGCTTCCCCAAACCGGGTAGTGTTTTGAAGATTGAAGCCGGGATCAATTTCATACAAGGCATCAATCACACTTAGCAATCCCACATCTACGGCACGATTGGTATTTGATACGAACAAAACCCTTTTTTTTTGCTTAAGCAAATTGGCAACGATATACCCTAAAGTTGCCGTTTTACCAGTTCCGGGAGGCCCCCAAACATATAATATGTTATTCTTGAGCGACTTTTCGATGGCGTCTCTCTGCGATTCATTTCTCAATTCATCTACTTTGATTTCAGCTGAATCGGAACGTTCTTTAAAATTTTTCTCGGGCTCAAGGAGTGCTTTTAGCTGAGGAATTTCATCCGCTTTTTCCTGAATTTTAAGCAGGTGTTCTTCCATTTTTTTGAGTACAAAATCATTTTCCCATTCCAGGAAAACCTCTCCTATTTTACTTCCTACATTTTTGGGGAATTCCAGGCGAACTTTTTTGTCCTTAAATTCTACCGGCTGCACCTTGTATTCTTTGTCATCGATTTTTGCCCTGATTTCTTCAGCAAAACGGAGTCCCTTATTTTGGGTGTCGAAGGTATAAATGAATTCTCCGGATATCTTTTCTAAATCCCCGTTGAAAAGTACGTCGGTAGATGGAGTTTCCCTCACCGCAATTATTTCATGTTCAATGGCTTCTATTGCCTGTTTTAAAACTTTCTTAATCAAAGTAATGCTAAGTGTTAAATGCTAAATGTTAAATGGTTGATCATTTAACATTTAGCATTATATAATTTAAAATTTATTGGTCCCACAATTCGGCTCGAATCATTTCTGAGCTTTTTTCTGATAGCAAGTATTCAAGTCTCAGCCTGCTTTTCTGAGGCACCTTTTGCTCAACCAACCGGGCACTGTCTGAGGTATATAGGACCAAATCAGATTCCCGCACAAAAAGTGGGAGTGATTTACCATAGATAGTCCCAGCCACAAAAGATCCTTCGAATTGAACCGATCGCTTCAACTCATCGATGATTTTGGGAATGGTCTCTTCAGAGCCGGTTACCAAACCGATGGTTTCAATAGCGGCACGATCTACCATAGAAAGCAAGATGTCTGGATCGTAATCATATACAATGGGAAGGATGAGCAGGCTTTCTCTCAGGCTCCGGAAATTACTCATCAAATGGATGGGTACAAATAGCGCATCGTATTTTGCCGCACTCTCATATTCATTAATACTGATGGCCTGACTTTTAACGCCCACTTGCTTCTTGATGGCATCCGATAACATTCGTGCCAGTTCATGATTTTGCCCCACACTGGCTGAAGTTTGAATACGATCGGGCCATTCCATAAAGCCAAGCTGCTCTTGAAATAACAGCTCTATCTCGGATTCATCCAGCCCATAACCAATAAGTTCTTCTACCAACGCCTGCACTTTCTCACCGCCCACTTCCAGCCGAGCCGATTTATCCAACAGTGTAGTCTGATTTTTAACGGTGAATCCCCGTCCCTTCTCACCTAAAATTAACCCTTCTTCCTCCAGTATATGATAGGCTTTTCGTACAGTATGAAAACTCGCCTCCAGCTGCTGACCCAAATCGCGGGTAGAGGGCAACATCTCACCCACCTGAAACTGCTTGGTGGCAATCATCAACCGGATACGGTCTGCTATGTGTTTGGCGGATGTTTTCAAATAATTTCATTCCTTTTTAAATGAGGTTCTGAATATCCAATATTCAGCATGGAATAACCAATGTCCAAGTTTTCTTCATTAGCATTCCGAGCCCTGTGTGGGCTTTTGGATATTTCCTCATCCATAAAAATTTTCGATAATTTCAATGTAAGCTTTTACAGTTCTATCAAGTCCCCAAAACAGTGATTTACTAATCAGCGCATGACCAATACTTACTTCATTCAGGTTTGGGACCGTTTCAAGCAGGTCGGGTAAATTTTCTAAATTCAACCCATGACCGGCATTCACTTTTATACCAAAATCATTTGCCATAATGGCCGCTTTTCGAAGACGGGTTAGCTCGTGCTGTTGTTTAGCTGAATCCGCATTGGCAAAATTCCCGGTATGCAATTCAATGGCATCCGTTCCCAGCTCATGTGCCAGTTCAATATCCCTGGGATTTGGATCCAAAAACAAACTGATTTCAATGTTGGTCTCCCGTAATTTGGGAAAAACACGATTCATGTAATCATCAAATACCACTTCCATATCTAGTCCACCTTCCGTAGTCAGCTCTTCCCGTCCTTCGGGGACCAGCGTACATAAATGGGGATCTACTTTTGTACATATTTCGAGCATCTCATCCGTGGCAGCCATCTCGAAATCGAGCTTTCCGCGTACATGATCTTTTAACCGAAATACATCTTCATCACGAATATGGCGGCGGTCTCCGCGCAAGTGAAATACAATCCCGGCTGCTCCGGCTTTTTCACAAATTTGAGCTGCCTCAATGGGATCAGGGTATCCCTCACCCCGTGCATTTCTCAGTGTTGCAACATGATCGATATTAACGAGCAGTTTCATTTTTGGCTTCAATTATTTCTGGTTGCTGTTAGTCTCTAAAACGGCCTTCTAAAGCCGGGACTAAAAGTAAGCATAAGAGCTTACAGTTACAGAAATGAAATCCACTCACAAAAACCTGCAGGGTCTTTTATTTGCTATCTTTTTCAGCAATGTATTCCATCATATTTTTGTACCCGTCACTTAATGGAATATCTCTGCGCTTCATCATAGAGTGCATGGCTTCAATGGCTTTATCAAATTTATACACTCCATACTCTTCTGACCCAACCCACGAAAATGAAGGAATGTATTTTGGTGGAAAGCCACTCATAAATATATTGGAACTAACGCCGCATACTGTCCCGGTGTTTAGCATAGTATTAATTGCTGTTTTGGAGTGGTCGGCCATGATAGTGCCTAAAAACTGCTGTTCTGTTTCTGTCTCTTGTTTTGTATTCCAATCTGTTATTCGAACGGTGCTGTAGTTATTTTTTAAGTTCGAAGTGTTGGTATCTGCTCCTAAATTCACCCATTGGCCGAACAAAGAATTACCGGTAAATCCATCATGGGCTTTATTGGAGTAGGAATGAAATATACAATTCATCACTTCTCCCCCAACCTTACAAACCGGACCGAGCGTGGTACCATCCGAAATTCGTGCTCCCATTTTCACCGTTGATCCTTTGCCAATGACCACAGGTCCCTTTAAAATACTGCCTGACTCAATACAAGCTCCCTTCATAAGAACGATCGGCCCCTTATTTGCAATTAAAGTAACCCCCGGTTCTAATTCTACTTCTTCAGCAATGAATGTGTTTTCGGGATGGGTGATAGTGGCTTCAAATTCATGTCCTAATTCTGCAACTGATTTTAACCCGGAAAGTGTGACATCTTTTTCGATTTCATAGGCATTAAGCATCAATAAATCCCACAGATGTTCCAGGTGGATAAGATCTTTGACTACTATCTCATCTAATCCATCAGCTGAAAATTTCTCTTTCTGAAACATTTCTGCTGATTTATCTGCAGTAACTTTTGCAGCTGCGCATGAACCATCAAATATAATGCACTGGTTTTCTTTTAGCACTTCCAGTGCATCCATTAGTATTTGGGATGGAAGGAACCGGGGATTCACCCATAAAATTACATCATCCCTATCTACCTCTCCTTGTTGAAACACTTCCTTCATGTAATTGGGCAGCAACCTGCTATATCTGTGTATCCCAAATGATCGCAACCATTTTTCGCGAATAGTGTACGCCCCGACACGTAGATCATCAACCGGACGGGTGAGTGTAAGCGGATGAAAATTTTTAGCTTTTTCATCCGTAAAGAAGCAGAGTTTATTAATTTTTTCAGAAGCCATGGGAACAAAAAATTGTAATCGTTATTAAATCAATAAGACATTATATTTAAGCATTATTAACCCCAAAAAAAATTTTTTGTGAGAGATTATTTATGTGTGGAATTGTAGGGTATGTGGGCAATAAAAAGGCAAGTGATATCATCATTAAGGGGCTTAAAAGATTAGAATACCGTGGGTATGATTCAGCCGGACTTGCTACAATAAATGGACAAATCAACCTTAAAAAAGGGAAGGGTAAAGTAGCTAACCTCGAAAAAATGTTGAATAGCTCCGATAATGGAAAAGTAGGCATTGGCCATACCCGGTGGGCTACTCACGGTGAACCAAACGATACAAATTCCCACCCTCATGTAAGTGAAGATGGTGATTTAGCCATTGTCCATAACGGAATTATTGAAAATTACAGCTCTTTAAAGAAAACACTTACAGAACAAGGACATAGTTTTTACTCGGAGACTGATACCGAAGTATTAGCTAAACTTATAGACAATTTTTTAAAAAAGGATGGAGCATCACTGAAAAACGCTGTAAGTCATGCACTCCATCAAGTACATGGCACCTATGGTATAGCCGTTATTCATGTAAATTTCCCGGAGCAAATTGTAGTTGCCCGAAAAGGTTCTCCATTGTTACTTGGAGTTGGAGATGGCGAAATGCTTATCGCTTCCGACGCCTCTGCTGTTGCAGCTTACACGGATAAAGTGGTGTACCTCGATGATGGCGAAATTGCCGTTATAACCAAAGATGATTACACCGTAGAATCATACGACCAAATTGAATTAACGAAAGAAGTTCATGAACTGGCGCTAAGTCTTGAAGAAATTGAAAAAGGTGGCTATGACCACTTCATGCTTAAAGAAATATTTGAACAACCTCGTGCACTTTCGTATTGCCTAAGGGGTCGTATCAATCCTGATAACGGGACCATTACCCTTGGGGGAATTGATAGTGTGATGGATAAACTCACCAATGCAAACCGGCTAATTATTGCTGCATGCGGCACCAGCTGGCACTCCGGTTTAGTAGGCGAATACTTATTCGAACACCTGGCTAAAGTGAATGTTGAAGTTGAATATGCTTCTGAATTCAGATATAAAGAACCTTTGATTAACGAAGACGATGTTATGATCGTGATTTCCCAGAGTGGAGAAACAGCTGATACACTGGCTGCCCTCAGAGAAGCACGGGAACGAGGTGCTACCGTCATTGGTGTGGTTAACGTGGTAGGATCAACCATTGCTCGCGAAACGGATGCCGGCGTATATATCCATGCAGGACCAGAAATCGGGGTCGCATCCACAAAAGCTTTTACTGCACAAGTAACTGTCCTTATCATGATGGCAATTAAACTTGGATTAGCAAAAGGCACCTTAACCAGGAAAAAAGCCAAAAAGTTAATTTCTGAGTTAGCAAAAATTCCGGGACAAATTAATGAGATCCTGGAACAGACCAATGAACTGCAGCGTATTTCGAATTTATTTTCCTATGCACCAAACTTCCTGTATTTAGGTCGCTCTTATAACTTTCCGGTAGCTTTAGAAGGTGCCCTTAAACTAAAAGAAATTTCATACATTCATGCAGAAGGATATCCTGCCGCTGAAATGAAACATGGCCCTATCGCTCTTATTGATGCAATGATGCCCGTTGTTGTAATTGCCGCCACAAAGCATACCAACGACAAAATGATTAGTAACATTGAAGAAGTTCGAGCCCGAAAAGGACGTATAATTGCTATAACTACCCCTAATAATGGTGAAGTTGGAGATCTTGCAGAATTTACTTCAATTATACCTGAGACCAGTGATGTATTGTCACCGCTTCTATCTGTAATTCCTTTACAGCTTTTATCCTATTACATCGCTGTTAACAGAGGTTGTAATGTTGACCAGCCCCGAAATCTTGCAAAAAGCGTGACAGTTGAGTAACAGAATGTGGATAAAACTTTATTACACCAAGAAGTAGTTTTTAAAATTATTTGTTAAACATCTTAAATAACGCATAAAAGCGTTTCCATAATTTTTAAAAATTGTTGTGGATAACTTGATTTTTTGATAATAATTGTGTTCAATAATGCTCTCTTGAGTTAGCTAATAAATTTGATTTAAATGAAAAACTGGAAAGCATTAATATTTAAAGTTGTAGTATTGGTTTTGATAGGCATCGTAATTTTCACGGGCTAACAAACTCCCAAAATTATTTCTCTCACTTCCCTTTTACGAGATCGCTCTATCTATCATAATTTTTAAAGATCACTTCTGGTTTATTACTTTTCTAAAACCATCTCGATGTGATCGATATCATCAACTACATACACATCACTAACCACTTTAAATCCTAATGACTCATAATAATATTGTAGAGCCGCCTGGGCTTCTATTTTTACGGTCTCTCCAATGCATAATTCAATTCCCTTCTTTACTAACTTCGGTCCCAGTCCGGTTCCTCTATATTTTGGAGAAACTATAATTCTTCCCAAACTGGCTTCTTCTTTATACTTATCACCGGGTTTAAAAATTCTTAGGTACGCAGCTAATACTTCTTCATCATAGAAAAATAAGTGGCCGGCTTTTGCGTCGTACCCGTCAATGTCCTCGTATAAACAAGTTTGCTCAATGATAAATACCTGCTGCCTCAGCCGAAACATATCTTCAGCTTGCCCGGGAGTAAGTTCGTTAAAGCCTTTATAAATAATATTCATATCTGCTTTTGGAAGTGTTTTGCTTTATTTGATATGGAAATGTAACCATTTTTGATTCTCTATCGTACAGTCAACTCACTTTTAACAAAATCTATGATTCTATGATTTGGGCTTGGTTATTAAATAGTATTTCCGTTTACGCAACTGCCAGTTTATTGAAGGGGGTTGAAATCAAAAACTTTTGGAGTGCTCTTTTTGTAGCAGCACTGCTGGCCCTTATAAATACCTTCATCAAACCGATATTGGTTATTTTAAGCCTGCCAATTACTATCCTAACCTTTGGCCTTTTTGTATGGGTCATCAATGCCTTGCTGATTATGCTGGTTGATGCCATGGTTGAAGGCTTTAAACTTAAAAGCTTTGGATGGGCACTCGGCTTTGGCTTGGTGATGTCAGTGATTAGCTGGGTATTGTTTAGTTTATTTGGATAGTAAACATAAAAAAGGCTGCCAATTAATTTGACAGCCTTTTTAAATTCAGCAAAAGAAGTGTGATTTAAATGTTATCACACACAGCCTGTGTGAAGGTCGAAGTTGTGCCCTCTCCCCCGATATCCGGAGTGCAATACACTTTCTTCTCTACTAACGTCTTATAAATTGCTTTCCTAATGTTTTCGGCCACCTGCTTTTGATCTATATGCTCAAGCATCATAAGAGATGAAAATAGCAACGCCATAGGGTTCGCAATATTCTTACCTACAATATCGGGTGCAGAACCGTGAACAGCTTCAAACATGGCAGCATCATCACCTATATTCGCTGCACCGGTCACTCCAAGTCCGCCCACTAACCCGGAAGCTAAATCTGATAAAATATCACCAAATAAATTTGTAGTTACCACAACATCAAACTGACTTGGCCGAATCACCATTTGCATAGCCATATTATCTACAATGACATCTTCGAATTCGATTTCAGGATACTCTTCAGCTACCTTTCGGCCAACTTCCAGGAATAACCCGGTGGTAAGCTTCAGGATGTTCGCTTTATGCACTAATGATACTTTTTTACGCTCATTTTGCTTCGCGTATTCAAATGCAGCACGTACAATTTTTTTACTTGCCTCTTCCGTTACTACGGCGATGGCTTCAGAATGTCTTTTATTTTCCCCCTCTTCAATCCACTTTTCTTTCCCGATGTACAATCCCTGGGTATTTTCACGGAAAAGTACCATATCAACATCTCTGAAAGGAGAGTCTATACTCGGCAGGGTATGAGCCGGACGAATGTTGCTGTATAAATTAAATTTTTGTCGCAATGCTACGTTGACAGAGCGGAATCCTGAACCTACGGGTGTTGTTAGCGGTCCCTTTAAGGCTATTCTATGCTCGTCAATAGCTTCAATTGTATCTTCAGGAAGTGGATTGCCGGTTTCTTCATATGCTTTCAATCCGGCTGATTTTTCGATCCAATTTATATCAGCACCGGCTTTTTCTAATATGGTTGTAACAGATTCAGTGATTTCCTGACCAATCCCATCGCCGGGTATTAAAACAATATTTTTCATTCAAAAAAGTAGTTTAGTTCTTCAATTTTCGAGAGCCCTAAATATATTGATTTAAAAGCCCAAATGTGAATTTCTACTGTACAATCTTCTACTCTTTAAATTGAATGATCGTTGCCTAAAAAAGCTTTCATAAATAAAAAAAAGAAATTATGAAAAGATCTCTTATTTGGTTCAGAAATGATTTGCGTATCCACGATAACGAGGCATTGATAAAAGCCTGCCAGGCTAAAGAGGTGGTTCCTTTGTATTGTATAGATCCCCGACATTTTGCAAAAACCTCATTCGGATTTCCAAAAACAGGCTATCATCGCACGAAGTTTTTATTAGAATCTCTGCAAAATCTGAGGTCCAATCTTAAAGAAATTGGCATTGACTTAATTATAAGAGAAGGCAAACCGGAAGAAATTATTCCTGAAATCATAGAAAAGTATGATATCGATCTTGCCTTCACCCACAAGGAAATCACAAGAGAGGAAATTGATGTTGAGAATTCTTTAAAGGATACACTGGGAGATACACTAACTTTCGCATGGAGCAGTACGCTTTTCCATATCAATGATATTCCTTTCAGCAAAGAGGACGTACCGGATGTGTTTACTCAGTTTCGCAAGAGAACAGAAAAGGAATCGAAGGTCAGAAAAGAATATGAAGAACCTACAAGAGCTTCTTTAGTTCCCGGCATTGAAGCCGGTAAAATTCCAACTGTAGAAGATTTAGGCTTAGAAGATAAGCCCGATGACCCAAGGGCTGTACTGAATTTTAAAGGAGGCGAAGACGAAGCACTCAAAAGACTACAGAACTATTTTTGGGAAGGTGATCATCTAAAAAATTACAAATTTACACGCAATGGCTTGTTAGGTCCTGATTATTCTTCAAAGCTATCGCCATGGCTGGCTAATGGCTGTATCTCACCTCGCAGAATTTATTGGGAAGTGAAACAGTACGAAGAAAAACGAAAGAAAAATGTATCTACCTACTGGATGATTTTTGAACTTCTTTGGAGAGATTATTTCCGATTTTCGGCTTGGAAATATGGTGATAAAATCTTCTGGCCTTCCGGTATCCAGGGTAAAAAAAGAAAATGGAAGACCGATCGGGATATTTTTAATAAATGGGCTGAAGGTAACACCGGAATTCCTTTTATTGATGCTAACATGAGAGAATTAAATAATACCGGTTATATGAGTAATCGTGGTCGCCAAAATGTAGCGAGCTTCCTCGCTCAAAACTTAAATATAGACTGGAGAATGGGGGCAGAATATTTCGAATCCCTGTTAATTGATTACGACCCATGCAGTAATTATGGCAACTGGGCATATAACACCACAGTAGGACATGACCCTCGAAATCGATATTTTAATATTATTAGTCAGGCTGAAAAATACGATAAAAAAGGTGAGTACGTTAAAAACTGGGTTCCTGCATTACGAAAAGTATCAAAAGACTTTATTCACGAACCTCATAAAATGAATCAGGATCAACAAACGTTATTTTCAGTGGATATTGGGAATGGATATCCTGAACCAATGATTAACCTGGATGAAAGCTATGAAGAAATCAAAGCAAGAGATTAAAGGTAAAATTTTACGCTTTAGTAAAACCAAGAGGTACGAAAATGATGTTTCGCCCACGGAGGTCACTAAAAATTTATTCTCCGGTATTTGGAAAAACCATGTTGATGGAGAAAGGACTTCCATCAAAAAGCTGCATAAGCGAAAATTAATTCTGACTCCTGTAGACAGAGATTAGGCCTAATTATACTGGCATGGTTAAGTAGATGGGAGAAATGGAGGGCTAACTGGGTTAGCATAAAATATTGCAACGCAAGCTGTAGCAGAAACAAATGAATTACAATCGATTCCAAAGCCACTCAGGAACACATTTAGCAACCCAAGCCAACAGCCTCCATCTTTTAGTCACATACAAATAGTTTTTTCGCTTTTCGATTCCCTTTATCATTTGTGACGCTGCTTTCTCGACCGGTGCTACCCAAAACATACCTTTCGCCCGCTCTGTCATTTCAGTCCAAATATATCCAGCCCTTATCTCTGTAACCGCAATATCGGCATCTACACGACGAGCCTTTTGCCTGTACCCAACCAGGTAGTTCGATACGAAATGTTTTGTGGCCGTATAAGCTGTAGCTCGATGATGCGCAACCAAAGAAGCCATGGATGACATCCCCACAATGTGCCCGTATCCTTGTTCTTTAAAATAATCGAAAGCAAAATGACAGCCATGCGCAAAAGCGAGAGCGTTTACTTCTATAAGTTTAGATTCTGCCCTCCAGGGTGGCATCATCTGAATGCGACCGATACCCGCGTTTAGAATCATAACATCCAGTCCACCCATCTCATCAATCAATTCCTGATATGACTTCTCAGCGGACTCATGCTCTGTAACATCCTGATTTTTTATATAAACTTTCTCTCCTATTGTGGATTGTAATTCTTCAAGACGTTCCGTTCGCCTGCCAATCAAGCCCAAAATATGTCCTGCCTCTCCATACTGAAGAGCGAGTTCTCTCCCAATACCTGAGGTTGCACCGGTTATGATAATCTTTTTCATAGTAGCTTAAACTAAAAAAGGCTTCAGTGACTGAAGCCTTTTAAATATTACTTAGCCAATTGCAGTGCCGGGACTTTTTGTTTCGCGTATTCAAAAGCTCCAAACATCACCCCGGAGTAAATGAGGTCTCCTGCAATGGTGTAGTTAAAGAATGGAATACCCGCGCCATAACTCATCATCAGCCCTGAAAGAGATTGCGGATATATCGGGCTACCCAACCATGCACCAAAATTGGTTATCAAAAAGAATATGATGGAGGCACTCAAGCTACCTGCAACCACGGTTTTCAGATTAACTTTCTTTAGAATAAAAACTCCCGCTAAAACAATAAGAGCTATGGAAACATACATCCAATAAAAACCGGGTGTGAATAGCACAAAGCCGTTGTAGTAATTTGCAAAAAGTAAATTGTTAACCAACAAATCACTTATAAAAAATGCTGCTAACGGAAGTAAAAAAGAAAATTTCTTGTCCGTAAAATACGCCGCTCCAAAAAGTGACATAGCTCCCATCGGAGCAAAATTATAAGGATGAGGCACAATTCTTGAGAGTGCAGCTATGACTATAAATCCGGATAGAACTAAAAAGCGCTTTTTATTCATTGATCTTGTTGATGCTTGGTTTAGGCGTTAAAATAAAAAAAGCATCGTCTCAAATGAAACGATGCTTTTAAAATAACGCTAATTTTTGAAATTACTTATCGGCGTTTAGCTCAAGGTTTAAATCAATGGTAACTTCATCACCAATAACGGCATCAGAAGCCCAGTCACCGGTCCCTACCGTATATTCTGTTCTATCTATTACTGTTGAAGCCGTTATACCTGCTACCATAGTTCCCTCTTCCATGGGGTTATCCATGATTCCTAAAAGTTCAAATGGCAAAGAAATTTCTTTGGAAACATCCTTTATTGTGAGTGTTCCGTTAGCGACATACTCGTTCTCTCCGGTTTGTTCTATGCTGTTGCTTTTGAATGAAATGTGAGGCCATTTCTCAGCATTGAAGAAGTCATCTGTTTTCAGGTGACCATCTCTTCTTTCATTTTTAGTATCAACGCTGTTCACCATAATTTTAACATCGATCATACTCTCATCCAAGTTCTCCGGATCAAAGTTAATAGTAGACTCGTAATTATTGAATTGTCCATTTACGGGAGTGAAGAAGTGAGTAACCTCAAAATTGATGGCACTGTGTGCTTTATCAATAGTCCACTCATTTGCTACATATTTTGTTAATGCTATGGAAGAAACAGCAAAAATTGTTACTGCTATTATTGTTGTTATTTTATTTAATGATTTCATTTTACTGATTTATTGTTCTTGATTAATAGTTGATTTGAAAACAGAATGTTTTTTTAAATAATTTCATTCAATGTTAAACAAACTCTTTTGTTCATCAATATGATGATCCCAAATCAACCAATCTTACCGAAATCATGTAACAACATGTAAAACAACTTTAAGAAACCGAACATTTTCCCTTTTCTTGTGTTCTGAACAACACGACATAAATATACCCAATCATTCAATACACAGATTATATCATGAAGAATTTTTTTAAGCTCTCACTTATTATTTTAGTGGGTACACTTTTCAGTACAGCTGCCATTGCTCAACAGCAGCAACAACAAATGCCACCACAGCCGGAACCGTTAAGTCCTGAAGAAGTAACAGACGAACAACTGGAAATGGTTTCTAACGTAACTAAAGCCGGACAAGGCATTCAAGAGGAAGCCGATACAAAAATGAGAGAAGTCGTTGCAGATGTGGATATGGAATTTCAACGATTTCAGCAAATTATGATGGCTCAACAAAATCCTCAAATGGCCGGTCAACTTGATCTTTCTGAAGAAGAACAACAAACCCTTCAGCAAATTCAGCCTCAATTGATGCAAATAAGTCAAGAAACTCAGCAAAAGTATATTGCTAAAATTCAGGAAGAAGGACTAACAATTCAAAAATTTCAGCAAATCACCCAAGCTATACAGGCACACCCTGAAGTAGCAGAGCGTTTTGAGGAAATTAATGCCGAAGAAGATGAAGGAGACGGCGACGATGGAGATGACGGATAAGTCTTAACCTCTTTCATAATTCTTTTTATTTAAGCCCGGTGAAGTTCATCGGGGTTTTTTATTCCGTGTTATTTGCTTACCCAGTCACTGCAATTTAGTGTAAATCGCCAAGGTAGTTTGGCATCCTCACCGGCGTAATCAACCCCTATTCTTGTACTTGTTTTAATCTGATGGTCTTCAATCTTATGTTCTCCATTTTCAACCCAGATTAAATCACCACATAAATCCGTTTTATCAAGTTTTGTGGAAATACCCATTGCCTGAGATAATTTTCCTGGTCCGTTGGTTACAACCGGTTTCAGCCGTTCCCTCCCTCTCCTCTCTAACATTTTTTCAATTCCCTTAACAGGCCGAACAGCTCTTACCAATATTGCATCGGCCATTCCTTTTTTATTTGTCACAATATTAAACAGATGATGAATTCCATAACACAAGTACACATAGGCAAAACCCGGTGGACCATAAATAGTTTCTGTCCTCGGCGTTCTTACATCCGGGTAGGCATGACAAGCCTGATCTGTCCTGCCATTGTATGCTTCCGTTTCAACGATGATTCCGGAGGTGAGTGTATCCCCAACATGCGTATATAGTACTTTACCAATCAAATCTCTGCTTATTTGAACGACATCCTCTCGTTCATAAAATGTTCGGGGGAGCTTGGTTGGCATCAGGAAATCGCAGTGTATGGGTTTTCTTGGACCGCAGGTTTATTGATCATGTAAATATCTTTGTAGGCTCGGGCTACAATTCCGCTAATCACAAAAAGAAGAGCCGTATAAAAAGTCCATACCGCCAAAATAATAAGTACGGTATAACCTTGATAAAAATATCGGTACGTTGAAAAAGCATATTCCAGGTACATACTCACGCCATATTTAGCTACCTCAAAAAGCATGGTATAGACGGTTGCTGAAATTAATGCCACTTTAGGAGAAATTTTGCGCTCACTTACAAAACGATAAGCCACGTAAACCACAAAAAAGGCTAATATAATGGGCAATAAAAAGTTCAAGAAATCATAGATCCAGGGTAACTCAATCACCATATTTGTTAATGGTATATTAATCTCACTAAGATTAAATAATGAGATCGTTGATACTGCAAGGCTAAAAAATAAAAACACAATTCCTATCAAGCTAAAACCAAAGAAATTATAGATCACATCCATGATGGGGTGTTTTCGCTCTTTGATATCGAATACATCAAAAAGTACGTGCTTGAGGCTGTGGAGTAATCCCTGTGTAAAAAAGAGCAGTACAACGATACCCACAATTCCAAAAATTCGCCGTGCTCCAATAAGCGGCTCCAGCAAGGTTTCTATGGTTATAGCACCACGAAATACATCGTCACTTTGGGTCTCATAAGTAAAGCTTGGGAAAAACTCTCGTCCATATCGCACAATTTCATTGAAAGCTTCCTCAGCAGAAAGCAAATATCCAATTATGGAAATGAGGATTAAGACAAAAGGAACTGCACAAATAAAAAGATTAAACGTAATAGCTGAAGCATTGAAGAAGATGTCCTTCTTACTTGCCAGCTTAAGCACTCGTTTCCAGAATTCTTTTTGTTTATCCAAAACCTGCTTTTGATTAATGATACGTCAAAATTCGCAGGATGTACGGTTAAATACAAGCAGTGATTTTGGGAAGTGGTGAAATAAGGTCCATAAGGGAGTCTGATTTAGTTATTAGTGAATTTGTTAATGCTTTCTTGAAATAACAATAGAATTAAAACAACCAATTACCGGTTTAACCATCTCCGAATAACCAACAAATCCCCTTTAGTTTTTCAGTTATTTCATTACTAAGTTCCACATTCAAAAATCAGCAATCTAACAGCTTAAAACACCTATTTACAGCGCATGGCTGCTAAAAAAAAGCAAACTCCGCTGATGCGGCAGTACTTCCAAATTAAAGATGAACACCCGGGCACCATTCTGCTATTCCGGGTCGGAGATTTTTACGAAACCTTTGCCGACGATGCCCAACTCATCAGCAAGGAATTGGGAATTACGCTTACCAAACGAAATAACGCCGGCGATCAAACTCCACTGGCCGGATTTCCCTACCACGCGCTGGATAATTACCTGCCCAAACTGGTTAAAAAAGGCCATAAAGTAGCGGTTTGTGAGCAAACCGAAGATCCCGACGAAGCCAAAAAAGCCGGACGTAAAATTGTGACTCGAGAAGTAACGGAGATTACCACTCCCGGAGTCACGATGTCTGAAAAGCTGCTGGATCATAAACGAAATAATTACATTGCCTCTCTTCACTGGGATGGATCAACTATTGGTGTAGCATTTTCAGATATTTCCACCGGAGAATTTGCCCTAAGTCACATAAAAGAAGATAACCTGGATAATTTTTTGGCAGCAATCCAGCCCTCGGAAATCCTTGTTCAGCAAAAAAAGAAAAACAAGCTGGATGAATCTCTCAGCCATCATAATATTACTTACATCGAAGATTGGGTGTATGATGGCGATTATGGCTACAATCTGCTCACTGATCATTTTGAAACCCACTCTTTGAAGGGATTCGGTGTCGAAAACATGGAGATTGCGCATGTAGCTGCCGGTTCGCTAATGCATTATATGCAAGAAACCCAAAAAGCATATTTACGTCACCTGCGCCGATTGTATGCCTATGAAAGCAATGAATTTATGAGCCTGGATGCGTCCACTAAACGCAATCTGGAGCTGACGGCCAGCATTCAGGAAGGTGGGACTGAGGGAACCCTGATCTCTATTTTGGATGATACTTGCACCGCGATGGGTGGTCGTCTTCTGCGCCGGTGGATCATGCGTCCCCTCAAGCGACTTAAACCAATCCAACAACGATTGGACTCCGTCGAAAGGATCTATGATAACAACGAAATCCGAAAAACACTCCGGGATGAACTGGAGCAGATTGGCGATATGGAACGGCTTATCTCCCGCATCTGTATGGGACGAACCAATGCCCGGGATGTGGTTCAACTAAAATTATCTCTTGCCCAAATTCCCCGCTTAAAAAGCCAGATTTCTTCTATTGATGATCCGCTGCTACAAGATATTTTAGGCAGATTAAAATTATTAATCGAAGTACAAGAACGTATCGGTTCAGCCCTTAAAGAAGATCCACCTGCCAGTGTTAGAGATGGTGGCATGATTGCTGAAGAGTTTAATGAAGAGCTCGATGAACTTCGGGATGTAGCTAAAAATGGGAAGAAATACATTGCCCAAATCAAAGATGAGCTTGCCAAAGAACATAACATTCCTTCCCTCAAGATTGGTTACAACAAGGTATTTGGCTACTACATTGAAGTAACCAACACGCACAAGGATAAAGTCCCCGAGAGCTTTATTCGCAAACAAACGCTGGTGAATTCCGAGCGATACATCACTCCGGAATTAAAGGATGTTGAGGAGAAAGTTTTATCGGCTGAAGAACGGAGTAAAACACTCGAGTATGAGCTGTTTGAAGAACTTAGGCTTTGGGTGGCTGAGTTTGCCGATGACATCCAGCAGATTTCCCAGGCCATTGCCGATCTCGATTGCTTACAGGGATTTGCGGAAGTCGCATTCCGAAATAATTACGCCAAGCCGGAAGTGGGCGATCACCAAGAAATTGACATCAAGAAAGGTCGGCATCCGGTGGTGGAAAAGTCCTTGCCGATGGGCGAACCGTTCATTCCAAACGACATCAAACTGGACAATGAAAACGATCAAATCCTGATCATCACCGGGCCGAATATGGCGGGTAAGAGTATTATTTTACGTCAAACAGGATTGATTGTGTTACTGGCACAAGTTGGAAGTTTTGTTCCTGCAAAAGCAGCTAACATTGGTTTGGTTGATAAGATTTTTACCCGCGTAGGAGCTTCCGATAACCTGGCTGCCGGAGAAAGTACTTTTTTGGTGGAAATGAACGAAGCCGCCAATATTCTCAACAATGCCACTCCGCGCTCACTGATTTTATTGGATGAGGTTGGCCGGGGAACTTCTACTTTTGACGGATTGAGTATTGCCTGGTCTCTGGCAGAATATTTACACAATCACGCTCCTGTTGCAGCCAAAACGTTATTTGCAACGCACTATCATGAGTTGAACGAGCTGGAACAAATGTACGAGCGCACCAAAAATTATAATGTGCAGGTAAAAGAGCATGATGGAAAAGTGGTTTTTCTGAGGAAATTAGTCCCCGGTGGAGCCGATCACAGCTACGGAATTCAAGTCGCCGACATGGCCGGATTGCCACAGGTAGTAATTGAACGAGCTAAAGAGATCTTAAAAAATCTTGAAAGCCACAGCCTAGATATCACAAATAAAAATGGAACAATTGAGAAGGAAGCATCATCCAAAAAAGAAGCTTCCAAGAATCTTGCAGACAAAGTTGAAAAACAACCCGATACTTCACAAATATCGATGTTTCAAACCCATGTAGATCCACGAATTGAAACTGTTCTTAACAAGCTCGAAGCTACCGATCCGAATAGGATGACGCCTATTGAGGCACTGATGATGATCACCGAATTGAAGAAGTTGGTGGATTGAAGGAAATTGTTTTACAAAGCCAATAAGAAAGTCCTCCCTTGAGGGAGGTGCCGGAGTGAGTGAATACGAACTCGGGCGGAGGGTGTTGTCACCAACGACATTTATATCTTAATTAATCAATGTGCGCATTATCAGCAACCCCCCACGAAATTCAAAAAAGGAACAACTTTTTTGAATTGATCTCCCCTCAAGGGGAGACTTATTTTCAACCCAATTATTACATTTATGCCTGAAACCAAAGCTCACAAATCCGGATACGTAGCCATTATTGGAAAGCCGAATGCTGGTAAATCTACCTTGATGAATTATATTTTGGGGGCAAAGATCTCTATCACAACGCACAAGGCACAGACTACGCGACATCAAATTGTGGGTATTTTTTCGGATGAGGATACGCAGATTGTTTTCTTGGATACACCCGGAGTCATCTCCCCAAAATATGAACTCCAAAAAGCCATGATGAAAACCGTGGAGCGTGCACGGGCTGATGCGGATGTCATTCTTTTCATTCACGACCCGATGGATAAGCACCCAACCGATGATGTGATCAAGCTCATTAAGTCCATTAACAAACCGGTATTTTTGGTGGTGAATAAAATGGATGTAGCTAATGAAGAGAAAGCCCGAAAATCGGCTGAAGAAATTGAAGATAAACTCAAGATCCGTTCTACACATTATGTTTCTGCAACGGCCGGAACCGGAGTGAAAGAATTGATGGATGATATTCGAGGCTGCCTGCTTCCCGGACCTCCCTTCTACCCAAAAGAAGATTTAAGTGAGCACCCGGTTCGGTTTTTTGTTTCTGAGTTGATTCGTGAACAAATTTTCCTTCAATTTCACCAAGAGATTCCCTATTCCTGCACTGTAGAAATTGCCTCATATGATGCCGATGTGGACATTGACCGCATTCATGCCGATATCATCGTCAACCAAAAATCCCAAAAAGGAATGTTGATTGGCAAGGGAGGTTCAGCCATTAAGGAGCTTGGCATAGAATCCCGCAAAACGATTGAGGAATTTATTGGCAAGCAGGTATATCTGGAGCTGCACGTAAAAATCCGTGAGAAATGGAGAGAGAAAGAAAATTGGGTTCGGAATTTAGGGTATGGGAAGTAGTGGAATGGATACCCGAAGACTTGGGGGAATGGAACGCGGATGACGCAGATTGGGTGGATTTTCGCTGAACGGTTTTTAAGGTAACCTTCAAAATCTGGTATTCTCACCATTTTTTTCAAAATTAATTTTAAGTAAGAACAACCGTTTAGAATCCGTGCCCACCCGCAACATCTGCGTCATCCGTGTTCAATCAAAAAAATAATTTGCACCAACCAAATTCTCCCCGTAGTTTTGTAGTCATGAAATTATTCCGACAAAATATCACCAACCCTTGTGCAATGATGTGTTGCATGCAAATGTGTTGCGCGCAGACATAAGGGCTATGGTATAGAGACAAAAAGATATTCGATAAAGCCCTTTTGAATGCAATTCAGAAGGGCTTTTTTGTTGGATGATAGTTTCATTCGTTCTTAATAAAGTCTTTGAAAAATCTGAGGTTTTGGTCAAGATCAAAGCTTGAGTGAATTTAAAACCGGAGCTTATTGGTTATAAGTGAGGATTTTAAATTCACGAAAATGCAGAGATTGAGCAAAACCGCGATTTAGCTAAGACTTTTAAATACTGTTGCATTCTCATTACGAAAGGTGGAGGGATCAGGTCCTTTGAAGCCTTGGCAACCGTTCCCCGCACATAAAAATTTATGTGCGGGGAAAAAGGTGCTACATCCTGCTTGGTGAATCATTCATTCATCAGGAAAGATGAGTTCGATAAGACCCGGTTTTTGTAAGGAAAGCCTCTTTCGGATTCATCTCTGAAAGAGGCTTTTTTGTTTTCTGCAATGAAGTCTCACAGAGGAGAATCATCAGTCAAGATTCAAACAAAACAAAAAACACTTACAAAACACTACATAATCATGAGCAACAAAAAAGAAAACCGAGACTTCAATTTTGAAACCCTGCAGCTTCATGCAGGACAGGAACCCGACTCCGCAACCGGATCACGAGCGGTTCCAATTTATCAAACCACCTCCTACAACTTCGATGATACCGAACACGCCGCCAACCTTTTTGCGTTGAGGGAGTTTGGAAATATCTATACACGAATCATGAACCCGACTACGGATGTATTCGAAAAGAGACTGGCTGCCCTCGAAGGTGGAACGGCTGCTTTGGCAACAGCATCCGGTCAGGCCGCACAGTTTCTTGCCATCACCAACCTTGCTGATGCGGGTGACAATATCGTATCTACGCAAAACCTTTACGGTGGGACTTACAACCAATTCAAGGTTTCTCTCCCCCGGTTAGGTATACATGTGAATTTTGCGGAAGAGGATACCGTGGAAGCTTTTGCCAAACACATTGATGATAAAACAAAAGCTATCTATGTAGAATCCATCGGAAATCCGCGCGGAAATATTGCCGACTTTGAAGGACTTTCGGCTCTTGCCAAAGAACATGGAATCCCTCTTGTTGTTGATAACACCTTTGGAGCCGGTGGAGCTTTGGTTCAACCCATCAAGCACGGGGCCAATGTGGTAACAGCTTCTGCCACCAAGTGGATCGGTGGACATGGTACTTCCATCGGAGGAGTGATCATAGACGGAGGTAATTTCAACTGGGGCAATGGGAAATTCCCGGGATTCAGCGAACCCTCACCCTCCTATCACGGACTCAATTTCTGGGAAGTATTTGGGGAAGATGGTCCCTTTGGGAATATTGCCTTTGCTATTCGTGCACGGGTTGAAGGACTGCGTGATTTTGGCCCTTCACAATCTCCATTCAATAGTTTCCTATTACTTCAGGGGTTGGAAACGCTCTCACTGAGGGTTGAACGCCATAATGAAAATGCTCGAATATTAGCCAGCTGGCTTAAAGATCATGAGGCTGTAGATTGGATCAATTATACCGGACTTCCCGAGCACGATTACCACGAACGTGCCAAAAAATATCTGAAAGAAGGACACTTTGGCTCTGTGTTCACTTTTGGAGTGAAGGGCGGGTACGATGCAGCCCGTGATTTCATCGAGAATGTGGAACTTTCCAGTCACCTGGCTAATGTGGGTGATGCCAAAACGCTGGTCATTCATCCCGCATCCACTACGCATCAGCAACTCAATGAAACGGAGCAAAAAGCAAGTGGAGTGAAAGGTGACTTAATTCGTGTTTCCGTTGGAATTGAGCATATCGATGACATCATCGAAGATTTCGAAAAAGCCTTTGCCAGAATAAAAGTGCCGGTCTAACTCTGATAAGTACTCCATTGCAGGTCCGGTGGAAAACCCGGGCCTGCTTTTAACTAAAACCTCTAAGCCTGAATATACACTTTTGGAGAACCTGCGAGCGTCCCCAAGACCTCACAGCGTTCGGCTATAGATTTTGAAAACAAACCGCAACGCTCGCAGGTCCTGTCGGACGCTGCGAGGTTGCTTACAAGTTGACAAATATGAACAAAGACATCAAAATTACTACGCTTAAAAAGAACTGGACTACCGAATCCGGGCATTCATTTTCTGAAGTAGATATTGCCTGGAAAAGCTGGGGTTCCTTAAATGAGAACCGCGATAACGTACTCCTGATATGTCATGCTTTAACAGGTCATGCTGCAGCCGATGAATGGTTTAGCGGGTTGTTTGCTGAAAGTGGCATCCTTAATCCAGAAGAGCAATTTATCTTATGCATCAACGCGCCGGGAAGTTGCTACGGTTCAACCGGTCCAACCTCTATCAACCCAAAAGCTGACAACCCATGGCAAGCTGACTTTCCTGATATCACAATAAGGGACATCGTCACTTTTCAACAGCTTTTGCTCGATGAGTGGGATATCACCGGCATTGAAATGGTAATAGGCGGATCTATGGGTGGGATGGTTGCGCTTGAATTTGCTCTCATGGATCAGCGGGTTAAATCGGCTGCGCTTTTTGTTATGGGGAAATCACATTCTCCCTGGGCTATAGGAATCAGTGAGGCTCAGCGACAAGCCATTCAAGCAGATGAAAACTGGAAAGATGGATTTTATGATCTGAATAATCCACCCAAAAAAGGATTAGCTGCTGCACGGGCCATGGCCATGATTACCTACCGCGCCCCTGGAAATTATCAAGCCAAATTTGGTCGTGACATTCACCCCGAAAAAAATATCTACCAGGTTGAATCTTATCTCCGCTACCAAGGTGAAAAACTGGTGCAGCGATTTGATGCCAACACCTACATCATTCTCTCCAAAGCCATGGATTCGCATGATGTTTCCCGCGATCGTGGATCATTTAAAGACGTATTGGGGAGCTTAAAAAAACCTGTACTCATTGCCGGCTTCACAAGCGACATGCTCTACCCTATCGAGGAGCAACGCGAATTAGCTGATCTCATTCCCAACAGTCACCTTGCAGAACTGGAATCCCCATACGGACACGACGCTTTTTTGATCGAATTCGAAAAACTGAACGCCGAACTCAAATCATTTTATAACGCAATCAAAGAAACTTAATCATGTCACTTGCACTCAAAAAAACAGTACCTGAATCAAAGAAACACAAGAAAACACTCTCCATTTTTGTAGCCGGAATTGGCGCTGTCGGAGGAACTTTATTGAAGCAAATCACCGGACTAAAACACTCCTCATTTGATCTCGATATTATCGGGATTTGCAACAGCCGGTTTGTACGCTGGTATCCTTCAAAGAAAGAATTGAATATTTCCTCGGAAATTCAAAAAGACACAGAAACAAATTGGGACGAAATCACCAAAAAACTCATTGCCAGATCTGATGATAATATCATATTTGTGGATGCAACGGGAAGTAAAACCGTGGCCGAAATCTACTCTGAATTATTAAAGCACGGAATACATATTGCAACCCCAAGTAAGCGCGCCAATTCCCTTTCACAACATTATTTTGATGAACTTATTCAATCATCAAAAAAAGGCCGTTCTCACTATCGGTTTGAAACAGCCGTGGGTGCCGGACTTCCCATCATAAGTACCTTAAAAACATTGTTGAACAGCGGAGATGAAATCACAAAAATCTCCGGCGTTGCCTCTGGTACAATGACCTTCCTATTCACTCAGTTGCAAAACGGAACTCCATTTAGTGAAGCGGTTAGAAAGGCCAAAGCAGGCGGATACTCTGAACCCGATCCACGGAATGATCTTTCCGGTGAAGATGTAGCCCGGAAATTTTTAATCCTGGCCCGCACCTGTGGCTATCAATTTGAGCGGAATCAAATTCGGGTAGATACCCTTGTTCCTGAAAAACTGATCGAACTCTCATCTCAAGAATTTCTTGAAAGGCTGCCAGACTATGACAGCCACTGGAAAAGCCGAAATGCACAGGCTATGGTCAACAATCGAAAACTGCGATATGTTGGGGAATTCACGCCTGAAGGAATTTCGGTTGGGGTGAAAGAAGTCAAAGCAGATTCTCCCCTTGCCAACTTGAAGGGAACTGATAACTTGTTGCAGATATACACCAGACGTTACGCAGATTCCCCGATCGTAGTTCAGGGCCCCGGAGCCGGTAAAGAAGTAACCGCAGCCGGTGTTTTGGGGGATATTATTGATATTGGTGAGTTGGTTTAAGGAATTCAAAATGGAAAATTTAAAATTTTGAATTACTCTCCTTTGTATATCTTTATATTTTGGAGAACAAAATCCTGATAACACTATTTCATTACAATCAATCTTATGAGATTACTCCCCCTATTACTCATCTCTATTCTTTTCCTACAAACAGGGTATTCACAAGACCGTCAAAGAGCCCGTGACCTCGGTATCAAACCGGGAATATTAACACCGGGTGCTTTGAATGCCATCACTGATGTTGACGGAGTAAAAGTAGGGCATCGAACGATTATTGAAGGGGAAGATATTCGCACCGGTGTTACCGTAATTATGCCGCATGGGGGAGATCTCTTCAAATCGAGAGTACCGGCTGCGGTTTATGTAGGCAATGGTTTTGGAAAAGCATTGGGGTTTACCCAGGTACAGGAATTGGGAGAAATTGAAACCCCAATCGGACTTACAAATACCCTTAGCATTCACACCGTAGCGAATGGTATCACGGATTATGTACTCCGTCAGCCCGGCAACGAAAATGTACGATCTGTAAATCCCGTAGTCGGTGAAACCAATGACGGATGGCTAAATGATATTCGCGGCCGACATGTGACCATGCAACATGTGTTTGATGCCATCGAAAATGCAAAAGATGGACCTGTTGAAGAAGGCAGCGTTGGCGCCGGAACTGGAACATCAGCCCTTGGTTTTAAAGGAGGTATCGGAACTTCCTCCCGACA
Organism: Gracilimonas sp.; assembly: GCF_031581265.1. Classification (GTDB taxonomy): domain Bacteria; phylum Bacteroidota; class Rhodothermia; order Balneolales; family Balneolaceae; genus Gracilimonas. The sequence goes on from NZ_JAVLBQ010000003.1 coordinate 117,622, forward strand.
ACTTCCCGATGAATATGGTGGATATACCGTAGGAGTTTTGGTGCAATCCAATTTTGGGGGTGTCCTTACTATCGACGGAGCTCCGGTTGGCGAAGAGCTGGAAAACCATTATATGGCAAGCGATGTTCCGTACGATGTTGACGGCTCCATCATGATAGTAGTTGCTACCGATGCTCCCCTCCTTTCGCGAAATTTAGAACGACTCGCCAAAAGGGCCCTGCTTGGTATTTCACGAGTTGGAGGATTCGCCTCAAACGGAAGCGGCGATTACGTGATCGCTTTTTCAACCAGTGAAGATATTCGAATTGATACCAGGACATCCGGTTCAACCCAAAGCTATACAGAACTGGAAAACTCAGCTACAACTCCACTCTTCCTTGCTGCTGTGGAAGCAACCGAAGAAGCCATTCTCAATTCCCTATTTATGGCTACCACTGTCACCGGAGATCGAGGTCATACACAGCAAGCTATACCTATAAATGAGGTCCTCGAAATCATGGAAAAACACTCCCTTTTGGAGGAGTAAATAGAGCCATTTTGGTACCCTTTTTTGTGCACAGAAATCAGTGTTCTATTAATTAGAGTCTGTAAGACATAATAATCTTCCATTCTCTCCCACTGATGTTCCACTTTTCCTTTCGTGAATACTGCCCAATCCAAAATCGACCTTCAGGCTTAGTATTTGAGGATTTTTAATGTTTCTGCTTGTATTCACCTTATTTGGGATACGATCAAAGTGCTGTTCAAAACAATTTTTAAAGATTTAATGGAAAGCTCTTGACACATAGTGGTGGTTTGGGGTACATTGTGGGGTGAAGTGGGAGATTGTGGGGAGCACTCTATTCTCACTTAATTTTAGCAATCTAAACACCGCAGGGATATCGTGCCAAGTTTCAAAGGACAATACGAGCATAGTATAGATGCCAAGGGGCGAGTAGCCTTCCCTGCAAAGTTACGCAAATCTTTAAGTCCGAATGCACAAGAACGCTTCACTGTAGTGCGCGGACAAGAGCCATGTCTTTATTTATATCCCGAAGATGAATGGCAAAATGTAGAAGAGAAATTATCCCGCATCAACAACTTCACAAAGAAAGGCCGCCTGGCTAAAAGAAACTTCTTGCGCTATGCGGAGGATGTATCCCTCGATAGACAAAACCGGATTGCCCTCCCCTCCGATCTTACTGACTACGCTAAAATAGATGGTAAGGCCGTATTCCTCGGGATGGGTGAATATATAGAAGTCTGGGATCCTGAAAAACTAGCCGAAGCTGATGAAGCACTTGAAGACGGTGCTTTTGAGGAGATTTTTGAACAAGTAATGAGTGATAATCCCGAAACCGATGATAGCTGATATGACTTCATATATAGAACATATCCCGGTTTTACTGAGCGAATCAGTTGAGGCCCTCATCACTGAAGAGGATGGCACTTATATAGATGGCACTCTTGGCGGAGGCGGCCATTCCAAAGAAATTTTGAATAAGCTTGGTGAAAACGGACGGCTATTTGGCATCGACCAGGATGATGAGGCGCTTGAAGCTGCTTCAAACAGAATTGGCGATGACCACCGTTTTACCCCCATAAAAGGCAATTTTGGCTATCTGACCACTATTCTACCTCCCCATACCCACGGTCAGATAGCCGGAATCCTTTTGGATCTTGGTGTTTCCACTCATCAAATTAAAGAACCTGAGCGTGGTTTTAGTTTTCAGGAAGATGGTCCCCTTGATATGCGCATGGGAAACCTATCCGGTGTCTCAGCTTACCAAGTGGTAAACGAATATGACTATGAAAAACTCCGCGATATCATCTTCCACTACGGAGAAGAAAAACAGAGCCGAAAAATTGCGAAAGCGATAATTGAAGCACGTCCCGTTGAAACTACCGGTGAATTACAGAAGGTGGTTTCATCCGTTGTAAACAAGCATTATGAAGTGAAATCGCTGGCTCGTGTTTTCCAGGCCATCCGTATTGAAGTGAACAGAGAACTGGAGATGCTGGAAAAAGTTTTGGAGCAGTCTTTGGAAGTATTGAAACCCGGCGGACGTATTGAAGCTATTTCCTATCACTCCCTTGAAGACCGCATTGTAAAACGATTTTTTAAATCCGGGAACTTCAAAGGTAAAATAGAAAAAGACTTTTACGGAAACCCGATATCCCCAATCAAGCCTGTAAACAAACAGGTTATAATCCCCACCAAAGAAGAGGTTTCCGAAAACCCCGCAGCACGAAGCGCTAAACTTCGGATTGCTGAAAAAGTAGAAGGAGGTGAATCATGATTGTACAATCCCCACTGAAGAAACATGATATTCGCCCAAACCTTCGTAAAGTTCCTTCCCCAAATGGAAATAATGGAACTCAAAATAATAGCAAAGGTAATTTTGCCCCCAAAACCAAGGGTAAAGTCAGCATGCCCAAAATCAAACCCTGGAAAGTTATTCTGGGTAGTATACTGATTGGTATAATGGGTTTGCTTTATCTAACCCACGTCTTTTCCACGCAGCAGCTGTTGGAAGAAGTTCAGGCTATAGAAGCAGAATACAACCGGGCAAGGGCGCAATACGATGAGCTTAAGCTTAGCTATGATCGTATGGTTGGTCCTGCTGATATTTACCAAAAAGCGGAAGAGCAGGGCTTTATAAATGGCGGGCCTGCCGAAGAAGTCATCATCATAGAGGAGTAAAAGATGGATGAACGTACTGCCATATTGAGCCGAATGTTTATTATATTAGGACTACTCCTTCTGATACCCTTTGCCTTAGGATTTCAACTTCTTCGCGTCAATTATTTTGAAGGAGATGAGCTTAGAGCACTTTGGAATAAACAAGCCATTGACCAAATCCCCATTCCTGCTCAGCGTGGCAACATCTACGATGCCAACGGAACACTTCTGGCTACCAATGCCGTAGATTATAAACTCGCATTTGACCCAAAGGTACCTAACAATGGCAAAATTGGTGTTCCTCAAGATAAGGTGAAAGCTTTAACTCAGAAGCTTGCATCACTGACTGACAAAAGTGCCGCTTATTATCAAAACAAAATTAATTCGGCTCCCTCACAATCAAGATATATTGTCTTAGAGAATAATCTCTCTGTCATTGCTAAAGACGAGATCAAGGCGCTCAATATTAAAGGAGTGATATTAGAGGAAAACTATCGAAGAAAATACACTTTTGGATCACTCGCAGCTCATGCCCTTGGATTTGTAAACCACGAATCTAACGGAAGAATTGGAATTGAGGCTTTCTATAATAATGAACTAAAAGGAGAAGACGGCCTCAGGCAAGTACGACGAGATCCATTTAACCGAATTTTTGAATACGTAGGCGCCCCCAAGAAACTTCCCAGAGACGGATATTCTCTTCACACCACCATTGACGCATACCTTCAGGCCATCCTTGAAGATGAACTTAAGGCAGGAGTTGAAAAACACTTAGCTACCTATGGTACCGGAATTATCATGGATCCCAAAACCGGTGCAATCAAGGCAATGGCCAATTATCCTACGTATGACCCCAACTATCCTGCAAGCAGTGAAGAGGAGAACCGCCGAAACTTCGCAGTATCTGACATGATAGAACCTGGCTCCACTTTTAAACTAGTTACTGCCATTGCTGCTGTAGAACAAGGGTTGGTTGATTTTGATGAGGTTTTTGAGACTCCCGATAATGGTGAGGTTGTGATTCATGACCTTACCCTACGTGATCATGACCCTTTGGGTGATCTTACTTTCCAGGAAGTTATTCAAAAATCCTCCAATGTGGCTACTGCTGAAATTGCCATGAGAATGGAGCCGGATGTATTCTATCAATATGCCCGAAATATGGGCTTTGGCACTGAAACCAATATTGACCTGATTGGGGAAGTTGAGGGAAGTCTTGCCAAACCCTATCAATGGAGTTTGGTGACGCTCCCATGGATGTCTCACGGATATGAAATTCAAACTACTCCCTTGCAAATCACCCAAGCGTACTCAGCCTTTGCTAATAATGGAGTGATGATGCGTCCCTATTTGGTAAATCGTGTTGAAGATAAAAATGGAAATGTGATTTCTGAGCATGAGCCTGTTAAGATTCGGAGAGTGGCTAAAGAATCAACCGTAGAAAAATTACTGCCCATATTTGAAAGTGTGGTAGCTGATTCCGGAACCGGTGATTTAGCCCAGGTTGACGGACTTCGAATTGCAGGAAAAACCGGTACCGCTAAAAAGGTTGTGAATGGACGATACACCAACAGGTACCGAGGATCTTTCGTTGGATTTTTCCCGGTGGAAGTCCCAAAATATGTCGTTTTCATTTTATTAGATGAGCCAAAGACAAGCGGTTACGGAGGATTTACAGCAGGACCAATTTTCAAAAATGTGGCTACCCGTATCGCAGGCCTGGACAGTGACATTCAGCGAAACATGAAGAATGATGAGGTCTTTAATCCTCTTACTGCCCGGATGCCTCTATTAAAAGGACTTTCTAAACAACAAGCCGAGGTGCTGCTAACAAATTTGAACCTTCCCTATGACACGGAAGGAAATGCAGGATATGTAGCACAACAATCCCCTGAGGCCGGAACAGAGATTTCACGGGAAAACGAAATTAAAATTACCCTGTCGGAAACTTATTCAACCGAAGAGGGTGAAAAGGTAAAAGAAGGCTTTGCAGAAATTCCCGATCTGAAAGGAATGAATATGAGACAAGCCACTACCCTTTTAACCGATTTAGGTTTAAAAACTGAAATCATTGGTTCAGGAACAGTATTAGCTCACTACCCCAGAGCCGGAGAATGGCTTCGCGAAGGCTACACCGTTACCGTTCGTGGCAAAGCTCGTTCACTTAATTCATTAACCCAAGTTAGCAATCAATAGTTGACACTCGATACTATCATAGAAATTTGTAAACCGCTTCACGTCAGTAATAAAGATATTGACCATGAGTTGACTACGTTCGTACTCGATTCCAGGGAAGCGGAACCGGGTTCGGTATTTATTGCTATCAGGGGCACCCAGGTTGACGGGCACATGTTTTTGGAAGATGCCATAGACCGTGGGGCAAAAGTAATTATCTGTGAAGAATCATTCTACACTGAAGAGGAAGATGTTTGTGTAATAGAAGTTGAAAACACCAAACCTCTTGCAGGCCCCCTTGCACAAGCTTTCTATGGAAATCCGGCTAAGAATTTAAAAGTAATCGGGATTACAGGAACTAACGGTAAGACAACGACTGCAACTTTAGTATATCAAACACTCCGGGCTTGCGACAAAAAAGCGGCATTACTCGGTACTGTAAGCAAGAAAATTCTGGATGATGAGTTTGACAGTAAACTCACCACAAGCGATCCCATCGAGCTTGCCGCTGATATGCAACAAATGGTTGATATGGGATGTGAATATTTAGTAATGGAAGTATCATCCCACGCTTTACATCAGCACCGGGTAGCAGGGTTCGATTTTGAAGTGGCTGCCTTTACGAATTTAAGTCACGATCATCTTGACTACCATGAAACCCTGGAGGAATACGCCAAAGCAAAACAAATGCTTTTCAACACTCTTCCGGAAACCTCAACAGCTGTGGTCAATATTGATGACAAATTTGGAAAAGAGATGCTGACCAACTGTAAGGCAGAACAAGTATTCCTCAGTTTTGATAACGAGACCGCTTACATACTCAACAATTCAGCGGAAGGAATTTCTGTCATCATAGATGGTGAAAAAATTGAAAGTTCTTTAGTGGGTAAATTTAATGCTTACAACCTGGGGCTCAGTTTTCTGATCTGTGAAACCTTGGAATTACCTGTCTCAGATATTAGTGCTGCACTAAGTAAAGCTAAAGGAGCCGCCGGACGTATGGAGCCGGTAAAAACAGATAATGAAAATCAGCCATTGGTAATTGTGGATTATGCCCACACTCCGGATGCCCTTCAAAATGTATTATCTACCCTCTCTGCCGTAAAAGATGCTGAACAGAAGCTCACCGTAATATTCGGCGCAGGAGGAGACCGGGATACTTCCAAACGACCTGAAATGGCCAAAGTATCTCAAGAATATGCAGACTCTATCATTGTAACGAGCGATAATCCCCGTACCGAAAATCCTGATCTGATTATTGCAGACATACTTTCAGGCTTTGATAATCTCGAGAATGTTAAAAGTATCACTGATCGTAGAAAAGCCATTGAATACGGCATCGAACATGCTGCTTCAAATGATATCGTACTGATTGCCGGAAAAGGCCATGAAGATTATCAGGAAATTAATGATGAACGATTTCCTTTTGATGATCGAAAAATTGCCCTCGAATTTTTGAATCTTAATACTGGGGGTAACTAATGTTACACGAACTATTTACATGGTTAGATGCAACTTATGATGTTCCCGGAACCGGTGCAGTGGCTTTTATTTCAACCCGTACGGCTTTAGCAGCCATTACTTCCCTGCTCATTAGTTTATTTATTGGCCGTAAGATCATTCACTGGCTAAGCAGTTTACAACTCAAAGAAGTAATTCGGGATGATATTGGGCTCGACCACCACCTTACAAAAGGATCAACCCCAACCATGGGTGGAGTTATTATCATTTTATCCATAGTGATACCCACTGTTTTATGGGCACGCATGGATAGCATCTACAGCTGGCTGATTGTTTTTGTAGTCCTTGCTTTAGGAATCGTAGGCTTTATTGATGATTACATAAAAGTAGTCAAGAAAGATAAAAGCGGACTCGCAGGATGGTTTAAAATTGCGGGACAAGTCAGTGTTGGTTTAGTTGTTGGTGGAGTTCTTTACTTCTATCCTGAATTTGAGTCTTTCAATTCCCTCACAACGGTCCCCTTTCTCAAAAATGTGAATCTGGATTATGCATTCTTTGGCGATACCCTCGGCTGGATGATCTATCTTGGAGTTGCCGTTTTTGTGGTTACAGCAGTATCTAACGCAACAAATTTAACAGATGGTCTTGATGGGCTTGCAGCAGGCACTTCTGCTATTTGTGGCATTGTCTTTGCCATTTTTGCTTACGTATCCGGGCGTGTAGACTTTTCCGGTTTTTTAGACATCATGTATCTGCCCGGAGCCGGAGAGCTTACCATATTTACTGCTTCACTCATCGGAGCCTGTATCGGATTTCTATGGTACAACACAAACCCGGCCTCAGTATTTATGGGTGATACGGGATCGCTGGCATTAGGTGGTGCATTTGGTGCCCTCGGGCTAATGCTCCATAAAGAATTACTGCTGCCCTTTATCTGTGGAATCTTTTTTATTGAAACGCTTTCAGTCATTATTCAGACAACCTACTTCAAATACACAAAGCGGAAGTACGGAAAAGGAAAGCGTGTATTCTTAATGACTCCCATCCACCATCACTTTGAGAAAAAAGGATGGCCGGAACAAAAGATCGTAGTACGGTTTTGGATCATCACCATTTTACTGGGAATTCTGAGCTTTCTAACTCTGAAAATCCGATGAGAAAAGTTGAAAACAAACATATAGTCGTGATTGGTGCTGCCAAAAGTGGTATTGCAGCTGCCCTACTCCTTGCTAAAAAAGGAGCTGACGTTTTTGTATCGGATTATGGCCAAATCTCGGGTGATGCCAAAAAGAAATTAAACAAAGCCGGAATTCCATATGAGGAAAACGGTCATACTTATAAAGCCAAATCGGGTGATTTTGTGGTCGTTAGTCCCGGCGTGGCCACCGAGGCTCCCATCATTCAGCATTACCTAAATGCGGGGAAGGAAGTACTTTCTGAAATAGAAGCCGCAAGCTGGTTTACCGATCAAAAAATTATAGCCGTAACAGGCAGTAATGGAAAAACCACTGTTGCCAATTGGTTAGATCATGTTTGGGAAACCGCCAAAAAAGAACATGCATTGGCCGGTAATATCGGTGTTGCATTTTCTGATCAGGTAGAATCCAATAAAGGAGATTTCCTGCTTGAAGTAAGCAGTTTTCAACTTGATCACATCAAAGACTTTAAACCGGCAGTGAGTATGATTTTGAATATCACTCCCGATCATTTGAATCGCTACCAAAATAGCCTTGAAGCTTACGCTGGGGCGAAATTCAGGATTACAGAAAACCAGACGGAAGAGGATCAGTTCATCTTTAACTATGACGATCCGATCATTCAAAAACACGTTGAACAGCTAAAGCAAAAACAATCAACTCCCCAACTTTGGGCCTTTTCAAATGAAAGGGAGGTCCCTGAAGGAGCTTTTGTTCGCAACGACCATATCATCTTCAAATTCAACGACGAGGAAGAACCACTTATGCACATAAAAGAAATAGGATTACGAGGCCGACACAATTTAAGTAACGGCCTTGCAACAGCTCTTGCTGCTCGCGCTGCAGAAATTAAGAACGAAGCCATACGTGAAAGCCTGAAATCCTTTACCGGAGTTGAGCACCGGCTTGAAATAGCACGAGAAGTTGAAGGCGTGAAATATATAAACGACAGTAAAGCCACGAATGTGAATGCAGTCTGGTTTGCCCTCGACAGCTTTAATGTGCCTGTGACTTTGATTTTGGGCGGCCGGGATAAAGGAAATGATTACAGCGAATTAAAAGATCAGATTCGAGAAAAGGTTCACACCGTAATTGCAATTGGAGAATCCAGAGATCGAATTGAAGAACAGCTTAAAGATACAGCGCCCAATTTTGTACGAGTTGAAACGATGGGCGGAGCAGTACGAGCTGCACAAAAAGTAGCTAAGAAAGGAGAAGTCGTGCTATTGAGTCCGGCTTGTGCCTCTTTTGATATGTTCGACAGCTACGAACACCGAGGTAAAATTTTCAAAGACGAAGTGAATAAACTCTGACAAATAAATACCAAAAACCAAATTCCAATTATCAAAGTAACAACTCAAATATCGCCAACGCCCGTCATTGCGAGAAGGCTTTCAAGTATGAGTCGCATTGATATGTTTGCCGACGAAGCAATCTCCTTAAAACGATTTTCCAAGTATTTCGGGGAGATTGCCGCGTCGTTAGACTTTCTAAATCGAGATTGGACAAAAAGCCTCCTCGCAATGACTGTACTTAAAGTAACTACTGAATCGAAATAATTAATGATATACACCAGTCCACATAGCAATATTTCCAACATCATCGGCACTTCGGCTGAGGATATCGATACGCGCAAGCAAGGCAGCGATCGGTATTTATTGATGGCTGTGGTTATCCTGATGACTTTTGGTATGCTGGCGGTGTATTCGTCCATTGCGTTTTTTGCGGAGACTAAATCGACTACAGCCGGACAATTGATTATTGGGCATTTGGTTAAACTGGGTATCGCCTTTATTGGAATGTTGATCTTATCAAAATTCAACTATCATACCTTGGCCAAATTCAGTCGTGTTGGAATGGTTGTGAGTTTATTTCTGCTAATGGCCGTACTCGCTTTTGGAACCGAACAATTTGGAGCAAGACGTTGGCTGAATATCGCAGGATTTTCATTTCAGCCCTCTATGGTGGCCTCTGTAGCCCTAATATTACACGTATGTGTTCTACTAAGTGAAAAGCAGGAATACATCAAAGATTTTAAAAAGACCTTCCTCCCTATCATGTTCTGGGTCATTCTAACCTGTGGGCTTATTGGATTAGAAGATTTCAGCAGTGCCGGAATTTTAATGGTTATTTGCCTGGTGATTATGTTTATCGGCCGGGTAAGTGTGATACAACTTGGAGCCTTAATTGCCATAGGAATACTTGGCGGTGTGCTTTTAGTCGGACAATCCACGAATCGACAAGACCGTATTGATCAGTATATAACTCAAGTTAAAGACATTCCCAGCGATCATTTCATTCAAGGCAGTGGGTATCAGGCTCAACAGGCCCATATTGCCATTGCCAAAGGAGAACTACTGGGTGTTGGAATTGGCAAAAGTACGCAGCGAGATTTCCTCCCCGCCCCTTACAACGATTTTATTTTTGCCATCATCGCTGAAGAATACGGCTTGGTTGGTACTATGACGCTCATACTAATGTTTACCCTGATATTGTTTAGGGGAGTGGTTTTCATAGCCAGAAATGCTGAAGATCATCTTGGCTCGCTGTTGGCGGTGGGCTGCACATTGATGATTGTGCTTTATGGATTTGTAAATGCCGGTGTTGCCAGTGGCATTCTACCGGTAACAGGACTCCCCATGCCTTTTGTAAGCTACGGCGGAACAAGTATGCTATTTGCCGGTGGTATGGTGGGTATCCTTCTCAACATCTCGAAACATAACCGGGACCGGAGGCCTTTGTTCTATGGATAATCCAAGAATTTTATTGGCAGCCGGCGGAACAGGCGGACATGTATATCCTGCTATTGCAATTGCAGATGCTCTAAGGGAAGAAAACCCCGATTCAGAAATTTTATTTGTGGGCACAAAAAACCACATGGAATGGAAAGCGGTACCCAAAGCAGGATACAATATCCTGAATGTTTGGATCAGCGGTTTCCATCGCCGATTTACGTTTAAAAACGCATTATTTCCGGTGAAGTTGATCACCAGTTTATTCCAAAGTCTAAAAATATTGAGTGATTTTAAACCGAATGTTGTGGTCTCCTGCGGGGGATACGTTGCAGGTCCGGTTGGATGGGTAGCAGGCAAAAAAGGCATCCCGGTTGTGATACAAGAACAAAACAGTTTTCCCGGTGTTACCAACCGACTGTTGGCTAAATTTGCCGTCAAAATATTTACCGCTTTTAAGGAAGCCGACCAGTATCTCCCCAAAGAGAAAACACAAGTAACCGGAAACCCAACACGATCATCTCTTAAAGACGCCGATCGTGAGCAAGCACTTGAATCATTTGGATTCAGTGAGGATAAACAAGTATTGCTGGTAATGGGCGGAAGCGGTGGAGCTAAAACCATTAATGAGGCGATGAAAGCCAACATTGAGAATCTGCATGATGAAGCCGGACTACAAATTATCTGGCAGTGCGGGCCTCGATATTATGATGAACTTTCAACTGAAATCGATGAGCAGAAATTAGAAAACCTGAGGCTCCTGGCCTATCTCGATAATATGGCTGAAGCCTATGCCGTGGCTGACTTAGTGATAAGCCGTGCCGGGGCAAGTTCATGCTCCGAGCTGATGCTGACGGGAAAACCAAGCATACTGGTTCCCTCGCCTAATGTTGCGGGAGACCATCAAACGCAAAACGCAAAAGCAATGGTTAATGCCGGAGCTTCAAAAATGCTGGAGGACAGCACTATGAAAGAAACCATGAGTGAATTAGTAGAACAACTGATCCACGATCAGGAAAATCTGAAGCGAATGAATCAGGCTGCGTTAAATCTTGCCAAGCCTGATGCAGCCAAACTGATTGCCAAAGAAATTTTAGAAATCGCAAAATCCAAGTTATAAGCAGCAGTGGAAAAACGCATCGAAACACAACCCGTATTTGGCCGCACTAAACATATCCACATGGTGGGTATAGGTGGCATTGGTATGAGCGGGATGGCCGAAATATTGTTACAGCGCGGTTATAAAGTAACCGGCTCAGACGGTGCAGAAACCGAAACTACGCGACGGTTACAGGAACTTGGTGCTACCGTCCATAAGGGCCATGATGCCAAATATATTGAAGGCTCCGATGTAGTCGTCTACACCAGTGCTGTAAAAGCCGACGAAAATGTAGAAACTAAAGCGGCCATGGAAAACCGTATTCCTACTATCAAACGTGCGGAAATGCTGGCTGAATTGATGAAAATGAAATTCGGTATCGGGGTAGCGGGTACTCACGGCAAAACTACGACCACCACAATGGTCGGCCATGTAACCCAAGATGGTAATTACGATCCAACCATTATTGTAGGCGGCAAAGTCCACAGTTTTGATAAAACCAATGCCGTAGTTGGCACAGGGGATCTCATTGTAGTGGAAGCCGATGAATTTGACCGAACATTCCTGCGCCTCTCCCCTTCCATAGCTATTATCACAAATATAGAAGCCGAACATCTCGACATTTATGATGACCTGGAAGATGTACAACAAGCTTTCGTTGATTATGCCAATAAAGTTCCCTTTTACGGTGCCGTGATTGTATGCCTGGATGATCCGAATGTGCGAAGCATTTTGCCACAGCTGGAGAAACGAGTGATTACCTACGGATTAAATCCCCAGGCTCAACTTCGAGCTACCGATATTCGCGTTGATGCGTTCACCAGCACTTTTTCTGTGATTTATGAAGGGGAAAAACTTGGGGTGATCACACTGAATGCTCCCGGTGAGCATAATGTAAAAAATGCTTTGGCCGCTGTGGCAACAGGAATTGAACTTGGTATTGATTTCAAACTAATAAAGAAAGGCCTGGAACATTTTGAAGGGGTCTTCCGAAGATTTCAGCTGAAATATGATAACGGCTGTATGGTGATCGATGATTATGCACATCACCCCACCGAAGTTCAAGCCACTTTACAGGCTGCTCGCAAAGGCTGGCCCGATCGCAGAGTAGTAGCCGTATTTCAACCTCATTTGTATTCCCGTACACAGGAACTTTATAAAGAATTTGGCCTCTCCTTTTTTGATGCAGAGATGTTGATCTGCACCGATGTATATCCTTCCCGCGAAGAACCTATTGAGGGAGTAACCGGGAAGTTGGTAGCCGACACCGCTGAACAATACGGACACAAAAATGTGAAGTATGTTGAAAAAAAGGAAGAGATCACCCAAACCTTGAAAGAAATTGCAGAAGAAGGCGACATCATCATCACGATGGGCGCCGGTGATATTTACCGATTTGGCGAAGATTTTATAGAAGCATTGAAGTCAGGCAAATTCAAACCAAAAGCGAAATAGTTGAGTAAGAAGCAAGCAAATACATCCTTATTACCCTGGTTAACCGCTGTTTTGATGGTGACTGGGATTGCTGTGCTTGCCGCCATGTACTGGAACCGAAATGTGACGGTACAAGATTTAAAAGTGAATGAACTGACTTTTGTTGAATATGAAGAAGTCAAAGAATCAGCGGCAGTACCAACCGGTATTAAACCTGACAGTTTGAATTTAGAGGAAGTCGCACTTCGCGTAGAGAAATTGGATTACGTGCAAAAAGTCACCTCCTATATCGAGCCGGATGGAAGCTTGCGATTGAATATTACCGAACGCGAACCATTGGCTCTGTTAATTGACGGCTCAAATCGCATTTATGTAGACGCTCAAGGGGTGAAACTCCCAATTCTGGAAGGAAAAACAAGAAATTTACCACTGCTATACGGCTATAGCTCCAATCAGGATGACACCTTGCAGGATGAATCCTTTTTGCAAGTGAGTGACTTTTTGGTTCAGGCTCGAAATGATCGTTTTGGATGGACGACCATCAGCGAAGTAGCTTTTGACGAGAATGATGGCGTGGTGGCTCTGAGTCATGAGAACGGAGTTAAACTGCTATTTGGCCGAAACAATTTTAAAACCAAACTGCAGAACTGGAAAGCATTTTATGCACAGGTCGTCAAAACCAAAGGCATTGACAGCATGCAACAAGTTGATCTTCGGTTCACAAACCAAGTGGTAACCCGTGAAATTTAGATACTTAACATTTTTAGCAATCATCAAAAACACAGCGGATCGTCATGGAAGAACATGAAAACATAATGGTAGGTCTCGATATCGGGACCACGAAAATTTGCGCAATCGTAGCCTCAATCGATGAACAGGAACGCATTCATATCCTCGGGGTGGGCAAAGCTCACAGTGATGGATTGAATCGCGGTGTTGTGGTAAACATCGACAAAACCGTAAATGCTATCAAAGATGCCATCGCTCAGGCTGAGCTGGCCTCCGGCATTCAGGTGAACTCAGTAAATGTGGGTATCGCCGGCGACCACATCCGAAGTATGCGCAGCAAAGGTGTCATCACTATCAACAACAAAGACAATGAAATTACGGCTAAAGACGTAGAACGCCTGCTCGAAGATTGTCAGCGTATCATGCTTCCAACCGATCAACAAATCCTGCATGTGATTCCACAGGAATTTGTGGTTGACGGTCAGGATGGCATCAGCGATCCCGTTGGAATGAGCGGCATGCGAATGGAAGCGGAAGTCCACATTATAACCGGACTGGTTTCGGCTGCTAAAAATATGTATCGCTGTGTGGAAAAAGCCGGTTACCAAGTTGCAGACTTGATTCTGGAACCTCTTGCCTCTTCGTACTCAGTATTGGATGATGAGGAAAAAGAAGCCGGTGTGGTATTGGTTGATATCGGAGGCGGAACTACCGACCTCGCCATTTTCCAGGATAACACCATCCGGCATACCGCTGTTGTGGCTATCGCCGGACAAAAAGTAACGGACGATATACGTCTTGGATTAAGTGTACTCGACGATCAGGCTGAAACCTTGAAACGCAAACACGGCGAATGTTATGCCGATCTCATTGAAGATGACGAAACCATCACGGTTCCGGGCATCGCAGGTCGACCTCCCAAAGAAATTACCAAAAGCATACTTGCCAAAATTGTACAAGCCCGCATGGAAGAGATCCTCGAAATCGTGGGCATTGAAATTAAGCGCAGCGGATATGCAGAATCAATGAGCGCCGGCGTGGTTATTACCGGTGGCGGTTCATTGATCAAAAATATTTGTCCGCTGGCAAATGAAATTTTAGGACTGGATGCCAAAGTGGGAATTCCACTGGGTATCACAGGCGGACTGAAGGAAGAAGTGAACAGCCCCATCTACGCAACCGGTGTAGGTCTGGTAATGCATGCCCTTCGTTCAGGAACCGCAAACAATCAAACGATGATGCCATCATCATCAAAAGGAACCAACGTGGAGCAGGTGATGCAGAAAATCACTGAGCGTATGAAGAGTTGGTTCAAAGAACTTTAAACAGTGAACAGTTTACAGTGATCAGTAAACAGAATTAAACCGTCTGACGAATTATATAGGCAACATAGCTTAAATCATCCATCAGAACGACTTAGAGTGGTCAGATGGAGTGTGCATCTTTCGTCTGACGGATGGATTCAAGAATGAATATCAAAGAACTTTAGAAGTAAAATCAGCAATCAACAACACAACGGAATGAAATCGTCTGACGAATTTAATAAGCAACATAGCTTGAATTATCCATCAGAACGACTTAGAGCGGTCAGATGGAATAAGAATCTCTCGTCTGACGGATGGAATTCCAAAAGCAATCATCTACAACTAACAATCCAGTAAAAAAACAACAACTCAAAAGGAGTTAATATCATGGCTAACAATTCACGTTTCTTTTTCGACGAGCAAAGCCAGGAAAACGCCAAGATCAAAGTGATCGGCGTAGGCGGCGGTGGCGGTAACGCCATTAACAATATGATTAACATGGGACTCGAAAGTGTGGAGTATATCGCTCTGAACACAGATGCACAGGCCCTCAAAAACAGCATGGCGGATATCAAGATACAGGTGGGCTCAGCCCTTACCAACGGACTTGGTGCCGGAGCTCGACCTGAAATCGGTCGGGAAGCGGTGGAAGAAAATCGCCATGAAATTGAGGAATCTATCGAAAATGCCGATATGGTCTTTGTGACTGCAGGCATGGGCGGTGGAACCGGAACCGGGGGAGCTCCTGTAGTTGCCGGCATTGCCAAGCGACGCGGAATCCTGACTGTGGGTATCATCACAACCCCATTTGAATGTGAGGGTAAAGTTCGTAAGAAGTATGCCTTGGAGGGAATCACCGAACTCAAGAAAAATTGCGATACCGTTATCGTAATTCCCAATGAGCGACTGCTTGATATCGCCGACGAGAATACGTCTCTGATGGAAGCTTTCGCGATGGCAAATGAGGTACTTTATAATGCAACCCGAGGCATCAGTGATTTAATCCTCATGCCCGGACTTATCAACCTTGACTTTGCTGACGTCCGCACTACAATGAGTGACGGTGGAGCAGCGATCATGGGATCTGCAACAGCAGACGGACAAGACCGAGCCGAAAAAGCAGCACGTTCTGCTATCAACTCTCCATTGCTTGATGGGGTGAGTATCCGCGGAGCACGAAATGTATTGGTCAATATCTCAGCCGGTTCCAACCTTGGAATGCGCGAAACTACTACTGCAACCAACATCATCCACGAAGAGGCCGGAGAAAATGCCGAAATCATTCTCGGTACCGTATTGGATGAGGAATTTGGCGATCAGATCAGAGTTACGGTAATTGCTACCGGTTTTGACCTTGCTGAAGATCGTACTAAGGCTAAAGTCTCCGGCAATAAAGAAAGTTCGCTCAACAAAGCAGCTGAAAATGCACAAGCCGAAATACAGTCATCCAACAAAAAAGCTGATGTACCTAAGCGATTTTCCCGTTCAACAGGCGACTATTACAAAGGGGAAAATAACCTTAAAAAGTTGGATACTCCCTCCTATCTTCGTCGCGATCTAAACGTTCGCAAACAAGAAGAAAACATTGAAGCTCGTGAAGAGCCTACCAATGAAAAGGAGAGCGAAAATGATGCTCAGGATAATATCGCCCCATTTCAAAGTCGGGCGGAACGTATCCGTAAAGACGATACCGATCAGCCTGCTTTCTTAAGAAAGATCATGGACTGATAAAATCATTGAGATACCGGTTTTTAGTTTAGCCATGGGACCGGTGTCTCTGTGAAACTTGATTTTACTGGATTATAGCTTCCATAAAGCTATAGATTGCTAACAATAGAGAAGGCTCCTTGATAGGGAGCCTTTTCTTTTTTTTGATCGCAGATTTTGTGATTGCGCAGATTTCACTGATAAAAAAATCATTGAAAACCTCAGTTCGATTATAAACCTCAAGAAGTTGTCATCCATGTAGATGTTAGATAATTCTTTGACATTTTTTGTTAAACTTATCAGAAAAAGAGTATGATTCATTGGTCAGTAATTCACTTAGACAATCAACAAATAATAACCTACTTTTTTGGAGCCCATAGAACCTTCAAAAAATTATGATAAAAGTTTTGCTTCAAAAGATAGTCCCTCGTTTCCTGCTCCGCCGGTATAAGGAATTCCGATATTACCAGCTTCTCAGGGATTATGATATCAATGATCAACCGGACCTTTTGGTAGCTAAAGAACTGGTGAGTAAAGAATCTACTTTTATCGATATTGGTGAGAATGTTGGTTTATACACCCGGTTTCTTTCGCCCGAAGTTTCGAAAGTGTTTAGCTTTGAGCCGGTTCCTTTTACCTTTGATATTCTATCTAATAATATGGAGCGATTTAAGCTTGATAATGTAGAGCTTCACCAAGTCGCCATTTCAAATTCGAATGGGGAATCGATTATTGAAGTGCCTATTTACGGTGGAACCCGGAACTACTTTCGGGCCTCGTTACGCAAAGACTGTTCTGATATTTCTTCGGATATGCAATTCACTATTCAGACGAAAACCATCGATACTCTCTTTATTGATAAAGCTGATGCCATTTCACTTGTTAAATATGACGTCGAAGGACATGAACTCAACTGCATAAAAGGAGCTTCCGAATTTCTGAAAAAATCTGACGCAGCCTGGCTTATTGAAATCTCTGAATCTCCTGATGATACATCCTCTTCCGGATTCAAGGTTGTTCAACTCATGGAACAACATGGTTTTCAAACCTACCTCTTTGAGGAAAACTCCTTACGTCCCAGAAAACCCGGTGATAACAGCGTTAATTATTTCTTTCTGAAAGAACATCATCTGAATACACTAGGAGTCTGTCGGACTTTTTGGGGGTAAATTGTTAGTTTAGGATGAACTTTAATTGAACCTGAAACGCTTTTATGTCTGTTAATTTTCGCTTGGTGGATCGTGAGACCGCCTATTTGCTTCCACCATCTATAGATGAATGGCTTCCGGAAGATCATTTAGCCCGGTTTGTGGTAGAAATTGTTGACCAGCTTGATCTTTCAGCTCTTGAGGGAGCCTATGCAGGAAGGGGTTCAGCTGCCTATCATCCTCGCATGCTCCTTGCCTTATTATTTTACAGCTACGCTCGTGGAACCTTTTCCTCCCGTAAGATTGAGGCAGCCACCTACGAGTCGGTTCCGATGCGTTATATTGCAGCCAATCAACATCCTGATCATGATACTATTTGCACATTTCGAGGTAGGTTTTTGGATGAGTTAAGTGATT
>NZ_JAVLBQ010000040.1:0-23702 GCF_031581265.1 Gracilimonas sp.
GTTTATAATACTTGTTAACCATTGTATAGCAATATGTTACAAACAATCATAACATGCTATACTTCATAAGACCCTTAGCTAATATAACATCTTCATGATTTTTTTCAACTTTGGCTTATCCCAAACAACCGCTCTGCATTTTCTGTTGTTATCTCATCAATCTCATCCAAACTCTTCCCAAAAATTTCGGCTAATTTCTCCGCTGTAAATTTCATAAAAGCCGGTTCGTTACGCTTGCCGCGTTTAGGAGCTGGAGAGAGATACGGCGCATCGGTTTCAAGCATCATTTTATCCAAGGGGAGCTGTGCCACTGTTTTGTCTACTCCGGCGTTTTTGAAGGTAAAGACTCCGCCTATCCCAAAATGCAGGCCGAGCTCAATGGCTCGCTTCCCCTCCTCCACCGTTCCGTTGAAGCAGTGCCAGATGCCGGTCATACTTCCATCCTGCTCCTGCTCAATAATATCCAGCATATCATCGGTACTCTCCCGGTTGTGGATGATAATGGGCTTGCCCACTTGCTTGGCTATTTTACAGTGGATGCGAAAGCTTTCCTTCTGTTGTTCCACAAGTTCGGTGCTCCAATAATAATCGAGACCGGTCTCTCCCACGCCGTAGAAATCATTTCGGGTACAATATCCAAGTAATCTTTCTTCAAGATCTTCGGGAACCTCTTCTTTCACATCACAGGGATGAATACCTGCCATTTTGTAGAATTCAATATCGGGGTGCGACAATTGTTCCATTTGCGGAATGGAGTCGAAATCGATGGCCGGCATGAAGATGCCTTTTACCCCGGCTTCTACTGCTCGTTGGTTTACAGCATCGCGGTCTTCGTCGAATTTTGGGAGGTAGATGTGGGAGTGAGTATCGAACATGTTATAGTTTGTTTGATTTTTCTTTAAAGGTAGGAATTATTGAAACTCGAATTTTAGGGTCTTCCTGATGGGGTTGTTCATTTTGGGTTGATCCTTAATTTTCCATTGGCTGATTGCTTGCCCAACCTCCGATAAACATTGATCCATTACAACCACCCGGGCGGAGGTTCTTCTTTTCTTACGCTGTTACCACGGGTTAAAACCCGGGGCTACAATCGAACGTCCCTACCGGGACTTGTGTGGACTGCATCAAAAGCAGAATTATAACCCCAGGCCGAAACCAATAAATCCCGCAGGGATGGCAGATTGTAGCCACGGTTTTCAATCCGTGGATAAGGCGAAATACCAAAGCCAAGTCCCAGCGTGACGGACCTAAAAAAGGCAGATTTTGATACATAAAAATTGAAATTTCCCTTCAAAATCATATTCGTATTGAACAGCACCTACGCACTAAATCCGCGATATCAGGTTTCTATTCCAAATTCTATGTAGTCGCAGTATCAGAAAAATGAAGCGCCAGGTGCTCGATGGGATTACGAACTACGGATGCTACTTCCACTCCCTTTTGTTTAGCGCAGGCTCGGAGTTTACTTTCATAGACCGAAGCCACTGTTCCCACAAAACAAACGTTATATGAGGATGTTTTTGCAGGAAATGTCTCTGAAACTTTATCCAGGAAATCAGAAAATCCATCATGAATAATTTGCTGCATTTGGGGGTGCTGCGATTTGGAGCTTAAAGCTTTACCAATGTCACTTAAATACGATTTTGCTTCTTTGGGTATCTGCACATTTCTGAATATTTCATGTATTTCCAGCGAAGCCTCCGACTCCAAAAAATCACCCAATTCCTTATCCAATTCACCCCCCAAATAGGCCATCAAAATTCGCTTTCCGATATCAGTTCCACTGCCCTCATCTCCCTGCGGATATCCTAAAGAAGGCATTTGTTTGGTAATGGCCTCATCCTCAAAAACACCGGCACTTGAACCGGTTCCCAGGATACACACAATTCCCTTATTCTCTCCAAAAAGTGCTATTCCTGCCGCATCTAAATCAGTTTGAACGGTGATCTTAGCAAACTCAAACACTTCCTGCAAATAAGTTTCTACCTCCTTTTTCTTTTGGGGTGAACCGCATCCTGATCCAAAAAATCGTATCTCGCCAATGGCCTTACCCAGTAGGTTAGGTTTAAGTTCTCGGGTAAGAATATTAAGGAAGTCAGTAGCCTT
The DNA here is from genome assembly GCF_031581265.1 of Gracilimonas sp. Taxonomy (GTDB): domain Bacteria; phylum Bacteroidota; class Rhodothermia; order Balneolales; family Balneolaceae; genus Gracilimonas. The sequence goes on from NZ_JAVLBQ010000040.1 coordinate 2,107, forward strand.
TACAAGATGTGGATTCAGTCCTTCGGTTTGAATGAATTGAGGGGAATCATCCCCCAGTAACACCCAGTCCGTTTTGGTAGCACCACTATCTGCGATCAATGTATTCATACAATGATAGTAGGAATTTTTTAACAAAATCGTGATTGATTATTCTCCAATGTATTTAAAATCACTCATCTCCGTTAACTTTTAGCAAAACAATCCTGAACTCGGTATTATCCACGTGAACCAAATTTTTGCTTTATGAGCCTAACATATACCAATTATCTCAAAATCGACGAACTTACTGACCTCCAAAAACTTAAATCTGATCCGCCTGAGCACGATGAAGTACTTTTCATCATTATCCACCAGGTTTACGAGTTGTGGTTCAAGCAAATACTGCATGAATTAGGGAAGCTTCGACGAGACCTGGAAGCGGGTAAAACCTGGGCATCGGTCAAGACTATGCGGCGAATTCTTACCATCTTAAAAACCATGGTCTCACAGATCGATATTTTGGAGACTATGACACCGCTGGAATTTATCAGCTTCAGGAAGTTTTTGGGCCAGGCCAGTGGATTTCAATCGCTGCAATTTCGGGAGATGGAAATTGTGTGTGGACTTCGGTTTCCGTTGATGAAGGAAGCTCACAAAGATCAGCCCAAACACATTAAAGTCTTGGAATCGAGGATGGAGGAATCTACCCTTTGGGAAAGTTTCTGCGCGTACATGCGAACCCGAGGATACGAGCTTCATCCCCAAAGAGAAAATGAAAAAGGACTGATCCATGAGCCGTCTGAAGAAGATCAGGAAGTATTGGTGGAAGCCATGAAAAACGATCCCGAAGCAGCCATGGTGGCCGAGTTATTTGTGGATTATGATGAGGGATTGCAGGAATGGCGTTATCGGCACGTAAAAATGGTGGAAAGAACGATAGGAACCAAAAAAGGAACCGGGGGCTCAGACGGAGCAAAATATCTTCATAAAACCCTGAATAATCCTATTTTCCCTGACCTTTGGGCTATCCGATCGCGGTTTTGATCATTCGTGATAGATTGAATGTTTCTTATGGAATGAATTTCAAACAATTCAGTTTCATACAACCACCAATATGGAATCCAATTTAAAGTTACACTATGTCAGACATTGATACCTTAGCAAAAAAACTTGCTCCCCACTATTCTCACTTTGATGTTACCAATCGCCTCCTCTTTACCGGTCATTCTCACCAAGCCTGGCCGGATGTAGCCCGGGAAGGACAAACCGAATATTTTGATGTATGCGCCCGGGAAGTGGATAATAAATGGGATGTGGCTTTTGAAAAGACGGAAATTCTCAGAAATTATCTTCGTGATTTTTATGACGACCCCCAGGGACTTTACTGCCGCGAAGAAAGTACGCACGTTTTGTTTGTTAGCTGGATGAGCAGCCTGGATCTGAAGAATAAGCCTAAGATTATTTCAACAGATGGTGAGTTTCATTCGCTGTTTCGCCAACTGCATCGATTGGAAGAAGAGGGATTGGAGTTTGTTCGCGTCCCGGTTCAACCCGACAATTCTTTTGCAGAACGTATCATTAATGAGATGGATGATTGCACTTCGGCTGTTATGCTTTCCCGGGTCTATTTTGAAACCTGCCTCATCAATAACCATTTGACAGAAATTGCTGCCGCAGCCCGGGAAAAAGGAATTCCTGTTATGATTGATGATTATCATGGTACCAATGTAGTCCCCCTATCTATCAAAGAAGAAGGCTTGGATGATTGTTTTATTCTGATCGGTGGATATAAATATCTGCAATGGGGTGAGGCCAATTGTTTTCTTCGGTTCCCAAAATATTGTGATTACCGTCCCGCAATAACAGGATGGTTTGCTGCATTTAATTCTCTTGATAAACCCCGGACTAATGATCCCGTTGAGTATGATGATGGGAATCAGCGTTTCGCAAGTGGCACTTATGATCCTTCCTCTCAATTTCGCGCTGCCAAGGTAGTTGAGTTTTTCCAGGAACAAGGGTTGACCCCCGAAGTTCTACGCAGTCAATACAAAGCACAGGTGGGTATGTTACGGGAACGGTTTTTGGCGAAGAATTTTAGTCCTTCTTTGATTCGACTGACCCATGAAGAGCCTTTGGAAAAGAATGGGGGATTTTTGTCACTCACTTCCCCACATGCCAGAGATATCCGTGCCCGATTAATGGAGAACGGCGTTTTTACGGATGCACGTGGTGAGATTTTAAGATTTGGTCCTGCTCCCTATATCACCACCTCCCAAATTGAGCAGGCCATGGACGAATTGGAAAAGGTAGTTAAGGAGATTTGAATCCTAACCAAATTATCACCCGATAATTTATTGTGGTTTATCATCCCTGCGGGATTTTTATTCGTTACACAACATCCATGCCGGAGGGATGAAAGAATATAGCCACGCGGCTTCAGCCCGTGGTTAATTGAATGCCCTACACCCAAGTCCCAGCGGGACGACCCAAATTGAGAACAATTTCGAACTCAAATTAAAATTAGTCCCAAAGGGACTACCAACTTTTCTAAAATTTTTTGTAAGGAATTGTCATTTCAACGCTCTTACTCTACAAACAGAAAACAATTTGGGAATATGAAAAGAATCAAAAGTATGTTTGTCTATCACATATATTGAACATATATTCATTCCTACTTAAAAAGGGTGACATAAGTTGTCATACACTGAGCATATATTGAATGTAATGAAAACTCAAAGTACCAAATAACAATTTTCAATGACTAACCCGAATAAAATATTTGATCTTGAGATGCGGACCTATTTGTTTGCTCAAGACGTCAGAAAATTTGTGCGAAGGGTTCCAAAAGATGTTTGTAACATAGAAGATGTTAAACAATTGGTTAAAAGTTCTGGTTCTGTAGGTGCAAATTACATCGAAGCGAATGAGGCTTTAAGCCGCAAAGATTTTTATTATCGGATTAAGTTGTGTAGAAAAGAGTCGAAGGAATCAGCATACTGGCTGAAGCTATTGAGTTTATTTGATAAAAACGGTCTTGAAGTAGTCAGAGCTAAACTTGTAAAAGAGTCAGATGAATTGATCAAAATATTTTCATCTATAGTTAAGTCACAGAAGGTAACTTAATTGATAATTGGAGCTTGTTTATTGAAAATTTGTCATAAAAGAATATCAATCATAAAAAAACAAAACAATCATGGCTAAATCAGACGATCGACAAAAAGCCCTCGACATGGCCGTAGGGCAAATTGAAAAACAACACGGCAAAGGTACCATTATGAAGCTGGGTGCTGAATCCATCCAGGATATTGATGTAATTTCAACCGGCTCCATCATGGTAGATTATGCTCTTGGGGTACAGGGAATTCCACGCGGAAGGGTTACCGAGATCTACGGTCCGGAAGCTTCCGGTAAAACAACGCTTGCCCTTCAGGTAATTGCAGAAGCACAAAAAGCCGGCGGTTATGCAGCCTTTATAGACGCCGAGCATGCTTTTGATCCGCGTTACGCTAAAGCATTAGGCATCAACGTAGAAGAACTGCTTGTTTCTCAACCGGACAGTGGTGAGCAAGCGCTCGAAATCACCGAAACTTTAATTCGTTCAGGCGCCCTCGATGTAGTAGTTGTTGACTCCGTTGCGGCACTCGTGCCCCGGGCCGAACTGGAAGGCGAAATGGGTGATTCTCACATGGGTTTACAGGCACGATTGATGTCTCAGGCTATGCGGAAAATCACCGGTATCATCAATAAAAGCCGAACTTCTTGTATTTTCATTAACCAGGTTCGGGAAAAAATTGGGGTGATGTTTGGAAATCCCGAAACCACAACCGGTGGACGTGCCCTCAAATTTTACTCTTCTGTACGAATTGATATCCGAAGAATCGGTTCCATAAAAAGTGGCGATGACGTGGTAGGAAACCGCACAAAAGTAAAGATTGCCAAGAACAAGGTTGCCCCTCCTTTCAAAGTCGTGGAGTTCAACATTATGTACGGTAAGGGAATCTCACGTATTTCAGAGATCCTCGACCTTGCTGTTGAATACGATATCATTGAAAAGCGCGGAAGTTGGTTCCGTTATGGGGGTGAGCCGATTGGACAGGGCTCCGATGCGGCTATGCAATTCCTCGAAGAGGATCCGAAACTTGCTAAGAAGATTGAGGAGACAGTCCGGGCTAAACTGATGGGTAAAGAACTCGAAGAAGAGCAAGAGGACGAAAAGGAAAAGAAAAAAGAGAAAGCAAAGAGTGAAGACTAAACGGAAGTCAAAAGAGGAAAAGCTGGAGGAAGCCCGGCGGCTTCTTCCGGCAACTATTTCTGAGATACAAGTTCAGAAAAAGAATGCTACCCGATTTTCTCTTTTTGCTGATAACCAATTCCTGATTGGTGTATCAGAATCTACACTTACCAAATTGAATTTAAAGAAAGGCGTTGAAATAACGCCTTCTTTATTTGAACAAATAGTGGATGCTGAGAACCACTGGGCTGCTCGTGAATATATGTTTCGCATCCTCTCGAGGCGTGATCATTCCAGAAAAGAGCTCAAAGATAAAGCTTATAAAAAAGGATATTCAGGTCATTATATTGAAGACATCCTGGATGAATTTGAGTCTAAAGAATACATTGACGACCATAAATTTGCGATGACTTTTGCCCAAGAAAAATTTGAATTCAATAATTGGGGACCCTATAAAATTCGAAATCAGCTTTTCAAAAAGGGAATCGCAAAGTCTGTTATTGAAAAGTGTATAGAAGAAGCATTCGGAGCTGAGGCGATAAAAGAAACCATGTTCGAATTAATACAAAAGAAAAAGAAACGGTACCTTCGTGAACCGGAAGAAAAACGCAGAAAAAAAATATTCGATTTTTTAATGAGAAAAGGGTACGATTCAAACAGTATATTAAAGAGTATAGATGAACTTTTGGACCTGATTAAAGAATGAGAAATATCACGTTGGATAAAGTAGTGCGCTTTGTGCTGGGACTGGCAGCAGTAACAGTCGGACTGCTCATTCTATACAATTACTCAAATCTTGTAGTATTCCTGGTGCTGGCGATGATTCTGAGCTACATCTTAGACCCTTTCGCTAACCGACTTCAATCAATTGGGTTAAACAGAACTTTTGGAATTATCATTATTCTATCTACCGTTGTTCTAATTCTGATCTTTATTTCCACCAACGTAATACCCATTATCGCCAATCAGATGGCCGAGCTAACCGCTCAGCTCAGTTTAGAAAATATTCGGCAAATAGCGGCACGGGTAGAAACACAACTGACCAATAAATTCGACTTTTTACCTGATGGATTTTTGGTCAATAACATCACCACCGTCTTCGACGAACTCTTTAATGTAAATCAGATTTCATCCATCGTTAGCAACGCTCTGGGGATTTTCACCAATATCTTCTCGGCCGTGTTAGTCGTTCCCTTTGCTGCATTCTTCTTTCTGAAAGATGGAACTAAAATTCGCAGGGACCTGCTGCAATTGGTGCCCAACAAATATTTTGAGACTACCCTCACCGTAATCGATAAAATTGAAAAACGTCTCGGCCTTTATTTTAGAAGCGTGCTGATGCAGAGTTTCTTAGTTGCTTTATCATCTTGGGCTACGCTTAGCGTAGCAGGACTTGATAACTCAATGTCTGTGGGTATTGCCGTCGGCTTGGCTAATACCATCCCCTATTTTGGTCCGGTGCTGGGTTACTTTTTGTCCGTTATTGTATCCATTATTGAAACTGGAAACTTTTCTTTAGTAGCAGCCTGTATTTTGGCAATCTTTATTGTACAAATTTTGGATAACGTAGTATTTCAACCTATGCTTTTTTCACGGTCGGCAGATATGCACCCGGTGGCTATCTTATTTATTATTTTAATTGGAGCTGAAACCGCCGGGATATTGGGAATGCTTATCGCTATTCCGCTGGCTACTGTTATTAAAATTACTATTACACAGTTAAGCTGGAGCTTTAACAATTACCAGATTTTCAGGCGAGACTTATCAAGTTCAACCGGGCCTGATTAGCTTCAATTAATTCTTCATCCCATCTAAACTTTTGCTATATTTTCCGCCCTATCAGGCAATGCAAAACCCTATGATCTTTTGAAAAATCTCGTTGTTTTTGCCTCCGGCTCGGGCACTAACTTTCAATCCATTATTGACGCTGTAGAAAGCGGCGAACTTACCGCCAATATTGCCGGACTTATCACCAATAAACCCAACATTGGAGCTCTTGAAAGAGCTCTAACCCACGGTATCCCTTCTCGAATTATCTCTCCACAAGAATATTCAACTGAAGATGAATTTGCAGAAGAACTTCTCAAACAGCTCAGGGCGTGGGGCACAGATCTGATTGCACTCGCTGGATATTTGAAAAAGATTCCTTCATCCGTCATTCGCGAATATGAAAATCGGATATTAAATATTCACCCCGCCCTATTACCCAAATTTGGTGGGAAGGGATTTTATGGGTTGAATGTACATAAAGCCGTCATTGAGGCCGGTGAAAAAGAATCCGGCTGTTCTGTGCATATCGTTACGGAGGAATTCGACGAAGGGCCCGTAATTACACAAAAAAAAGTTCCAGTTCAAAACGATGACACTCCAAAGAAATTAGCTCAGCGTATTTTAGAGCAAGAGCACAAACTTTATCCTGAAGCCATTCAAAATCATCTCAAAACCCTAAAAACATAGTACTCGTGTCTTTAAAACCACTTTCATCACTTCCCACAAATCCATTATCCATCAAAAGAGCTTTAATTTCTGTATCTGATAAAACCGGATTGCCTGAGTTAGCTAAAAGTTTGCACAATTCAGGGGTTGAAATCATTTCTACCGGTGGAACGGCTAAAATGATCAAGGCGGAAGGAATTCCGGTGAAGGATGTATCTGAGATTACTGGCTTCCCGGAATGTCTGGATGGAAGGGTGAAAACGTTACATCCAAAAGTACACGGAGGCATTTTAGCCCGTACTTCACACCAACCCGATGTTGATGAACTCAAAGAATTGAATATCACTCCTATTGAATTGGTAATTGTAAACTTGTACCCTTTCAAAAATAAAGTAAGTGAAGAAGATGTGACAGCAGCTGAGGCCACAGAATTTATTGATATCGGCGGGCCTACCATGATTCGTGCGGCTGCAAAGAACTTTGCTCACGTTTCCATTTTAAGTTCCCCATCTCAATATCCGGCTTTCATCGAGGAACTTGAGGAAGACATGGCAATCAGCTTTGATACAAGACGCAATTTAGCCAAGGATGCCTTTGCCCATACCGCAGATTACGACAGCGCCATTGCCAACTACTTCACCACATTAGTAGAAGAACAACCTGCCACGCAGTTTAATGTGTCTCTTCCTCTCTCTCAGGAATTACGATATGGTGAAAATCCACATCAAAAAGCTGCTGTATATGGGAATCAAAATGATTTTATCGATTGCTTCCATGGCAAACAGCTAAGCTTTAATAATTACCTGGATGTGGATGCTGCCTTAAATATCATTTCTGACTTTGAAACTGAGGAACCTGCTTGTGCTATCATTAAGCATACCATCCCAAGTGGAGTTGGGGTAGCTGACACCCTAGAAGAAGCTTATAAAAAAGCATTCAGCACCGACCGCGTTTCCCCCTTTGGCGGAATCGTAGTAGTAAATCAAAAGCTGGATGTAGAAACTGCGAAAGCCATTGACGAGATTTTTACCGAAATCATCATTGCTCCGGATTTTGATGAGGATACTCTTGAATTACTTACTCAGAAAAAGAATCGTCGTCTAATTCGGATTAAAAAATCTGTCCGGGGTGCAGGCGGTTCTTCTTATCGCTCTATCTTCGGAGGACTACTTAACCAAGAATCCGATTTGATTCCTGCAAACTCCGATGACTTTAAAGTAGTTTCTAAGCGTAAACCTTCTGAACAGGAAATGAAAGATCTTCTTTTTTCATGGAAAGTAGTTCGTCATATTAAATCAAATGCCATCGTTTATGCCAAAGATGGCAGAACACTTGGTATCGGCTCGGGTCAAACAAGTCGTGTTGACTCTTCAGAAATTGCTGTTGCAAAAGCCGGCAAAGAAGGATTAGACTTGAAAGGTTCAGCCATAGCTTCAGATGCATTCTTTCCTTTTGCGGATGGTGTTGAGGCCGCAGCTAAAGCAGGAGCACGTGCTGTAATTCAACCCGGTGGAAGTATCCGTGATGAAGAGGTTATACAAAAAGCAGATGAATATGATATGGCTATGGTATTCACCGGAAAGCGCCATTTCAAACACTAATTTGTTGTTGAGTTTTTTTTAAAAAAAAGTTCTACAAAAAATTTTAATAATCCTTATTTATACATTCGCAAATACAAGTTCAATATTGTATTTTTGAATATTCTATACTCCATTAAAGTTCAAATTTTTTAAAAAGCGCCAATGTCAGAATCACGTGAAGTGAATACCTCGGAAAACTCTAAAAAACAAACGCAGAAAGGCTTTCTCGATTTTCTTTATACCGATATCGCAATTGATTTAGGCACGGCCAACACGCTTATATACTCCCGGGGTGAGGGCATTGTTCTCAATGAGCCTTCGATTGTAGCGCTGAATCAACAAAATGTACCCGTTGCTACCGGGCATGAAGCGCGACTGATGCACGAAAAAACACACAGTAAAATTCGCACTGTACGTCCGCTTAGAGATGGTGTAATTGCAGATTTTGAAGTTGCAGAACAGATGATCCGGGGTATGATCAAGAAAGTTAAAATGAAGTGGTACTCTACTACACGCCAAATGGTGATATGTGTTCCCAGCGGAATTACTGAAGTTGAGCGCCGGGCCGTTAGAGACAGTGCCGAACACGCCGGAGCTAAAGAAGTTTATTTGGTTGATGAACCCATGGCTGCCGCTATCGGTATTGGTTTGGATGTTCATGAACCGGTTGGAAGTATGATTGTTGATATCGGGGGCGGAACTACTGAAATTGCGGTTATTGCATTATCAGGTATTGTGTACGCTCAGTCTGTACGACTTGGAGGAGATGAACTGAATGATGACATCATCAACTATTTTCGCAGAAATCATAATCTGCTTATTGGTGAAAGAACCGCAGAAAAAATTAAATGTGAAATCGGTTCAGCAGCTCCTTTAGATGAAGAACTTGAAATGATCACGAAAGGACGTGATTTAGTCAATGGAGTTCCAAGAACACGCCATATAACTTCCAGGGATGCCCGCGAAGCGATAGCAGAATCTGTGAATACTATTGTGGAATCTATCACCAAATCACTGGAGCAAACCCCGCCTGAATTATCAGCCGATATTCTTGATCGTGGTATTATGCTAACCGGCGGTGGTGCACTACTTAAAAACCTTGATAAATTGATCATGGAAACAACCGACCTGCCAGTTCATATTGCTGAAGATCCCTTGACTGCAGTAGTTCGTGGCACCGGTGCCATACTTGAAAATCTTGAATATTACCGTCCGGTAATTTCTTAATATCCAGAAAATGAATGCGATTTAGATCGTTACAGCTAAGTGATGCTAAGGACTACATAATAACCGCCCTCATTTTGATATCTGCCCTTGCTATTATGGTTGGCAGACATCAAGGAGGGTTAGATACGCTGCGAAAAATTTCTATCACATCACTAAGCTTACTGGAAGAACCTCTCGCCAACATTCGGGTATATCGGCAAGCCCTTAATACCAACACTTATCTACAACGGCAGAATATATTATTACAAGATGAACTTAGCCGACTGCGAGCTATAGAACAGGAAAATGAAGAATTAAGGCGGCTCCTTGGCTATGAAAGCCGCAGTGATTTTGACCTCACCCCGGTTCTTGTGGTAAGCAAGAAAGTGGATGGCTTTAACAACATATTAACGATTGATGCCGGTACCGATGACGGTTTAAAGGAAGGAATGCCTTTAGTTTCTTCTGATGGTTTGATCGGTAAAATTGTGCTTGCCGGTAAACATTATTCTCAGGTAATGCCTTTTTATAATACCTTATTTAAAGTTAGTGCCCGTGTTCAAGAGAATCAGGTAAATGGTATTGTCAGCTGGACCAGAGAACGATATGGGGAACTGGTAATGGATTTTGTGCCCAAAACGGTAGCAATTGATTCCGGATTTGTCATAGAAACTTCAGGGAGCAGTAATCAATTTCCCGGTGGAATCCCCATAGGTTCGGTAACAAGAGCTGAACCTCAACAAGGGAGAGAAACGCAGCGGGTATTCTTAGAACCCTATGTATTGTTAGCTGATCTTTCCCAAGCATTCATTATTGAATTTGAACCGGACACCAACATCGCTAAACTTGATGAAGACTATAACGAGCTATTTGAATGAGCAAAGAAACCATTAAAGATTTATTAGTTGGATTAGGATTTGTGCTTATTGAAGTACTCATTTTTCAACATTTAAGTTTCTATGGGATCACTGCCGACCCCCTGCTCATATTTGTATTATGGATTGCCTTAAAATATGACCGTTTTCAGCTTATCTTGATTACCGCTGTATTGGCTTTCTTTCAGGATGCCCTGTTTGATTTCTGGGGGATCAATTTATTCGCCAAAACATTAATGATCTTTGTTATCTATAACTTTATAAGAAGATGGCGTGAAACTCGTTTGCTGCTATGGCAAATATTCTTAGTCATATTTTTGGCAGCTTTATTCCATAATCTACTATTCATTGGTCTGGCAGGTGTCGTCAATTTGGCCAGTGTCATAAATATTTATTCGGTAGGTCTGATGCCCATAATTTTTGTACTCGGCAGTAGTTTATATACTGCATCACTTGGCAGCATGCTATTCATTTTCAAAGGAAATTAATTTTTAATGAGCGTCAACCAACCTAATAGAACAAGAACTTCGATTCGAGCTCTTCAGTTCATCATGTTGAGTTTAACACTCATTGTATTGGGAAGAGTGTTCTATTTACAGATTGTTGAGTATGAAGTTTATGCGGCCTTAGGTCAAGAAAATTCTGTTCGTCAGGAATATGTGGATGCTGCACGTGGGTTGATTTATGATCGTAATAACACGCTTATAGTTGATAACGAACCCATTTATTCTATTACCATAACTCCCTCCCTTTTTGATGATAGTAAGATCCCTCTGCTTAGTGAAACATTAGGGGTTTCCGATTCTCTGCTTTCAAGCAAAATTTCAGAAGCACAAAATTATTCATGGCACAGAACATCTAGGTTATTTACGGAAGTTGATTTTGCTACATTCTCAGCTATTCAGGAAAATTTATGGCAATTGCCGGGGATAGGGCACCAAATTGAGAGTAAGCGTCATTATCCAACACCAATGAAAGCATCCCATGTGCTGGGTTACCTTCGCGAGGCCGATGAAGACGAATATCGAAGCTCGCCTGATATCAGACTTGGTGACAAGATCGGTAAAAGTGGTCTTGAAATGATTTATGAGGACACCTTAAGAGGAAAATTTGGCATTAACTATCAGCGGGTAAATGCTTTAGGACAATCTATTGAGGATTACGAAGATCCAAGCTTGGGACGTCCACCCCAACGAGGCACTGATATTATCACAACTATTGACGCCGACTTACAACTGCTGGCCGAAGAGTTAATGGAAGGCAAAAAAGGCGGATTGGTTGCCATAGATCCAAATTCTGGGGCCATTCTAGCCATGGTCAGTTCTCCACAATATGATCTCAGCCGGCTTTCCGGTCGATTAGATCTTTCATATTGGCAGGAAATTAATGCAGACTCCACCACTCCACTTTACAACCGGGCTATCTCAAACAGACAACCACCTGGCTCAACTGTAAAACCGTTAATGGCACTGATTGGATTAACGAAAGGCCTTATCGATGAAAATACTACGGTCTATAACAGTGGTGCATACATTCGTGGGCGCCCGTATAGAGATACAGCCCCAACCGGCAGCTATGACCTTCAAAGAGCTATCACCTTTTCAAGCAATACCTTTTTCTTTTCCCTGATGGATCAAATTGCAACCAAGGGTTTACTAAACGAGTGGAGCTCAATGATCAAAGACTTTGGCCTTGGAGTGCCTAATCCCATCGACTTACCCTATGCGAGTACCGGCATTGTACCTGATAGTTCTTATATGAATAATGCGTTTGGTCACAATAAATGGGGAGTCGGAGATTTGTTAAGCATGGGTATCGGGCAAGGACTTCTGTCAGCCTCTCCTCTTCAAATTGCACAAATGACCAGTACTATTGCCAACGGAGGTTACAGGGTTGAACCTCATGTAGTACAAGCTACCAGAAACCCCAATTATGGATTAAAAACTAAAACCACATCGAATACTCGTATTGACTGGTTAGAGTCTTCCCATGTTGATCATGTAAAAGAAGCTATGAGAGGAGTAATTGCAGAAGGAAGCAGTGCATATTACACCAATAACCCGGATGTGCCTACAGCAGGAAAAACAGGTACCGCTCAAAACCCACATGGAAGAGATCATGGGTGGTTCACCTCATTTGCCCCCTACGATGATCCTCAAATAGTAGTAACTGTTTTAATTGAAAATGGAGGATATGGGTCTATCTCAGCCGGACCTGTGGCTGCTGTACTGATCGAGAAATACATTGAAGGTGAAATTTCCCGAAATTTCGTCTATGATTATGTACTTAATTTTGTATCCCAGCCTACGGATTCAGAAAAATTAGAAAACCAAGAGGCCGAGAATGAATAACCTAAGGGAATTAAGCTGGTCCGTACTTTTTACCTGGGTATTTCTATCCATTGTTGGCTTAATTGCCATTTACAGTGCTACCCAGGGACCTGTTTCAGAATTCTTACCTACTTATATCCAGGACAACTTTCTAAAACAATCCATTTGGATATTGATGTCTTTGACTGCTTTGATAAGCATTCTTTTTATATCGCCAAGGACTTTTGTTCAACTTTCCTATGCTTTATATGGAGTAGGCATAATCCTCATGATACTTACCTTGGTATTTGGGACTGAAATAAACGGCGCTAAAAGCTGGTTGCGCATAGGCCCCGCTAATTTGCAAACCAGTGAGCTCATGAAAATTGCTACCATTTTAGCCACTGCCAACTACCTTACAAGCCGGAGAGATATATCAGCCGAAAATGTTCGATATGCCATCAACGCGGTTATCATGATACTTATACCAACCGTTTTAGTTTTTATGCAAAATGATTTGGGTACCGCTTTAATTTTCATGGGGCTAATTCCCGTTATGTTATTTTGGTCAGGATTACCCTATGGGGTCTCTCTTTTTATTGTATCGCCTGCTTTAATTGGGTATCTGGCAGTAATTGGCTGGTATTATGGATTGATAGCTGCAATAATTCTAACTGGAATCATATTTTTCATACAACGGCGGGTATGGCTAACCGCTACCTCATTGGTAACCGGACTTTTAACGGTTTCAGGAGTTCAATTTGCAATTGCTAATATATTGCAACCCCACCAGATAGCTCGGATCTCAGCATTTACTAATCCCTCATTCGACCCAACCGGGGCAGGGTGGAATGTAATACAAGCTAAAACCGCGATAGGCTCTGGAGGTTTAACAGGCAAGGGATTTCTTGAAGGCACACAAACACAATTGAAGTTCCTACCTGAGCAGTGGACCGACTTTATCTTTTGCGTGATTGGGGAAGAGTTTGGCTTTGTAGGAGCAGGTATTGTCGTATTAGCCTTCCTTTTTCTATTCATACGCCTTTTAAATATGGCAGGGAATCATAAACACCCATTTGCCCAACTGGTTACCGTTAGTATTGCCTCCGTATTCTTTATTCATTTTTTCATAAATGTTGGAAGTGCTACAGGATTAATTCCGGTAATCGGACTTCCCTTACCTTTTGTCAGTTATGGAGGATCTGCATTTCTGACCAATACTGTTATGCTGGCCATCTGTTTAAATATGGATTTCTATAAACGTGAGTTCAGTATTTACAGGTAGCTTTTACAGCTATTTCAGCTCTCTTTCTATTATTGTTCCCAAATTAAAGGAATGCCTGTGGTGCTTGGTATAGCCATACTCTTTTAAAGCTTTTTTATGAGCAGCCGTGGGATAACCTACATTTGAATTCCATCCATACTCAGGGAATTTTTGGTGTAGCTCTCGCATAAGATTATCCCGGTATGTCTTTGCTAAAATTGAAGCTGCTGCGATACTCATTGAGCGATCGTCTCCTTTCACCAAACAGGTATATGGGATCAGTGAATCAGTGTATCTGTTTCCATCAACTAATAAGTACTCAGGAGCAGGATCTAAATTATCCACACATTTTTGCATAGTTTCCAAAGAAGCCCAAAGAATATTCAATTTTTCTATTTCCTCTATACTCCCCTCCTGTATGGTCCATGCCAGGGCTTTCTCTTTGATGATTTCAGCCAGTTCATCTCTTTCTTTTTCTCGGATAGTTTTACTGTCCCTAATTTTGTCGATAACCGTACCCGGTTCAAATATAACACCGGCAGCAACTACGGGGCCGGCCAAACAGCCTCTGCCCACTTCATCTAATCCCACAACATATTGATACCCTTCACTCCATAATTTCTTCTCAAATTGTAGTCTGTCCAAATTCTGAGTTGTTTTCATACACTTTTAATTTACCAAGCTACTCACTTACAAGTTTCTTCTAAAATATGGAACTCAATTGATTAAGTTAGTATTTCATAAAGAAAAAGGAGGTTTATGCATTTTCGATATTTTGAATGGGACGAGCGCTTTGCAAAAAACAAAGGTAAATCTCCTTTTGACACCTTATGGGATCTTTTTCAACAGCTGCTTACGATCTCCAGCGGTGAAGTATCACAAGCATTGAAATGGCTAACCGAACTTGATAAGGAGTATGATATTACCGGCCAATTTGATGAAGATTACTCCCTTGGCGATTTCATCGATGAACTAAAAGAACGAGGTTACATTGAAAATGATAAGGAAGGCTCCGGCTTTATCATGACAAAAAAATCAGAGCATAGTTTAAGAAAACGTTCTCTTGAAGAAATTTTTAAAAATCTTGATAAAGGAGGTTTAGGGTCCCACAAATCTCCTCATACCGGCAAAGGGCTTGAACGTCAACCTGAGACTCGTAAATGGAATCCTGGCGACGATATAGGGCAAATTGACAGTGTTGGCACGATGCTGAACATGCTCAACCACAGCTCTATTGATGCCTTCAATCTTCAGGAAGATGACTTAGAAGTTTATGAAACGGATCACTACACCTCCGTGGCTACAGTTCTTTTAATTGACTTGAGCCATTCCATGATTTTATATGGGGAAGACCGAATAACTCCGGCCAAAAAAGTAGCTATGGCATTATCTGAATTGATTATGAACAACTATGCTAAAGACTCATTGGATATAGTGGCCTTTGGTAACGAAGCATGGAAAATTTCAGTAGACGATCTTCCTTATCTAAAAGTCGGGCCCTATCACACCAATACTAAGCAGGGATTGGAGATGGCACGTCATATCCTGCAACGTAAAAAATATGCCAACAAACAGGTTTTCATGATCACCGATGGAAAGCCTTCCTGTATGATTGAAAATGGAAGGTTTTACAAAAACAGCTTTGGTTTAGACCGTAAAATCGTGAATAAAGTACTTGATGAGGCCGTAAAATGTCGGAGGGACCAAATCACCATTACCACTTTTATGATTGCCCAAGACCCATATTTACAAAGTTTTGTGCGCGAGATGACCGAAGCTAATAAAGGAAAAGCCTACTTTGCTTCATTGGACAACCTTGGTGAATATATTTTTGAAGATTATATCCAAAACAGAAAAAAATACGTGAAATAAAAAAGCCGTCCTTTAGAACGGCTTTTGTTTTTCCTTAAAGAGGAATATTGTTAGTTAAACACTCCTAACTCTTGCATAACTGCGTCAGTAATATCATACTTTTCCTGATATTCCTGGGAAGCGTAAAGTATAATCTGATCACCGGCTGAGGTCGTTGTATTTAAAACCATGGTAAGTCCCATTTCCTCTGAAACTGCGTCAATAGCTGTACCTATTTGCTGAAAAAGAGGGCCTAAAAGTTCCTGCCGGCGTTGTTGAAGGGCTGTCTCTGCTTCTCTTTGAGCTACAGTCAATTCCTGTTGCATTTGCCCCAGTCTTTCCTGTTCTCTTTGATTAGCTTCTTCCGAAATAACTCCTGCTTTTTGCTCGTACTCAGCAACAGCAGTCTGAAATTCTCTTTCTTTTTGAGCAAGCTCTTGCTGTTTTTGCTCAGCAAAGTTAGTAAGCCTTTGTTGAATGGCTCTCATTTCCGGCATTTTTGCTAAAACTGCCTGAGGATTTACAAAACCAATTTTCGTTTCTTCCTGTGCCTTGGCCATATCGGTAGCGGAGAAGGCTATAAAAAGGGAAATTACCAGTATGCTTAATTTCTTCATTACTATATCTGTCTGTTAGTGAGTTATTATTGGAGTTTCTCTAAAATACGATCTGTAACGTCAAGTTCTTCACTGTTGGCAAAAAAGACAATTGCATCACCAGCTGAAGTACCCTCGTTGAGGATTAAATCTAAATCCATTTCCTCAGCTACTTCTTCCATAGCAGTGTTCATCCGTTCAATGATTGGAGCCATTAGTTCACTTCTTCGCTGACGAATACGATTCATCATCGCTTCACGATCTTGCTCAAACTGCTGGTTAAGTTCTATCAATTCTTCCTCACGAGACATTCTTTCTTGCTCAGAAAGAGTTCCCATACTGGATTCATATTGGGTAAAGATATCCTGCAATTCAGTAGCTCTTTGAGCCAATTCTTCATCACTTTCAGTGATCATAGACTCAATTTGCTGATCTACTTCTGCAACTTCCGGCAGTTCGCTCAAAATTCGAGCAGGATTTGTGTATCCAATTTTTACTTGAGCAACAGTTTCTTGGAAACTAAAAACAGCCCCAATGAAAACAATCGCCAATGTTATTTTTCTACTTATATTCATATTTAATTATTTATTGTTCTTCTACTTCTATCCCTAATTGTTCAAGAATTAAGTTGTTTAAATTATATTCATTTTTGGCATATACAAGATTAATTTCACCGGAACGATCAAAAACAAAATCTAAGGCTTCTCTTTGTGCAACTGCTCTTACGGCAGCAAAAACTTGTCTTTGAATAGGTTCAAGTAATTCACGTTGCCGGGTAAAATATTCTCCTTCGGGGCCAAATTTTTCAGCAATGTATTGTTCTTTTTCTTGCTTCTTTTGGGTGATCTCTTGTCTCTTTTGGTTACGAATTTCTTCGGTATATAGTATTTCTTTAGCTTCGTAATCTTCTTCCAATTGTTCTATCTCATTTTCAATACGTGTTACTTCCTCTCTCCATTGTGAACTAAGAAGATCAAGTTGCTGTTGAATTCCTTCATATTCAGGAATTCGTTCCATTATATAATCGGATTCAAAGAAACCGATATTTTGATCCTGTGCCATAACCTGCAAGGAACCGGCCATGAGGAATAAAATTATTAAAAATTGTATTGTTTTTTTTGTCATTCTTCTAAAATGGAGAACCAATATTAAATAAAAACTCCCAATTACCTGGCAGAATATTACTTCCGCCTGCAACTTCCACACCATCTAGTCGATATCCATAACTCAGATCTACAAGTCCTAACACCGGTAAATATAACCTTGCGCCAAAACCTACAGATCGTTTTACGTTAAATGGATCAAAATCTCCGAAGTCAAGATACGAATTTCCTGCATCTACAAATGTGTAAGGTATTACCTGAACCTGTTCATTTTGAACTGCCGGATACCTCAACTCAAGAGAGTATTTACTGTACATCCTACCTCCAACTTTTCGACCATCTTCAATTGGGGCTATACTTTCGCGAGTACCACCGGGATAACCTCTTAAATCAATGTTATCGTACAAAAAGCTTTGCCGTTGTTGTAGTTGGGTACCACCAACCAAGAATTTATTTAAATCACTTCGCTTGTCTTTCGTAAAGTAACCGATGTATCCGTAGTTAACCTGACTTGTCATTACTAATTTATCTACTACAGGTACATGATACTGATAATTGGTTTTAATCTTATAATACTCAGAGAAATTTGGCAATGGAGGCGCAAATTCACCTGAAAGAGAAAACTTAGAACCTGAAGTAGGTGAAATAGGATTATTCAGCGAATTACGTTCAATTACCTGTTCAACAGTAAGTAAACTTGAAGTCCCTTCGGCAAAAAATGATTGTGTGCCGGCAACATCATATAACTGATAGCCTATGACAGTCCGCTGTGAAAAGAGGTCATCAGGCCATTTCAGTCGTTTACCAACTGATACAGAGCTCGAAAATAACTCATTTTTCTCATTGCTGTTTGAGTAATTCAATAAGTTATAAGAGACATTGAATCCAACCGATGTCGGCTTTCCTCTAAACCAAGGTTCTTGAAATCCAATACTATAACTTTGGTACCCGGTTCCTGTAACCTGAACGCCAATAGATAAACTTTGGCCATCGCCGGAAGGAATGGGCTTCCACCCTTCTTTCTCAAATGCCCTTTGAATGGAGAAATTATTGAAATTCACCCGGGCCGATAGAATAACCCCAATTCCAGCTCCACCATACCCCCCTGAAAACTCAAAGTTACTGGTACTTTGGGTATCATCAAGCGTGTAGTTGATGTCAACCGTTTTATCTTCCGGGTTAGGAATAGGCTGGGGGATTATATTCTGTGGATCAAAATATCCCAATTGTCCAAGTTCTCTTATAGAGCGTATAATAGCCTGCCTGCTGTAGGTGTTACCAGGAACTGTCCGTAAAGTACGGCGGACTACATCATCATGCGTACGGGTGTTTCCGCTGAAATTAACTTCCCTGATCGTTGCTATTTCATCTTCATAAATTTCGACATGAATATCCAGGGAATCTTCTGCTACTTTTGTAATGTTTGGAATAATTTGAGCAAATAAATAACCAACATTTTGATACAGACTGTTTACACTATTATCTCCTACATTAAAATTCTCATCAAAAAGACTTTCATTAAACACATCCCCTTTGTTGAATCCTAAGGCTTCTTGCAGTGTCTGATCAGTATAAACGGTATTTCCTTCCCATGTGATATTTCGAACTTTATATTGAGGGCCTTCTGCAATATTTAGCTGAACACGTATTCCGGTTTTGTCACCTTTATAATTGTAGGTATATACTGAATCTTTGAGAATTTGGACATCCGTGTATCCATTTTCTCTGTAAAAGCTCAGTAGACTTTCCTTCCCTTCAATGAACTCCTCTTCTTTAAAGACTTTTTTCCCAAAAATTTTCCACCAGGCATCTTCTTTCAGGGGCTTCATTTTTTTTCGCAGTTTTCTGTCAGAAAAAGACTCATTTCCATTGAATGTAATATCTTTAATTTCTAAACGCTCACCGCGGTCTATATCAAAAATCAAACGGACTCTGTTGTCAGTACCTTCTATTTCTTCTGTACGAGTTTCAATGCTTGTATACCAATAGCCCTTGTCCTCATAAAATCTTTTGATCGTATTTTTTGCCTGTCCAATGGTCGCATCTGTTATAACGGTACCCGGACTCAAAATCAGTAATTCTTCCAGATCGTTACGCTCAGAACGTTTAATATTTTGCAGGCGGTAGTCCATAATTCGAGGTTGTTCTTCTACTTCAATCATGAAGCTTATCCCCAAAGTAGTTCTATCTGTAACATATATCTTGATATCAGAGAACAACCCTGAGCGATACAACCTGGTAATAGCTTGATTTACGACATCACCCGGATAAACAACTGTGTTACCGGGAATGAGTAAACTTGTATTTATAATAAATTGCTCCCGGGTTCTCTCATTTCCTTCCACCTGAACATCTTGAATTTCGTATTCAGCCGGACTTAGTGTAGTGGGATCGGTAAGTTCAATATCCTGAGCATAAGAAATAAGAGATATGAGACTAAATAATGTGAGTGCAAAAAGTGATTTTTTCAAAAGTGTAAACACGCCTTTTGTTTAAATGCTTATGATTTCTTGTTGACTAAACGAGATGAATAAGAGTTTTCGTCTTCAGATGTTGAAATTTTTCCAAATCTTCGGTCCCTTTTCTGGTAGGAACGTATGGCCTCATATAATTCATCTCTTCTAAAATCGGGCCAGTATGTTTCAGTGATGTATAATTCGGAATATGCCAGCTGCCATAGTAAGAAATTACTGATTCGATATTCACCGCTGGTTCTTATAATTAAATCGGGATCAGGTACATCGGCTGTGGAAAGATGATCACTGATCATCTGGTCGTTTATTAATTCTGGATCCAAACGCCCTTCTTTAACATGGGTAGCTATTTTTTTGACCGCTTCTGTGATATCCCATCGACCGGAATAGCTGAGAGCCAAACATAACTCCAGCCTTTTATTGTCTTTGGTAAGCTCTATGGCTTCTTGAAGTTCATTTTGACAACTTTGCGGGAACCGTCCCATCTGTCCTATAGTGGAAAGTCGTATGTCATTTTCATTTAGATTATCTGCTTCTTTTCTTAAAGAAGAGACCAGTAATTTCATTAAACCACGAACCTCTGCTGAAGGACGTCCCCAGTTTTCAGTTGAAAAAGCATAGAGTGTTAAATACTTCACGCCAAGTTGTGCGCATGACTCAGTGATATCCCTGACTGAATCTACACCCACTTTATGGCCATGCAAACGAATACTTCCTTTATTCTTTGCCCACCGGCCATTGCCATCCATTATAATGGCTATATGAAGAGGAATTTCACCGGAGTTATTAAGAATCTCCTGGTTTCTTTTATCTTCCTCAGTCTGAATTTTGTTTGTTAGAGTAAGCTCTTTCAAGTGATTTTTTGGGCTGGTTTTCAAGCTTTGAAAATTAGAGCTTTGATTTTCCTTTATCAAGGCTAATTAATTTACTCAAGATGTAAGTTTTTGATCGATAGAGATCATTTCAAGCAAGGCCAAAGCTGCTTCTCCACCCTTGTTTCCTTTATCGCCTGCGCGTTCTAAGGCTTGTTTTACATCATCCGTTGTAAGAACCCCAAAGGCTACCGGTTTATTATGTTTTAAAATTAAATCGGTGATTCCGCGGTTAACAGCGTCGCAAACATATTCAAAATGAGGAGTACCGCCGCGTATTACAACGCCAATGGCAATAACCCCATCCACCTCTCTATTCTCTAATATCTTTTGAACCGTTAGGGGTATTTCATAGGATCCAGGACACTTTACCACTGTGATATCATCTTCTGATATTCCATTTCCTTTTAGTGCTTGTAAAGCTCCTTCAAGCATTTTATCCGTTATCATGGAATTCCATCGGGATACTACAATTCCCACTTTTACTTTACCGGCATTTGTTGACCCTTCAATTATTTCAGTAGCCATATCAATTTTTAATTTCGATGATGTTTTTTCGTTGTTCTGTCATTCTCTTCATTTTATCTACGTGCTTGAGAGCGATGGTTACAATTCCAAAATTTGTGTAGCCGGCATCTTTTCCTGTATGGGTGTCACTACCCCCTGTCATTAGTAATCCTTTGCTTTCGCAAAGCTCAGTATATTTTTTTTGGAGGGAATAATTATGACTGGGATGAATACATTCAATTCCATCAATTCCGGCTTCAATAAAAATATCAATTTCATCACTTGAATACATCTTTCCCGGATGGGCCAATAC
>NZ_JAVLBQ010000041.1:0-22793 GCF_031581265.1 Gracilimonas sp.
ATTGGGACTACTGTGAAACAGCAACCGAAGGTCAAAAAGGTAGTTCAAACTGTGATGACCAATTAAATTATTGCCACCTTATTGGAAGTCCATGCAATCCCGATCCCGAGTAAGAATGATTTCAATTATAATGTAGGTCTAAATTAAACTCATGAACATTAAAATTAATTAGTTATGATAAAATATAAATATAAAAAAAGTAGAATTACACTTCTATTGTCTCTAATGTTTCTGTTAAGCACTGTAATTGTTAATTACACGCAAGCTAGTAATCAAGATGCTAATACGGCGATTCCAAATTGTTATATATGTGATTACTATGGTTGTGAATACAGTCATGAGACTCAAGCAGGGGGTAAGAAATGTAGCTCTCCTTTGGGATGGTGTTTTTTATCAGGTGGATGTTGTGGAGATTGTGAAATGGAAATAGAACCAGAATGAAATTAACAATCCATAAATTTGAATTTTAATAATAGGCAACTGGAATTATTATTCCAGTTGCTAAATAATAACAAAATGAAAATTATATATATATTAATTTTTCACTTGATTTTATTTAACTCTTCTATTTACTCTCAGAGTAAAATAAAATTTAATGAAAAGGGAGTGATTTCTGATAAGAATGATCAATATCTACTTGCTTCGTTAAAAGGTGTAGCTACGGACTTAGAAAATAATATTTATTTGTTTGATTTTACTCAAAATTCCGTATTCAAGTTAAATCAAAATGAAGATTTAATTGGGAAAATAATAAGACCAGGAAGGGGCCCTGCAGAAATTAATAGTATATACTCCTATTATTTAGATAACGATACAGAAAGAATCTATATAGCAGATCGACAAAATTTTCAATTTTTGATTACTGATTTAGAGGGAGATGAGATTGAAACTCATTCTATAAACCCTAGTTTTATGAATACCCCAATGGGTATGCAGAAATATAATGAAAACATACTCGCTTTTTTATTTTATAATTCTCAAGAGCAATTAATGAGAAAGAATAATGGTATAGATTCATTAATTCACTTTTATGATGTGGAAAGTTTTGAAAGACTTTATTCAATTGCGGATCGTAGTTATATAAATAAACTGATTAATTATAAATCTAAGTCAGCAGCTTTAGTTAATAAAACATTTGTAGGTGAAATATTATTTAGTGATGAAAATACTTTATTGTATTCACCTTACATCTTTAATAAGAGTATACTTGTTTTTAAAAAAATAAATACTAGTGAATGGAAATTTGAAAAAAAGCTTAAAAGTAAAGAATGGGATACTGAATCTTTTATAGATATAGATTATCAAGAATTTCGAATGAATAGAGAAAAGTATAGAGGCCAAGGTCAAAATGTTGTCACTTCTTCGGGGCCCGATGGAAAAGGAGCGGGTATTATGAAATTAAGATCGGTTGGGATTTTTAAAGATTCTAATAATTATATAGTCAACTTTGTTGTGAAGGAGAATCCCTACGAAACAGGATTTGAACATGTTTTGTTTGCTGAAATCTATTCAAATGATTTAGTTTACTTGGGTTCAAGTAAGATATACAAAGCAAAAAAAGACGAAATAATTCGTTATGTATCTTGGAAAGATATTGATGATAATTTCTATTTAAATATTGAGGGTGACAGATATAGCACTCATGTAGTTAAATTTCAACTAGACATAGACTTTTAAAATTTACGCCACTATTTATTCCAAGGTGTTAAAGCTTTCCTATAATTCGCCAGATATAATAATGACGCTATAAAGGAAGTAAAATGATTTCCTCAAAATCCAGGTCAAGTTCATCGAGAACGGGTGAAGCAATTTCCTCGATTTCACTTTCATCATAGTCATTTAACCCCTCCAGCTTCACATAGAGGATCTCGTTGTGCTCATCAATGAAAAACTGCACATCACTTGATTCAAAAAGGTCTTGCAGCGTATGCACTAAAAATTCAACATCTTCAACAAATGCCTTAATTTCGTCTTCGGTTGGTTCACTCATTTTGTGTAGGTTCTTACTTAAATGTTAAGCTTGAAATTATGAATAAATACATAGCAAAACTTTGTGAAATTTCAGAAAAAAAGGATCTCCTGGTCGTAGGTTTGATGTCCGGTACTTCCCTCGATGGACTGGATATTGCACTTTGCAAATGCTCCAAAGCTAATGTTGAAGTGGTGGAGTTTCGCACTAAAGAATATGACCAGAAGTTGCAGAAGCGCTTAGCAGGTATTCAATCACAGGTGACTACAGATACCCGAGAACTAACTCGCCTTCATTCAGAATTGGGAAATTATTACGGAGGAGTCATTTTAGAATGCTTAAATGATTGGGAATTTGAGGCGGAAGACATTGATCTGATTGGCAGTCACGGACAGACGGTGTATCATGCTCCGGCTCAAACCAAAGACGAGACCAGTGCAACCTTACAAATCGTTGATGGGGATCATATTGCTCAAAAAACCGGGATCATCACAATATCCGACTTCAGACAAAAACACACCGCTGCCGGTGGAGAGGGAGCTCCATTGGCCGGTATCTTCGATGAGGCACTTTTCAGGGATGAGGCAAAACACAGGCTTTTGTTGAACCTGGGAGGCATAGCCAACCTGACCTGGTTACCTGCAAAGGATAGCGGTGAAAAAGTGATTTCAGGAGATACCGGTCCGGCCAACACATTGATCAATGAAGCAATGCAGAAATATTTTAATCAACCCTATGACAAAGATGGAAATGTAGCAGCCTCAGGAAAAGTCCATTCTGAACTGGTGCGGTATGTGTTGCTGGACCCCTATTTCCGAAAGCCGTTCCCCAAAACGACCGGACAAGAAGAATTTCGTTTAGACTATGTTGAAGAATTGATGAAGGGACATGGGATAAGCTGTACGCATGAAGATCTGGTTGCAAGCCTGACAGCAATTACCACCCAGAGTATTTCCCGGGCTTTTGATGAGCTAATTGGCGATCAAGAGTTTGAGTGTTATGTGAGTGGGGGAGGAATTCATAATAAGGTGTTAATGAATGATCTGGAGAAGCGAATTTCTCAAGCCAACTTTCGATCTTTTAATGAGCTTGGAATCCCGTCTGATGCCAAAGAATCAGCCATGATGGCTTTTTTTGCGAATGATTTAATAGCCGGAGATGGATTCCCAATTACCGGGGTGACGGAGGGGAAGGTGCATTTTGGGAAGATTAGTTTGCCGGGATAAGGAATTCAAAATTTATGATTCAACATTAAAAATGAGTTTTAAGTCATGCATCGTGAAATCATTTTTTCCAGCAGTCATCCGCAGAATCAGCGTAATCCGCGTTCTATTTCGCAGCCGGATTTAACGATAAAACAACACCTTAACACTCACTAAACTTCGTATAGAAGATCCGTCTTTGCAATGAAGTTCCGGCTACTCGGTTTATTTTGAACTATTTCCCAGAATCATTTTCATTGTTCTTTTGTGCCGACAAAAGAACCAAAAGCTCCCGGCTACAAAAAAAGAGCTAAAGCTGATTCCATTTCACTAAAATAAATCAATGCTCCATATCTGGGCTTACCTATAATTTTACAACCATGCGGAATGATTTATTTCTTAACGTTTCATTACATCATCTTCTTAACGCTCTTTTTTCTAAGGCCGAATATTTTTTCATTGATCAAGGAAACATCAGCGTCATCTGTGTCCAGTAAGAAGTTTGTTCAGGTGATAATAGATAATGTCAACACTGCTATAAATCATAGCACATCACAAACATCCCACCCATCACAGTTCCATTACGCTGTTTGATTCAAAGATAAAACCAACACCTCGACCACCCGTTCAATTTGTTTTTTGGTTATAACAAGAGGTGGTAAGAATCGCACGACCGTTCCATGAGCGGCATTACCAAGGACTTTATGTTCAAACATTTTATCTACTACAGGTCGGGCGGGACGGTTGAGTTCTACGCCAATCATCAGTCCAAGTCCTCGGATATCTTTTACAGAGCTATTACTTGCTAATTTTTCTTTCAGCAGGTTCATCATGAATTCACCCTTTTCGGCGGCTTGTTCTACGATATTTTCTTCCTCGATGGCATCCAAGGCCGCACAGGCGACATGAGTTGTAAATGGATTCCCGCCAAAGGTCGTGCCATGATCACCAAAGCCAAGAGCAGAAGCCACGTCTTCTTTAGCTATGATAGCTCCGATGGGAACGCCACCTGCTAAAGCCTTGGCTGTAGCCACGATATCTGGAATCACATCAAAGTGCTGGTAAGCATAAAATTTCCCGGAACGTCCGACTCCACATTGCACTTCGTCGATGATCATCAAAATATTTAGATCATCACAAAGCTGCCGTGTTTGCTGCATGAATTCAGCATCGATCACATTCACCCCGCCGGAACCTTGAATAGTTTCAAAAGCAATGGCGATGGTATCTTCGTTTGCTGCTTCTTTCAGTGCTTCGAAATCATTAAAAGGTACTTGCTCAAAACCCTGGGGCAGCGGATCAAATCCTTCGGCATAGCTGGGCATTCCCATTGCGATGGTGGTCACCGAGCGCCCGTGAAATCCCTCACTTAAGGTGATCATATTTCCTGATTTTCCATGTTTCTTGCCCCACTTACGAGCCAGTTTTACGCAGGCTTCCATGGCTTCCACACCGCTATTGCAGAAGAATACACGATCCAGTCCTGAGACCTTCACCAATTTTTCTGCCAGTAAACTCTGTGGTTCATTATAGAAAAAATTCGAAGCATGCAGCAGTTTCTCGGATTGCTCTTTAATGGCCGCTACGATCTTGGGATGACAGTGCCCCAGGTTATTGACAGCCAGTCCGCCAAATGCATCGATATATTCATTGCCTTCCGTATCCCAAACTATGGCCCCTTTACCGTGCGAAAGAGTAACCGGAATTCTATTGTAAACCTGAAAGTGATACTTTTTTTCGAGCTGCTGTGCTTTGTCCATTTGGTTATTGGTGTAAGGGTGTATTGGTTAATTGGAATTGATGCCAGAGAAAGGTAAAAAGCAGAATCATGGTAATCATGAAAATCTTGCAAATTATGATTCAATACAGGAAGGTGAACCATGATTTTTAGGATTTAGGGGATTTGCTGGATTTTATTCCTATTTATTATAAAACGAGCAATCCCGCAGGGATGAACGAATATAGCCACGGGATTCATCCCGTGGATTTCGGATCATGAGTTGATGTAAGTCCCGTTAGGGACGACCCAAAGTTGAGTCAACAGATATCTGTGGTGGGTCATCTCTCTGGGATTTTTGATGGTTTGTGATATATTCCCTCGACTAAAGTCGAGGGCTATATTCGGGCGTCCCTGCCGGGACTACGATCTCGATTAGAAATCAGCCATTTCCCATTAACTACCCACCAACTTCAACCCAATCCTTCCGCGGTACAGATCCAGCATAAACGAGTATAAAATTAATCATCCAGTCTTTTTTCTGTCTTTTTAGGGTTTTGCCTGCAATCAAGAATGGCATCTAAAAAAATGGCATCCTTATCAACATAATAGTAGATTGCAAAAGGAAAACGCTTGGAGAACATGCAGTGATAACCCTCAAATCTTATTGCATGAATACCGGCATAGATTAGCAGTGAATCAATATCTGAGTAAAGTGAGTCGAGGAAATAATCTCCTAATCCGGGAGCTTGATTTTCGTAGAATTCATATCCCGATTTTAAATCATTCTTAGCCGATTCAAGAATTCGGATAGTCATTTAATTTCGTCCCGAATCTCCGTTTTGGCTTCCTCCCAATCGGTGTAGTTTACTTTCCCTTCTTTAACCGCATTTCTTCGTTTTTGCAATTCCTCATGGTGCCACTGTGGTGGAGCGTAATCATCGGAAGCAGAGATATCGATCCACAATTTTTCCATGAGTTCGATCTTTTCGGATAAGGATAATTTATCTATGGCTACTGATGGTTTCATAACATCATTAATCTACTATTTTTTGAAAGATTTTCAAGGATGAATTATTTAGGTGAGGAGGGAGTGATTACTGTTACCATTTACCTTGGATAGCCTTGGCTAACAGTGTGGAACCGGCGGTTCCGGCAGGCATTCCGAACGGGTCGTTCGGAACGAGGCGAAGCACCGAAATCAACGACGTTTCGAACCGTTCCTTCCAGCTTTTGGCCTTCTTTCAAATCTTCCATTTTCATGACATCGGTACGCAGTAGTGGTTTAGGAAGTGATTCACGAGGGTCACGGCCCGGTTTCTGGAGGTTCTCAATGATGAGCTCTAATGTGATTCTCGTTCCTAACCGCTGGTTGGTAACGCCTGCTCGAACCTCCGGTTCGAAATGGTTGAAACTATCCACCCACCAACTTTAACCCAATCCGTCCACGTTCCAGATCCAGGGAAATAATCTCAAGGCTCAAAATATCTCCAACACTGACCTCATCATGGGGATCTTCGACTTTTTTCTTTTCTGTCATATTTGAGATGTGGAGTAAGCCATCCTGTTTCACCCCGATATCGACAAAAGCACCGAAATCAACGACGTTTCGAACCGTTCCTTCCAGCTTTTGACCTTCTTTTAAATCTTCCATTTTCATGACATCGGTACGGAGTAAGGGTTTAGGGAGTGATTCCCGAGGGTCACGGCCCGGCTTTTGCAGGTTTTCGATGATGAGTTCTAAAGTTGGCACTCCTACGCCGATTTGCTCAGCGACTTCTTCCAGGTTAACTCCTTTAAATTTACCGGCAATCTTGTCTTTTTCTTCAGATAGATTCTCCAGGTTAATACTGAACAGGTTACATAGCTTTTCAGCAGCTTCATAACTCTCGGGGTGAATGGCGGTATTATCGAGCGGATTTTTGGATTCGGGGATACGCATGAATCCAGCGGCCTGCTGGAAGCGGAAATCGCCAACGCCATCAATCTCACGAATTTGTTCACGATCCACAAAAATACCTTTCTCCTCACGGTGTTTCACGATATTGGAAGCCACACGCTTGCTTAATCCCGAAATATGAGATAACAACGGGGCAGAGGCCATATTCAAATTCACCCCAACCTCGTTCACACAACTTTCCACCACATCATCCAACTTACCGGAAAGCTGGTTTTGGTTGACATCGTGCTGGTATAATCCCACACCAATGGACTTTGGGTCGATTTTTACTAATTCTGCCAGTGGATCTTGTACACGTCTGGCGATAGAGATATTTCCTCGTTGTGCAGCATCCAGTTCAGGAAACTCCTCACGAGCTACCGTTGATGCTGAATAGACCGAAGCCCCGGCTTCATTCACAATTAAATAGTGCAATTCTTCATCGGGATGCTGCTCTTTTCGTTTCTGCAGAAACTCGGCTATAATTTGCTCGGTCTCCCGACTCGCTGTTCCATTTCCAATGGCGATGAGTTCCACTCCATATTTATCGATGTACTGCTCGAAAACTACCTCGGCTTCCGCCACTTTGTTTTGTGGGGGAGTGGGATAGGTCGTGGTTCCTTCCAGATATTTCCCATGCTGATCTACGACGGCCACTTTACAGCCGCTTCGGAAAGCGGGGTCTATTCCCATAACCACTTTGTTATCCAATGGAGGCTGCATGAGTAAATTTCCGAGATTGGTAGCAAAAGTCTCTATGGCGTGTGCATCGGCTTTATCGGTAAGTTCGTTTCGGAGTTCTCGTTCTAATGAAGGGAAGAGGAGTCGTTTGTAGGCATCTTCAACGGCATCCTGAAGGTATTCGGTAAAGATGCTCAGATCGTTTTCAATTACGATATCATCAATAATTTCGAGGGTTCTTTCTTCCCACAATTCTACATTAACGAACAGAATGTTTTCTTTTTCACCCCGATTGAGAGCTAAAATTTGGTAGGGCTTCAAATTCTTTGCCTTACCTGAGAATTTGTAATAATCCTCAAAATTAGTTCGCTCTTTTACAGTAGGATTTTTCTTTGCGGTGATATTGGAATGTTCGGCAAAAACCTCTCGCAACATTTCCCGCACTTCCAGGCTTTCGTTAATCCATTCCGCTACAATGTCTTTAGCACCATCAAAAGCATCTTCAACGGTTTCCACTTCTTTATCCGGGTTGATGTATTCCCGGGCATATTCCACCGGAGCACCTTTTGTAATTTCTTGTTCCCAGATAAGTTGCGCAAGCGGTTCCAGTCCTTTTTCCTTGGCTTTGTCGCCGCGGGTTTTACGCTTCTGCTTGTAGGGGAGATAAATATCTTCCAGCGTCTTAAGGGCGGTACAGTTTATGATCTGCTTTTTCAGCTCATCGGTTAGCTTATCCTGCTCTTCAATAGATTTCAGGATCGTTTCTTTTCTTGATTCGAGAGTGCGCTGAGCTTCTAATCCATCTCGGATAGCGCGTATTTGTTGTTCATCAAGACCATCGGTGGCCTCTTTTCGGTATCGGGCGAGGAAGGGGACCGTAGCGCCATCATCCAAAAACTTGGCTACAGTGCTAATCTGTTTGCTACTGAAATTTAGTTGGGATGCTAATAAACTGAAAATTTTGTTATCGCTCATTGATGATATTGGTTTGAAAATTTGGACGATGAAAATAAGAAGGGTTGATGGAAATGTTGAATTTTAAATGAGGAAATTTTGAAGTGGTTATTGCTAATTATTATGGATGAAATTGAACAGGTTTTCACAGTGTTTATAAGACTTAAACTTAGACTTTTTTTACTTGAGTAAATTTGCCAAATTCTAATTTCGTTAACACAAATGAAGAGCGTTTAAAATGAGACAAAATATTTCAACCGGTACGGAGTGGGAAGATAAAGTCGGGTATAGCCGGGCGGTTAGGATTGGAAATCACATCGCTGTTTCAGGAACTACAGCCGTAGATAGCAATGGCACCATTGTTGGAAAGAACGATGTTTACAAACAGACACTTCAGTGTTTCCGGAATATTGAAAAGGCTCTTAAGCAGGCAGGTTCATCACTTAAAGATGTTGTCAGGACCCGGACTTTTATCACAAACATAGAAAATTGGGAAGACTTTGGAAGGGCACATGCAGAAGTGATGGGAGGTATAAAACCGGTCGCTACACTGGTTGAAGTTTCTAAACTGATTGATCCTGATCTGTTAATCGAAATTGAGGTGGATGCTATCATTGGTTCTGACAATAACAAAAGTTTGGACTGATTTCTTTATCATATGATATTAGAATTCCTCCAAAACCGGCAAATGTTCAATTGGACAAATAAATGAGCATAACTTTTTCAAATAGCAGGGCTAATTCGCTTTTAATTCTTGTACTTGCTTGTTTATGCTTTGGTTTTCAGGACAGTAATTCGGTAGAAATCAGAAAGGTTGAGCGAGAGGGAAAAGTAATATTGAACGCAATCAACACGAATATTTACCCGGTGACCATAGAATTTGAAGTTGACCTGGATAATATGGAGGCGAATAAAAGCCTTCCTTTTACTGAGATATTATCCCCAAAATCCAGTAAGGAAATAGTAGAGCTTGAAACAGTTACTAAAGGTGAGGCTTCTGGGTATAAATATCGCTATCGGTTTTATATGGGGGATATTCACGCACAACATAATTCCCGTTTCAGCTACAGATTACCCATAGAAAGAGGAAAATCAGTTCGTGTATTGCAAGGTTTTGGCGGAGATTTTTCGCACACCGGAGACCTTCGGCACTCCCTGGATTTCGATATGCAGGAAGGAACTCCTGTCTATGCAGCACGGGGTGGGTTAGTGGTAGATATTGAAGATTCAAATACCGAAGGAGGTCCCACCGAAGATTTTATGGACTCTGCTAATTATGTAACCATTATGCATCGTGATGGGACGTTTGCAGACTATGCGCACCTAAAATATCAAGGAGTGGAAGTGAGGGTTGGGCAAAATGTACGCTCAGGACAGGTTATTGGCTATTCCGGTAATACCGGCTTTTCGACCGGACCGCATCTTCATTTCGTAGTTAAAAAAGCAAAAAGAGGTGGAGGCTTTATTTCCATCCCCATAAAATTTGCTACCAAAAATGGCATTCAGCTTTTGGAAGAAGGGGAAAACTATATCGGATATTGAGTAGAAATTAGGTTTTAGTTGTGAGGTGTTAGGTATTAGATTAAAAAGGATAAAGTACTGAAATCTAATTGTCTCACCTCTAAAACCTAACACCTAAAACCTACCCCACTAATTCCCCTCCTCAAAATATTCATTAACTAAAACCGGCTCACCAAATCCAAGCTGTTCTAAGCGATCCATTTGCGTTTCGGCATCACCGACAACCAGCCAAATCATTTTATCAGGATTGGCATATTCGCGGGCCAGTTCCTGAATTTCTTCCTTAGTGATATTTCGAACAGTCTTTTGGCGTTCACGCACATAATCAGGAGACCATCCATAGCTGCTGATATTGGCTAACATGTTCAGTTTTGAACCGGAGGTCTCAAACTGTCGGGCTGAGCTTTTGATGAGATAGCTTTTCGTATTTTCGAGATCCTGATCAGTAAAAGTTTCGGGATATTGTTCAAGAATTTCCTTCACTAAAGCAGCTGATTCATACGTCACATTGGTACGTACTCCACTTGAGATGGTAAAAGGTCCGGCCATATCAGAACCGGAGAATCCGGAGCCGATACCATAAGTATAACCTTTGCCTTCACGTAATTCCTGTGTCAAACGAGAAGCAAATCCACCACCTCCAAGCTTGTAATTCATGATGTTGGCTTTATAGAAATCAGGATGGGTTTCCGGCATAGCTAAGTAGCCAAAACGCAGTACGGATTGTTTGGCACCGGGAACATCATAAAAATAAACGGTTGAAGACTCAGGCGCATCCGGGGTCTCAAATTCAGGGATTTCAACAGGTTTATTTTCCCATCGACTGTTCAGGCCTTCCAGCGATTCTACGATACCAGCTTTATTGATAGCTCCCACCACATGCATATCAGCAACAGCAGGAGAGAAGTAGTTATTGTAGTAGGCTTTAAGATCATCCAGCGTGATATTTTCTACAGTTGTAGTGGTGCCGTTGGGATTGTAAGAAAGTATGTGATCTTCCCCGTATAATAATTTGTTATAAGTATTAGAGGCGATGCTATTTGGGTTTGCACTTTGTTGGGTTATCTGGCTGAGTGTACTTTGCTTTGCGAGTTCAAACTCACGCTCATCCCATCGAGGCTCCAGCATAATTTCCTCAACCAAGGCCATAGTCTCTTCATAATTACGAGCCAGGGAATTTCCACGAATAGTCAGTGACTGTCGGCCCGCGTTCACGCTAATATTTGCTCCTAATAAGTCAATAGATTCCTCCAGTTCTTCCGGGGTTTTATTGGCGGTGCCTTTGGTCATTAAATCTGCCATGAGGTTTGAAACCCCAACTTTTGCAGGATCTTCCAGTAGGAGGCCTCCTTCTAAGGTGATCTCAAACTCCACCAGCGGAAGTTCATCATTTTCGATTCCGTAGATTTGAAGTCCGTTGGCTAGTTCTGCTTCCCACACGTCCGGAATAGCAGGGGTAGGACTTTCACCATAAGGTGGTTCAACGGTACGATCAAAACTGGAGGGAGTGCGCTCATATTCTGTTTCTTCAGGAATTTCAAACTGCTCCCCTTCAGCATTGGCTACTATTTCTTCTTCAACAACTTCTGCTAATTCAGATCCCTCAAGTACGAGATCAGATTGTCCTTGTGGCACAAAGCTGGTTGCTACAAAATGCTGTCCTTTGATGTACTGTCGGTACACGCGCATGACATCTTCTTTGGTAACAGCAAGCGTTTTCTGGATATCTTCATTGATATATCCGGGACTATCAGCAAAAATATTATACTGCGCCAATTGAAATGCTTTTCCTAATACACTGGAAAGACCGTTATAAAAATTGGTCTCAATACCGGCTTTAATGCGCTGGAGATCTTCATCGGTAAAACTCTCTTCCTCGAATCTTGTAAAGGCCTCGTTGATCGCAGCTTCCACGTCATTTAAGTCTGTACCGGGATAGGCGCGGGTAATGAGCGAAATCTCCCCTGCAATTTCGGAATTTCCGCTCCTCATGAACACATTAGAAGTTAATTCCTGCTCTTCTACCAATACTTTATACAAAGGAGCCTTTTTGCCATCTGAAAGAAGTTGAGTGAGAATATCGAGGGCATAAGCATCTTCATGATATAAATCGACACCGGGCCATACCATTCGAAGTTCAGGAAGTCGCGCGAAGTTATCCTCGTAGTATAATTTCTTGGTTTCATCGAGGGAAGCAGGCTGATTTGCCAGAGGTTCAATTTCTTCTCCACGTGGAATTTCATCAAAGTATTTATGAACCCATTCTTTGGCTTGATCCGAATCGAAATCACCGGCAATTACCAGGGTAGCATTATTCGGTACGTACCATTTGTTATAAAAATCTTTCACATCCTGAAGCGTAGCATTTTGGAGATCTTCCAGTGATCCAATAACCTGCCAGCTGTATGGGTGTCCTTCAGGATATAAGTTTTTGTCCACAACATAACTTGCATGACCATAAGGCTGATTATCCACGCCCTGACGCTTTTCATTTTTCACGACTTGTTTTTCTTTGGCAAGAACGGCTTCCGTTACGGTATTGATAAAAAAGCCCAATTTATCAGCTTCCGCCCAGATCATTTTTTCCAGAGCATCATTAGGGACCGTTTGAAAGTAGTTTGTGCGATCCCGACTGGTAGAACCGTTGGCGCCAGAACCCCCAATGCGAGAGCTCATTTTATCCAACCCACCTTTACGGAGGTTTTCAGATTCTAAAAAAAGTAAATGCTCAAACAAGTGAGCAAAACCGGTCCGTCCTTCAATTTCACGGGAAGATCCTACGTGAAAAGTGAGGGCAACAGCAGTTACAGGATCGGAATCATCTTTATGGAAAATAACTTCCAGTCCGTTATCGAGCGTAAATTTTTCGTAATCAACTGAAAACTCGGTTTGCTGTTGAGCGCATGAGGAGACTATAAAAGCTCCTATAAGAAGCGAGAAGAAGAAAGGTAGAATGCGTGATTTCATAATGGAAATGTGATTTATGTTTTCGCCAAATATAACAGCGCAGGAGATAGGGGTTTGTAAATGTTTTTGCAGTTTTGGCAATCTTCAAATTGGTTTAGTCGCTCAAATTCAGCACCCCTCTTTGTTTCTCCCCTATACATAGGGAATAAGACGCCTTCTTGAGCTATTGAGTTGCTATGGAAATTTGATGCGATAGAAGATTTCGTGTTGTAGAAGCACGGATTAGGTGGATTTAGGGATTGCACTGATTATTGGATATTCTCCACTCGTACCACGGCTCGCTGAGCCGTAAAAAAACATCAAAGGTTATGGAATTAGCAGTATCAAGTTACCAATCTGCCAATCAGATAGTAAATGGGGCAAAAAATAGGTTTTAGTTCCGCTGTTAATTACCCGGCATTATCCGCATTTTTCTTACATCAGATTCCTGAAATAGTGCCGTAGAATCTTGATATAGCCATCTATATTCTCCACTCAACCACATTTCGGTTTGATCACCAAAATAATCGGAAAGGGGATTTCCGGATTGTCCGGTTGGTAGCACACTTTTACTTTTGCTCATATCGGAGAGGTCTGAAAGACGTCGGATGGAAGGACCCAATACCATTTCAAAGGGATTTTCCCATCGGTATTGGCCATTATTCACGCTCATACCATGGCTGACAACCTCATACGGTCCCTTACTCAAAACATTTTCTACAATCATTTTCAGGGAGGTTGAAGCTTCAGGGGCTTTCGCTGCCTGACTAAAAAGCGGTGGTTCAAACGTGATGGTATGCAATTGTTCCCATCTCCATTCATAGGGTTCGCTACCCAGTGAGTCACTTAGAAATAAGATGGCATCCTGCATACTTTTTAGCACGATATCCTCCTTGTCTTCAACGACTTCTGTGGTAATATCATCGAATAACGAGCTTTCAGAATCCATAAGTGAAGTCATGGTTCGGACCGGAATATTTTCGTGATGGATGAAATTACTGTAAGCCACTTCACCAAAATCATCCTGCAGTGTGTTTTTAGTGAAGTTGAGTAGGAAGCTGTCGAAGATAGATGCCGCAGTAGAATTTAAGCTATAATTATAATTCCAGTTTTCGAGATAGGAGACCGGCAGCTCAAAGTCATATTCTTCCTGATTGTTGATGATACTAAGTATTTGCGGGGTGAGCTTGGCAGCAAAGTTTGAGTAAGAATCGTTTTGTAATTCAGCAAAGCTGTCATAGTTGAAAGGTTCAGGGTTTGTAAGGATTTCCTCAATTCGCTCAATTCTGGATGGCGGTTCCCAAAACGTTGCCAGGTAGTAGGGGTAGCTATCAGTGGTGATTTTATTATTGGCATTGGCGATCCACCCGGTTTCGGGATTGATAACTCGGGGCATTTGTTCATGTGGAATAAAACCTTCCCAATCATCTGTAGGATTCCAACCTTTTCTCATGGTAACAGGATCTCCGGTTCTAATCGGGAGCTTGGCCACCGAATACATGGCAATGTTATTCTCAACATCCGCATACATAAAATTTAAGCCGGGAACACCAAAATAGGGGAGGGCATCTTTGAAATCCTGGAAATTTTCAGCCCAGTTAATTTCGTAAAGCGTCTTAATTTCATTGGTGATTTCATAGCCGGTCCATTGCATGGAAATGAGTCTGTCTTCTGTAAGTTCTTCAACGGGATAGATATCTGAAATAACAGGGCCATGTTTAGTGTAGCGAACTTCAAAAGACTGATCATCACCGTCTTTTACTTTGATGATCTCACGAACTCGTTCAAATTGTTCAAATTCTACATCTCCATTTTCGAGAGAATCAACCACATAACGTCCCCGATCTTCCGGGTCTTGTTGTTCGAGGAAGAAATCGGTGTCGTCGCTCATCATGCTGGTAAAACTCCATGCCATATGATCATTTTGGCCGATGATGACTGCCGGTACCCCTGCTAAAGTAGCTCCGGATATATTTTTGTTATCCAGATTAAGATGCACTTCATACCATTTTCCCGGCATATCCAAGCCAAGATGAGGATCTCCGGCCAACATGGGAAAGCCGGATTCTGTTTTGGAGCCATCCACCACCCAGGCGTTGCTTCCCACATGCGTTCCTTCCATTTCAAGTAATTTGCGTCTGTTAATTTCTTGTTTAAGGATAGGCATTAATGCAGAAGAGTATCCTAATGATTGTTCATCATTCAGTGAGGTAGGGGCATCGTCAGGGAAGCGTAGCTGGAGCTGTTCAAACTGATTGGCCGGTAAATTCTCTTTCAAATATTGATAAGTCACTTCACTCCACCATCCCATATTCAGCTCCCAAGCCATCAGCCTGCTTACAGCCACAGAGTGACTTGGTGTCCACTCAATCGGATCAATTTCAGCCAAAGAAAATTCAACCGGTAATCGGTTTTTGTTGCTATTGATAAAAGCATTCACCCCTTTCGAGTAAGCTTCTAAAATATTTCGTTCGTTTTGGCCAAGGCTATCTGTCAGCTGCTTGGCGGTTTTCCAAATACCCAATGTGCGCTGATATTTATCCAGATTTATGAGCTCTTCATCATCCCCAAAAAATTCAGCGAATCGGCCTTCAGCTGCAATTTGGGTGACTGTCATTTGCCAAAGCCGATCTTGAGCATGCACGTATCCCAAAGCATAATATAAATCCGACTCATTGTTGGCATAGATATGAGGAACCCCAAATTCATCCCAGTAGATATCCACCGGTTCATTCAGATCACTGAGTACAATAGAAGAATCATAGTCGGGCAGGGGTTTGTAGAAGGTCCAGTAGAAAGCTAATCCGGCAAAACCAAGAATCAGGATCAGGAAGAAAATAAGCAGTTTAATGAAGGTATTCATAGCAACTATTTGGAGATTAATTCAGCCTGAAATTTACGTAATCTTAGGGGGAGAAAAATGGGGGAATTTTTTGGGTGAAGGGTTTTCAGTGAAGGGTTGAAACCCTTCGCTGGTGTACAGGATGGCAAGAAGATTCTTAGGTACAAGTCAATGAGAGATAATCATTGTATTTAAGTACACCAGTGAGGTCATTTATGGCCTCAATAATTATATAATCTTATTTTGAATGATTCCTAGCTAACTCTTATTTAGCAAGTGAATCAAAAAAAACTAAAAACCCATGGAAGTAAATTCACACCGAGCAACAAGAGAACAGATTGTACAGCAATTGGAAGGCGGGCAGGCTTTTCTTAAGATTGAAGATCTGCTGGAAGAAGTGGAATTTGAAGATTTGGGTAAACGTCCGGCTGGACTCCCATATTCATTTTTTGAGCAGTTTTTTCATATCAGGGTTGCGCAATATGACCTGCTGGATTACTGCCGGAATACATATTACGAAGCCAAAAAATGGCCGGAGGAATATTGGCCGGTGGAAGCGGAGCCGGAATCGGAAGAAGAGTGGGGAGAGCTCAAAGAATCATTCTTCAAAGAACGGGATGAATTGATGAACCTTATCCTGGATGAATCAAACGGACTTAACGCTCCCGTTGCCGGTGGTGAAGAGCATTCTTTTTTAAGAGAAGCATTGCTTGTATTACAGCATAATACATACCACACCGGGCAGTTGGCTATAATTTTTCGGTTGTTGAATGGGGGAGAGGATTAAAACTCTTTTAGCGAAGGGTTTAAACCCTTCGTTTGTGTACCGGATTAAATTTTGATCATGGCATGATGCTACCAAGGAAAACAATTTGGTCCAGTACACCAGCGAGGTCATTCATGACCTCGCTTCTGTGGTTTTGGTACATATTCAAATCTGTCTACAAAGGAATTTTCTTTATGATGTTTTTCTTGTTTATAGATATAATTGCGAATCATTTTTATATCATGAAGACTTACAGAAAATACTCCATAGCCTTCCTGCCAGGCAAATCCATCTTTCCAGTTATATTTCTGATTCAACCATCTGGATGATGCTCCTTTGATCCATTGAACAGCTTCAGCTACTGTTTGGGTAGTTTTGATTCGAAGTAGAAGATGAAGGTGGTCTTTTACTCCATTTACAGTATCAATATTGTATCCCTTTAAGTTTCCGTGGGTTTTTATGTATTCACAAACCTCATTTCGAATTTCCCATGATAGATAGGGTCTGCTCAATTTTGTTCGAAATACAATATGTACCCAGATTGAATTGAATGTTTTAGGCATCGGTAATGAATTTATTTACGCTTATAGGTAAGAGCGTTTTAAATCCAATTCCTTACAAAATTTTTATGAAGGGTTGAAACACTCCACTCGTGTACAGGTATATATTTTTTTGTGGATTGATGGTACTATTGAAAACGATCGTTTCCTGTAAACCAGCGAGGTCATCCATGGTCTCCTGAAAAACCCGTTCATTTTCGCCGTTTGATATTCTAATCCCCCTCAAACATCTCATTCAATTGTTCCTGAACACGAATAAAGGTAGTTCTTTTGGTAAGCTCTTTAAGCTTTTTGGCACCCACGTAGGTACAAGTTGAACGGACACCACCCAAAATATCCTGCACCGTATCTTCTACAGGTCCGCGATAGGGCACCTTCACCACTTTTCCTTCAGAAGCACGATATTCTGCCACTCCGCCCGAATATTTTTCCATGGCTTTCTCGGAACTCATTCCATAAAAAAGTTTGAATTTTTCGCCATCTTCATCAACCAATTCACCGCCACTCTCTGTGTGTCCCGAAAACATGCCGCCAAGCATTACGAAATCAGCTCCACCGCCAAAGGCTTTGGCAACATCTCCGGGAGATTTACATCCGCCATCCGAGATAATTTGTCCGCCGAGACCATGCGCCGCATCCGCACATTCAATGATGGCAGAGAGCTGAGGAAATCCAACCCCGGTTTTAAGTCGGGTAGTGCAGACCGAACCCGGCCCGATACCCACTTTGATGATGTCCGCTCCGGCTAAAAGTAATTCCTCCACCATTTCCCCGGTTACCACATTACCGGCCATGATAACCTGCGTAGGATATTTATCCCGAACGCGTTTTACAAATTGTACAAAATGCTCGGAATATCCATTGGCCACATCAATACAGATAAAACGAAGGCTTGGAAACTCATTCATGATTTCGTCCAGCTTTTCCATATCCGATTTCCCGGTTCCGGTACTGACTGCAATATTTTCGGTGATACCATCAGGGGCATTTTTCATGAATTCTTTCCACTCCTCTATGGAATAATGCTTGTGAATGACGGTAAACATTTTATGCTCAGCCAGTGCTTTAGCCATTTCAAAAGTTCCGGTGGTATCCATATTTGCCGCCATCACAGGGACGCCCGTCCAGTTTTTTTTGGCATGAAGGAATTTGAAGGTTCGTTCCAGTGATACATCTGCCCGAGACTTTAGGGTAGAGCGTTTGGGACGAATCATCACATTTTTAAAACCAAGTTTGATATCTAATTCTATGCGCATTTGGAAGTGTTAAATTGATGAATTTTAAATGTTGAATTGTCTGTCCTTAAGGTGCAAAAAAAGCTATCAAATTTGAAGATGGGATATTTGTTTTCGGACGGGGTGATGGGTGACCATGAGAGAATTGTTAGTGGGGTATGCTTAATTTCCTTACAAAAGCACATTTTTTAAGCCTGAGTTCATTCATAAACATCAAGAAATTGTCATCCTGAGCGCTTAAAATAAGTTATTAAAATTAGTTGTTTAACGCGAAGGATCTCAAATCCTTAAATACCAGTGATGTTAATAAACTTATGAGACTCTTCGCGTTAAACACGGGAAGTATTTGAAAATCATGATGCGCTCAGAGTGACAACTTCAGCCATTTTTATATCAATATAAATCGAACTCAGGTTTCAAGGTTTTGCGAAGGCAGGTGGTGAAGATGAGATAAAATTGAAACCATATGGAAGAAGTGCAGAACAATTTCACAAGATTAGCCTGTGAAAACCTTTAGGGTTCTTTATCTTTCTTCAAAAAAGTAATGCCCCGATATAAACTTATTATTGAATACGACGGTACTAATTTCAGCGGTTGGCAAATTCAACCGGATGATATCACCGTAGAGGGAACGCTGGAAGAAGCTTTTTCAACGGTTCTTCAGCAAGAAATAGATTTGATAGGACAGGGGCGAACCGATGCCGGAGTACATGCAAAGGGGCAAGTGGCCCACGTTGATTTGCCGGATGCAACTGATCTTGAAAAATTACTAAATGGGGTGAATAAGATCGTAGGTGAAGAAATAGAGGTTGCCCATATAGAGCCGGTTCATGATGATTTCCATGCGCGATTCGATGCAATTGCCCGTCAGTACGAGTACACCATCACCACAAGAAACATCCCAATTATGCACCGCTACGCATGGTCAATTTACCAGCCCGTGGATAAGGATCAACTGAAAGAATGCGCTGATCTGTTGAAGGGAGAATTTGATTTCAATGGTTTCTCAAAATTTAATGAAGATAATTGGACCACACTATGTGAAATTCATGATTCTAAATTTGAATTTGATGGGGAAGTGATCCGGTATCGGATTCGCGCTAATCGTTTTTTGAGAAATATGGTTCGTCGTTTGGTGGGAACGATGGTTCATGTTGGACAAGGGAAAAAGTCGATACCAGAATTCAGGGAAATATTGGAAAATCCATCTTTAAAACGCCCCACGCATACAGCCCCGGCAAAGGGTTTAATATTGGAGAAAATTTTCTACAAAAAAGTTTAAAAAATTGTTGAAAGTAGTTAGAATAAGTAGTTATCTTTGTCGCCCCTCAAACAGGGTAACACACTGACATTCCTCGGTAGCTCAGTGGCAGAGCAGTTGACTGTTAATCAATTGGTCGTAGGTTCGAATCCTACCCGGGGAGCACATATTTTTTATAAAATAAATGCTTTAAAAAAGCCTCTCAGCACACGCTTAGGGGCTTTTTTTATGCTTTTCTGTTTCTATTTCCACTAAATATGAAAATGAAGGATTTTCATTTTACAGCACGTTTTACGTAATTAGTGGGTACAAAAGTGGGTACATTTTTACACTGTCCCACACACCATCAGATAAATCTTCAAAAGCTATGGCTAGTCTCAAAAAAAGAAACGGAACGTACTACATAAGATTTTTTACCAAAGTTCAGGGAAAGCGAAAAAGGAAAGCTTTGAGTTTGGGAACCTCACTCAAAAGAGAAGCAGAGAAATTGCTTATTAAGTACGAAGATCAATTTGAAAGAGGAGAGATTGATCCGTTTAATGGATGGACTCCAAAAATGGAAGCACAGAAAAAGAGAAGTAAATTATCCGGGAAGCATATTCCAATGGAAAGGGCGACGGTAGAATTTTTAAATAAACGAAGTAAGGCTAATGAAGTTACTAAGAAACATTACCGTAGAATCCTGGATATGTTTATGGATGAAGTGGGTAGAACCATGCCGGTAACCCAGATTATCGAAGACGATGTCCGTGATTTCTGCTTTAAACCCCATTTATCCGCTTCTTCCAAGAAGAATTACCTGCGCAATTTGAAAGTTTTTTTTAAATGGCTGAAAAAGGAAGGTATTATCAAAGAAGACTTCACCAAGGAAATAAAAGCACAGAGTCCTCCTCAAAAGATTACTCAGAAAACGGTTAGCAGAGAAGAGTTAGATAAGCTATTTGAAGTCTTTGATATATATTGCAAAAGAATGGAGCAAAAAGGGTACGTTACAAAACCGGAACAACAACGATTATGGTTTAAGCCGATGATTAATACTATTTATTATTGTGGTCTTCGCGCAAAAGAGGCAGTTAATCTTACCTGGAGTGATGTTAAAATTGAGCATAAACATTCTAAAGAAGAGTATGGACACATATTTATTACCAATAGAAATAAAAATACTACAAAATCCGGGAAGGAACGTGTTATACCCATAAGAAAACCCCTTTATCCATGGCTCGTGGAGTGGCATAAAGATCAAGGTGAACCTGCCGATGGTTATGTATTTCCAAGCGCTACAGGTTCCGACAGATG
The DNA here is from genome assembly GCF_031581265.1 of Gracilimonas sp. Taxonomy (GTDB): domain Bacteria; phylum Bacteroidota; class Rhodothermia; order Balneolales; family Balneolaceae; genus Gracilimonas. Next base: position 20,890 of record NZ_JAVLBQ010000041.1, read on the forward strand.
GCATAAGATGGACCCATTGGCATTATCCAAATCATTTAAGAAATTTGTAAAAAAGACGGATAAAGTCTCGGATACCGTAACTTTACATGGCTTAAGACATTCGTGTGCTACCGATTTACTTGCGAAGGGGGTATCGCCTGTTGTGGTTCAGAAAATTATGGGACACGCTTCTTTAAGTACGACGATGATTTATGAACATTTAAATAGTAACAATATTACGAATGCTGTAAAAGGAATCGATGGATAATCAAAATATTAAACATTTAATATTGGATTCTATACTTACACTTAGTTTGAACCATAAGTATTTAGGGCAAACTATAATGTTAGAAAAGTCTTCAATTGTATTAGCTAAACACGAAAATATATATAGCCAGATTCGTAAAGATTATAGAAATCAATTCAGGGGATACGATATAAAAGATTTAAATAATGATACATTTAACAATCTAAAAACAACGTTCAAGGAAATGATTCGTGAAAGAAAATCATCTTTATTTTTAGATTTTATCACATATGACAGCTTTGGAGAATGTTATGAATACAAACATGAATTCGGTAAAAATTTGTTGATGGATGAGATTCTTAAAGAGGTAATCAGAAGAGAACCTAAGTCTACTGAGAATAATATATTACTGCAAAAGATGAATGACTCTAAAAGAAGAGAGTATTTAGACAGCCTTTTGGAGCTTTCAGAACCAATAATAAGATTAGAAATTATAAGTGAAGTCGAAAGATCATTGGCTTCGTTTGGTAAATATGAGGCTAAAATAGATTTTTTTAGTGTAGCTGATGCGTGCAGATATTATATAGAAAATTATGAAATAAAGATAAGTGAGCTAGATAAGCCAAATATGAGGAAGATTAAAGAATGGGTACGAGAATATGCTGTGATCTATGATAAAGGTAAAATTTTAAATAAATGGTCAATTATAAATGCAAGAATTAACTCTTGGAAACAAAATCCATGATTAATACTTGTTAGTTTTCACGCACAGTGGAAAAAGTACCATAATTGATTTCTATTTAAATTTCCGCTCTTCTATTTAAAAAGGAAACTTTCTATTTCAAACCAACCTTTTATATTTATAGCTATATAAAATAAGTATTTTCAGTTCTTTAAATGATATGAAAAAATGTTGAATTTGCTGATGAACTAGAATCAGTAATGAAAACTAATCACAATGTCAGAAATAATACTTGAAAGGATAGAAAACAAAATCGATCTACTTCTTAATTCAAATAAGCATCGAATAAATGAGAAGAAGTACATAACTGCGAGGGAGGTAGAGGACCTAACCGGCCTCAATCATCGAACTATTTTAAATAGATCAAATCTAGATGAAAACCACGCTCGTTACATACCCTCTATACAATTCGGCGGTAGTCGCCGGAAATACTTCGAGAGAGTTGTAATTGAGAGAATCTTTCGGTTGAAATAACATGGAAAATCAAAGATTTGAAAGTTTGACCTTCTACGAAAGAACGATTGAAACCATTCTTTTTAACATCGATAAGTTTGGTGGAAGCGAACTGAAACTTTTACTTCTGATCAATAGATTAACTGTGGGAGCAGACTTAAATGCAGCAGAGATACGGCTCAAAGACTTTGAGGAGATGACCGGTTTATCTAGAAAGACTGTAATCAAAGCTTTAGATAAGCTTGAAAAGCTAAAACTAATTAAGTGGAGTAAAAGGGTATTAGATGCACGTTCATTGAATGATGCGGGTTTATGGATGGATTTTTTAAAAAAACATCCGGAAGTAATCGAAAGAACAAAAACGAATCTAAAGGAGAAGATTCAGTCAGAACAATCCGGTGTTAGGAAGGAATTACAGGAATGGTATAGACTGCTTGAAAGCATGTCCTTTCAACGGTTGAAAAAATTTATGCAATCAGATTC
>NZ_JAVLBQ010000042.1:0-22539 GCF_031581265.1 Gracilimonas sp.
AGTGCCAATAATAGAATAATGCCGGGTGGCGAACATGCCTGGGATTTGCTCAGTGCATCCAATCAGAATTTAACGACCGGTTTGTACTTATATACCGTTTATAATAAAGATACCGGCGAAGTTCAGCGCGGTAAATTTGCCGTTATCAAATAATATTATTCCTACTAAATCTAAAACAAGGAAACCATGAAACACTTATACAAACTGATAGCTTTAGCAATTGTATTGGTATGGACGGTTGAGCCCTTAGTGGCCCAGCAAGAAGTTACCGTGCGAGATTTGAATACTTATGATGAGACTATAACCGATCAAAATGACTTGACAGGTCATCCGTTAGTTGGCGAAGAGGTGACTTTTGATGCCATAGTAGTGGCATATCCACGTAACTCAGGATTGGCTACTCCGGATGATGGAGACTCCGGTGGAGAACCTGGGCGAATTCACCTATTCGTAACGGATGTGAATGCCGCCGATATGGGTAGAGAAGGGATGTCTATGCAGCTCGTTGTTGAAGGTGCACAACAGAGAACGCTCGAAAGTTTAGACAGAGGTGATGTTATTGAAATAGTGGGTGAGCTTACTTTCTTTGGAGTTGAAAGTCAGTTTTCCGCTTCAGATGTAGTAAGACTGGGTAATGCCAATATTGATCCGCAATATGAGAACTTATTGCCTTTGTTAGATCCCATTGAGTTGAGTATTTCAGATTTAAACCAATCAGTTGATGGAAGAGAAAATACGTGGATTGAAGAGCAGTATTCAAAATATATTCACACGTATGTGAAGTTTACCGGAGCTGAAGTTAATAACCGACAAGCTGGACAGCCTGGAAATAGGCCATGGTTTATCCTTACCGATGGCAATGCAAGGATGATGAGCAGTGATATTTCTCTTAGATACAGAAATGATGCAAGAGCCCCAGATGTTCCAAACTTGTTGGATTGGGGGTATGGATTTTTAGTTGTTGAAGATGGAGGAGTAGCAGATACTGTCTTAAGTTTGGATTATAATTACAGGCGTTTTGAAGAGGATTTGGATGGAATATTTAACCCTCCGGCCCCGGGTTCTGTTGTAAATGCCTCAGGGTTTATTGTTTTAGATACCTTTGACCCGGATAATGTAGATGCCAGCACTACTGAACGATCGTTCAGAATTGTACCCTGGGAAGATGGAATTCGCTGGACTTCTGATGGTGTTATATGGAATGAAGATGAAACTGAAATACTGAATAGAACAACACAAGGTATCCCAAATGATTTAGTTGTTCAGGGATTCGCCCCTACCTTGGATCAACTTTCTATATCTCCTGAAGTTGTTACTTCCTCTGATCAGGCAACTATAAGTGTTGATGTTCTGAAGCCTGAAGCTGACTATACGGTAAAAAGTGTACAGTTATCTTATTCAGCGTATCCATATACCGCTGAAAGTGGTGACACAACAACCGTTGATATGACCGCAAATGGAGATACTTATACATTTACCTTTGATAGTTTCGACTCTTTTACAACCGTTGATTACACTATTAATGCAGTCACGGAAACGCCGGAAGGAGTAGAAACTTCTGCCTCTGAAAGCGGTAGCTTTACGATTGAAAGTACTACTCAAACAGCTCCGGTTACTTTTTCTCCGGACGCAAGTGAGAGTTATGTCAATTCCGTAACAGTTAGCTTGAGCTCTCCATCTGCTGATGCTACGATCTATTATACATTAGACGGAACCGACCCGGATGAAAGTTCTACCGAATACACACAAGCTTTAGAATTAACAGAGTCTGCGACTATTAGAGCTGTTGCTAAAAGTGCGGAATTAGAGATGAGTCCAGTTAATGAAAGAACGTATACGGTTGAGATACAAACGACGGAAACGTCTTCACTTGCAACTATCCGTGATGGAAATAATGATGAAAATTATACCTACACGGGAGAAGCTGTTGTTACATTTGCAACTTCAAACCGTAACCAAATTTTCTTGATGGATGATTCAGGAGGATTATTAATTGATGATAATCCAAATGTTATTGTATCTGAGTATTCTGCGGGTGATATCATGACGAACGTACGCGGTGACCTAGGCTCTTTTGGAGGTATTTCGCAGCTCCTGCCATCAGCTGACCCCGGTGCACCGACAAGTACATCTGAAATTGAATCACCGGTTGTAACACTTTCTGAGATTGATATTGATCAGCATCAATCCATGTTGGTTCGAATAAATGATGTGCAATTCCAGGAAACAGGAACTTTCGAATCCGGTGAAAATTATGATCTTACAGATTCATCACTTTCTGAAGGTGAAACCGTAGTATTCCGCACCCAATTCAGTGATGTCAACTACATTGGGCAAGATATTCCGGAGGGACCAATTAGTATAAAAGTACTTGTTGGAGCCTACTTTGGGACCAAACAGCTTTATGCCAGATTCGCAAGTGACTTTGAATTAGCTACTTCTAACGAAGTGGATGAATTACCTCAGGAATTTGCTTTGGAGCAAAACTATCCAAACCCATTCAACCCCACAACAGTTATTCGATACTCTGTAGCTGATGTAGCAAACGTGAAGCTGCAAGTATTTGACGTATTGGGTAGAAAAGTAGCCACCTTGGTAAATGAAGTTAAAACTCCGGGTGCCTATACTGTAAACTTCGATGCGGGTAACTTAAGCAGTGGAGCTTATTTCTATAGAATTGATGCCGGTGACTTCAGTACCATCAAAAAAATGATGTTGATCAAGTAACCGCATAAATACATATAAAACTAAGTGAGGAAAATGCTTCGGCATTTTCCTCACCTTTATTTACTTAACATGCTCAGACCTTTTGTTTTACTATTATTTCTGTTAAGCTTTATGTTGATTTCCTGCGACAGTGGGATACAAGGAAGCTTTTCTGATAATCAACCGCCTACTACTTCATTAACTGTAGAAGAAATTAACTTACCGGAAGGTGAGCGGTTATTGAGTCAGGTTAACATATCATGGTGGGGAGATGACCCTGATGGATATGTAGCAGGATATGAATTTTATATTGGTGATGTAACACAAGCCACAGCTGAGGATTGGAATTTCACCGAAAAAACGGATAGCACTTTTATTTTACCTATCCCGGAAGGTAATACCGATGCAGATGTGGAATTTACGGTAAGGGCAGTTGATAACGAGGAAGCAAGAGACCCGGAGCCTCCAAGCCTCACATTTCCGATACGAAATACAGCTCCGGTTATTCAATTTACTAACAATGAAACACCCCCTGATACTACCTACAGAATTGTAAGTTTTGGGTTCACTCCTTCAGATCCGGATGGTGATGCGAATTTAAATCGTGTAGAAATTGCCTTAAACGACACCACTTCGGCAGATAGCTGGAAAGAACTTAGCGTAGAGGCCAATTTTATCACTCTTAGAATAGACGACACTATTGATTCTCCCACGGCACAAATATTATTGGGTCGATCAGCATCTGAGTCGAGTATGATGTTTAATACCGTAAATGTTAATGGGGATAACGAGTTTCATGTACGAGCCATTGACAATGCAGGCGCCGTTAGTGACGTTAAAACGTATGAGTGGTATGTGAAAGAACAAACCTCTAACATCTTATTCTTAAATGACTACTTCGGTACGAATACCGATGAAAGAGGAAACTTCCACTTAAGCCTTCTTGAACAAGTAGGTATTTCAGAAGTAGATTATATGGATATTTCTGATGGGCAGGTATTAGGAGGAACAAGAGTTCCGCTCTCTTCTGCATTTCCTGATCGATCACTTGCAGATCCTACCATTAATATGATGCTTGCTGAATGGGATTATATTTATTGGATCTCCGACGACTTAGATCGAAACATCGGTTATGCTCTTGAGTTGACAGATGAATTTTTTGCCCAGGGCGGAAAAATGTTTATCAATATCCCAATAGAATATCTGTCGGACCGGAATTCACTGTTTCAGTTTTTACCATTCCGTGAAGTGGCCCAAGAGCCTTCTATGCCTCGCAGAAGTCCAACTTTCGAAATAAAGCGTTGTTCAGAGATTCAGTCATCAGATGAAATCTCACTGGATATAAATCTAAGATTAAACCGACCAATATTCCCGGCAAACCCGATTGTCCCTTTTAATGAATCTATAAGTTTATTTAGAGCTGATTTCGGTCTTATACTTCGAAACCCTACTACTAGAGGGGACTATGAAGGCATTGATTTGGTTTCAACAATGAATCCGGATCAGAGTATTGTGTATTTCGGTATTGACCTGAGCAATTTCACAAACGTAAATGATAATCCTTGTGAAGATCCTGATACGGACGAACCACTTCCTCCAAGTGATTTGGAAGGATTAATTGAATTTTTGACCATAGAAACATTGGGTTTTGAACAATGAGAATATTTAAAAAAACCTGCCTATTAGTATTTCTTCTGACTATTGCCGGCGCTTCGTCGCTGTTTGCACAAAACGAAACCGGCACGCTGGAAGGAACAATTACCGACAAAGATGACGGCGAAACGCTGATTGGGGTAAATGTCATTATAAGAGGAACCAGTTTTGGTACGGCCTCAAACTTAGATGGCGACTACACCATAAGAAATATTCGCCCCGGAGAGTACACCATCGAATTCAGGTATATTGGGTATGAACGGATCCTCATTACAGGAGTAAATATAGAAGGGGGCGAAACAACGGAATTAGATGTTGAAATGGGGGTTCAGGCTATTACATCTGATGAAGAAGTAACCGTAATTGGTGAAAAACCCATTTTCGATGTAGAACAATCATCGACATCTACAAGAGTAAGTCGTGAACAAATAGCTGCGGCCCCGGTTCAAAAAGTAGAAGATATTGTAGGAAATACAGCAGGAGTTATTAAAGATCCAACCGGGTTATATATTCGCGGAGGTAGGGCTAATGAAACCGGTTATGTTGTTGATGGTGTTTCTGCTCAGGATCCCCTTGCCGGCACAGGTTTTGGGTTAGATTTGGGCTCCAATGCCTACTCTAATGTAGAAGTAACCACCGGTGGAGTAGATGTGGAACATGGAAATCTTACTTCAGGGGTTGTAACGGTTCAAACAAGAGACGGCGGTGAGAATTATTCAGGAAGTTTTTCCCATAAACGAGATAATCCGGGCCGAATGACTGCAACACAGTCCAACTTTTTTACCGATAATTACGAATTGACTCTTGGCGGTCCACTACCCATTACCAAAGATTTACTGCCAGCCCTTGGATTAGATATTCCCGGCGAGATGTACTTTTTTATGACCGGACAGGTGAGTTTATCCAACGAGTTTACAAGAAACAGTGCCGATCAGGTTAAAACCTCATTAATAGATAATACTATGTGGTCTCCCCGGCAGGACAACCGCTGGAATGGGATGATGAAGCTGACGTATAAGATTAAGTCCGGTATGAGAATGGAAGCGGCTTATCAGCGCTCCATGTCTATCAACCAAAACACTCGGATGCTTCAAATTATCGGTGATAATGCACAGATACGTCCGGGATATCAGTTCTTCTTTGAACAGAATTTAGATAATGCCAATTCATATGCGCACGACAGCAGGTTGGCTTATATAAAATGGACGCACGCACTTTCAGGTAAAACGTTTTATGATGTGCAATTTAGTCGGTTGTTTACAAGGCTAAGGGCTGATGCCAACGGAAGAAATTGGAGACCTGAAGTTGTTGACGGAGAATTTGATGCTCAAAGTATTGTCGTATACCCAGTAACCCCATTCCCTGGTGGAGAAGATTTCAACTATGTACTCCCCGGTCCGGGTTTAGCTAACAATGGAGGCCTCGCATCACTTTGGCACGATCATTATGCCGAAGAATATACGCTGAGATCCAATTTCACCACCTTTTTTGCGGGTGAAACAAACCGATTGCGCTTAGGGTTAGAAATGAAGTTTATGGAATATCAGTGGATTGATATTACACGTCCTTGGGTGGGAGCTCCAATTCAGGTAGGTGAAAATGAATTTACGGAAACATCCAGATTAGGTGCGAGTTCAGATATCTGGAACGTGAGTCCGGCCCGTGGTGCACTTTATTTAAGTGATCAGATCCGCTATCAGGGATTGATTGCCAACCTTGGCCTCCGCTATGAATATTGGTTTCCCGGAGCATATGTCGATAACTTTGTGAATGATCCGCTTTCACCAATTCCGGATGCAGTAAGGGAAGATTATAAATCCAGCACCAATAAGTTATTTGGTAATCGTTTCAAAATGCGATTGTTGCCAAGGGTAAATGTGTCCTTCCCGGTAAGAGAAAATATGGTGATGTATTTTAACTACACCCATAAATCTAAGTTACCTCACCCCACATACCTTTATGCCGGATTGAATCCATTTTACCAAGATCGATCGTTTTTATCTGATTTAGGGAATCCAAATTTAGATCCTGAAGTAGATATTTCCTATGAGCTCGGTTTTCGATATCAGCTAAGTTCCAACGATGCTTTAAATATCAATGCGTTTTGGAGTGATAAGTATGACTTTATTACCGCAGAAAGAATCATCATTCCTGATGCAACAGGCAGAGATACAGAACGAACCTTCCGGGTAAATGGTGACTTTGCCAGGGTGAGAGGAGTAGAAGTGTCATACATCAAGAGGTACAGCCACTTTTTACAGGGTAATATTAGTGCTACCTACTCGCGAGCCGAAGGTCTAAGTTCTACCTCAAATGATGCCTTAGATGATATTATATCAGGTGGACAAGATATCGGTAATAACATCGAGACTCCGCTTGCGTGGGATCGTCCCTTTGATATAAAAGGAAGTGTAATTTTTGACTGGGACAGAGATAATGGGCTGTTTGGTATCGATGCGTTCAACAAATTCAGAGCATATCTCTCCGGAACCTTTAGAAGTGGTTTGCGATATACCCCAATGATTTATCGGGGGCAGGAACGTAATCCCGTAACAGGAGAAGAAAACTGGCGGCCTATCTACGAACGAGATCCCGACCCGAATGCACGATATTCCGAAATCGGTGAACCATGGCTGATGTTTGATTTCAACTTCCAGAAGTGGTTTGAAATTAACAACACACGAATAGTGGCAACACTTGAAGTAACGAATTTATTTAACAATCAGAATCCTGCAATCATTAACCCGGTTACAGGAAAAGCATATAAATCTGATTATCCAAGTGACCCTACCGTACTTCGTGGCAACTCAAATTACGATGTACCATCTAACGTTAGAGACCCGAGATACGAAGATCCACGAGATAATAATATTCCAGCCTATGCTAATCCTGCAAACTTCCTGCAGCAGCGACATATAATGTTTGGATTAGCTATTAATTTTTGATCATAATAATGATGCAGTTGAATAAAAATAAATGTAAGAGAAGCATAGGTAAAATCTTAGCCATTGGATTGTTTTTGATTTTACCGGTATCTGATGTAGCTATCGCTCAGGGTATATTTCCAAGTTTAGGAAGTTCCCGTTCAGGTACCTCCGGATTTCAGTTTTTAAAGATTAATGTAGATGCCCGCTCTGCAGCCATGGCGCAATCCAATGTTGCTGCCGCAAATGATGGATCGTCATTGTACTTCAACCCTGCGCTGGCAGTTCAGCTTGATAATTCTCAAATGTACGTAGGGCATACCGCATACATTGCTGATATCTCCCACAACTTTGTGAGTTATGTTCATAAAAAGAATCAAATAGCTTTTGGTGGTTCTCTCATGTATTTGGATTCCGGTGAGATGGAAGAAACCAACGAGTTTAATCCTTTTGGAACCGGGCGTACATTTAGAACCGTACACATGGCGGCTGGATTGTCGTTTTCACAACAGTTATCAAACTTGTTCAGCTATGGTGTTACTACTAAATATGTGGAAGAAAAAATTGAGGAAGTACAGCTCAGAACCGTGGTTTTTGATATTGGTTTTTACTACGAGGTAGGTTTAACGGGACTGAGATTTTCTGTCGGGCTAAATAACTTTGGATTAGACTCCAGCCCCAGCGGCGAAACAACACGACAAACACAGAACGGTCCCGTCACAGAAGATGAATTTGAAGACGTCTCACCTCCCTCCATGTTTTTAATAGGTGCGGCTTACGATGCCTACAGTAATGAAAACTGGGATGTGTTGGTTACCGGACAGTTGACGAATCCAAGTGACAATTCTGAACGTTTCAGCCTGGGAACAGAAGTAACCTACCTGGAGAAATTTATTCTGCGCACCGGCTATGAATTTGGAACAGATGAAGCCATTCTGCCAAGTGCAGGTGTCGGTTTTAAATTGCCGGTTTTTGAAAAAGATATTGCTATCGACTACGGTTTCACTACCCGAGACAGGCTCGGAAGTATTCACCGTATAGCACTAAAATTTAATTTGTGATTTTTTTATGAAAAGGACTCTATTAATAGCCATCGGTTTAATTTTAGCAACGGTTTTTGTTGCAAGCTGTGATCAGTTGTTAGGCAGCAAAGGAGACGAAACTACGGACGAAATTTTTGAAGAAGGGCGACAAGATCCAAATTTAGTAGTTGATGAAGTAGCTTATGCCGCATTGCTTCCATTTTGGGACGGTTTTGATAAACCAACGGATGTATATGTTGGGTATGATGAATTAGTGTATGTAACAGATGCAGAAGGTGTTCATGTATTAGATCGTGCCGGAAGGGTATATGATACCATTGAAATTGAAGGAGGAGCAACTTCTGTCACCCAAGATCGGCTGCTAAACCTCTATGTTACCGCTCGGTATGATACCGTAATCACAGCAGTAGATCCTGATATCACCTGGAATTTGCCTGCAGTGTATAAAATTAAAAATGCAAATGGAGCCGGGGCAGTTCAGTTTACTGACACTCTGATTCATCCATTTATGGACAACAGTAGAGCCAATACGAATACGCGACAATTCAGGTTAGATCGCTCAAGAACGGATAATGAGGAGCTTGTTGAACTTACAAGCGTTTCTGTTTTAGCGAATAATGACATATATGTATCCCGAAGAGGACCCCGAAATCGTACAGGAGAAGCCATTGCTCAAGATAATACGGTTCTTATTTATACCGAAGGCAATGATGGAAAAATGAGAAATACTTCACAAATTCGGGTATTGAACCCAAATAACCCATCTTTCTTAAGTGGAATTTCCATTACAGATATAACAACTTTAATAGGTCCTCCCCAAAGAGAAAACCTTTCCTCGGATCTTAGTTTTCTTATTACCCAGGGAAATCCTGAAAAGGATATTCCATTTCGAACGTTGTGGATTAATGCAGTAGAAACGATTGACGGGTTGGAATATAGACCCAATTCTTCTCTTCTGGCCAAAGATACAGCCCGCGCAGAGTCATTCCTATATGATGAGTATAAATTTAAAAAACCAACGGGAATCGCTTACTCTGCAGATGAAAGAGGCCATATCTTTGTGGTTGATGCTGGGACAGATAGCCTTTATATGTTTCAATCAAATGGTTTTGAAGGGATAAATCCCCCGGCTGGTTCAGTTGCAGAAAAAGCAATTAATGTTTCCTTTGGTGGAACCGGGAATGGTCCGCGCGAGTTTAACAATCCAAGTGGGGTAGCCTATTTTGATGAAATTGTATTTGTGGCAGATACCGATAATAATAGAATAGCCCGGTACAAGCTTACTACTGATTTTGAGTAATTGATATTCTATTAGTAGCAAAACCCGAGATATCAACTAAAAGGACTCAATTTATTAACAGTGCCTTAATCTGCTTTTCCTTATATTTTGGTCTATTTGAAACACTAAACCAAAAAAAGCACCCATGCTAAAATCTTTATATACAATTCTAATAATGTTGTGTATTTCTGGAGCAGTATTTGCCCAGTCTACCATCAAAGGTACAGTTACCGAAGCAAGTACAGGAGAACCTATTATAGGTGCAAATCTAATTTTGTTGGGAACTAGCCAAGGTAATGCAACAGATTTAAATGGTGATTATGTAATCAACAATGTAGAATCCGGAAATTATACTATCCGTGTTTCAAGTGTTGGTTTTGTAACTATCACAGAAGAAATTACCGTACGATCCGGTGATTTGGAACTGGATTTTGAGATGGAATTAACAAGTGCCTCCCTTACATCACTTGAGGTTTTTGCTTCCAGATCTGATCAAACGACTCCAGTAGCTTTTTCTGATGTTGATCAGGAAGCTATTCAAACTCAGCTTGGCTCACGTAACCTACCTGAGGTATTGAATATCACTCCATCAGTGTATTCAACTGGAGCAGGTGGCGGCTCCGGGGATGCTAGAATTAACGTTCGTGGATTTAGTCAGCGTAACGTTGCTGTTATGATCAACGGTGTGCCTGTTAATGATATGGAAAATGGTTGGGTATACTGGTCTAATTGGAGTGGTGTTGGTGATGCTGCTCGTTCTATTCAGGTTCAGAGAGGTATCTCAAATGTGAACCTTGCTGTTCCATCTGTAGGAGGAACGTTAAATATTATTACTGACCCAACTCAAAGTGAAGCCGGTGGTTCAGTCAAATTTGAAAACGGAAGTGGTGCTTTAAACAAAACCACCCTTCAATTGAATTCCGGTATGATCAATGACAAGTTTGCTTTTAGTGCTGTAGGTGTAAGGAAAACTGCAGAAGGAATAGTGGAAGGTACCTGGGCTGATGAGTGGGCTTATCACTTAGCAGCTTCTTACCAAATAAACGACGACAATAGATTAGATCTTTTCGCATTGGGTGCTCCACAGCGTCATGGCCAAAACCTATATGCCATGAATATTGCAACTTACGACAGAGATTACGCTCTAAGTTTGGATAGCTATGACCCTGCTGCCGCAGACATACATTGGGAGAAAGGGCGTTATTTCAACTCTAATGTATCTGGAGTAAGCACATCATACGATGGAAATCAATATGTAGGTGATGGATGGGTAAGCACTTCTATTCAAAATAGATACAGTAAAGACTTTTTGAATGAGCGTGAAAACTTTTTCCACAAGCCACAAGTTAATTTAAACTGGTATAGTGAATTAAGTGAAAAGCTAACACTTACTAATGTACTCTACTACAGTGGTGGACATGGTGGCGGTACAGGAACTCTCGGTGATATTGAGTATGACTATTCGCACAACCAAAGAATCGTTGACTGGGATGCTACAATCGCAGATAATGAAGCTAATGGTGAGGCTAATGGTATACTTAGAAATAGTAGAAACAACCAGTGGACCATTGGAGATATTCTAAAACTTTCTTACCAAGCCAGTGAAAACTTTGAAATTCAAGCCGGATTAGATTGGCGAACGGCTGAGATCGAGCACTACAGAGAAGTTCGAGATTTATTAGGTGGTCGTTACTATGTTGAAACTGGAAATGAACTAAACCCTAATTATAGAGCAGGTTTAGGTGACAAGGTTGCTTATAACTTTACCAATACAGTTGACTGGTATGGTGGGTATGTACAAGGTGAGTATAATACCGATGAGTACAGTGTTTATAGTACAGTAGGTATTTCATCAATTAAGTATTCTCACAAAAACTTCTTTCTTGCTGAAAATGGAAGTCCTCTTACCCGAGAAGCCGATAATATTGTTGGTTACCAAGCCAAGGCCGGTGGTTTATACAATTTGAATGACAATGTTGGTGTATATTTAAATGTTGGATACATCTCTAAAGTACCAATCTTTGATAACGTGATTAGTGATTTCAATGGTGCAGTGAACGAAAATCCTGAAAATGAAAAATTCTATTTCTACGAAGCAGGTGTTCGTTATCGTGACCCAAGCGGAAAGTTTGGACTGAATGCTAACTACTATCTCACCGATCGTCGAGACCGTTCATTTACTCGAGGAGTTCAACAAAACAATGGAGATGAGGGGCTCATCAATATTACGGGGCTTGACCAGATGCATTCCGGTGTTGAGCTTGAAACATCATACAAACCTGTTAACTGGGTCCGTTTGGATGTAGCAGGTTCTTACAATCTATGGGAATACCAGAATGACGTATCAGCGACATATTTAGCTGATCAAGGAGACCCAACTAGTGCTCAAGACGTGAATTTATATCTTGAAGGATTAAAGGTGGGTAATGCTCCTCAGGCTCAGCTTGCATATACTTTAGGAATGCAGCCTGCAAATAATCTTGATATTCAGTTGATAGGAACTTCATTCTATCGTCACTGGTCAGACTTTGATCCGATCAACAGAGATGACCCTAATGACAGGGCTCAAACATGGCAAGCCCCTAATTATACTGTTTTCAACATGCATGTAAATTATGCATTCGACAATATACTTGAAGGCACCACTTTCTTCCTGAATGTATTCAACTTGCTAGATGAAACTTATGTACAGGATGCTACAGATAACAGTAGATTTAATGGATTTGACCAAGATCATGACGCAGATGATGCTGAAGTATTCTTAGGTCTTCCAAGACGTTATAACTTTGGCGTTCGAGTAAACTTCTAAACAGATATCAAAGCAGTAAAAAGATAAATTTTTTAAAGCAGCCTGTTTAATACAGGCTGCTTTTTTTATTTTAGATAACTATGAAAAAACTACTTCTAATTCTCCTCATAAGTGTAACAGTCGCAGGCTGTACAAATCAAAAATCTCAGGATAACAGGGATAGCGATAAAGTTTTATTGGTATCATTCGATGGCTTCCGCTACGATTACCTGTCTAAAGCCAATACCCCAAATTTTGATAAACTGGTAGAAACCGGAGTTATTAGTGATGGCTTAATTCCTGTTTTTCCCTCCAAAACCTTTCCCAATTATTACGCAATGGCTACCGGACTTTATCCCGAGAATAATGGCTTTGTGGGGAACAATATGTATGATCCTGAAATGGATGCCAGGTTCTCAATAGGAAATCGTGACGCAGTTGAAAACCCAGATTGGTATGAAGGAGAACCCATCTGGAATACCGTTGAAAAAACCGGCAAGAAGGCCGGAACCATGTTTTGGGTAGGCTCAGAAGCACCCATTCAAAATATGAGACCAACACACTGGAAAGTGTATGACCAGTCTTTGGGAGATTCTGCAAGAATAGACACGGTACTAAAATGGATGACTTATGACAATCAAGATGAGGTAGATTTTGCCACCTTGTATTTTCATTTCGTGGATAGCGAGGGACATCGGCATGGACCTGATTCACCCGAAGTTATTGATGCCATAGAAAGAGCAGATGACTTAATTGGCTACCTGGTGCAAAGAATGCGGGAAGCTCAAATCCGGGATCAAACCAATATTTTGATAGTTTCTGATCATGGAATGACTGAAGTTTCCAGGGAGAGAATTGTAGTACTTGATGAAATGATCAACCCGGACGATCTTGAAGTTATAGCCTACAGTCCGGCATTAATGGCTAACGTAAAAGAAGGAAAGCTGGAGGAAGTATATAATACCCTCAAAGAAAACGAGGAGAACTTTAGAGTATATAGGAAAAAAGATATACCGGATCGTTATCATCTGAAAAATCATCACAGAATACCAGACCTTTTACTTGTAGCAGATCTTGGCTATATTATTAATTCCAGAGAATACTTTGATTCAAATCCTGACTATCCCTCCGGAGGAACGCATGGATTTGATAATCAAGAAAAAGAGATGCATGCTCTTTTTGTGGCAAATGGTACTGATTTTAAAAATGGTTTTAGAATGAAAGAATTCCAGAGTATTCATTTATATGAAATAATGACTCATCTTTTGGATATAGACCCGGCTGAAACCGACGGGAATATTGATAGTGTCTCTGTGATGTTAAAGTAAAAACAGGAACGATCAGCGAAAAATTATTCTTTCAAATGCTATAAAGATTGCATCTATCCTAAAGTGAGGGGATATTCCAATCGCTAATTTTTACCCCATATTTTTAATAACAAAATTCTAAAATGGCTTACGTTGTAACTGAACCTTGTATCCAATGTAAATATACTAATTGTGCTGCCGTATGCCCGGTTGATGCGTTTCGGGAAGGACCCAACTTCCTTACTATTGATCCATTAGAATGTATTGATTGTGACGCTTGTGTTTCCGAATGTCCTGTGGAGGCGATCTATCCGGATGATGAAGTTCCCGAAAAATGGGAAGATTATATTGAGTTAAATGAAAGATTAGCTGAATCTTGGGAAGATCGTATTATTAACGAAACACAAGACGCGTTGCCAGATGCAGATGATTGGGCTGCCAAAGAAGATAAGTTAGATGAACTTATTGAGTCTTGGTAGTAAACACGATCTCATATTTTATTCGATAAGCACATACCAGTAGTTTTGGACAGTAAATTTTAATCAACCTCTATTTATTGCCTGAAGATAAATTATTTAAACTTTCCGGAAACAGTCCTCAAATAATGGGGATCTTAAATGCTACGCCCGATTCTTTTAGTGATGGAGGACGATATCTTGATGTAAGCAGGGCAATGGACCGTATCTACATCATGATTAAAAACGGAGCCGATATTATTGATATTGGTGGGGAATCGACAAGGCCGGGTTCAGATCCTGTTTCTGTTCAGGAAGAATTAGACCGGGTAATGCCTATACTTGAAAAGGCGATACCGGTGTTCAAAAAGGTTGATTTTTCTATTGATACCTCAAAATATGAAGTTGCGAAAAAGGCGCTGGAAAGTGGGGTTAAAATTGTGAATGACGTCAGCGGCCTTCAGAAAGAACCGCGGCTTGCAGATTTATGCGGAGAGTTTGATGCGATTTATGTTTTGATGCATAGTCAGGGAGACCCAAAAACTATGCAGAAAAACCCACAATACAGCGATGTAGTCAAAGACGTTGTAACATTTTTTGAAAAGCAGCTAACCGAAGCAAAGAAGAGAGGTGCTCACAAGATTATATTGGATCCCGGCATCGGATTTGGTAAAACATTAGAACATAATCTTCGACTCATAGCTCATCTTGATAAATTCCGGAAATTTAGTTTACCTATATTAGTTGGAGCTTCCCGAAAATCTATGATAGGTCAAATACTTGACGGCCGACCTACAGACGATCGTGTAACCGGAACCATAGCACTCCATTATCATTCAATGATGAACGGGGCAAATATTTTACGGATACATGATGTGAAGGAAGCTTCCGATTCAATTCGTATATTCAAAGCAGTTCAATCACAATCTTAACAAACCCTGCGGCTTTGATTCCCATTGGTTTCCTCGAATTTGGTCTTAAAGATTTTGTCGAGACGCTAATAATTGCGTCCGTTTTGGTCTACCTATATCGTTGGGTGAGAGGAACTTTTGCCATTCAAGCGGCCTTGGGGATTCTTTTTGTGGTAATTATCAATGTGATTATTGGCATTCTTGGTTTTACGACCATCAACTCTATTTTAAGCCAAATTCTTGACGTTGGTATTATCGCTCTCATTATTTTATTTCAACCGGAAATCAGGAAGCTTTTGTACAGGCTTGGTACAAACACGAGTTTGGATCGTTTTTTCTCAACTTCAAATTCCGATAATACCATAGAAGAAGTAGTAGAGGCCGTGAAAGAAATGGCTAAAAATAAGATTGGGGCATTGATTGTATTTGCAAGGACTTCTTCACTGCAAGATTTGGTAGACGCAGGGGTAAATATTGATGCTGAAGTAAAAAGTGAATTATTGGTAACTATTTTTAAAAAAGAAACTCCACTTCATGATGGTGCTGTGGTAATTCGTGGAAATAGAATTGTTGCTGCCAGCTGCTATTTGCCTATTTCTCAAAACCCAAATATTTCAACCTCATTTGGAACTCGGCATCGGGCAGCAGTGGGGATTAGCGAATCAAATAATGTATTTGTGATTGTAGTTTCTGAAGAAACCGGTCGTATATCAATAGCGCGAAACGGTGCTCTTACCAGCGGACTTTCTACCCAAAAACTACGAGCCGAAATGGAAGAATCGTTTGGCAGTCAAAAATTCGATGAAGATATCGCCTTCAGTTCCGCTCAAGCTGATATGAATTTAAACTAACCTGAGTTCGATTAAAAGTTTCAAGAAGTCGTTATCCGTGTAGATGTTAGGTAAGGGACAAACACAACGAGAGCACAAGTGCAGGCGTCGTCCCTAAAGTCGGGATGCGGTGGTTGAATTGGCAAACAGGTTGGTCCAAGCGAGACGCTTGAACCAGATCGAGTTGTTACCAAATTACATAACATCTATAAACTTAAACGGTTCAACTATTTTTATTCAAAAAATAACTTCATAAGATCCCGGGCAGCTTTATAGGAAGACAATTCCCCATTTTGCACTTTTTGTCGATAGGCAATCATTTCATTCTTCAAGGTATCGTCCTGAAAAAAGGCACGATGTAATTCTTGATTGATGGCTTCATCAAGCCAGTAATTGGCCTGCTCTTTCCGTTTTTTTTCAAAAAAACCTTTGGTTTTAGTATGGCGAACAAACTCGTCTACAATCTCCCAAACTTCAGGAATGCCTTTATCATGAAAGGCTGAGCATGTGGTAACTTTTGGAATCCATCCAGACTCTGTGGGAGGGAAAAGGTGCAGGGCACTCTTATACTCACTTTTGGCTCGATTTGCCGCTGTTTCATTTCCGGAATCTGCTTTGTTGATGGCGATAGCATCAGCCATTTCCATGATGCCGCGTTTGATACCTTGTAATTCATCTCCGGCCCCGGCAAGCATTAACAGTAAAAAGAAATCGACCATGGAATGAACGGCGGTTTCGGATTGACCTACACCCACTGTTTCTATTAAAATTGTGTTGAATCCGGCTGCCTCGCAAAGGGTGATTGTTTCCCGAGTACTTCTCGCAACCCCGCCTAATGAGCCGGAAGTAGGGGTGGGACGGATATAAGCTTTTGGATTATTAGACAAAGTCTCCATTCGGGTTTTATCACCCAAAATACTTCCACGCGTTTTAGAGCTTGAGGGATCTACGGCAAGAACCGCGAGAGATCGGTTTTCATTCTTGATGATGTGATTTCCAAAAGCTTCAATAAATGTACTCTTGCCCACTCCCGGTACACCGGTTATACCAATCCGGATAGAATCCCCGGAGTGAGGAAGACAACCCTCTATAATATCTTGCGCCAAATCCTGATGTTCTGCTTTAGTGCTTTCAATAAGAGTAATGGCGCGACTAAGCAACATTCGGTCTCCGGAAAGAATCCCGTCAATAAATTCTTTTTTCGATGGAAGTTTATGGCTCATACCAATCCCCATTTTTTAACAAGAAATTTGAGTCTCACAGGTTGCTCAATTCTAAATAAAAGTCCTGTTAAGGACGGCCGAATGTAGCCAAGGACTTCAGTCCGTGGATGGAGAGAATTTATAACAAACATAAATCCCGTTAGGGATGGCCCAAACACCGTTTTAAACCAAGCAAAAAAAGTTGAAGCAAAAATGAATTGCCGTTGGGGCATCTCTAACGAGACTTGCTCTTCATGGCCTCTATTCCCCACGGGATGAATCCCGCGGGTACCATCTGACATCCCTACGGGATTATGTGTTTTCCCCAAATAGTAACAACTACATAAAAATGACTCGCTACGACGCTCTGCGTCGTAGCGGAAAAAGGATGAGCGTAAAACAGTATTAATCCAATCCATTAGAATAATTTTCTATCAGCTGATCTAAAATTTGCTTAGCTGCACGAGGGATCAACGTTCCGGGGCCAAAGACCGCAGTTACTCCGGCATCATACAAAAACTGATAATCCTGTTGAGGTATAACCCCTCCTGCAACAACCATGATATCATCACGCCCATGTTTTTTCAGTTCTTCAATTACTTTAGGGACCAAAGATTTATGTCCTCCGGCAAGGCTGGAGACTCCCAAAATATGCACATCGTTTTCGACAGCTTGTCGGGCAGCTTCTTCAGGTGTTTGAAAAAGCGGACCGATATCAACATCAAAACCAAGATCAGCGAAACTGGTAGAGATAACTTTAGCTCCACGATCATGTCCATCTTGCCCCATTTTGGCTACCATAATTCGTGGCCGCCGCCCATCAAGTTCGGCAAAATCATCAGCTCGTTGTAGAGCTGCTTTAAAATGATCGTCATCTTTTAATTCGGAAGAATACACACCTGAAATAGATTTTATGGTTGCTTTATAACGCCCGAACGCTTCTTCCATGGCATCGGAGATTTCACCTAAAGTAGCTCGTTCACGGGCGGCATCAACAGCTAAAGCTAATAAATTTCCATCTCCTGATTCTGCACAATTAGTAAGAGCTTTGAGACAAGATTTTACTTTGTCATCATCACGATCCGCTTTCATTTTATTGATGCGCTCAATCTGTGATTTCCGCACTTTCTCATTATCTACTTCCAGCACATCAATTTCAGACTTCTCGTCCGTTTGATATTTGTTAATTCCAACGATGGTGTCTTTACCGGAATCGATGCGTGCTTGTTTGCGGGCAGCGGCTTCTTCTATCCGCATCTTGGGAAGCCCGGTTTCGATAGCTTTCGACATCCCGCCAAGTTCTTCCACTTCACCAATTAGTGACCAAGCCCGGCGTGCTATTTTATCCGTGAGATATTCTACATAATAGGAGCCGGCCCAGGGATCAACCGCTTTAGTGATACCTGTTTCTTCCTGCAGAAAAATTTGTGTATTCCGTGCAATCCGGGCTGAGAAATCAGTTGGCAGTGCAATTGCTTCATCCAGTGCATTGGTGTGGAGAGATTGTGTATGTCCCAACGCAGCAGCCATTGCTTCGATGGTAGTACGAGCCACGTTGTTGAAAGGATCCTGTTCAGTCAGGCTCCACCCTGAAGTTTGAGAATGCGTTCTCAGGGAAAGGGATTTTGGATTTTTTGGGTTGAAGGATTTCACGATTTTTGCCCACAGCAAACGCGCGGCTCTCATTTTGGCGATTTCCATAAAATGGTTCATGCCAATGGCCCAGAAAAAGGAAATTCGCGGCGCAAACTCGTCCACATCCATTCCGGCCTCAATACCTGTACGAAGGTATTCGAGCCCGTCAGCGAGGGTATAAGCCAGCTCAATATCACATGTAGCCCCGGCTTCCTGCATATGATAGCCACTTACAGAAATAGAATTAAAACGGGGCATATTTTGAGAAGTGTATTCAAAAATATCGCCAATGATTTTCATCGAAGGCTCAGGTGGATAGATATAGGTATTTCGCACCATGAATTCCTTTAGGATATCATTCTGAATGGTGCCGGAAAGTTGTTCAGGCTTTACACCCTGTTCTTCTGCAGCGATGATGTAAAAGGCCATAACGGGAATTACAGCCCCATTCATAGTCATGGAAACCGACATCTTATCCAGTGGGATTTGGTCGAATAGAATTTTCATGTCTTCCACGGAATCGATGGCCACGCCGGCCTTGCCCACATCACCGGATACACGTGGGTGATCAGAGTCATACCCACGATGCGTAGCTAAATCAAAAGCGACCGAAAGACCTTTTTGCCCCGCTTTCAGGTTTCGACGATAGAAAGCATTGGATTCCTCAGCGGTGGAAAATCCGGCATATTGACGAATAGTCCACGGACGAACGGCATACATGGTGGAATACGGCCCGCGCAAATAAGGCGGAATACCCGCTGCATAATCCAAGTGCTCCAGTTTCTCAATATCCTCTTCAGTGAATTGAGGCTTTATATCTATTTTCTCGGATGTTTCCCACGTCTTATTTTTATCACTGGAAGTGGAGCTGAGTTCGCTTAGGTCTAAATCGATATTTGAAAAATCCTTCTTCATTATGCGTCTCCTTTTCGAAGTTCAACTTCCATATTAAGCGGCTCAATTTTCTTAATCTCTGTAGTCTCACCTTCTAATTTCACCGAGGAAAAATTTGGAATTTGAAATTTGGAATTTGAAATTTTTTCTTCAGGCTGATATTTATTCACTCCAACCAAAGTTTCCTTCTTTTCTTTATACGCCTCGATTTTACGATTGCGCGACTCCTGAATTTCATCTTGAATAAAACCCGATTTCAGGCACTCATAAAAACCACCTTTCTCTTCAATACTCTGAAACAGTGCCCAGCTTTTTTTGGCGATTTTATCTGTCAAAGTCTCAATGTAATAAGAGCCGGCTCCGGGGTCAGCGACTTTATCAAAATAAGCTTCCTCCTGAAGTATAAGTTGTACGTTGCGGGAAATACGGTTGGAGAATTCGGAGGGTTCTGAAAAGTGCTGATCGAAGGGAAAAACCGTTAATGCATCAGTTCCGCCCAATATGGCCGACATAGCCTCAGTGGTGGCCCGCAGCATATTGTTATGAGCATCGTTTTGGGCTTTATTCCAAAGAGCTGTTTCAGTATGAATTGAAAAGTCAGTGGCTTTTGATTCATAGGATTCAAGTACCTGATTCCACATCAACCTGAAAGCCCGTAGTTTTGCAATTTCCGGGAAATAGTTGTTGGTCACCGCAAAGTTGAAATTAAAAGTTACATCTTTCCCCAAGATTCCCAGGAGTTCATTCCCGGCTGACAGTGCAAAAGCAGTTTGCTGAATGATGCTCGCTCCGGCATTTCCGTATCCGCTCAGGTCAATATGTAAAGTGAATGGTAAACCGGAAATGTTCTGCTCAATCATTTCCCTGTCAAGCAATTCTCCGGAAAATGAGCCTTTTGAAAAAGGATCTCTTGTTACAGAAAGATTCAGATCGTCCGGGGCAAGATTCCTGGAATCGATTAACTTGGTTAATCCATTTAGCAGCTGATTTGATAAGCTAAGAGAATTGCTAAGTTTCACACAGATAATCTCAAGTTGAATATCTTTAAAAAGCTGCTCGACATCAGCGTGAGACGTTATGGCATCACTGTCCCCGTAAAAATAAAGTCCCGAAGCTCCATTTTGAAGCGCATTCAATGCGGTTTTATTTGCTGAGTCGACGTCCTTCACTAAAATCGGCTGCAGGATAGTCCATCCGGTAGAAGCTCGAACAGGTTTTGGAGAACGAGAGAGTTCCTCAAGGTGCTCTCGTCGATAAAAAGGGAGGACTTCAAGCTCGTTTTCCGGGTTCCAGCTAAGGGTTTCTTTATAGTCTTTGCCTTTCAGATCTTTCTCGATAACGGCTTCCCATTCATCGGTAGAAATCGGTGGGAACTCGTCGAAACTAAGCTCGTTTTTGAAATTCAGTGTATCCAAAACGGTATCCTGTCATTTGATAATTCTCGTTTTCATTTCAAAATAAAGAGGTACAAACATCTTTACTAACTGAGTTTAAAAAATACCGTTTTAATTAGTAAAAAAGCGCTTACAATTTGTATATTCAGTTCCATTTTATTTAAAACTAACTCACTTACTTTTTTAGATGGAACAAACGGATCAATTTATCCCCCCTTTAACACAGCTTACCGAAGATGAACAAATGTTAAAAGAGGCGGCTGCTGATTTTGCTGAAGCTTCTATTAAACCTTTGGTTGAGGAGATGGATGAAAATGCAAAGCTCAATCCTGGTCTTATCAAAGAATTTTTTGAAATGGGATTGATGGGGATTGATATTCCCGAGAAGTATTCCGGTGGTGGTGGAACTTTTATGATGTCCATTGTAGCTATAGAGCAAATTTCTCGTGTGGATGCATCTGCCGGTGTTTTTATGGATGTGCAGAATACTTTAGTGAACAATGCTTTTGTAAATTTTGCCTCCGACCATTTGAAAGAAAAATATTTGCCGCAATTGGCGACGGAGAAAGTTGGAGCCTATTGTTTATCTGAGGCCGGTTCGGGAAGTGATGCTTTTGCGTTGAAAGCCACAGCCAAAGAAGACGGTGACCATTTTGTGTTAAACGGAGCAAAATTGTGGATTACCAATGCCAATGAAGCAGATATTTTTTTGGTGATGGCTACTGTTGATCCTGACGCCGGATATAAAGGAATTACGGCCTTTGTGGTTGAACGCGGTATGGAAGGTTTCTCTATTGCCAAGAAAGAAAATAAACTGGGAATTCGGGCAAGCTCAACCTGTGAAATTCTATTGGAAGATGTGCGCGTTCCCAAAGAAAATGTAGTTGGTGAAGTTGGAAAAGGATATAAAGTTGCTATTGAAACGCTGAATGAAGGCCGGGTAGGTATTGGAGCCCAGATGATTGGCATTGCCCAGGGGGCATTTGATGCAGCGTTGGCATATGTTCAAGAGCGTAAGCAATTTGGGAAGGCTATATCAGATTTCCAGGGAGTTCAATTTCAATTGGCTCGAATGGCCACAGATATTGAAACCGCACGATTGTTGGTATATAATGCAGCACGGAAGAAAATGGCAGGACAGAATTTTTTGAAAGAAGCAGCCATGGCAAAATTTCATTCATCTGATGTTGCGGAAAGTGTAAGCTCACAGGCCATCGACTTGTTTGGTGGGTATGGTTATGTGAAAGAATATCCCGTAGAGAAATATTACCGTGATTCTAAGATCGGTAAAATCTACGAGGGTACAACGAACATGCAGCTCAGCACTATTGCTAAGTTGCTACTTCGATGAGTGAGTGAGAAAAAGGGGGCTTCGGCCCCCTTTTTATTTTAAGATAGTTTCGATTTTAGCTGCCAAAGTCTTCATTTCATAACACTACTTATAGTTTTATTTGACTGATAGCACATTCAGTTTTTATGTAGAGGAAATTTCTGTTCAGAAACTACTATTATATTATG
>NZ_JAVLBQ010000043.1:0-22260 GCF_031581265.1 Gracilimonas sp.
CCGGTGATCGTGTCTTAATTATATATGGAAGCGGGCATTCCTACTTTTTCCATCGTTTTATTGAACAACATCCGCAGATGGAGCTGGTTCCGGTTCAGGAATATTTATAAGCGCTAATTTATCTGTTCAATAGCACATTCGTTTAGGCTGAAGCGTAAAGACCTTGACAGGCTACTGTTGAAGAGGGGTTGGAAATCATAATAAAAAAGCCTCAACCCAACAGGGCAGAGGCTTTGAATTTCTAACTTTGAAGAAACAGTTTAAGCTGTTTCCAACATTTTCTTTAAGGTAACTCCAATTTCAGCAGGACTGTCAACAACAGTGATTCCTGCTGCGGCAAGCGCCTTTTTCTTTTCTTGGGCAGTACCTTTTCCACCGGAAATAATGGCGCCTGCATGCCCCATACGTCGTCCGGGAGGAGCCGTTGAACCTGCGATAAATGCTACAACAGGTTTGTTGCAATTTTCTTTGATCCACTCACCGGCTTCTTCTTCAGCAGTGCCACCGATTTCACCAATCAATACAATGGATTCTGTATCAGGATCATCATTCAATAGCTTAACGGCATCGAGGTGGGTAGTACCAATCACAGGGTCGCCGCCAATACCGATGGCTGTACTTTGCCCCAATCCTTCTTTAGTAAGTTGATCAACAGCCTCATAAGTGAGCGTACCGGAACGGGAAATGAGGCCAACGTTACCTTTGCTGAAAATACTTCCCGGCATAATACCAACTTTAGCTTCACCGGGTGTAATAACACCGGGGCAATTTGGGCCAACTAAAGTAGCACCATGACTTTTTACAATCTGCTTGGCCACAACCATGTCTTTGACAGGAATGCCTTCTGTGATACAAATAATAACTTTGATTCCGGCAAAAGCTGCTTCGGTGATGGCATCACCGGCAAAAGCGGGGGGTACGAAAATTACGGAAGTGTTAGCATCAACTTCTTGAACTGCTTCAGCAACCGTGTTAAAAACAGGTCGGTCTAAATGGGTTTGTCCGCCTTTTCCGGGGGTAACGCCACCAACTACATTGGTACCATACTCCATCATTTGTTCGGCGTGGAAGCTGCCTTCGCTTCCGGTAAAGCCCTGTACAATCAGGCGGGTATCATTTCCAACTAATACGCTCATTCTTGATAATTTTGAGGTTCAAATTTGGGGTTGGGAATATAGCATCTCTTCAAGCGAATTGAAATGCTTATTTGTAAATGAATGTCCATAATGAAACAATAGCGCCATTCAGTATGTTACATATATCAAATGAAGATGAATACAAAAACACCATCATGGAGTTAAAAGAGAAATCACGTAAGGAACTGGAAAACAAAATTGAAGAGTTAGAACGTTTGATTGCTAAAAAGGGTGTAGGCTCCAATTATCTTTCAAAAGCCGAACGAATACAGCGAGATTTAAATCTTGCTTTGATACTGGGAGGGGCGGCAACATTGGTAGGCGTGTCAGCTTGGGTACTATATAAATCCAAATTTGACTGAATTCAGCTCAATTTTAAATCTTTTAAAGAAAGAATAGAATTTTATAGGGATTCTATTCTTGTTTTTTCCGATCGTCGTACTATATTCTTATCTGATTTATATTAAAATTCATTTTCAACAAATAATGACACTATGAGACGACTATCGTTTTTAATTTTATTACTAATCATTTCGCCGTTTTACTATACGGCAAATTCACAAACTACCGCTGATGGTGAAACTGAAGCTATCCGAGGTTTTGCCCGTGCTGTAGATATTTCACAGGGAAATATTTTTATTGGGGAACCCGCAAATGTCCATCAGCCCGGTGCTGTTTATGTTTTTTCCGATGATGGAACTGAATGGAGCAATCAGGCTCAACTGATGGCTTCTGATGGAAGTATCGGAGAGGGATTTGGTTCATCCATTTCTGCTGATGGAAATTGGGTTTTAGTAGGATCTCCAAATGCCAATGATGATAATGGAGCCGTATATGTGTTTCAGGGGAATAGTTCCGGCAACTGGATGGAGACAGATAAGCTTATCACAGATGCAATGGAATCCGGTTTTGGATCTAGTGTTGTTCTTCATGGTAACCAGGCCATTGTAGGTGCACCTTCTCACAATGAGGGAATGGGAGCTGTCATAGTATTTGAAAATAACAATGGCAGTTGGAATTTGAAGCAAACAATCGCCAACCCTGATACGGCCGGAGCTAATTTCGGTTCTGCAATAGCCGCAAACGGAATGAGTTTAGTTGTAGGTGCTCCTCAGCGTGAAGGCGGCAGTGCTTATGTGTACAGTGCAAATAACAATGAATGGACTTTAGAGGAAACACTTAATAGCCGCCAAGTGGATGAGAGAAGTCAATTTGGAGCTGCTGTCAATGTAAGAGAGGGACAAATATTTGTAGGTGCTCCCGGATACAATTCTGCATCCGGTGCGGTAATAGTTTTTGATAAAGATGAAGATTCGGGTGAGTGGGGTGAAAGTGGCCGACTGGTTCCTTTCGACAGCCAGATGCGGTACGTGTTTGGTGGAAGCATCACCTTTGTAGACTCTGAAGTTTGGGTAGGAGCCCCTTATGTTGATGGCGGTAGAGGGGCCATCTATCAATTTCAGCAAGACAAGAATGGAAATTGGACCGGTTCAACTAAAATGATGTCAGACCAGGAAGACGGAAGAATGTTTGCCGGTACAATGGCGGTAGAAGGTGAAGTTGCTGTTATTGGTTTAACAGGAACTGATAGTGGATTAGGTTCTGCTTCTATTATGGAAAGAGACATGTCCGGTACCTGGACAACCAGTGAAGTTGTTATTGGCGAGGGTGGAGCTGTTCTTGATCCTATTACCGGTAACAAAGTTAATTGCATGGATGGGAATGCCGATGTATTTACCTGCAATAACGTTGATTTAATCTCATTTCTTCCTATCCGTGATATTGGTGGAGACCGAGGTGTTCGGTTGAATGACATGTGGGGCTGGACAGACAAACAGACCGGTAAAAACTATGCGATAGTAGGTAGAAACGAAGGAACCTCATTTGTAGACGTTACCGATCCGTTAAGTCCGGTTTATATCGGTAATCTTCCTCTCACGGAAACAGGTCAGCCAAGTACATGGAGAGATATCAAGGTGTATAAAAATCATGCCTACATTGTGGCGGATTATGCCGGAGAACATGGAATGCAGGTGTTAGATCTGACGGAGCTTCGTGAATTTGACGGTGAACCTATTTTATTTGAGGAAACACTTATCTACAGAGGCTTTAACAGTGCTCACAATATTGTGATAAATGAAGAAACCGGCTATGCTTTTGCTGTTGGCAGCAGTGGCGGAGGTCAAACTTGTGGTGGTGGATTACATATGATTAATATTCAGGATCCTCAGAACCCAACCTTTGAAGGATGTTTCTCTGATCCATCTACAGGTAGAGCGGGAACCGGTTATTCTCACGATGCACAGTGTGTTATCTATGAAGGTCAGGATGAGGAGCACAGTGGCAGCGAAATTTGCTTTGGTGCGAATGAGACAGCGGTAAGTATTGCGGATGTAACCGATAAGGAAAACCCGGTTGCACTTTCAACTGCTTCATATCCTGATCATGCATATGTACACCAAGGTTGGTTGACCGAAGATCAGCGGTACTTCTACCAAAATGATGAGCTGGATGAACTTTCAGGTAATGTGGACCAAACACGAACCATTATTTGGGATGTAAGTGACTTAGATGATCCCCAGTTTGTAACCGAATTCTTCTTAGATAATCCCGCTTCAGACCACAACTTGTACATCGAAGAAAATACCATGTATCAGTCCAATTATGTAAGTGGTTTGCAGGTACTTGATATTTCGAATCCTGAAGAGCCGGAGCGTGTTGGATTTTTTGATACTTATCCATTCGTAGAGGATGAAGCAGGATTTTCCGGAACCTGGAGTAATTACCCATATTTCGATGATATCGTACTTATGACCAGCTCCAGTGAAGGTCTTTTCATTCTTGATACCAATAGAGAAGACTAAGAAACACCAAAAAATAATTTTGGCAACTTTGGGTTATCTGAATGGAAAAACCTGAAGTTGCCATTTTTATTCATATAAGAGATCAAGATACTATGAAAAATCTTATTACAAGTTTTCTGATTGCTACCCTAACTATCTTCCTTTCGCTAAGTTTTGCCGGAAAGCTATTCGCACAGTCTGAGGTTTTGGACCAATATATATATGTGTGTAATCAGGGTTCAGCGAGTGTTGCGGTAATTAATGCAGCGACTCATGAAATTGTAGAAACGGTAGATCTGCAAGAATTTGGTTTTTCAGCAAATGCAAAGCCGCATCACACCGTAGCTGAATCGGATGGTTCGTTTTGGTACGTAACACTAATCGGGGAAAATAGGGTGCTCAAGTTCAACCGACAAAATGAACTGGTGGATGAAGCTGTACTTGAAGTCCCCGGATTATTAGCTATGCACCCTAAAGAAGACTATCTCTATGTTGGAAGATCCATGAGCGCTGTAAATCCCCCGCAAAGTTTTGGAATTGTTGACCGTTCTGATATGAACGTTCTTGAAGAAATAGATTTGTTTTTTACCCGACCACACGCACTTACGACTACCCCTGATGGGGATTGGACTTTTGTGGGTAGCTTATCCGAAAATCAAATTCTGTCAATTAATCCTGCAGAAGAAGAATCGAATCTAACCTCATTACCTGGAAATAACCACGTATTCGTAAATTTTGCAGTTACTCCTGATGGCAACACCATGATTGCAACAGGCCAAATTACAGGGCAGCTACTGTTTTTCGATATCTCAGATCCATTGAACCCGGAATTAACGGGTGAACTTTTAGTAGGATCTCAGCCGTGGCATCCCGTTTTTTCACCGGATGGAGAGTACTTGTACTTCGGCAATAAGCAAGATAATTCGATTGCTGTTGTAAATATGGAAAGCAAGATGTTGGAAGAGACCATCGAAGGTGAGGGATTAGCTCAGCCACATGGAAGTGCACTTTCGAAGGATGGAAAATATCTCTTTATCTCAAACAACAACCTGAATGGCAGTTATAATCCAGAAGGTATAGATGATATTCAAAACCTTAGGGGTACAGTTGTAGTCATAAATACAGAAACCCGAAGCATCGAAAAAGTTATTGAAGTGGGTAAGAATGCTACCGGAATTGGAACCAATGCATACTGATCAAAAAATATTTAAGGCTTGATGAAATCAGATAATTTTAGCTTCCTGTTTGTATTAACAGCATCACTACTAATATATAACGGATGTGCCACATCCGATTCCACTTTAAACAGTTCAGAAAACAGCTCAGATCAATACCAACAAGTAGTCGATCCATTTCCGGTATATGATATGGAAGGTGAGCCAATTCCTTTTCCATTTTTGGGTGGCTTCAATGCACCCAGACCTCAGTTTGTAGATATTGACAGAGACGGAGATTCGGACCTTTTTGTTCAGGAAAATACAGACGATTTAAAGTTTTTTGAATATGATGGGGATGGAAAACAATTTCCGCTGGAATGGAAAACCAACAAGTTTGAAAATTTAGATATCGGGGAATGGTTTCGTTTTGTAGATATGGATCAAGACGGAGATTTGGATCTCCTTACTGAACAACCATACAGCTACATTCGCTACTACAAGAATGAAGGTACAGCTAAAGAACCGGAATTTGTTTTGGCTGCCGATTCACTTAAAAATGTAAACGGGGAAGCCATATTCTCCGACCGACAGAATATCCCAAATGTTACCGATATTGACAGTGACGGGAAGTTAGACCTTTTTATAGGCCGGCTTGATGGAACATTGACCAGATATGAATCTATAGGTCGAGATGAAAATGACATTCCCCAGTTTGAGTTAGTTACTGAGCGATTTGAAAATATCGAGATTGTGAAGCAGTTTGGAACCATGCATGGGGCCAACACTATGGCATTCATGGATATTGACGGGGATGGAGATCAGGATATATTTTGGGGTGATTTTTTTGAACCCAGCATTTTATTGTTAGAGAATGAAGGGGATCCGACCAGTCCTGATTTCAGCAACGAACCAAAACCTTTTCCTCCAAATGATCCCGTTCAATCCAGTGGCTACAATGCACCAACACTTACCGATTGGGGAAATGATGGGGACATCGATCTTTTCCTTGGTGTATTAGGAGGAGCTTACAATGCAAACCGGACTCTTGGAGAAAATTTCTACTTTTATGAGCAGCAAGCCAATGGTGACTTTGAACTTCAAACCAAACAATTTTTGAAAACCATTGACCTGGGTAATGAAACGATTCCGGCAACCGGTGACATTGATGGCGATGGTGATCTTGATTTGTTGACTGCTAACAAAATTGATCCCGGTGATCGAAATACCTCTATTGTGTATCAATATGAAAACAGGGGAACGGCTACGAACCCTGAGTTTTATTTAACGGGCACCTTAGATCTTCCTCAAACCTATCACTACGCACCTGTTTTCGGGGATTTGGATGGGGATGGTCAGGATGAACTGCTACTTGGCAAGTGGAGCGGCGAAGTGGATTATTATGAAATTTCAGCCGGTGAATATGAATTGGTTCAGGAAGATATAGTTGAGCTGGGACGAGGCAGCAATGCAGTTCCGGAACTGGGTGATTTAGATGGTGATGGCGATTTAGATCTTATATTGGGTTCATCAGGTGGAAGTATAGAATATTATCGTAATGAGGGATCAGCAACAAATTTTGATCCGCAATTGGTTGAAGGTGCTTTTGCAAATGTAGAAACTACCCATCGTAGTTCTCCGGCGCTTCATGATGTTGACGGAGACGGAGATCTTGATCTGTTTCTGGGTTCTAAAGTTGAGGGGATTTTATTTTTCAGGAATGTGGGTACAGCCCAAAATCCTGAATTTGAGGCCCAGGAAGTACCTATTGCCATACAGGTAACACAGTTCTCAGCTCCTCATTTCGTTGATTTAGATGGAGACGGGATTGCAGAATTTCTTTCCGGTAATAAAGAAGGTGGCGTTGTTTATTTTACTAAATAATCCATGTATTAGATAAAGAGAAAAAGTCATGTTAGGAAATATAGTACTGTTCGTTTTATTGATAATATCTGTGGTGAGTTGGATTCAAACAGCAAAAAAGAAAGGACAGCAGAAAAAGAAAAATAGCGATTATATGATGGTCACTATTGTATTAGCTGTGATATTATTGTGGAGGGTACTTCCAGTTTGAAAAGAGGTTTGAATCCATCAAGAGATAAAGCTTAGAACAATACACTAAGCTGTAAAGCGAATACATTATCCTTCAAGCCTGGCCCATCATCATTTGAAATTAAATAAGAAGTTTTCAGTGTAACGTTTCGATCCAATTTGTGGCCGTATACTATTTCTATTCGCTCCCTGTCATAGGTCCACTGCTGATACGTTGATATATTCCCGGAATTTAGTTGCTCATACCTGAGGCCGGCATAACCGCCCACCAAGAAAGGAAAATCAACAATGAACTCGCTTGAAAAATGGCTTACACTGGCTTCAGCGGAAGGAAGACTTTCATTTTCATTATATAAAGGAGCTTCCCAAGTGCTGTGATTATACTCAAAAATCAACGTATAGTAGCGGTATGAAAACGTAAGATCGGCACCAAATAGGTTTTGATCATAGGATGAAAGGTCGTTTGCCTGTAAAGAATCATAAGCGCTGTCCTCTTTCATAAAAGCACCTGAACTGTAGGACACCCCTAACTCAGCCCAAACAGCCGGCCTTAGTATGACTCTTCCAATAATAGCAGGTGTATCATACTCAGCATATTCGAAATGACTTGAAGCAGGGGCGAGGGTTGCTGCGATATTATAGTTGAGCCATTGATCTTCTCCCACAGTCCCTGAAACTTTCAATCCCTGGGTGTACATTCGCTGATATACCATGGTTAGTCCGGTGTCACCTTCCGGGTAAGCCTCTCGTGGTATTTGCGAATCAGAATACTCGTAAGACAAAAATCCTAACCTTTTGCTGACGGGAAGCCCGGATGCGTGGGTTAGCGGTAGGTGTACAAAAGGATTTTGAGAGGAAAGGATACGCTTTGAATACGTACCATAAGGCGTGACAAATCTTCCTGCAGTGAAGGTCAGGTTGGACTCAGCATCAGGGGTATAATTAAGGTTTAGAACGGAGAAAAAAGGATTATTTAGTGATTTGCTGTTGTAATAATCTGCCTGAAGGACAGAATTGACAAACCATTTTTCAGAAATACCACTATTTATGAAAAGCCGAACATAAGGAGTATAAAGTGATAATCCATCAGTCGGGGTTTCATTGACATAAGGAGATGAATCTTCTTCTCCCATTCGGAGTTCAAAGTCAGCTAAGCCACCAATTTGAATTTGCCCAAGAGTTTTTTGAGGAGTTCCGAGGCAAAGAGTACTTGCAAAAATTAGAAAGAACAGCTTATGAATCTTCATAGAGCACCTCATTTTCTTTAGTGGATACAGATTGTTCATTCCAGTTAACCTCGTAAATAGGTACAGGGTTTTTAATTCCTTTCACCTGGATTTCCTCCAGCTCATTCACTTTAATTTTGCGCTCAAGGTTCAGAAAAACGGGATTTGAAATCAGAATTTGATGTTTCTGTGCAGCAGAACATAAACGTGCACCAAGGTTTACCGTATTTCCAAGCACGGTGTAATCCATGCGGTTTTTACTCCCCATAGCACCCATTACTGCTTCACCACTGTTAATGCCAATACCAACAGCGAGTTCACCTTCTTCACTGCTGAGCATAGAAGTTAATTTCTGTTGTATGCTGATGGCCGCGTTTACCGCCTTTTGATCTTTATCTTCTCCTCTAAAAACAGCTACCAGTTCATCTCCTACAAATTTGTCGACATCTCCTCCAAACTCTTTTACAAGTTCAGCCTGAAAACTCAGTAACTTATTAAGCATTTCAATGACTTCCTCCGGAGTATGCTGTTCACTCCAGTAAGTAAAACCACGAATATCAGAGAAAAACACGGTGATGTCTCTGCGTTCACCTCCTGGTTCAATACGGGATAAATTCTTTTTTATAGCATCCAGGGTAGCTTCGGAAACAAATTTGAGCATTAATAGCCGTTCCTGTAATCCTTCAACCAAGTTATTAAATGCCACCGTAAGTTGGCCAATTTCATCGTTACTGGAAACAGGTACTTCTTGATCGAAGTTTTCTTTTTCCACACGATGAACGCCCGCTAACAGTTGATCGATAGGTTTGGTTATTCGGTGGGTGAGCCAGATACTGATTAGGATAGAAGCCAAAATAGATAACAAGCCAATCCCAAAAATAATGAGCTGTAAGTTTTGGAGGGGGACAAGGGCATCAGTCAGAGATTTAGCAACGGCATAATAGCCACGGATGTCTTCAACATCATCTTCTACATTAAACATGGGGGCCAAATAAGTGAGCCAACGCTCATCACCCAACATTATCTCGGAAGTTTCAGCTTCACGTGCCTGGAGTACTTCAAATGTATCTCTGCTAATATTTGCAGCAAGCTGATTTTCATCATCAGGGGCTAGGTCTTCAAAAGAATGAGCTAATAGTTTGCTATCCACAAAAAACAACACTTCGAGCCCTATATCGCGGGATAATTGTTCTGCTTCCAGCTGACGGATGGGAAGCCCATAGGAGAGGGTGCCGGCTAAATTGTACCCAGTCCATATTGGAATGGTAATGACATTGAAATATCGGTTACCTTCTCTCCAAATATACGTTTGAGAAGGCATATTACCGTCAAGAGCGTTTCTTACCCCGGGTCGTTCAGCGATAGAATACTCAGGTAACCTGTTACTTGAAAGTTGCCCAAGTGGCTTTCCTTCCGAATCTGCTATAAGAAGTAAACCTGCAGAGTCACGATTGGTATAATACTCCTGCGGGATTAACGTATCCGGTATCACCGGATCAAAATCGAGCAGATAAAGAAGTTCTTCCTGGATCTTTTGTGTGACGGTAACGGTATCACCGGTTGAAATAGCGGCCTTCAAACTGGGGATATCAGCCAGTAAAATGGCGGTTTGCCTCAACTGCCTATACCGAATGTCCTGAATACGTTCAAAAACCCGTCCGGCTTCCACAAAATTGGTATCAATATCTTGACGAATACGTTGCTCAACAATTTGGCTTACGCTAATCAGTAGGGCCACAACAATGACAATAACCAAGCCAACAAAGCCGGTAAGCAATTTCCAGCGCAAACTGATGTCTTTAAACTTGACCATTGGACCTGTTATTACCTGTTCATGGTGATGGTGCCAATATCGAAAGTCTTGCCGGATTGAATTTCGACCGAGTGGGTTCTTTCTTCATATCCGAGGGCAAAAATTTTGATTTCGTAATTACCCGCAGGAACTGCTTCTAAATTAAAAGTATCTCCACTTTTAATTTTCACCCATTGCAGGGCATTTACAGGCATTACATAAATAATGGCATGCATATTGGAGTGAATATCACAGAAAACATCGACAACACCGGCCTCATCAAAAGAAACATCGAGGTATTCTCCTTTCGGGCGTCGCCCCACGTCAAATTTATTGGGACTCGACAAGCTAAATACATTATGGTAAACAGGATCAGAATTTCGGATACGTACAGTCTGATTTTGGCGAACGGGGAGTAAGGAAGGTATAAATTGCTGATTTTTTTGATCAAGAATTACCGGGGATTTCTCAATATTAGGTTGAGCATTTTCAGCCCCTGTCAATACCACCAGTACGGAATCATCAGAGGAACCTGATGACGTACTCTGATTTGGTCTGCCATACATTCCGCCCGTAAATCGGTTTCCCGAACTTCGTGGCGTTAGCACGACCTGCCCGGTTATATTTCCATCCGTAAATTCAGATACATTTTGAATAGACCTGTTTTGTTCGGCAGGTGATAAACCAACTAATAATACTATAACTGCTATGCTTTTAAGCT
Organism: Gracilimonas sp.; assembly: GCF_031581265.1. Classification (GTDB taxonomy): domain Bacteria; phylum Bacteroidota; class Rhodothermia; order Balneolales; family Balneolaceae; genus Gracilimonas. The sequence goes on from NZ_JAVLBQ010000043.1 coordinate 10,925, forward strand.
GCATCATATAAAATTAGTTTTACATTGAATTAAATCATAAAAGAGCTAAACAGCAATTTAAATAAGATGAATACTATTTAGTGAACCAATTTGGGTTTCGCTCTATAAACTTTCGAATCCAGTTTTTGATAAAGAAACTTCTTCTGTGTTTGAGATAACCATAACCTAAAATACTGATAAGCAAAGCTCCAAGGGCATTAACGATGATATCCCACATGGTATCTGTTAAACCCGAGGGATCGTTAAACATGGCCTTTTGCATCACCGTACCAAAAATCTCATCCATGCCAAACTCAAAAATTTCCCAAACTGAGCCAATGGCAAGTGCAAATGTAAAGGCAAAGAAGGAGATAAAGCCGGGAGTAAGATTTAAATCAATGCGCTTGCTTTCATTCAGTATATAAACCAACAAGAAGCCCAAAATACCCATTAGAAGTCCTGCTGAGCCATGAAGAGCCATATCCCACCACCATAAACGTTGATAGAAATCCTGAACTTCACCCAAATAAAATGAAGCAAAAATAAAAATGACGGCAGTCAGGTGAAATTCAGCCGGCAACTCCATTTCCATTTTATGCTTGAAAAGGATAGGAGAGAACACCGTGGCAATGATAAGAGAGACTAAAAAGAGGGACAACCAACTTTGATCTAAAAGCAATAGAATCCATTCCACTCCCATCGCCAACAGCAGTAACCGAATAACGATGCGATGCCCCCGATGCTCATTTGGTGGGGACTGAGGTGGTGAATTATTCATGTAAATATTAGGAATTAGGTTGCTGCTCTTTTTCGTCAAGCAGTTTGATAAAGAGATTCATAGAGCTTTTAATGGTGTAATATTCTTTAGATGCTAATAACAGTGCAAAAATCATAGCTGTCCAACAGCCTATCCCCAAAGCTAAATCAAACCACTGTTGATAGGCGCCGAATTCTATGAGTCCATTCGTGCCATACCAAACACCAATAAATAAGAAGAACAATACCGACCAAAATATTTTATCGGCCTTTCTAAGTTGTTCTTCAGCAAACTCCCGGTACTGTTCATTTTTTAGCAGTTGTTTATCTTTATACAAAAACACGGAAGAAGTATCGTTAAACTGCTCCTCAAAAAAATTCTCTAACAATTCTTTAGAAACCATATGGGTTAATTTTGGTTTACTTTAAACGGGTAATCAAATCAGCTAAAATTTATAGTAAAGGAGCTTGTAAACCAAAAGCTTGACGACATAAAAAGTAGATACAGAACACTCCGAAATCATTAAACTCTGAAGCCGGTATTTAGTAGATTACCATACAACCAATAATCGTTCAAATGAGATATTTGCTTTTACTAATCGTGCTACTTGTCACGGTAACTAATTGTACCGAACAGGGGCAATCTTCAGCCATGACCTACAACATCCGCTATGCCACCGAGCGCGATGGCATCAACAGCTGGGAGCATCGAAAGAATCAGCTTATCCAAACCAAGCCTGATGTATTTGGAATTCAGGAAGGATTACACCATCAGGTGCAGTACCTGGATAGTGCCTTGACCGATTATAAGTATGTTGGGGTAGGTTGGGATGATGGCAACACAGGCGGCGAATACACCGCAATCTTTTATAAAACCAACAAGCTGGATGTTGTAGATAGTGATACCTTCTGGCTGTCAGAAACTCCGGATACCGTTTCGGTAGGCTGGGATGCTTCGATGGAGCGGATTACTACTTGGGCGCGGTTTAAAGAGAGGGAATCAAATAAAGAGTTTTGGGTTTTTAACGCACACCTGGATCATATTGGAGCACAATCGAGATTGAATTCTTTAAAAGTGATCCGGCAGTTTATTGATGAAAATAACGAAGACAGACTCCCCATAATTCTGATGGGTGATTTTAACGCCGAACCGGAATCCGACCCCATCACGTATTTAAACTGGTTAATGGATGATACCCGAACCATATCGAAAAGAAAGCCAAAAGGACCTGTAGGAACGTTTCATGGATTCGATCCCGAACACCCTTTAGATCGGCGAATAGACTACATTTTTGTAAGCTCGGGAATTGAAGTACTTTCGTACGAAGCCATCTTAGAACAGAATGAGGGACATTTCCCTTCAGATCATTTGCCGGTTTTGGTGGGGTATTTGTTAGACTGACAACCGGGTGTTTAAACGGTGCGGGGATTATTATTTAGCTGAAGTAGCGAAATTAATTCCTTGAAATCAAATTTCCATCGAAACCCACCTGTCTGCCGGCATTGGCAGGTCCGCATCCTTTTTAAAGATTTTATACCAATTTCACTACCGTGATTTAAGTATATCAAGATGAAGAAATTGTTCTTCACGGATTACATGAACGATGTATACAATCTCATTATCCAGCCGATAAAATATCCGGCAAGGAGATAAAACTACTTCTCTGTATATAGAGTTATCAAACTCTTCAACAAGCTTCCCACTTTTAGGATGGGATGCCAAGCGCTCTGTTTTTTCGAATGCAGATCGAACTAACTTCTTTGCGGCTATTGGATTATCTAAAGAAATGTAGTCGGCTATTTCGTCTAACTCATTGAGAGCCGGTTCGGTCCATATTATTCGAGCCATCTTGCCATGCGTTTTTTAGCCTCGGCATGGGGAACTATACGGCCTTCAAGAATTGCTTTTTCACCGCGAGCCAATCCTTCAAGGAGAGATAATTTTTTTTGTATGTGCTCAAAGTGATCCACATCAACAAGATATGCGGAAGGTTTTCCATGCTCAGTAATTAGCACAGGTTCCTTTTCCTCACGTAACTCTTTGAGAAGTTTAGTTGCTTGACGTTTAAGTGTTGTAACTAATTCTGTTTTCATAGTGATACTAAAGTATCATTTTCAAGATAGATTGGCAATAACTACTGCAAAATTAATATAACCGCTTGGCAAATAAGCGGCGCACAGTGAGCTTATGGCTCACGGCCGTTTACTCGATTATACTACCGGGTCAGTTGTGATGAGTCCACATTCTATTACTTTAACAACTTTCTCTTTTTTGTAGACTTGGTACACTAAGCGATGCTGGATATTTATTCTTCGTGAATAAGCCCCTTCCAATTTGCGAACCAATTTTTATAGGGAGGATATTCTAAAGGATTTTCCTCAATGATCTCCGATACGTATTAGATCTTTTTCCGGTAATTTGAATCGGCTTTTGTGTTTCAGACGCTTCGTCCAATAATCGATAAATCTCTTCGCGAGCTTGAGTAGCTGTTAATGTTTTCAAAGCGCATAACCGGCGAACGGACTGATGTTGAATTAGCAACTAACGAAAGAAGTGTATTAAAACCAAGAGGGGTAAGGAATTGGCGAGACGTATCCGCATTAATGTGAGGGTTATATGGCGGATCTTGTTAGCTAATAGCAATTTTTATACTAGTTTGAGTTCGTTCACACTATCTTCAAGGTTTTTGTTATTGGTATTGCTGGTTTTAAGGTTTGATAGACCACACAACTTTTTACTGCAGCACCAAATAAAGTATTTAAAACCTTTTCTCCCACATTGTCTGAACCTAACTCTACCTCCAAGTTCATTTTTTGAAATCCGACTGGAACTGATTTGTCAAAACGTAATGTTCCCCGGACATCAACAGTGGCTTCAACTGATACTTTTGTGTGCTTCAATTGAATTTCCAATCTATCTGCAATCATTCTTAAAGTGCTCTCTAAACAAACAGCCAATGCCGCAGATAAAATGTCTCCAGGTGTTGAGTAATCGTGATCACCGCCTACAGCTCTATGGAGACCCGTTTTAAGTGGTAATTTTAGTTCATCATTCATTAGTACTTTAGAATGAAATGGATCATCCAGGTTTTCACCTTCAACTACTGCTGAATCTATAGTTAATGCTTTTTGTAGATCATCATCATAGATTTTCTTCAGTTGATTATGCCTTTTTACGACTTCGGATTCTGCATTTCTCAGATTAAGTTTTTTAGCTAGATGCTTAGCGGTAAATTTAATGTCTTCTTTTTCCATAAAATGTATTTATGTTTCTTTAATGGGTACTAACATTGGCAAATCACCAATGCCTCATTTAGGTCATACATCCCTTAAGATTGTTCTAATAAATTATAAGAATAACTTGAAGAAAATAGCTCTGAAATGAAAGCATCTTATCGCAGCACCCACCGTTATGGTGGCAATAACATAATATTATCCGAATCATCGTTCACTTAAGCTATTCGAATAAAACCACTTAGGGATGGCTGAATTCTTTTGAAAAAGAAAAATCAATCATTTAGGTGCAAAAAATATAGCCGGTGAGTTCTATATAAATTGTGACAGACCGATGGGCTGAATAACTGGATTGTGATTAAGATTACCAAAACTGGAAGCTGGAGCTTCCGAGTGGGCATTACAAAGCCGGAGCTTTGTAACGAGGGCAAAAGACTAAAGTGAAAGGAAAACACAGGGAAAGCATCTATCAACGGAACCAAGGATGGTAAGCAATCAAGTTCTAAGTATTTGGGATCTCAAACATCTCTTGTTTTTTTGATTTTTTGGTTCGTTTTGGATCAAGCCAAAATGAACAAAGAAGCCGGCTATAGCCAAGAGGAGTGAAAAAACGAACACAAATAGCTCTCAAGAGTAGTACACTAAGAGAAAAATTCAAACCATGTCGCAGAAATTAACTGGAAGCTAGAGCTTCCCGGAATGCGTTACAAAGTCGGAGCTTTGTAAAGAGGGTAAATCCTCCATCGAAAATCGGTCGTTCGATCGTTCGCAAATCAAATGAACTGTGAATAACCGATGAACCGAATGACCGATTTGTGATTTAATAAAGTAGAAGAGATAAAAAAACTCAGAAAAGTCACTCCACCATAATATCGCCGTAAGAAATCATCTGCGAGGAGGCATTGAAAATATACACCCGGTTCAACCCACGTGCTCCCTCAGGATTTCCGTTGATAGCAAATTCTATGGGATTAATCTGAAAAGTCGTCAAGCCGGGCTGGAGGGTTTGAAAGGATTGGTATAAGCTTCGAAAACTGTTATCAGGTAGTCGCACCAATACTTCCAGTCCGTTGATGGATTGCACGCCGGTCACTTCCACTTCAAACTGAACGGCCTGATTGGTTTGCACGGGATTTGGAAAAGGAGGAACAATCTCAATTAAACCCTGGAACAGGGGAGAGGTGCGCCAGTCATCCTCATCGGCAGACTGAATGGAACCCTGAGAAGTTGTTTCTGTGAAGTTATTGGGAGCCGAGTACGCTTCTTTTTCAAAATCACGCTGAGCATCATTTCGGGTACAACTCAGGATTATAAACGCAGAACAAAGCAGTATAAAAAAGAAGGAACAAAATTTAGGCATAATGGGCACGAAGTGGTGGTTCATTGCGTTCGAATTTCAAGAAACAAACCGTATCTTTGAGTTCTCAAAATACAAAACATTCATCTTAATATTACGATGCTGTATATAGTCGGAATTAAAAATTGTAATAAGATCAGAGACACTAAAAAGTGGATGGAGGAGCATGATGTTGAGTATGAATTCGTTGATGTAAAGAAGGACCCGCTTACCCGCCAAGAACTTAAAGAATTAGAGTTCAAAGTGGGCCTGGATGTTTTGCTCAATAAAAGGGGACGAAAGTGGAGAGACCTGGGCTTGGCTAACAAGGATCTTTCAGAGGAAGATCTTTTTGCGCAGCTTTTGAAACATCAAACTATGATTAAGCGCCCTGTGTTGATTAAAGATGAATCAGTACTGGTGGGTTATGATGAAGCATCTTTTGAGGCTTTTATAGCTGATGAAGACACCGAATAATGTTTGTTCTATAACAATTTCATGAAACATATCTTCCTTTTTACTATCGCAATATTGCTGAACATACCTATAATGGTAATGGGACAGCATAGTTTCCCATCTGATGATGAAGCGGCCCCCGATATGGAGAATTTGCTATCGGTTAAGGAAACATTCAGATATGAAGTAAAATATGGTTTTTTGAAATTGGGATGGGTTAATGTGGTACTTCTCAGTGATTCTTTATACCAAGATCAGAAACGCAAACGCTTACTCACAGAAATTGAATCCAATCCCAGGATTCCTTTTGTAGGTGACGAACTGGATCGGTTTTACAGCTTATTCTATGTGAATGAGGAGGGTTTGCCGGTGGAAGTAAAATACTGGAAAGACAATATGGATGAAGATAAACCTCGCGAAATTGAATATTGGTTCGACCGGGATTTGGGCAAGGTATATTACAAAGAAGAAGACAACACACGGGATACTCTGGATTTGGAAGACCCTGCTACTTCCGGTCATCTGATTTTTTACTTTTCCCGTCTGTTTGCAGGGACCGATGAAGAGTTTAAGCTGCCTGTGTATGTCACCAAAAAGAAAGGATATATCTATGGTGATAATTCACCAGAAAAAGAAGAACGCAGTTATGAAGCCTTTGAGGATGCGGTAATGGCATATGAGATGACAGGGCGCACCGAAAATATTGAAGGTCCGTTTGGATTTTCAGGCAACTTCCGGGCTTGGTATCTGGATGATAATCTGCGAGTACCATTGGAGGCCCGTGTCAAAGTATTTTGGGGAAATGTAAAAGTTCGATTAATAGAATATACACGAGAAGAATTATGAAAAAGATACTGATCAAAAAATTGCCACACGCCAAAGACCTGAAATTACCTAACTATGAGTCGGTAGCAGCTGCCGGAATGGATCTAAGAGCAGCTTTGGAAAATCCCATGGTTATAAATCCCGGAGAACGGGTGATGATTCCAACCGGTTTACAGATGGCTCTTCCGGAGGGATATGAAGCACAAATCCGTCCCCGCAGTGGATTAGCCATAAAGCACGGTATCACTATGTTGAATACTCCCGGTACCATCGATGCCGATTATCGTGGAGAGTTGAAGGTGATTGCCATCAATCATGGGGAAGAAGAGTTTGTAGTGCACCACGGCGACCGAATTGCCCAAATGGTGGTGGCGCCCGTTTCCCAATTTCCCGTTGTTGAAGTGGATGAGTTAGATGAAACGGACCGCGGCGAGGGGGGGTTTGGTAGCTCCGGCGTCAAGTAACTAACCGGCACCGATAACCCAAGACCAAATTAAAACCGATTCATTTTAAAGCTGACAGCTGATTGCTGACAGCTGTAAGCTATGCTAAACAATCTGCGCCCGTATTTAAAACTCATCAAAGAAAACCACGATTTTCGTCGGCTTTGGCTGGCCCAGTCAGTGTCGAATTTTGGGGATTGGTTTGGGTTATTGGCCCTTTATGCCATTATTGCCAGATATTCAGATTCTGAGTTTTTACTGGGACTTATTATCGTCGTGAAAATGCTGAGCCTGGCATTCTTTTCACCCATCGCCGGTTACTTTGCCGACCGTTTCAACCGAAGAAAACTCATGATCTGGTGCGACCTCTTTCGGGCCGTTGCCGTTGTAGGTATTATTTTAGTGCAATCGGCTACTATGCTATGGCTGGCCTATGTACTGACGGCGATACAGATGATGCTTTCTGCAGTATTTGAACCGGCTAAGACTTCCTCTATTCCCAATGTTACATCTGAAGCCAATCTGACCAACGCGAACATTATTTCTACTGCTACCTGGAGTATTATTTTCACAACAGGAATGGCCATCGGTGGATTTGCTACCGAATGGCTGGGTACTGATATGGTGCTAATTATAGATGGATTCACTTACATACTTTCAGCTTGGTTCGTATATCGTGCTACTATCCCTCAAACTCGATTGTCGAAAGAAGAATTATATCGCACGCGAAATCCCTTTAAAGGCATCAAAGAAGGGCTGGATTACTTGTTTAGTAACCGACATATTTTACGGCCATCTCTCGCAAAGGGGACATCTACGGTATTTTTGGGAGGGTTAGTCTATCTGCTCATTATAGTCAGTGAAGAAGTACTAATGATGGGAAGTGTTGGCTTGGGTTTGTTGTATGCCGCTCGCGGATTTGGGACGGGAATCGGTCCCATTATTGGTCGCAGACTGTTCAGTGACGAAAAAGATTGGGTTATGGTCATGGGGCTGGCCATCACTTTTTGCGGATTGATGTATATGATTGTGGGCGTTGTAAATCATTTGGTTCTCATGCTGATCTTTGTTCTGCTGGCACATGCTGCTTCCGGCGCGAACTGGGTTACAAGTACGGTTTTACTTCAAAAGCGAACACAAGACACTTTCCGGGGGAGAACATTTAGTACGGAATGGTTGCTTTTTACTATTGGGAGCTCAATGTCTACAACAGTGGCCTCACTGATCCTTGAGTTTGAACTGATGACCGTAAAACCACTGATTATGGTTTATGGGGGAATTATGGCATTGGGGGGAATTGTATGGAGCTTCACCATCACAAAAAACGAAAAGGTCTGGCAGGAAGGAGTTTAGGTTCGATATTCGTTATTCATTATTGGATAATGGGTAGTCGCATTTCTTATTCTGGAATCAATAGTGTCCTAAACGTTTTAAGCATCTATTCAAGATATAAGAGATCCTTCCTCATTCATTCCGCTACGCTATATTCACTTGTCAGGATGACATATGAGAGGGGATGTCACGGTAAGGCGCCGAAGGCGCCTTCGAACTATACCCAATCCCAGGTCATCTTGAACGAAATGCAGCGTAGCGGAATGCAGTGAAAGATCTCCCTAATTAGGCTTAGAATAGGTTTTCAGGGTACATTATTAATAATCTATCCAATTTAAAGAAAGATATTTTTAGGCAGTTTGAGAAACGTTTAGGACGCTGTTGTTCTGGAATAGTTAATCATGGTTTTGTAGTCAGGTGAAAAATGTTATTGGAATTGTCATACTGTATTACTATACTAATACAGTAATTTAAACAAATGATTTGAATATGATTTCAATTAACGACCTCACATTTGCATATAAAAAAGGAGAGCCGGTATTATCCGGGCTGAACCTTGAACTGCGAAAAGGTAAAATTTATGGTCTGCTTGGTTTAAATGGGGCAGGGAAGACGACGCTATTAAATAACATTGCAGGAATGTTGTTTCCTGCTTCGGGAAGTTGTGTTGTTGATGGTGAAGAAACGAGAGATCGTACACCTGATGCCATGAATAGCTTATTCATTGTGCCCGAACAATTTGACTTGCCCAAGGTAACCGGACAAAAGTATATCGAACTGCACATAGTATTTTATCCCAAATTCAATAATCAGCAAATGGAGGACATTTTGCTGGAATTTGAGGTGGATAAAACAAAGAAACTGCCAGAGTTATCTTTTGGTCAGCGTAAGAAGTTTTTTATTGCCTTCGCCATAGCCACACAAACAAAATTGTTGATTTTCGACGAACCTACAAACGGCCTGGATATTCCGTCGAAAAGTCAGTTTCGAAGAATTATTTCATCCTTAGATACCGATTCGCGCTGTATTCTGATTTCTACTCATCAGGTTAGAGATGTCGGTTCTATGATCGAGCATATTTTAGTTCTCAAAGATGGAAGCCTCATTTTTAATCAGCCGTTAGAAGAGATTTCCAATCGGTTAACTATTCAGAAAATTGATATGGATTCATCCGATCCATACATCTATGGAGAGGAAACGCTTGGAGGAATAAATGCGGTAGTTGCCTCAAATAAGGAGGATATAGGTGAGTATGATATAGAACTTTTATTCAACAGTATCATCCAGAGAACAGAAGATATTAACCAACAGTTTGAGGAGAATTAATTATGGATACCAAAACAATTAACCAGTTTTCCACGGCACGTGTACTACAGCTCACAAAAAGATATGTGGAACTAAAAAAGAGAATGTTACTGATTGGTTTTGCGGTCATTATAAGCTTTATAGTGGCTTTATCAGTTTGGGTTCTGTTTTATGTTCCTGATAATTTTAGTTCCCATAGGTTAATCTTTTCATATGGCTTACTGATATTTTATTATGCCGGATTTGCATTATCAAGCACCATGTTTGATGAACTAAATAAAGAAAGCTTGGCTTCGCAGTTTTATACACTTCCAGTTAAAACATCAGAAAAACTACTCTCTGCGATATTGGTATCCTATGTTGGGTACACCCTTGTCGGATTAATAGTCTTATATGTGTTTTCGATTATTATAGGAATGAATTCTGCCGATATTTTTACCACTCAAAGACTTTCAGACCTGATGATATATACCATACTTCAAGCAATATTTATTTTTGGAGCCGTATATTTTAAAGCAAATAATTTTCTAAGTACCCTAGTCTCAGTTTTCGTATTCCTACTGGCTTCGACGTTAATGATACTTGGGCTTAAATCTATTTTCCCTGGTCTTGAAGATTCCTTTAGTTTAGGAGTCCTCTCTTTCATATCGGGCGATATTCTGAACCTTGGTAGTGGAATTCTATTTACTTTATTGATCTCAGCGTTTTTCATTTGGTTCACTTACCTAAGACTTAAAAACCGACAAATAGCCTAATGGAATTTTCAGGTAATAAACCAATTTACAAGCAGATTGAAACCCATTTCTACGATCAGATTTTAAGTGGGAAATGGAGTGAAGGGGAGCGGGTTCCATCGGTAAGGGAAGTAGCGGTACTGATGGAGGTCAATCCAAATACGGCGATCAGGGCTTTCCAAAATCTACAGGAAGAGGGAGTGCTGTATAATAAAAGGGGAGTGGGGTATTTTGTTGAAGAGGATGCCTTGGATAAAGTGAAAAGTTTGAAACGTGAAGAATTTATTCAGGAAAAATTGCCGGTCTTTTTTAAATACATGGATCAACTGGATATTTCATTTTCTGATCTAAAAGAACTTTATGATTCAGATAAATAAAAAGGTGAGAATAGGTAATGAATTAGTTTTACAGGGAAGATCAATTGTTGACGGGGTGATCAAAGTAAATCTATTTAAAGGGTAAGAAATTAGAAGCAGAGCTTCTGGTTATGCATTACGAAAGGAACTTTCGTACCGAGCAATATGAGCAATATGATGCTTTTAATAACTCAATAACTAAATGACTCATTACCAAACTCCGTTTGGTATTGCCTATCAGGAAGCTCTGTTACCACTGTAGTATTCAGCAATTATTTAATACTGTGCCAGTGCTGTAGGGACGAAAGAATATAGCCCCGGGGTTCACTCCGGGGCTGAAATTCAACAAAATCTATAATCCCGTAGGGATGGCCCATCTATGCTCTCCCTGCAAAATTGTTACCCTATAAAAACTGAGTTTGATTTACAAATAGTATTAGTTGTCACTCTTGTAGATGTTAGATAATTCGATGACAACTACTAATTAGTTATTCAAATAATACGGTAAAGTCCTCCCTTGCCTGTCCCGTACACGCTTGTCGGGGAGGGAGGTGCCGGACTGAGCGGATGCGAAGTCTGG
>NZ_JAVLBQ010000044.1:0-20977 GCF_031581265.1 Gracilimonas sp.
GCATCCGCTCAGTCCGGCACCTCCCTCCCCGACAAGCGTGTACGGGACAGGCAAGGGAGGACTTTACCGTATTATTTAAAAAAATACTAAAGTTGCCATCGAATTATCTAACATCTACAAGGATAACAATTTCAAGCCTCATAACTCGAAATCAGGTTAAATAGGTTTTTAGAAAGGGGAACAAATTATATCAAAAAAGGTTATAGTCAGTAAAGAATCACTAAATATTTTGTAATGAAAGAAACGATAGGAAATATTTTAACGGTAGGCGGATTACTGGGTATGATCTATTACGGCTACAATTATTACCAGGAATCAGAATCATTTGAGGTTTTTGGGGCCGATGTAGCCGTAAGCACGGGCGATTATACCCCAATTATAATTTCAGGCGTTGTAATGCTTGCCGGCATTGCCATCACTAAGATCAACTTTAAGTAAGTAACGGCGGGCTATCATCCAAGTCGCAGAGGTTCTCGCTGATTTCCCATAGCTCTTTCGCCGCTTCATCATCTCGTGCAATACGGGTTGGGGTGGTCTCCTTTTTATTTTTGAAATAACGACCGCTTACGCCTTCAACTTCATCTGAAGTAGCCAGATAAACCGAGGTTTCGGCTCCTTTTTTATTGGATCGCATAAAGGGTTTTCCGATGGTATAAAGGAGGCTCATCAGCCAGGTTCCGCTTTGACCAAAATTGGAAGCCACAACTCCCGGGTGCAGGCTATTGGCCGTAACGGAACTATCTTTCAGGCGTTTTGCTAATTCTTTGGTGAAAAGGATGTTAAACAGTTTTGAATTTCCATAGGCTTTGTAAGGCTGAAAGCCGGTTTCAAGCTGCAGGTTATCCGGATCAAATTCCCCGGCGCGGTGGGCTTCGGAGGCCACATTTATAATCCGGGCACTTTCGGCTGCTTTGAGGTGATCCAGTAATAAATTGGTAAACAAAAAGTAGCCAATGTGGTTGACGGCAAAGGTCTCTTCCAGTCCGTCCACCGTTTCATTTCGTTCAGAAGCTAAAAACCCATGATTGTTGATAAGTACATCAATTTTATCATAGTTGGCTTTAATTTGTTGAACTGCTTTTCTGATTTCCGATTGGATAGCAAAATCACACAAAACGATATCGACGCCGGCAATCCCGGTGGCGTCAATAATATCCTGTTTGGCGGACCGGGCTTTGTCTTCATTTCGGCACACCATCACTAAATAGGCTCCTTCCCTGGCCAGGGCCTTGGTGGTTTCAAATCCAATTCCTGAGTTGGCCCCGGTTACAATACAGAGTTTGTTTTGCATGATACATTGTTGTTTGAGAAAGTTCGATTCATAGTACGTAAACGATTTATCAAAGTGTCAAATTCCGTATCTTTATCTCAGTTAAACAATGAACTACTATGATACAAGAATACCTTAATTCGATAGAGAAATTTGTAGTGGTGGGCGACCGAGTGCTCATCAAGCCAAGAGAAATGGAAACCCATACCCGCAGCGGATTGGTACTGCCGGCTTCAGTGAAAGAAAAGGAAGAAATTCAAAGCGGGTATATCGTGAAAACCGGTCCCGGTTATCCCATTCCAAACACGGATATTGAAGAAACCTGGAAAGGCAGCACCGATACCAAATACATAGGTATGCAGGCAGAAAAGGGAGATTTGGCAATCTTTCTGAAAAAGCAGGCGTACGAAATTGAATTTGAAAACGAGAAATATATCATCGTCCCCCACGCAGCTATTTTGTTATTGATCAGGGATGAACAAACCATTTAAATGAACCAAGAGAACAACGCTGACATCCAAGAAGAAAAACAACAAGAGCAATCAAATCCCAAATCAGAAAACCAAAAGCATTCCATAATAGATGACGTGCAGGGAATTATAATAGGTTCTTTGTTGGCCGCTTTTGGGATTGCCATATTCTCCCACATGAATTTCCTGATAGGCGGAACGGCTGGGGTGGCATTTTTAACACAGTACACCACTGACCTGACATTCGGTACGGTCTTTTTTGTGATTAACATTCCCTTCTATTTACTGGCTATCAAAAAGTTGGGCTGGGATTTTACTATCAAGACCTTTTTGGCGGTTTCGGGAGTCTCTTTTCTCACCGAATATATCCCGAAGATCTTTGAATTTGGGGAAATCAATCCGTGGTTTGCTGCTATTTTTGGAGGCTTCCTGATTGGAAGCGGATTGCTGATGCTGTTTAGGCATAAAGCAAGCCTGGGAGGATTGAATATCCTTTCTATTTATGTACAGGAATATTTTCAGATCAGTGCAGGTAAATTCCAGATGGTGGCGGATACGCTTATCATTTTAGCCGCTTTTTTCGTCGTGGATTGGAAAGCACTGGCTTTTTCGGTGTTGGCAGCTATTGCCTTAAATATTATTTTAGCTATAAACCACAAGCCCGGGCGATATCGCGGAATGAGTTAAGGGAAGTAATTTTCAAGGGACAAATTCCAATTTTCAAACTTTTAATTCCTTATCGAAGCCCTCCCAGACCTCGTGCTGACGCTCCGCGTCGTTACGATTACCCCTGTATATGTTCCGACGCGGAGCGTCAGGAGCGAGGTGAATTGTGATTTATAGTAAACCCTTCCAAGGTTTTGAGCAGGTAACTTGATTTAGGCTTGGTTGCCTTAAACCTGGAAGGGTTGGGTTTAAGCTGGGAATGAATACTGCGAATTTTTTCGTTAATTCCAGCGTGTTATCTTTTTTAATTTAATCATGAGCCTATGAAACGTCGGGAATTTTTATTGAAATCAACTTTAATGGGAGCCGCAGCAACACTTCCTGTTCATAAACTTTTTGCCAGGGGACAGGACAACCCGTTTACCACACTTCGCCGAAATGTAGGGACGTTTACCGGAAGTGGAGGAACTATCGGCTGGTTGGTAAATGCCGGAGGGGTAGTGATCATTGACTCGCAATTTCCTGAATCAGCCCAAAATTGCGTATCCGGACTGGAAGAAATGACCGACCTTTCTTTTGATATGCTGATCAATACGCATCACCATGGAGATCACACTGCAGGTAATCCGGTGTTTTGGGAGAAGGTTTCCAAAATTGTAGCCCACCAAAATGTCCCTGATCTACAGAAAGCCGCAGCGGAGCGAAGTGGTCAGGAAGCACTGGATGCCCAGGTTTATCCCGAAACGTTATTTGAAGATTATTGGAGTGAAGATATTGGGGATGAAACGGTTCACTTGAAACACTATGGACCCGCACATACCGGAGGTGATACGGTTATCTATTTTGAAAAGGCGAATGTGGCCCATATGGGCGACCTCATGTTTAACCGCGCTCATCCATTTATTGATCGGGGTTCGGGAGCTTCAATAGCTAATTGGATAACCACACTGGAAACGGTTGCCGGTGAGTTGCCTTCTGATACGATTTATATATTCGGGCATGGAAACTCTGATTATGGAGTTACCGGTTCCAACGAAGATTTGATGGTAAAGAGGGATTTCCTACAGGCCTTACTTGATTATACGCAGGAAGGCATTGAGGATGGAAAATCCAAAGAAGAACTGATGAATATTGAAACTTTAGATGGTTTTGAAGAATTTAAAGCTCCGGGATGGCGACTCCCCCTGAGTGCAAATGTAGAAGTGGCTTATGCAGAACTTATCGAAGACAACTAATCCAAAAAAGAAAACTGAAAAAGCGTCCGGCTCACCCCAAAAACGCCGATGTCAGTTTTGTGGTCAAATGGCGGAATTGATTTGGGTGCATGGTCACGGGCAGTGTGCCGCTTGCGGGATAAATGCGGATGAATGCTGTAATGGGGAAACGTGCAGTTATTAGGTTTTGATCTGTTACGGTGCTCAGGTGTTTTTGTGTTTCGGTGTTATGGTTGTTTACTTTAAACCCATAACACCGTAACACTTCAGCACATTAACACTATGAAATAATTAATAATCGTACTGCCATCTCAGGTCAATTCCTTGCCGGTTATCGTCTCCCTGGGTGATGATAAGATCCAGGTTTTCACGCAGCAGATATTCGAGAATAAACATGGTTTTTGGAGTTGTACCACTAATCTCATTAACGATGGCAAAGAAGGTTTTTCGGTTTAGATACCAACCCGTTTTAATGGAAGTCCCGGTGTCGGTTCCGGAGCGGGTGGTTTCGATCTGAACCACATCAATTCCCAGTTCCTGGGTGGCCAGTGTTTCCACTTCATCCAGTAATACGCCAACCAATAAATCGGTGGGAGATGAACCGCTGCCTCCGCTCACCACCTGCTGCCAGGATTCCAGTGCATAGCACGGTTTATTGAACAGGGTGTAACAAATGATATCCTGCTGTTCCATGGTTGGTTCACTTTCAAACCTGAATTCCGGCTCCAAAGCATTGCCTTCAATGATGTAATATAGGATAATAGGATCGCCTTGTTTTTGGGATGATTGAGGCACATAACTGGTATTGATATATAAATTGGGTTCCGTTATCGGACCGCTGAAGGTGAATCGCCCTTCTTCCAAATTAAACTGCTTGCCAAGAGGTCGGGCATAACCGCGATCGGCGTTCAGTGTTCCGAAAAGCTCTAATTCGCTGTCTGTTTGTTTTTGGGCATCCAGTTCACCGCTTAGGTCAATTTCAAGATCCAGGTACCGGCTGTTTCTCACTTGGAAGTTTCGTTCTATGACAAATTGCATATCCATAGCAAGGGAATCGTAAGGGCTGAATGAAGAGGTGTCTTCGCCTTCAAGTTCCACTACTTCAACCGATTTTTCTCCAAAATCCTGTAAGTACACAAAACCACTTTTCACGGTGAGTGTTCCTGACGCTTTGGGCCGCATGGGATTTCCTGAAAGTTGACTGTCGAGGTCGATGGTGAGGTTATAATCGGCGGTGTTGGCCAGCCTGAATCGGGTTGCTTTTGCGTTAATATTAAGCTCTGAAGGGGTGATTCCATCCAGATTGATGGACCCGTTTGCCGTAAAATTTCCGCTTCCGCTTCTTATATTCAGTCGATTGAGTTCTATACTATTTTCGGAGAGTTGAAGTTCGGATGTAATTCCACTCAGCGTAATACCTGCAATGGGAACTCCAAGCTGACCGTCTTGTAATCGCAAGAACCCTTGTGGACTTAATTTATCTTTAGTGCCTGAAATTTGTACATTAGCATTCAAAGTTCCCTGAAGTCTGTTTAAATATTGTTTATCAAGAAAGTCATTAAAAACAGAAAGGTTGAAATTGTTAGTCAACAGGTTCAGTGAAAATTGCTCATCTTCCTCCGGCATGTTCATTTCAAAAGTTCTGAAGTCCATTGAGACAGGGATTTCAGCATTAATAGAAGCCGCCTTTTGTCCTCTTGCATACACTTCGGATAAGCCTGCTATCATCTCATCATTGTGATGATAATTGAAGCTTGCTGAGGCTGAATCAATGGCAATTCCGGAGAGTACGGGTTCTTTAAGATCAAATGCCCCATTAAAATTCGGTTGACCTGCCGTACCTGAGAGGGAACCATTAAAGCTGAGGATGCCATTGGTTTCGGTGACGTCAAACGCGCTCATCAGATTCTTAAATTCAGTGAGCTGAACGGGGTTGATGAAAAGTTCTCCACGTACCGGTTCAGCAAAAAAGGAGTCATCCAGTTCTTCGGGGGCTTTTGCAGCAAAAGGAACATCAAGAAAACCGCCTACTTTTTCTTCTCCATTCATAATGACCGAAAGCTGAGATTTTAATCGTTCATTTTTGATATCAAAATTCAGATTAAGCAGTTCCAATTCTGTATCCATGTAAGACAGATCTGCTATTTCAATAGCACCGGTCCCATTTAGTGAATCTGGGGAGTTATGGATGGATGCATTTCCAGAGAGCATGCCGTTGATAAATCGTTCTCCAAATGCTATTTCCTGGATTTGACCAAAATTAAAGTCACTTCCACGAACCCAGGCTCGCTGACTAACAGAGTCGGCATATGGAATAGAGAGAGTGAAGTAAGTTCCATCTGCAGCGCTTAAAGAAAGGGTATCGGTGGTGATGGCATCATTTCTATAGGATACTGTAAATGGTTTTTCTAAAATGAGTTCACTGCCCGGTGTTTGGAGGCGGATATCATTCCAGGTGAAAGCTGAATTAAGTTCTTTGAAGCTAACATCGTAGCTGCCGGATTGTATAATTTTCCCGGCATCTTCACTGATAATATCGAAATTGAATATTCCGGATAAAGAATCTGAGCTTGAAGTTCCTATAGAACTAAATTCAAGATCTTGCAGGGTGATGTTGGTAAAAGTGGGTTGCTGCACATTCAATGAAAGGTCATAGCCCAGTTCCTCACGAATAGAAATTTTGGTGGTTCCCTCAATAGTTTCTGCAGTAAATAATGAATCGTAGCGAATGTCATTCAATCCTATATTACCGTCAAAGAGTAATTCATTTTCAATAATTTCGGTAACGTTGCCTTCAATGGTTCCTGAAGCGTTTAGAATTTCAGCACCTGCAAGAGAAGCTAAGGGTTGCAGATTCTTGAGTTCTGTATTCAACTCAAAATTATTGTCAGGATCCGTTCGGTCTTGGATGTTTCGACGTCCCGTAAAGCTGCCGGAAATAATATCACTGACTAACTCTCCATTTCGAATGGTCAGGATGTTTTGGTCGAGATAAGCATCGATGTCAAGCAGATCAAAATTGGCCCCATTTACGTAGCTGGAATCGATGAGAATATTCGTTTCCATATGCATTTCCTCTGGATTGAAATGCCTTCCGGAGCCTTTAATGTTTAGATTTATGGAACTCGACAGGTCTTCAAGGACTGCAACTTCATTTAGGTTGAATTTCCGCGCATCCATTTGGTAGTTGAATGTTGGGATCTCATCCAGGAAGTCTGCAGCAGAAGCAGTGAAATTGATTTTACTTTTAAGTAGTTGAAGAAATCCTTCTGCAGAAACCGAATCTTTGGAAATACTCCCTTTGAGGTTGAAATCAGAAAAAGATTGATCGGCAATTGTGATGGAATCCGTTACATGAGTCAGCTGCATATTTGAAGGTTGTGGATTATTTGCATCTTTAGCTGAAAAAGAGCTTTTAATGGTATGGGTCGGAGAGAGTGTAAACGTCCATGGTTGCTCTGAAAGCTCAAAACCTTGACCCTGAATTTGAGACCTAAAGCTAATATTTGATTGCAGTCCAGGGTCGTCTAGCCACCAGGCAAGGTTGATATCCGTTATATTCGCCAAAACTTTCCAGGAAGGATTATCGGACCAAAGTGCATCAACTTCAGGATTTAAAATGATCCGGTCTCGACCATCACTAAGCTGAAAGTTTGCAAGGAGTTTATCCTTCTTTAAGGTTCCGCTGCCAAATAGAATTTCAAAGCGGTAATCTTGGTAACTAATTTCATTGAGGGTGAATCCCCAGGTGAGGTCCGCATTGGTATAATCCTCATTTAAACTTCCTTCAGCAGAAGCACTAAAATCACGGACCAAGGCTTGAACAGAATCTTGGGTAAAATAAGCGATATCCAGGTTTCTGCCGGAAATTCCGAATTTATTCAGCATAGGTTTTTCCGAAAAGGAAAGGTCAGATATGAGAAGTAAATCATCAAAGCCATTTCCCTCGGCTTGTACTTTTACGTGCAGTGAATCCATAGTGCCCCCGGCTCGAAGGTTCAGGGTAAGTTCTTCATTCGGAAGTGCGGTATCAAGGTAGGGATTGAGATCTTTGAAGGAGAATGGGAGTGCTTCGGCTTCAGCAGTAAAGCTGGAATCCTGCAAGTTGCTATTTCCATTAGCACTCAGCAACGAACGACCGGTTTCAATAACAAGCTGATTTAGGGAAATGAGGTCATTGTTGTAGGAGGCTGAAGTTTGGACGGTGATGGGTTCTGGTAATCGTCCTTCAATGAGTTTGAATGAAAGTGAGGAAAGGGAAACAGAGGATTCGTCCGTAAAGGAAAACCCGGCTGTGGCATTCAGCTGATTTACAGAAAGGGTTGAGTCCGGTAAATAGGTCGGAGACTGAACAAAGAATGAGGCCTCACTCACATTCAAAGTTTCAACAATCACTCCAAATGGTGACGGCTCGGTTTCGGTGGTATCCAATTGAGCAAGTTCCTGTATATTAAAAAGCTCATTTTCCTTTTCAATGATGTTGAGCTTCATCCCTGATACATTAATTGCCGATGCCTCAAAAGTGCTTCCCAAAAGCCCCCAGATATTGTACTGTATGTGGAGGGAATCCAGGGCAAGGATAGTGTCTTCTTGAATGATATGTATGTTTGATACCTTGAAATCTTTCCACAAATCACCGTCAATATCACCAATAGACAGCGTTCCGTTTAACGATTGATTGCCAATAGATTCAACCTGATTCTTAGTGAAATCATGGACAACATTCCACTTTAAGGAGAGACGTAATGCAGAAATCAACAGGATAAATGCCAGCAGGACCCATCCAATGGTTTTCAAGCTTCGATAATTGGTATGTTTTTTGGATTCACTCATCTTAAAATGCCTGCCCAATGCTAAAGTGAATACCCCAGCGGTCCCAGGGACTGCCATAATTTTGCCCTTGGTAAATCTGAAGATCGGTATCGGAGGGGTTGACCTTGTATGCTACATCAACCCTGACAGGACCAATAGGTGATTGATATCTGAGTCCGCCACCCACCCCAAACTGAATGGAAGTGGTTCCAATATCTGTAAAATTCCTCCAAACCTGTCCGCCATCTAAGAAGGTTGCCATGCCAAACCCTTTGATAAGCTGGTTTAGCTGAAACCGAAGTTCGGTGTTAAAACTAAAAGTGGCTCTTCCTCCAACAGGAACATAACGTAAAAATGCTCCGTCTTCATCAAAAAAGGGTCTCTTTGGCCCCATCTCTTGTCGGTTCCAGCCTCGTACTGAGTTGGTGCCTCCATTGTACACTCTGATGTCGGAAGGCAGGGAATCTTGTTTTGCGTAATAAATGCCGGCAAAATTGATTCTTTTGGCAAATACAATATTGTTGGTGAGCGGAGTGAATTTTCGGGCATCCAGACCCACTTCCTGGAAACTGAAAGTTGATTCACTGAACAGGCCCGAAATTTCCCAGGAAGGCTGGAATGACCATCCGGTTTGCCCTCGGGTCAGTCCTTTTGAATAAAAAGCATTAAGGTTGAAAGAGGATACATTATAGGATTGGATGCTATCAGGTAAACTTTCTTGAGAACTGCGGGTTGTTTCATCATTCAGCGTAAATTCATAAGAAACTGTACCGGTGAAATTTGGACTATACTGATATACAAAACTATTAATGATACCTGATCGCAGAATTTCATACGAAGGTTCTAACTGATGGCTAATAAAGGGTGAGGAAATCAAAGAGGTTTTAGTGTTGAATAAATAGGGAATTAGGTAGTCAACACCCAGTCTCTGTTCGATGGCTGAGGCATTGCCCGAAATCGTAAAACGTTCTCCCCGATTACGAACATTTCGGTGCGTCCAGCTTACTTGTCCCCGAAAAAGTTTGTAGAAATCATCCCAGAAATTTTCAATTCGGGTTAAATTACCAACTCCAAAACTTAGCTGTATAGAGCGCAGCGGAGATTCCCTGACCCGTACCTTTATATTTATAAGGGAATCTTGAGGTTGATCCGGAATAGAGATAATGGCGAAACGAAGCATATGATGATTAAAAACTTCTCGCTGTGCCTCTCTGAGTTGTTTCTCACTGAAAAGTTCGTGTTTTTGAATACCTGTTTCTCTTGCAATATACTTGCGAGGTAAATTATTGGCCCCATCTACAATTACAGAATCGAAGCGTGCACGTGGCCCAGGTATGCTTTTAAGGGTAATATTTGCAGACTTTGAAATGCTGTCAACCTTAGCCTGAATTTCTGTTTGTGCATATGGGTAACCCATATTTTTAAGGGCACTTTCTAAATTTCCTACCACTTCGGCTTGGTTTACGGTTTCATAGCGTCGCCCTTGGCGATAGGGAAGGCGTTGCCGAATGGACGCTATCTTTTGGTCATCATAAATGATGATGCTATCACGGGGTGAGGCATCAATTTTGAACTGTACATTTTTGATGCGTATTGGTTGGTTTTCTGCAACTTCAAATACAACTTTTTTACGCCATTCTTTAGACAAATCTTCGATTCGATATCTAACTTCGACATCATCAAAGCCCCGGCGCTGATAAAAGCGTTCGATGCGAACAACATCACGCCTTACATCATTTTCATTTAGGAGCATGCCTGGTTTTTTCCAAAAAACAAACCGTTTAAAGGGAGAGGGAGATTCATTTGAAATTATATTGCGGAGCACGAGCCCTTCGAAAGTTTCATTACCTTCTATTTTTACGTTCCATACCCGGGGTACTTCCGGTTCTTCCTGAGCTATGGCATGCAGAAAAGGCATCACTAAAAATGCCGTCAAAAGTAAAAGATGGATAGCTGGTTTTGATTTATTGATCGTCAAAAGTAAATATCTTAATGAATGATAAGTATAATGTAATGTTTGCTATCTTAGAAACCTTTGTTTTATAATGAAGTGCTAAAGGTGATAAAATTATGGTTCAAAAAATGAATAAAATTGTCCTTTTCTGTATAACTGCTTTGCTTTTAGCATCATGTAAAAATACGGAAGAATTTACAGGATTTTCATACGATCCTCCTGATGTTACTAACACAACTGATAAAGAAATTGATCCCCAACACCGCCGGGTTGTTGGGATAGACTCTCCGAGGGTGTGGATCAGTAATGAATTTGAGGGCGCGCGGGCTAATGATATTTATGCATTGAATGATTCCCTAATTGAGGTTTTTGTAGCGCCGGAAAATGCTCCAATAAACAATAGTCCCTGGTTCGCCTTTAAGGTTTGGAGTGATACCATTAGAACGGCAACCATAAGGCTTAATTATGCGGATGCCACGCATCGCTATATCCCAAAGCTTTTATACCGAACCCATCCCGATAGCCTTTGGAAGCAGGAATTAGAACTAGATGTACGTTACGACTCTGCAAATGGAACGGGCACGTTTGATATAATGCTTGCCCCTGATCCTGTCATTATTAGCGCTCAACCCTTGCATACTTCATCCGGGCTGATGGGGGATTTGGCGAAACGCGGTATTATTGATAATGGCTTTACTGATGTAAAAGAGGCAGGAAAATCCAAAAAAAGGCGCCCGATATGGGAATTGGAAATTACAGAAGTGGAAGATCAGGTTGAAGCTCCGGTGTTGGCCATTGTGGGGCGACAACATCCACCAGAGGTAACGGGCTATTTGGCTTCATTGCATTTTTTGGAAGAGCTGACTTCAGGCAGTGAACTGGCAAAGGAATTCAGGCAGACTTTTGTAATTAAAGCATTCCCGATGTTAAATCCCGATGGGGTTGATTTGGGACAATGGCGCCATAATGCCGGCGGGGTTGACCTGAATCGAGACTGGAATAACTTCAACCAACCGGAGACTCAGACGGTACGGGATGCATTATTCCCCATCAAAGAAAATGACAATCGACATATGTTTTATGGGATCGATTTTCATTCTACCGATGAAAACTTGTTTTATCCAATAAATGAGGAGGTAAAAACCAGCCCGGACAATGTTACCCAACGATGGGTTGAGCAAATAATAGAATCACATCCTGAAATTGAATTTCGGGTAGAGGAGTTTGATACATCTTCACCCATTGCAAAGAATTGGTTTTTTCATACATTTGGCATTGATGCGGTAACCTATGAAGTTAATGATCAGATTGGGGAAGATGAGCTTGAAGAAGTGTCCCGGTCGGCGGCAAAATTACTGATGGAAATATTGCTGGAAGATTGGGAGCAAAAAACGCTTGATAACTAAATCAGGGTTGTTCATATTAGTTGAGATAAAGTAATAGGGTTGAAATGAAAGGATCCGAAATTTTACTGGAAGGCATTCAAAACTGGAAGCTGCGGCTTGTCTTAAGTGCTTTATTATGCATAATGGGACTTGCGGCACTTATAAGCATGATTTTGGGAGAATTTTTGGAGCTGACGGTCTGGGATAAATCTATTGTCAGCATTGCCATATTTATGGTTGGGACTCCGGCGTACCTTATTTTAAGTAATCTGGGCAAAGTTGATCAGTATACGATTGCCGGTTTTTTAAACGAAAGCCTGGAGGCAGTTCAGGGCGATGCCGAGGTTTTAGTGAAAAGAGAAGAAGAGCTGGATGAGGATGAGAAAACAAGGAGGGAACAGCTGGAAGCCTTTTTCACTGAAAATCCGCTATATAATTACTTGCCTGATAAGCCGGTGAAGCAAGCGTATGCATTGTTTGTACTCTCATTGGTTGGAAGTTTCGGAATCTGGTTTATTGGCTAAGACAAAATGGAAAAGCAAGATTGTATGCATTCCTTGTAACCTGAGTTCGGTTATAAAAAGTGAGCTTATCAGTGGAGTAAGCACTAATGTAGACCCTGCGAGCGTCCGAAGGACCTCGCAGCGTTCGGTCGCAACGCTCGCATCCCGACTATTCGGGAAGACGCTGCGAGGTTGCTTAAAGGATTAACTTCGATACTTTAGCAATAGGTTTTTTAATCGAACTCAGGTTCGCAAGAATAGGAAATTAACTTGTGGTCAAAAATCTCATGTTGAACCGCAAAAAATTATTTGAAAGCCAACCATAGTTAAATGGCTCACAATCATAAACATCATCACCATCACCCCGATGTAAAAGACTCTTCGATTTGGAAATTATGGGTTTCCATATTTCTGAACCTGGCTATAACAATTGCTGAATTAATCGGTGGCATTATTTCCGGAAGTTTGGCCTTGCTTTCTGATGCGGTTCATAATTTCAACGACACGATGTCGCTGGGAATAGCGTTGGTGGCCAAAAAGATTTCAAAAAAGGGGGTCAGTTCCTCTAAAACATTTGGCTACAAACGGGCTGAAATTATAGGCGCTTTCATTAACCTGATTACACTTGTAATTGTTGCCCTGTTTCTGATCAAAGAGGGAGTTGAGCGGTTTATAGAGCCACAGCCCATTGACGGATTTACCATGTTTTGGGTGGCTATCGTAGGGTTAATCGGGAATTTTGTGACCGCAGCTTTGCTCTGGAAAGAGTCCAAGGATAACCTGAATATGCGCAGTGCTTTCATCCATATTTTATCTGACGGGCTTTCGTCGGTGGGAGTGATTATTGGCGGCTGGCTGATTTTACAATATCAGTGGTACATCGTTGATACTATTTTGACGGTGGTTATTGGGGGATATATTCTTTGGCATTCCTATTATATGCTGCGCGAAACGATCGATATTTTGATGGAATCGAAACCGGAGAATATTGATATCTCTGAGTTAACTCAAACTATGAATAGCGTGGATAAGGTATGTGGTGTTCATCACGTACATGTATGGAGGCTGGATGAAAACAGTACGATGCTGGAGAGTCATGTTGTGATCAAAAAAGAAGACCTGGGAAAGATGGAAGACATCAAATCATCCATCAAAAAAAAGCTTCACGATTCATTTGAAATATCGCACAGCACCCTGGAATTTGAATTTGAGCCGTGCGGAGACCACAAACATGAATTGGCTCATTTGCACTGAAGGAAATTATTCTTTCTCCGGCAATGAAAAATCTTGGGCAAATGGATTAGATGTAGGCACTGTTATTTTAACCGCGCCATAATTTGCCGCTTGGTGACATTGATTACAGGTCTGAATCATAGTCTGATAATTGGATTCAAACCTTTGTCGGTCTTGGGCATCAATGGCCTCTTCAATCAGTTCGATTTGGGGAGGAAGCATGCTTTCTAGTAATCCGCTTACATCTATTCCGTCATCCATGTGATTTCCATCTATGATGGTTTCAGAAAGCTCTTCAATTTCGTGAGCATAGATATCAGCCAGCTCCCAGTTTTCTGCCATTCCCGAAAAGTATAGTTTAGTAGCATAGCGCTGCATAAAAGACATATGGTAAATCAGTGGAACTGCATCCAAATATTGTTCATCGCTGTCCATATGGCCCATCTCCGAAGGTTGTTGCTGTTGGCAGGCTATACCTATAAACAAAAATATGGTAGTTATTAAAAGAGCTAAAATCTTAAAATAATTTTTCATGGATAAATGGCATTGATTAGTTGTAGTGACAATGCCTAAGTTATTCATGAACACTCTTATATTCAAATCATGAAAAAATTAGTTGTACTCTTATTTCCATTTCTATTTTTAGCGTGTGGTAATCAGCCTGAAGTTATTGAAGATATGGGCGATGCCTCTTTTGAATTGTTGAACCAAGATAGTGTAGCCGTAACTTTCCCGGATGATTTTGAAGGCGAGTACGTGGTGATGGGATTCATTTATACCAATTGTCCTGATATTTGCTCGCTCATCACACAGAACCTTGTTCAAATTCAAAAAGACATGAATTACCCGGAGGACGTGCAATTTGTGGCCGCTACTTTTGACCCAATGCGGGACACCCCTTCAGCGCTGAGGAAATACGGTGAGGCTTTTAATGTTGGAGAGAACTTCACCTTCCTGACCGGAGATTCAACCGAAGTATTTGCCTTGATGGACAGCGCACGTGTCAGAAGCCAGGTTTCCATGCGAGATACCACCGGCGATGGGCGAGAACTCTATTTCATAAATCACTCCGATAAAATTATGGTTTTGGATAAACAAGCGAGAGTAATATTTGAGTACGGCGGAAGCCAAAAGGTGATCCCCACTGTCGTCCAGGAAGATCTAAATAAAGTACGATGAAGCCATTTATACTGATATGCTCCCTTTTGTTGATTACAATTTCCTGCAAAACAGATGATACTGCGAATCAGGAGACTATTAATTCTGAAGAAATGAACGAAGAGAGAGTAAGACCTGCAGGTGAAGGCGGGACAAGTGCTGCCTATTTCAGGTATGCCAATACATTGAGTATTCCTGATACGCTGCTTTCGGTTGAAAGTCCTGTTGCCGGAATGGCCCAGATTCATGAATCTTACGAAACAGATGATGGGATGATGGGCATGAGGCCGGGCGGACAAGTAATTTTGATGCCTGAAGAAAGTATAACCTTTCAACAAGGCGGACTTCATATCATGCTGATGAGCTTGCAAAAAGATTTAGCTGAAGGAGATTCAGTCCGCATTGAATTAGAATTTTCCCAGGCCGGTTCATTGGTTAAAATGCTTCCTGTTCAGTCTTAAAGAAAAGCTGAAATAAAAAAGGCTGCCGGAAATCCGACAGCCTTCATCACTTAAACCACAGCTTACTTATTCTATCGTAAACTGCACCATTACGATGTTGTTAGATTCATCAAATACGGGAGGGTCATTGGAGCCTTCAGAACCGTCAAATTCGTAGGAACCAATGGTACCATTGTCTATGTGAAGCATTGCCCATACTTTTTCTCCTGACTCCAAAGTCTCACCTTCATCCAGATTAATAACCAGATCGCTGTTTTGGCCTAAGTAAACTTGGCCATGACCGATACTGGCTGGAACAACAGGCGCATCATCCCCCGTATCTCTGTGAAGAACGACAAAGCCGATTTGATTGGTGTTGGTTTCAGAGATGGTAATTGATCCATTATCTACAGCTTGGTCGCTTACTGATATGGAAGCTGCTGAACCATTCACAGTGATATTGGTCATCAGGATACCATTGGCAGTAATTACGGGTTGGTCGTGTGGGCCTGCGCCGTCAAATTCATACACGTTTTCTTCTCCGGTATCAAAGTGGACCATTGGCCATAGTTGTTCGCCGTCTTCAACAACTTCACCTTCATCAAAAGTAATTTGGACATCATTATTCATTCCGGCTTCAATAGGAGCTTTTCCAATGATTTCTGGGATTTGTGGTCCATCGTTGCTGGCGTTAGAGCGGTGAACAACAACCCATCCGTCGGTATCAGAATTAACATCAACGGTAATGGAATTATTCATTACGGTTTGGTTCTCAGCCATTAGTTCAGAGGTGTTTTCGAGTACTTCGAAAGAACTGAGAACGATGTTACCCTCAAAGAATACAGGCTGATCCAAACCGCTGTTACCGTCAAATTCATAGACACCAATTTCGCCGGTATCATAATGAAGCATGGGAAACAGGTTATCTCCGGAAGAAACTGATTCGCCTTCATTCAATAAAATTTCAACATTATTATTCATTCCGGCCTGAACAGGAGCTTTCCCAATGATTTCAGGAATTTGGGGGCCGTCGTTATTTGCATTCGGTCCGTGAATGACGATCCATCCATCTTCTGCGGCATTTACAGAAACAGTGAAAATATTGCCTTGGTTAACCTGATTCGAGACCATGATCGCCGGATCTGTTTGAGTGATCATGAAAGAACTCATGACTATTTCATTTTCGAAAACGATCGGTTGATCTAAACCGCTTTCTCCGTCAAACTCGTATTCTCCAATATTTCCGGTGTCTTCATGTAGCATGGCCCATAGAGTTTCATCGTTGGCTACACCCTCCTCAAGCTGAATAATTAAATCAGAATTTGAGCCCGGTTCAACCATGGCTTTCCCGATGATTTCCGGGACCTGTGGTCCTGAGCTGGAAGCATTAGACCTGTGAATAACAATCCAACCACTTTCCGGAGATTCAACTTCGGATATGGTAACCTGATTACCGTTAGAAGTGCCTTGTGTATTAACCTCTACAGAAGGAACAAAAACTTCTTCCTCATCTGTGCCGCTGTTATTATTACAAGCAGTGAATGTTAATCCAAATGCTAATAGAATTATATATAGTTTGTTTAGTGATTTCATAATTGGGTTTTGTTTTTTATTTATCTGTCACCCGTTAATACGAAGCGAATTCAGAAGCAGATTGCACGAAATTCGATTTTATTTGGATTGATCGAGAACGAAGGTCTGTTTAATTCACAGGCATAAATTTTAGAAAACTATTTTGAACACAAAGACAAGCGATAAATCCCAGGAAACAGCCGAAGCTTATAATAGTGAGGCAAATACCTATGAAGAGAAATGGACCGATTATTTGACTCACACACACGAAAGGTTAATAGATGAGATCCAAGTCAATCCTGAAGACCGAATATTAGACATTAGTGCGGGAACCGGCCTTTTAGCAAAATATTTGACAGAACAAGAAAAGCCGTTTTCTGAATTGGTGTTGAACGATGTGGCGGATAAAATGCTGGATGTTGCAAGGCAAAGGTTCGGTGGCAGGGAGAATATCGAATTTGGAGAAGACTTTGCTGAAAATCTGAGCTACAAATCCTCTACATTTGATATCGTCATTTCATTAAATGCTTTTCATAATTATGAGGATTCGGAAAAAGTGTTATCAGAAATCCATCGGGTACTCAAGCCCGGGGGGCACTTTTATATATTAGACTGGAACCGCAAAGGGTTTTTCAAACTCTATAATTTTTTTATAAAGTTTAAAGTCAGTCAACGAATTCAGACGCTTTCAATAGATCAAATGACTAAAATCCTGTTTGATAATTTGTTATCTGTGGAAAAAGCCAAAGACTGGAAATATGGCATGTGGCGGTTTTATTTAATTAAGGCCAAAAAATAAAAACCCCCGTCTGTCAGGACGGAGGTTTTGAGCTATTCGGAGTAATACTAACTGGGTATATTTTAATATGCTAATACTAACCTTAACACCACAACATACGAAGGGGCTGCCCGGTCGGATTGGTATCCTTTTAATTTTTTAAAGGGGTGAAATAATGTGCTGAGCCGATAAGGTGGGGGTGTGTGTTTTTGTCGGAAAAACCAAAGCTTGCAATGGCTGTGCTACTTTAAAGATATTCAACAACAGCAGTTACAGATCCTTTGTACTGGCCGTTTAGCTTCTGAAGCTTTTTGAGCTTACCTGTTAGAGAAACTTGATGTTCACCGTTATCAGAAGAAAGCTGGTTGATAATAAAAGACTCAAATTCTATTGCTTCTCCAAACTCATTGATAATATCATTTCCCTTTTCGATACGAATCTGAACATTTGTGCCGGGAGCCGTTACTAATGAAAAGCCTCCGGTATTAATTTCATTCAGGGTATTAGCATTATTTAGGTCAATAGTCGGTTGCTGTATGGCTGATATTCCTGACCCGCTGATAATCTCTACTCTTGCTTGCATAACTGCGGTTACTTGTGAATAAGCCGGAAAAATAAAGGAGGCGGCTAAAAGGAATAATATGGAAAAAAGAATGTCTCTCATGGTCTCTGTTTTATCTTAAGACCAATATATTAATATTTTTTAATATTAAGAAATTCTAATATTGTGATAAATCCAGAAATGAAGCTCCTTTAAGCTAAAAATAGGTTTAAAATGTTATGAGATTGTCTTTTTACAATAATTAGAATTAATAATCTCTAATAATTAAATTCTGAATATTGTTTTTTCTAATAAAGTAGCTGGATAGTATGCAGATATGAGCAGATATTATTCTCTGATAAAGAATTATTATGAGACGAGAGATTAGAGCCTAAACCGAGCTGTATTTGATTTAGGAGTTAAAAAAGGGAAGATTTTTCTATCGAAATCTAAATTAATGTGAGTTCGAGATAAAATAGCTCTTGGTTGTCACCCAGAGCGCCCGGTGGGTTATATCCGATATGTTGGGGTGAACGCGATGGATCTCAAGGATTGAATGACATCCCTAATAGGACGTTGAGATCCCTCGTGTAAGGCAGTGTTTTCTTTGGCTAATTTTAGGCTACTCGGGATTGTAGATGTTAGATAATTCGATGACAAATGTTGAAAAAGTGAAGTCTCCCCTGGAGGGGAGATAAATCAGTCAGTTGTTCCTGACTGATTTTGAGGGGTGTTGGCGCCAAGGAAAATGTAATTTGATACAACTCAGAATTAAAGCTAATGGGGATAATAAAATAGTAAAAGAGGTGTTGCCCTTAGCACCAACACCCACCGCCAGACTTCGCATCCGCTCAGTCAGGCACCTCCCTCAAGGGAGGACTTTACCGTATTATTTAAAGAAACTATCTATTAGTTGTCTCTAATTATCTAACATCTACAAGGATGATAATATCAACGGCCTTATCTCGAACTCACGTTAAATCATTTCAACTGTGTATTTTAGACCGTATGCCGGACCACCCCTCAAAATTAAACCATAAAAATTCGGCTAGTTATCACGACCAAGAATAACGATGGTGATATCATCGCTTTGGGGTTCACCGTCAGTAAATTCTTCAATGGTATCTAAAAGTTGAGAGAGGATTTCGTGAGGGGAGAGATGCCGGTGTTCAATTAGCCATTGTTCGAAACGTTGATCAGAAAAGAACTCACCCTCAGTATTTAGAGCTTCGGGGATTCCATCCGAGAACAGTACCAATTTTTGTCCCGGTTCCAAGGTAAGAGAGTATTCCTCAAATTCTTCAGAATCATACACCCCCAGCATAATACCACTCATTTCAAGTTGTATGAGTTCTTCACTATTTGGGTCAAGCAGAAAGGGGTTGTTATGTCCTGCGTTCACATAATTAAAAGTGTGGGTTTCAGGATTTAATTCACCATAAAATGCAGTAATGAATTTTTCAGATGGAGAATCCTTACAAATAAGTTTATTGGCCTTTTGAACAGAGGCACTGACATTTTCATGATGTTCAACATTTGATCGCAGACAGGCTCTCAGCGTAGCCATCAGTAATGCCCCCGGTACTCCCTTCCCGGAAACATCAGCTACGGTAAATCCCCATCGTTTGCTGTCGGGGATATGGATGTAATCATAATAATCACCGCCCACACTTTGGGCTGGATTACTGACCCCGGCGATGCTGTAATCTTTGATGTCCGGTTTTTCGTCAGGCCAAAAACCGGATTGTATAGTTCTTGCAACTTCCATCTCCTTGGCATGACGCTCATTTTGAATGCGTTGCTGCTGAAGTTTAGAATTTTCGATAGCAATAGCAGCTTGATTCGCTAAGGTCTGAAAAATAGGGAGAAGCTCTTCGGAAAAGGAGTCTCCGTTGGTATTGTTAATTGCTTGTAAAGCTCCAATAACTTCCCCGTTGTGATTGATAAGAGGAACGCATGCCAACTCTTCTGTTTTGAATTTGGAATCGTTCGTGATTTCGCCACCAAACCTGGGGTCATTTTGTACATCATGAACAACAACAGATTCCTTGTTTTGGACAACCCAGCCACTGATGCCTTTGTCAGCGGGAAAAGTAATTCCGGAAATTTCGGCTGTATAGGGTCCTGTAGGAACAGTAAGTTTTAACTCCTTGCCGTCATCGGAAAGCAGGAAAAGGGAACTCGCCTCCGATTCCATAATTTGTTTAGAAGAATTCATAATCTCGAGCAGTAAGTTATCTAACTCAAGATTAGAATTAATTTTACTCACCAACTCCATCAGCAGATTAACCTGATCTGCACTAACTAATTTTGAACTTATTGTCATACCCTACCCATTAATTATAGTTTCCAACTGATTAAACCCATACAAACGTATTAATATAGTCTTTTGTAATTCATATCAAATAAAAAAGAAATAACCGAAATTATAAAGGATTAAATATCAATTCCTTACTTCGTTATAAATAGGGTAAACTTGTTGGAGGGTTAGAAGAGAAAGTAAAATTAGGTCAGTGGATTTTTCTACCGCTCAAATTGAATTATGGCTTTCGAGTCGTTCTTCTAAATTTGAAGTGTGACCAAAATAATGTTTCCCGGATGATTCAGATTTAATCATGTAAGCATAGAAAGGCATATATACTCCCGTTAGTAAATTAAAAAAGGGACGTTAACTCATGCTAACGTCCCTTTCTGTGTAAATGTCGGGACGACTGGATTTGAACCAGCGACCCCTCGACCCCCAGTTGAGTTTCGGGGTTTGTTTTTTATTCTTTTATGGAAATAGAAAACAGGATAATAACACAATAGGGGGTAAAAGAAGGGCTAACGGTGATATAAGTTCGGGTTTCATGATGCGTTGTATTCGGTTCAAAGCGGGCTTGATGAAGCGGAGATCGTGGAAGTAGCGGCGGTTGACCTTCTTACCTAATGACTGCAAATATTGGAGTGTCATCTTCAGGTTTGAGTGCCCCATTTGTTCG
>NZ_JAVLBQ010000045.1:0-20811 GCF_031581265.1 Gracilimonas sp.
CCCATTGATGCGATTGGTAAGCAGGTATGGCTTGGAGATTCTACAAAGGTGGAAATAGCGGGTGTGATCAAAGATTTCAATTTTGAATCAATGAGTGTACCTATTCGGCCGCTGGTGTTGCAGAACAACCCCGATGATTTTCGTTATTTGAACATTTCATACAGTGCTGTAACAGATAGTGAGAATCTCAAAAAAGACATTGAGGCTGCATGGAGGGGTATTGCTCCTAAATTACCCATAAGTTATACATTGACTGATGACTATTTATACCGTACTTATTCTCGTAAGCAACGCGTTGCCTCATTCGGTTTCTATGCACTCATTGCCTTGGTAATTGCATCGTTAGGTCTCTTGGGAATGGTGACCTACACCGTGGAAGTACGCACGCAAGAAGTAGGGGTCAGAAAAATTCTGGGGGCCTCTGTTTCCAGAATCATTGGCTTACTGTCTAAAGAATTTGTGGTGCTTTTAGGGATCGCGGCTTTTATCGGACTTCCTGTTGGTTATTGGCTTGGCTTGCAATTCATAAACTCCTATGCCCACCAAATTGACATTGGGTTTGGGACCCTTACATTGGGCTTATTTAGCCTTTTGTTGGTCGGGGTTTTTGCCGTTGGCACCCAAACCTGGAAAGTGGCAACTTCGAATCCGGTGGAGGCATTGAGGAGTGAATAGGTGTCAGAACTCAGAACTCAGAACTCAGGATTCAGAATACCGAGTTCTGAGTCCTGAATCCTGATAATTCCAACTCCTACTTTATCTCCGTCAACTCCGTAGAACCTTACTACTGGGCAACCTGTTCTTCGTCAAGGTCTCTTTCTTTAAACTCTTCACCAAAATAATTGTACCATTTTCGGAAGGGCTTAAAGGCATTTTCAGGATCAAATGGGCGCTTGTATTCGCTTTGTCGACAATCTTCGCTACAGCAACCTTCCATTTGTCGGGCACCTTCCTCACTGCATACAAATAGCTTATTACACTCCATGTTCGCACAGTTGATATAGGTATCTGCCGGTTTTCCGGTGATCTCACATCGTGCAATGGGTTCCAAATCCTGAGGATTGACAGGTACTACCAGACGATCATCAAACACAAAACACTTGCCTTTGAAATGCTTGCCTCCCTCTTCCTTTCCATAGCGTAAAATACCGCCATGCAGCTGATTTACATCCTCCCAGCCATTTTCTTTCATCAATACTGAAAACTTCTCGCACCGAATTCCACCGGTACAATACATCAGTACTTTTTTGTCTTTGGGGATTTCAGCTTCATCCAGCCATTGAGGGAAATCATAGAAATTTTCTACATCCGGCTTAATGGCCCCTTTAAAATGACCGATCTTGGATTCGTAATTATTGCGAACGTCTATCATTACGTGATCTTCTTCTTCAATCACTTTTCGCCATTCCTCAGGTTCTAAATAGCTCCCACCGTTTTCCGGATCTACATCATCCACATGCAAAGAAACAATTTCGTCTCTTACTTTAACCGTGAGACGTGGAAAAGGAATGTAATCTTCTTCTTCTTGCTTAAATTCAGTATCCTCGAAACCGGGCAGCGACCATACGTAATTTTTGTATTCTTCAATTTGCTGTTCCGTTCCGGCAGCCGTTCCGTTCAGGCCCTCTTCTGAAATATAAATACGACCTTTAAGTCCTACTTCTTTACAGAATTTTTTATGAGCTTTACAAAATTTCTCAGGTTCTTCTATGTGTTCAAAATTATAGTAGAGTATTACTTGGTACATTTTTCTCTTAAATTATAAGATCTCTTACATTGACGCGTTTTGTTTTTGCGAACCCTAAAGTTAAACATTTTCCAAACAATGCATAAGGCCTTACAGCAAATTAAAAGAGGGATACTCCCAATCACTGTATTGGTTTTATTCGCTCCTCTAACTATCGTTGCTCAGGTTCAAACAGAACCTGTTAAGATTCTTGATGTTCAAGATGCTTTCCTAAGAGGTGAATTAGATGTAGAATCAGCGGCACTAAAACAGTTTGAATTGTTGCATGATGATCCTTCTTCACTAACAAAAGGGAAGAACATTCAAAAGTGTGCTACCCCAGCATATATGTTTTACTATCAACACAAAGATCAACTTTCACCCCAGACCTTAGAAAAAATTGAAGGCTATATATCACGTGATGATTTGTCTGAAATATCGTTGAGTCAAGAAACCTATATTTCACCCTCGGGTAAATTCAAGATTAACTATGAAACTTCTGGGTCGAATGCCGTTCCTTCAGATGATAATGATAATAATGGAGTTCCTGACTATGTGGAAAGGGTAGCAGAATCAGCAGATTCATCTTACCGACACACCGTCATTACATTGGGGTTCCCCGACCCCATACCTACAAATAAATTATATCGCATTGATCTCAAAAATTCAATTTATTATGGACAAACCGTACCAAGCTCATCTGAACCTTCAGGATCATATATTAATTTAGAAAATGATTTTGTTGGCTTTCCAGAAAATAGTCATCCTGATGGGGATCAGATCGGGGCTATTTATGCAACTATGGCTCATGAATTTAAACATGCTATTCAGTATGTGCAAAACAATAGACAAGGACCTACTCATAGAATATCATGGTCTGAAATGGATGCTACTCTCATGGAGGAGGTCGTTTATGATAACGTAAACGATTATTATCACTATTTAAAAACATCCTTCGACTCCGATACTCCCGACTCCCGGTCCATTTTTTATGATCCTACCGATGGTACTCCGGGAGCCTATTACCATGTAAGCTGGATGATTTTTTATGCGGAATATTTTGGGGCTGAAATTTGGCAAGAAGTTTGGGAGCAAGTAGAAATCGAAAATGAGCTCAGTATTGATGATGCTCTTCGAAGAATTCTCCCTTCTAAAGGTACGAGTTTTGGGAATACCTTTGTTCAAAATCACCTCTGGCATTATGCCTCCGGCCCAAGAGCCGGAAACGATACGTATGGATTCGGCGAAAAAGAATCTTATCCCTACGCCAATATTGAAGACACCCTCTCAGGATTACCTCAAGATGGAGTTCGGATAACTATGATACAAGACTTAGCTGCTCATTATTTCGAGGTAATTCCATCCCCTTCAGACGATGGATTTGTAAACATTGCGGTTGATTTTGATACAACCCAAATTGGGTTAGGCATGGTATTATATTTAAAGAATGGAGAAATAGAGGCTTATTTTGACAGTGGCGAAGACAAACCTCAAGTGTACATTCCTACTGAAATAAGATGGAAAGATGTAGACAGTTTGGGAGTTGTTGTTGCCAATCACAGTAAAGATGCTACCGTATATAACTTGAAACTACAGTTTGGCAGCTCAAGTAATAAAATTGAAATCCGGGATCCGAAATACAACTACGTCCCCGATAACATTTCGGTTTACCAAAATTATCCGAATCCCTTTAATCTTAGCACTACTATACAGTTTGACCTAACCACGGCCTCAGACATTGAGTTAACTGTTTATGATATAACGGGGAGAAAAGTTCAGACTCTTGCCAACGGTGTTTATCAATTAGGAGAGCAGCGTATTCCTTTTGATGCAAGCGGGTTAAGCTCGGGAGTTTACTTTTATCGCCTGCAGATCAATAACCAGGTATACACTAAAAAAATGACCCTGATTAAATAGTCTATGGCCGCGAAGGTGGCGGAGCAAATGGAGTTACTTGTATTTGTCTCGACGGACTGCTTTCATTTCCATTTAAATCTACTGATGTGATTCGGTAATAATAAGTGGTGCCGTTGGCCACTTCTTCATCCACAAAAGTAGTATCTGTAAATACGCTTTCATTTACCGGGGTCAGTTCCTGTATATCACCAATGGCTTGGTCTGATTTGTATAAATTATATCCTTCAAAATCCGGTTCATTATTAAAATTCCAGACTATCTCCACTTTAGAATCAGATGGGGTAACTACAATATCTGATGGAGAAGCCGGCGGCTCCGGGTCAACGTTAAAAGTACATTCTGTTGTCGCAGAAATAATACTTATCAAAGAAACCAACAGTATTAAATGGTTTAATTTCATATCAGCACCTACTTTATTAGCAATATTTTTTGGGTGTATGATTCTTCTCCTATCCTGTACTCTACAATAAATAAACCACTTGCATAACCTGAGGCATCAAAAGTTAGCTGATGTGACCCTGCAGGCATGTTCTTATTATCAACGAGTGTGGCCACTTTTTGTCCCAACATGTTGTATACATTAACTTGTACAGGATTCAATTCCGGGATTGAAAAACTCAGTGTTG
Source organism: Gracilimonas sp. (assembly GCF_031581265.1). Taxonomy (GTDB): domain Bacteria; phylum Bacteroidota; class Rhodothermia; order Balneolales; family Balneolaceae; genus Gracilimonas. The sequence continues at coordinate 4,270 of NZ_JAVLBQ010000045.1, forward strand.
TGGTAGGGTTGAATGGATTCGGATAATTTCTGTTTATATTGATCTCATCCGGTAAATAATTGGAATGCTCTTCTTTTAAGTACTCTTTCGTGCCTACCACTAATAGTAATTCTGTTGATTCTTGTTGAACATTTATGTCTACAGATTCTTTACCTCTGAAGTCGTAAGCAATTCCGGACTCTTTATTTAAAATAACAACTTCATGGATTTGGTTATTCTGTCCCATCTCATCCAGCGAAATTTTTACTGAACTACCGGATTCAGCTTTTAATTCCATTTCAAATGTTTGCCCGGCCTCATTGTATGTGTGATAAAGTTTTGCAAGATTTCCAATTCTTGAGTTCGAGTCTTTCAGCCTTTCATGCACAAATCGCAACGAAGAGCTTTCAAATCCGGTTGGGGGCGAGTAGATATATGATAGTTGATTCTGTTCTAATTCCCCCTCAACTAAAACCAACTCACTTTGAGAGGATACTTCTCCGTCATCCGAAGTGGACAAAATAATTCTATTCTCATTGGAGCTTTCTTTTTCAGAAGAAGAGTGCTCGATATATGGAATCTTCAAATGTTCTAACCCACTTTTATTGAAGAAGTAAAATGCCTCTCCACCACTGGCAGACTCAAACACCTCTCTCTCCTCAAAAACTTCATTGAAGGCCCACAAAGGCTGTAGTGCCATTTCATTGGCTTGCTCAACTTCACTCCATGAAACGTCAACATCCAATGGGTTTGAGATAATATTCCAACCTTCATGCAGCGAAATCTCGGCTTGGTTTAGTTCATTCAACTTTGCCGCAGAAATTGTTTGGTCATAGCTGAAATCAGATGCGCTGATGAGCCAAAAGCCATTACCCGGTTTTAGGGTGAACGTATCACTGCCGTCATACTCAATCATAAAGTCTTCAGGTGCACCATTATCCCAAAATGCATTCCAGCTTTCAACGGCATTTCCCTCAAGAACTTCATCAAGAGGAACATTAATATCGCCCGGCAGAGCCACTAACCTGTAATCATTTGATGTAGAAGCCTCTCCAAAATCTCTGTTTACTGAAACTGTTACTTCTTCGGAAACTGCTTGAACAGTAGTGAAACTCCATTCGAAAAATTCATTCCCAACCTCATCTGAATTTACTACCGCTCCGGATGGAATGGTCACGGTATAAGTAGTCAGGTTTTGGAGGTCATCGTGGGTAATTTCTAAACCTGTTTCAGTCATCGTGAAGTTTAATCCACCCACCTCCTCTCCGATATCAGATATTATGTTGATCAAGTTTAAGTTTCCTTCACTTACCGGCTGATTAAAATCAATGGTGATTTCTGTATCTACCGAAACTGCCGTAGCATTTTCAGCCGGGGCTACATCAGTGACTTCCGGAGCTGACAGGAGAGTTGTAAAACTCCATTCAAAAAATTCATTATAAACCTGATCTGAATTTATTACCGCTCCGGATGGAATGGTCACAGTATAGGCCGTGCCTCGGTCTAATTCAGAATGCGATAGCACCAAATCGCTCCCATCTACAGAGGCTGATACATTTTGAACTTCCGCTCCCGAGCCATCTTCAAGCTGGATACCCGTTAGCTCCCCGGCAGTTACCGGCTGACTGAATTCCACGGTTATTAAGACATCTACAGGAATAGCTGTTGCGTTTTCCCCCGGAATTACCGCACTCACTTCGGGAGCTGACAATATCGTAGAAAACTCCCAGCTAACCTCCTCATTGCCTACTCCGTCACTGTTCTCCACCACTCCGGATGGGATGCTTACCGTGTAGGTTGTTCCCCGATCCAATTCCGGATGAGACAGTGTCAACTGAGAACCTTCTATGGCGGCCGTTACATTTGAGACTCCAGACCCTGAACCGTCTTCCAGACGCACACCCGACAGATCACCGGTATTTAATGACTGGCTGAATTCTGCAGTTATTGGCGCATCAACAGCTACACCGCTTGCTCCATCTTCAGGACTCACAGATGTTACCTGTGGTACTTCAAGCAGGGTGGTAAAACTCCAGGTGAATGCTTCATTATAAACCTGATCCTCATTGACTATGGCTCCGGCCGAAATTATAACTGTATAAGTTGTTCCCCGATCCAGCTCCGGATGGAACAGTGTTAACTGAGTACCTTCCACAGCAGCAGATACATTTTCAACAGCTGTCCCGGAATCGTTTTCTAAACGTATTTCTGACAGGTCTCCTTCATTTATAGGCTGATTAAATTTTGCGGTAATAGGTGCTTCCACTGACACTTCGTCGCTTCCGTCTTCGGGACTCAATTCAATAACTTCAGGTATTCCCAGGATAGTCGTAAAGCTCCAGCTATAAGCCTCATTGGGGATGTCCCCTACATTAATTACCGTACCATCTCCAATACTTATAGTATATGTGGTCCCTAATTCAAGGCCGGGATTAGTTATAGTTAATTCTGAGCCTGATATTGAAGCAGAAATTCCGGAAAGTGAATTTCCCGCCTCATCTACAATTTCAATATTGGTTAAATCTTGTTCTAAAATACCTTTATCAAACGTAGCCGTTATCTCAGTATCAACAGCAACTCCTGTTGAACCATCTTCAGGATTGGTGGAAGTAATTTCAGGAGGAGAGGGGACCGTTGTGAAGCTCCAGGTAATTTCCGAGTTATATAACCCGGTATCACTTTCCAGAACCTGTTCCGGTATGGTTACAATATAAGTGTGGTCATATTCAAAATCATCGTGCCCTATAAGTAATTCATCTGAATTAATTTCAGGGGTAATCCCCGAAATTTCGTTACCTGCTTCGTCTTCAATGCTTATATCTGATAAATTAGAGGATAAAATATCACTATCGAATTGAGCACTTACTACAGCATCTATAGGCACATTTGTTGCCCCATCTTCCGGTTGTACAGAAACCAATTCAGGTGGCGAACCTGCTATAGTTCTAAATTGCCAGCTTACTAAACTGTTTATCGCGCCATCACTGGTTTCTACAGCGCCGGCAGGCACCTGAACAATATATTCTGTGTCAAAATTAAGGTCGGGGTGATTTATTGTGAGTTTATTTCCTGAAATAATGACTGAAGTTCCTGAAACCGTTTCTTCAGCAATAATATCTCCAATAAATATTTGCGAAAGATTATTGGCCTCAATGTTTTGATCAAAAGTAACGGATACTTCGGTATCAATAGGGATACCATTTGATTCATCTTCTGGGATAGTCTCAACTACTGTGAGGGGGGTGGCTGATTCTGTAGTAAAACTAAAATAGAGGCTCTCATTTCCAATCTCATCTGTATTTTGAACAGCGTTGGAGGGTATAGAAACGAAGTAACCTGTACCGGCTAAGAGTCCATCATGAGAAATATTTAGTTTGTTTCCCGAAACACTTACATTTGTATTGGGAACCGGAACTTCGGAATTTTGTGAAAATATTACACCCGATAAATCATTAGCAGTAACTGTCTGATTGAACGTAACTGATACATCAGTATCAATTGGCACCTCTACTGCATCATCAACCGGACTTGTTGCTGAAACCTGAAGGAATGGATTCGAATAGGTAGAAAACTTCCAGGAATATCCTGAATTTTGAGCTTCAGATTCCGTTTGGAATGCACCTTGATCAATCTCTATCGTATAAATCTTATCTGCTACAAAATCATCATGAGATATTCCTACACCGGTGGCATAGCTCGAGCCTGTACCTGTACTTTTTTCACCAAGATCTAAATACGGATTTATTCCTGAAACTGCATTTTCGGTTTCATCCGTGATAGTAATTTTTTGTGCATCTAATATTTCGACCGGTTTATTGAAATTTATATTTAGATCGTTTTTGAGATCTACATCATAATCTAAAGAGTCCGGTGACTTTGAAACAATATCGGGAGGATAGGATTTTGTTTCAAACGTCCACGTATATTGATCATTTACAATACCATTTGTATTCCTTACCAGACCGGAGTCCAGCACTGCTACATAAGGCATTCCTTCTTGTAGGCCTTGTACACCGCCAAGTGCACTTTCAACACTGGTAACTACAAGCTTGCCATCTGAAAAAAACGGGTTTCTTAATGTCAAATCGTAGCTTACAGGGGTGCCCGTTGAATCTGTAAGTACTAAATTAGCTTCCTCTTCTACGGTTACTAATTCTTTAAACTGGATAAGAGATCCGGAACCTGTATCTACTTCTGTAGCCAAATTAGAGGGTATCGTATAATTTATTCCCGGTCTGGAGCCTGTTTCAAAACCAAAGGTATAAGCATCATTGTACTTTAAATCTTCCGACTCAAAACTACCTGATGCAATTTCAATACTGTAGTTGGTTGAAGGGTCTAAAACAGGGGTATCAATCACCAAAATACTGTCTTCTTCTACCGATAGAGATGAAAAGGGCAGACCATTTCCATTCAAACTCACTAAAGCCCCACCATAAATGTTAAATGGCTTGTTATAAGAAACTCTTACTTCAGGATCTAATGAAACTCCGCTCGTATTGTTAGCAGGTGTGGTTTCAGTAACTGAAAACGGATCTCCCGTAGTAAATGAAAAGCTAAAATCATTTTCCAGTTCCTGTATTGCTGCCGAAGGAATAGTAACCGTATAGGTGGTAAGAGGGTCTAAATTCGGGGGAAAAATTAGTAGCGTGGTATTATCATTAGGAGTTGAAAAGTCAAGCCCTGTAACCGGTATTGCTAAACCATCTTCGATAGAAATTTGTGAAAAATCAACAGATTGGAAAGAATCACTAAAGTCAATCTGTATATTTCCATCAATTGCCACCGCCGTTTCACCAGGTTCTGGCTGCGTGTTAGTCACATTTATACTTGTACTCTGTTGTGCGAATACGGAAGTTTTTATAAACGCAAAGAAAAGCATTACAAAAAAAAACTGCCTTAATAACTTTTTGTAAACTCATATTTTGAATGATAGCTTTCTCCCCTAAAGTTGAACAATACAAAATTCTGCTTCAGAAACCCTTTCTAATAAACAATTAGACCATTTAATATATCATTTTTCCCCTTACCTCTCCAAAACCTATCCTAAGTTCATCGTTTTTAGAAAAAGCCTTCATGATGATCTCATCTCCGTCTTCAAGAAAACTTCTTACTTCACCGGATGGCAACTTTAGTTTTTTAGTTCCCTTCCAGCTCAGCTCTAACATACTGCCGTAAGAACCTTCCTCGCTGCCACTTATAGTCCCTGACCCATACAAATCCCCGGGTTTGATATTACATCCTGTGATAGTGTGATGCGCCAACTGCTGTGCCATCGTCCAATATAGATGCTTATAGTTGGTCCTACAGATTTCATATGGAGTCGATAGCTTTTCTGTTTTAATGAATACTTCCAATTCAATATCAAAAGTCGTACGGTTTTTTTGATCCAGGTAAGAAAGTGGCTTCGGATTCTGTGCCGGAGCCTCCGTTCGGAATGGTTCCAAAGCATCCAAAGTCACAATCCAAGGTGAAATTGAGGTCGCCCAGTTTTTTGCAAGAAAAGGCCCCAGCGGCTGATATTCCCACTTTTGAATATCTCGGGCGCTCCAGTCATTTACCAATACCAATCCAAATATATGCTCTTCCGCTTTATCAACATCAATAGGCTGACCTAATTCATTTCCCGGCCCGGTGAGAAAGCCCACTTCCAACTCAAAATCCACGAGTTTTGATTCCTCAAAAACCGGCGCATCAGCGCCTTCCGGTAAAATCTGCCCTTTGGGACGATGAACTTTTGTACCACTTATTACCACTGAGCTTGCCCGGCCATGATAGCCTACTGGCAAGTGCTTCCAGTTGGGGAGAAGCGCATTTTCAGGGTCCCGAAACATAGCCCCTACATTTCGGGCATGCTGTTCGGAAGAATAAAAATCGGTAAAGTCCCCAATCTGTACCGGCATTACCATTTCAACCGAATCTTGTTCTTTCAATACTTTTTGCCTGAGCTGCTCATCATCCTTCAACCTCGGATTACTTTTTTCCAAAAGTTTTTGCAAGGTTTCCCTTGCTTCCTTCCAGGCCGGGCGCCCCAAACTCATAAAATAATTCAAGCTGGAATCCAGGAATACGCCTTTTCCCTTCAGGTTCGGACCACCAAAAAACTCTACCTCATCAAGTACAAACAAATCTATGATGTACTCACCTATCGCAGAACATAAATGGATATCCCCACTTTCCGTTCGGTAAGCCCCATATGGTAAATTTTGAATGGGGAAATCAGACTCTTTGGATACTTCAATAAAAGACGTAAGCATTTTCGGCTAATTTAGTTATTCAAAACAACATAAAACATAATAAGCATACTCCCTAAGCTGTAAAATACCGACCAAAAAATTTACCAAAATTGCTTCTTTCCTTGTTTTAACATTTATTCCATTCAAATTAATTAAAAATTTTCCGGAAAAATCATGACCAAAGCGGAAGTGCTTAAAAAATTAGCCTCTGACTTAGACCTGACTCAAGCTGAGACAGAAGATCTATATGATCATTTTGTTGAAGGCCTCACGTTGCTTCTTTCCAAGAATAAGGGCTTTACTTTACCCGGACTGGGAAGTTTTAAAGCTGAAGTCAGAGAAAAGCACAAATCATATAATCCCCATTATGAGCAAATGATGTGGATTCCTCCCAAAAAAGTAGTTCACTTTAACCAAAGCAGCACCCTCAAAGATGAACTTAAGGAGGATTAAGAATGAGTGAAAAAGTAACCTACGGTGAAATAGTTGATGCTCTCGCTCGTAAATCGGGCCAAAGCAAACAAAAGAGTGAAGCCTTCACAAAGGCATTGATTGCTGAAATTAAGTATGAACTTCAGGAAAACGGCAAGGCTTCCATCACCAACTTCGGAAGTTTCAAAGTGAAGGAAGTGGATGAACGGCAGGGACAAAACCCACAAACCGGGGAACCCATTACTATTCCCGCACATAAGAGGGTTTCCTTTTCTCCATACAAAGCACTGCGTGAGCGAGTCAACGCAAAATATGCTCATCTTGAAACCCGGTTGGTTAAAGAAGGGAATTCAACATCAGAAAAAAAATCGCAACCAAAAGAAGATCGAAAAAAACCTGTAGCAGCTAATAGTAAAGGCATGAGCACCACTACAATGGTACTTGGAATTCTTGTACCTGCAGTAGTATTGATTTTAGTTGCCCTGCTTTTACTTTTTGATCCTTTTGGTTCCGGAAACACAGAAACCTCCTCTGTACCAATGCCACCGGCAACCGAAATGCCTGCACAGACAGAGAGCGCTGAAACTGAACAAGAGACAGAGCCTGAAGGCACTTCCCAACAAGAACAACCGGAAACAACTTCTTCAAGCTCACCAGAAACAACAACTGAGGAACAAACTGCAGAAATTGATAATCAACCTGTCAGAGTTGAATCGAGTGATGTCGAAATCGACTACCGGGTAAATCAAAATGAATGGTATTGGGTGATTGCAGAAAACATTTACGGAAACGCACAGTTTTGGCCGTTGCTTTTTCAGCAAAATCAATCTGTAGATGATGACCCGGATCAGGTTAATGCAAGCCTTGGATTGATTGTTCCTGAATTGGAGGGAAATAGTGATAACCTTTCAGAAGCTGATTTACAGAAATTAGCTACCGCAGCACGCATGGTCTCTGAAGCCTACCAAAATGCCAACAAACCCTATAAAGCAGAAGCATATGCCCGGTTGGCCGCTAAGTGGGAACGAGAAATTCAGTAGTTAAAGCAGGATATCAAAGCCTAAAAGTAAAAAAAGTATTTCGATCATTTAGGTTTAGAGTTGTAACTGATTTTAGCCCCTACATCCCTCCCTCAGGAGGCTGTAATAAAATATCCGATAATTGAACATCCTGCTACACTTTACCACGAAGGCACTAAGCTTCACAAAGAACATAATATCAATAATATAAACGTTGTGTTTTTTTTGTGTCCTTGTGCCTTGGTGGCCAAGGGAATTGAACTTTGACTTTCTCACACACTCTCAAGCGAAGACTTACCCTATCCGGAATTTGAGAATTATCCTCATTATTATTTAGCAGTCACCAAATCTAACAAGATGGCATCGGCTATTTTAAGTCCTTTTGGGGTGAGCCGGATGTTTTCATCTACCATTACTTTTCCTTCCTGTTCCATTTTTTGAAGGTAATTGATCTGAGCACTACTAAATTCAAATTTGTATAGAGACTTCAATACTTTTCTTGAGACCCCCTTCTTGGTTCTGAGTCTCAACATCAGTCGTTCCTCTGCTAAGTTTGGCAAATTTAGCCTCTCCAGTTCATAGGGAGTTTCATGTGCTTTTTTCAGGTAGGCTTTTATATCCGCCTTATTACTCCAGCGATTGGCAGACTTCCGATCTTCATTCCACCAAAAAGAATGAGCACCGGGACCTAATCCCAAATAGTTTTCATGATTCCAGTAATTTGAATTGTGAACTGCTTCGGAGCCCGATCGGGCAAAATTACTCACCTCATATTGATTGATCCCATGTGCTGACAACTTCTCAGTAACCAAATCAAAATGGTCGGCCACGGTATCATTTTCGGGAGGTGCAATTCTTCCTAATTTCACCTGCTTTCCCAGTCTTGTATCGGGCTCAACGGTAAGTGAGTAAGCCGAAACATGTGGCGGGTTAAACTGTAGAAGCGTATCTAGATCATGTTCAAGTGTATTAAGAGATTGCCCGGGATTACCATATATCAGGTCTACCGTAAAAACCTCAAATTTTGAAGCCTCTAATATTTCCAAACACTTTAGTGCCTCATCAGCAGTATGAGCCCGATGCATAAAATCGAGCAGATCAGCATTAAAGGACTGCACACCCATACTTGCTCGCGTTATCCCAGCCAACTTCAGTCCTCTCAAATAATCCTTACTCACATCATCGGGGTTCATCTCCAGGGTTATTTCTTCGGTCTGCACATCAAAAACCTGGTGAATAGCATCCAAAACATCTTCCACCTGACCCGGGGATAACAAGGACGGAGTGCCCCCTCCAAAGTAAATCGTTCGTACGGGTTCATCTGTAAAACGAGTATCCTTCTTAGCCTGAATTTCCTCCACCAACTCATCCACAAAATCTTGCTTGTGTTGTTGCCGGGTTATGAAATAAAAATCACAGTACGAGCACGCCTGCTTACAGAATGGGATATGTATATAGAGACCGCTCATTTTGGGGAATGCTTAATTTTAAATACTAAATGTTAAATGGGTTCCCACATTTAACATTTAAAATTACTTCGTGTAGAAAGGATTTTCGTCGTACTGATCTTTTTGCTGATAGGCCCGGGAGTATTTCACGTAGTTGGCCGCATATTTTGGAATAGAGGCTAATTCTTCGTCTGTAAGTTTACGGGCTTTTTTAGCCGGGGAGCCCATGTACATATATCCGCTTTCCAGGGTTTTTCCGGGAGGGACAAGGGTTCCTGCAGCAACAATCACATCCGGTTCAATGACCACCTCATCTAAAATAGTCGTATTTATTCCCACTAAAACACGGTCTTTGATGGTGCATCCGTGCACAACGGCTCCGTGACCAATGGTTACTTCATTACCAATAACTGTTGGGCCTGTTTGGTTCATTACATGAATACAGACATTATCCTGTACATTGCTGCGTTCGCCAATTTCAATAAAATTTACATCGCCCCGAATGGTCACATTAAACCACACACTGCTTTCTTTACCAAGGCTTACATCGCCAATAATATCAGCACTGGGGGCTACAAAAACGGTTTCATCAAATTGGGGAGTGCGCTTAAGAAATTCGTATACCATGATCTAAACTTTCAGGATTTATAAAAATGAAAAATAACCAAACTTCAACAAACACCCCTACTTCATTTTCAGTTTTGAAATTACTTATTTTTATAAGTAAGCTATTGAAAATGATATCAGACCGAGCCATATTAGCCTCATGAATTTTAACGACCTAAAACGAAAAGCTTTTTTCTGGATTGAAAAATTACAGATATCCAAAAAAGAACGTATTGCATTTTCGTTACTTTTGGTTCTTATTACCCTTCTTTTGCTTTCTACCTTTTTTATTCAGCAACAATTTAACTACAGCCAGGAAAAGTACAATCACATTTTAGCAGAGCTTGAAGCCAAAGAAACTCAGGCTGCTTTAGAAGAAAAACAACTGGCAGCAAAATATACTCCGGCGCAAGAAGTTAATGAACCGGAACCCGAACAAGCAGTGGCTGCGGAAGAAACTGATGATGTTGCAAATCCGGAACCTGATGCCAATTTAAAAGTAAACATAAATACAGCTACGGTGGCTCAGCTCCAAACTTTGAACGGTATTGGTCCTGCCTATGCACGCCGGATCATTGAATACCGGGAAGCCAATGACGGTTTTGATTCCATTGAGGAACTCATTAATGTTAACGGTATCGGAGAAACAAGGTTAGAAAACATCCGACCTTTTATCACCCTAAACGACTAAAGAATTTCATGCCAAAAATACTCTGGGCAGATGATGAAATAGATCAGCTGCAATCACATATTATTTTCTTAGAAAAAAAAGGTTTTGATATCACCCCAGTCTCTAACGGAGATGATGCAGTCAGCCTGATTGCCTCAGAACCTTTCGATATCGTGTATCTCGATGAACAGATGCCCGGAATGGGTGGCATTGAAACCCTTGAAAAAATAAAATCTCTCCAGCCTTCACTGCCCGTGGTCATGATTACCAAAAGTGAAGAAGAATCCATTATGGAAGATGCCATTGGCGGTAAGATCTCCGACTACCTTATTAAGCCGGTGAATCCCAATCAGATTTTATTGACAACTAAACGACTTTTGGAACGCAGTCGCATTCAATCTGAGAAATCTGCCCAAACCTATTTGCGGCAATTCAATGAACTTTCATCCCGCATTCATCCCGGCACCCATTGGAAGGAATGGATTGATGTGTACCGAGAACTGACCCAGTGGGAGATTGATCTCGGCGACGGAGACGACGGGTTACAACAAGTTTTATCTGATCAATTCCAACAGGCCAATAAAGAATTTGGGCGATTCATGGATCAGGAATACAGAGACTGGGTCCAAAAAGAAGAGGCTCGCCCTACCCTTTCCCACGAAATTTTTCAGAAGTATGTGAATCCCAGGTTGCAGCAAGATGAAAACGTCATGTTTTTTATTATTGACTGTATGCGGTATGATCAGTGGCTGCTATTCGAACCTTTTCTTTCCAACCTCTTTTCCATAGATACTGACTTCTATTATTCCATTTTACCAACGGCCACTCCGTATTCGCGTAACTCTATTTTTGCAGGGTTATACCCAGCCGATATTGCTCGGATGTATCCGGAATTGTGGCAGCAGGGACAGGATGAAACTTCGCTCAACCGGCATGAAGAGGAATTACTAAGTAAGCAACTGGAGCGAAAAGGACTTAATATCAATTTTAAATATGAGAAAATCCTGAATGCAGAATCCGGTAAAAGGGTAGCTGATAAAATTCAAAGTTATGCCCAGTCAAAACTGGCAGCTTTTGTATTTAATTTTGTAGATACCCTGGTTCACTCTCGTTCTGACTCCGATGTGATCAAAGAACTCGCTCCCGATGTTTCGGCCTTTCGGTCGGTAACCGAAGCATGGTTTCAGCATTCTACGCTGCTGCAAATGTTTAAAGGATTAGCCAAAGAAGATGTAACACTTGTCATTACGACTGATCACGGTTCCGTACGAGCCCTCCGCGATACAAAGGTATATGGAGACCGGGATACGGCGACCAATCTTCGCTACAAATACGGACGAAATTTGAAGGCCGATGAATCGGATGCCGTTATATTTATGGATAACCCGGAGCAATATCGATTGCCAACTATTGGTAACATCAACAATTACATCATTGCCCGTGAAGATTACTACTTCGTATATCCTACCAACTATCATAAATACCAAAACCGCTATCGCGATACTTTTCAGCACGGCGGAGCTTCGATGGAAGAGGTGATATTACCGGTAGCTACTTTAAGGCCGAAATAGGCCTTATTTATGAAGAGTGTTTGGTGAAAGAATTTTGGAATTGCCCTTAGCAACTTACACCCAGCGCAAAATTTGGTACCTCCCTGCTAAGTCTCCCCTTGAAGGGAGATCAATTCAAAAAACCGTTCTTTTTTGAATTGTGAGGGGTGTTGGCACCAATGCACCAGAAACTATCCTTGTCTATACTATCTATTTACACTCCACTTTAATTTAAAAACCAAAGCCACTAAGGATTTTTTATATTTGCAGAGAAATTTTGCCTTGGTGCTAAAACCCTATGAAATCGAGGGCTATCTAAAAAACATGGACGTCTCAATTAAAATAACTGAATAAGAAAAGTGTCCGCTAAAAAAACCATCATAAGTAAATCAGTGGATGAAACCATTCAAGCCGGAAAGGAGTTGGGGAAACAGCTTCAACCCGGTGATGTGGTTCGGCTGGATGGAGATCTTGGCGCCGGCAAAACTCATTTTGTGAAAGGTGTTGCTTCCTATTTTGGAATTCAACCTGAAAAAGTCAGTTCACCTACCTATACTTTGATTCACGAATATTCCGGCACTCTACCGGTCTACCATTTTGACTGCTATCGCCTGGAGCATGAACAAGAGGCGCTTGAAATAGGAGCCGAAGAATACTTCTATGGCGAGGGCGTTTGCCTGATCGAATGGCCTGAAAAAATTGAGGGTTTAATTCCTGAAGATGCCATCCGGGTTGATATTTTACATCAACCTGAAGAGAGGCGTAAAATTATTATTCATCATCAGAATCCCGAAGCGTAATGGGAAGTTCAAAAAAAAGACGACTGCCTTATCGACTTGATTTGCTCCCGGTGATATTACCCTATCATCGGCGCGCCAAAAATACGCTTAAGACGGGAGATTTGGTGTATTACGGCCCCAGCCCAGAGTTTTATGGAATTGGTGAAGTGGTACAAACAGCAGAGAAAGTGTGTATGGTTGATTTTCGGGGAACCGGCGAGCTTGGCATCCACAAAGACGAGATGCTTTCCTCTTACTTGATTCCGATTCATAAACTGAATTTATCGGGGGTTTTGAAGAGTAGGTAGTGCTACAGTCATGCTGAGGATACTCCCGAAGCATCTTCACAGAGTGATGTCGTTTCGTACTTATGCAGGTCCTTCGAGGGTACTCTCAGGATGACTCTTAAATTTAGCTTTGTGGTACGGTCCGCCTTGGAGGCCATTCACCGAGTACTTTTTTATTTAAGAATTTCCATTTTGGGTTTTTCTCCGCGATCAGCTTTTCCTTCCAGGCTCTTTTCTTTCCCTTTATTCTTTTTTCCGCCTGAATCGCTTCATTCATGGTTGGAAACGTGTCGTACCAAATGAGGCAATAACAGTAATATTTGCCTGCGAATGTTTTTGGATTTCCTTTTTCCTGATAGTGCTCCACGATTCTTTTTGGCAGGTTATTTGTTACTCCTGTGTAAAGGACTTTTCGGTTGGGATTAGTTAGTATGTAGGTTGCGTAGGTCATTTGTTCTCTTCTTGTTTTTTTATTTAAAGTCATGTTGAGGACACTTCCGAAACATCTTCACAGGTGGATGCCATTTCTTAGTTGTGTTGGTCCTTCGTGGGTACCCTCAGGATCACTCTATTAAATGACATCCACCGGAGATTTTATGTAGTTGCCCCCTTTATTAATCACGTGCGTGTATATCATGGTGGTTTTGAGGTTTTTGTGGCCAAGGAGTTCCTGTACAGTTCGGATGTCGTAGCCATTTTGGAGCAGATGCGTGGCAAAGGAGTGGCGGAGAGTATGGCAAGTAACTTTTTTATTGATGCCTGCGGAATGAGCTGCGCGTTTCAGCCTGCGCTGTACAAACCGGTTTGATATATGATAACGATGATGTAAGCCGCTTCTGGGATCTTCTGAAATTCGTTTTGAGGGAAACAGATATTGCCACCGGAGTTGAATTTCTTCGTCCCTGTATTTTTTGGCAAGTGCTTTAGGGAGCAGCGCCTTTCCATATCCCTTGGCCAGATCTTTTTTGTGTAATGCATCAACTTTTTTAACCTGTTCCTTCAGCTTAGGAATACATCTTTTAGGCAAAAGTGCTATTCGGTCTTTTTTCCCTTTTCCAGATCTAACCCAAATTTGTTCCATATCAAAATCAATATCCTGAACCCGCAGCCGCAGAGATTCTGAAATTCGGAGTCCACTGCCATACAAAAGTTGACAAATCAACAACCCTAATCCATCCATTTTCTTCAACAGTTTTGAGGTTTCTTGCGAGGATAATACTACCGGCAATTTTTTGGGTTTCCTGGCGCGCTCCAGATCTTTCAGGTTTAACTGCTTTTTGCCTAAGACCTTTTTATATAGAAACACCAAAGCAGCAAGTGCCTGATTTTGTGTTCCCGCAGCTACATTTTTTTCGTTCGCAAGATAATTCAGGAATTCCTCTACATCCTGATCGTCTAATTTTAAAGGGTGAACCGTGCCATGATGTTTTACAAACCTGACAACCCATTTTGTATAGGCCTGTTCGGTTTTGTAGCTGTAATTTCTTCTTCTGATTTCCCTTCTAACCTGTTCTAACAATTTTGACTTAGCCATAATCTCTGTTGATTAATTGATTGATGGTGTTATATTGTTAGAGCGATGAGGAAGCAATTCCTTACAAAAAAAATGATATTATCCGGCGACATTATTCGACTAATGAGACGGATAACATCACTAAAACGGCGAATAAGTACCTTAAAGAAAGGTTTTCGGACATTATCCGACACCATATAACAATATGCTTGTTCGTATAATATTATGTTAGCGTAAGAATAACCGGTTTTTTTTTAAGATTAACCATAAAACTTTTGGGCATGTCAGAACGAATCTACTCTAAAAAAGAAGTTGAACAGTTGATCAAAAAAGCTGTTGAGCTCGAATCCAAACGACCTTTACCCGAAAAGAAGAACTGGGAAAATGGGTTGAATATTGGTGAACTTAAAAATGTTGCTGCTGAAACAGGTCTCGATCCAGAGCTGATTGAACGTGCAGCTTACGAAATGGATGTTCTTCCTGAAGATCATGAAGAAAAAGTGCGTGTAAATAGAGATGAAATTACTTCTGAGGTCTGGCTTGATAGTAAGCCGGACAAAGAAACATTAGACATGCTTGTCACAGAATTGAATCATATTTATGGTACTACCGACGAGCTGAATTGGTGGGAAAAGCTCTGGCAGATTCATAAAGGAAAGGCAAAGATAGAGAGAAAACCTAATTTTACGGAATGGATTTATACATCATCATCGGGTGCATTTTTCACCCGCGTACTGTTACAACAACGCGGTGAACGGTTTCGTATTCGTGTCAGCAAACGACAGATTTATAACCTGGATTGGGACAGTGCCCTAAATACACTGCTCATAATTGTACTTCCATTAGCTTTTTTCCTCGGGATATTTGGTGGAGCTGTCAGCGAAAAACTATGGGGAATGTTTTGGCCAGGACTCGGGGCTGGAATAATGCTCTCGCTGCTCAGCTATCCTTTACTTAGATACATTGATAAACGACACATCAATAAATATAAAAGCGAAGTTGATAGCACCATACGCCAGCTTTCTGAATTGGTTATGCAATCCAGTAATAAAAGTGAAAGTAAATCGTCAATAACAAATAGAAATACTTCTACCTCAGAAATTGAGATACCAGAAGAGAAGGATACCTCACAAGATGAATCTCGTAAACTCCGCAATCACCTGAGAGAGTAAACTTCTTCAAAAAACTTTTAGCAGTATAACCCGCGCATTAACTCGGACAGGCCTCGCCATTCCATTGCCTCCCTTTCATTTATTAGTTAATCTATCATTTTGTAATAAATTCAACGCTGTTGTGCCTGCCGGTTATGCGCAATGTCGTTATACGCACTATTTAACTAAAACTAAAAATATGACTTTAATTTTTCGGTGTATATCCCTCTTAACTGTACCATTAATTCTATTGATTGGATGTGATTATCAAAAAACTCCGTCAAATAATATCCAAACCACAAGTAAGTTGGAAAGCCTAGCAGATACATCTGCTCAAAAAACAGCTTTAAGTTACTTTGAATGGAGATATTTAGACTACGATGATTTTCAGCGACCTCTATTTTCCGATTTAGATTATTGGTTTAAAGATAACAATGAGGAAATAAAAAATACTCTTGAGGTGGCTGAAGTATTGAGCGCTGATGATATCGCACTTGCACTCATTAGATATTCAGTAGGCAGTAATATTTTTAGAGACGCAGTTTGGTTAAGGAAATACAACGGGAAATGGACAGTTTCTTCAAATCAATATTTTTCAACTTATGATGATGATCCATTTAAGGATGGAAATCCAGAGCGAGCTGAAGAAATTATTGATAAGGAAGATGAGTGGACAGAAAATAGTTCCGAAAAATTTTAAAACTACCGTGCGTATAACAAGGCGTTTTAAGCGGACTCGTTTAGGGTTCGGAACCTTAATTTTAACAACTCGGCTCGCCGCTTAAACGCTGGGTCGTTAGGGCGCGTCAGGCGCATCACTTTCTGTCAAAATATGTGGGCTTCCAGCCGGTGGTAATTTTTGGGTCAGGTAG
>NZ_JAVLBQ010000046.1:0-20704 GCF_031581265.1 Gracilimonas sp.
ACCAACACCCCTCATCCCGAAAAAATCGGGACAGGAACAACTGACTGATTTATCTCCCCTCCAGGGGAGAATTCACTTTCTTAAACTTTTGTTATCGAATTATCTAATACTACAGGGATGACAACTTCTTGAAACTTTTAATCGAACTCATTTTTTAACAAAGTTTCATTGCTTTTTTTGTTCTGTTACAAATTCTCAGAATTTGGGAGAAGGTTTGAGCATAAGGGTACAAAAGGCATTACTGTGATATATCTCACCCAGAGAAAATAATCCATAAAAGCGTTTACATTAATGCCCTTTCACAGTTATATTAAAAGAACGAAGAAATTGATTTCCACGCTTTTTTATAAACTATTTTCGATTGCATAACGCACAAAATACATACCTAAAACAAAATTTGAAGGCATCATTGACGAGCTTTTGTACCGATGCCATCATCGATTTTTTCTATCTCTGCACACTCATAATCACATTTGTAACGCAGAAACTCTTTTCTGATTCCAAAAAGGAATCCCCAAACAAAACAATTTTAACAGATATTACTCCCGAAGCAGCCGCTCGTTCGATTGCTTCTAACCCCTCTCATGTTCACGAGAGCATAATAAATTTCAAACACAATTTAATTAGATGGTTAGTATGCAGGGGTAGCAGCCGCTTCCGGGAAAGGAAGAATATTAATGAAGAATCAAATTATAATTCACTCTTCGGGAAATCAGACCCGTATTGCGTTATTAGAAAAAAGCGAATTAGCGCAACTTTTCATAGAAACAGAAGAAAACCAGCGTACTGTTGGTAACATATATGTAGCCAAGGTACATAAGGTGCTGAGTGGTATTCGTGCCGCTTTTATCGACATGGGCACCCCTAAAGATGCATTTCTCCACTTTTCTGATGCCGGCGATCATCTTGATGAATATATCACTAAGCTAAATGGGCCAAATGCGATCCCTAATGAGGCTAAAAAAGATATAGCCAATAAGGACAATCTCTCTAACGTCCAAAAGCAAATACTTGCCGGAAAAATGCTCAGAACCGGTCAAAAGCTGTTGGTTCAGATTGTTAAAGAACCCATTGGCTCCAAAGGACCGAGAATTTCTACCGATATCACTATTGCCGGGCGCTTTTTGGTACTTATTCCTATGGGCGACTATATTGCTGTTTCCAAGAAAATCGGGCATTACAAAGAACGTCGTCGTCTCAAAGGCATCCTTAACAATATGGTGCCTGATGGTTTTGGAGTGATTGTACGAACGGTTGCTAAAGGACAAGATGAAAAAGCCCTTGAAGAAGATCTCCGCAATGTATTGCTGAAATGGGAGAAAATTGTCGACAAACTTGATGAAGCCAAACCTCCTGCCCTGCTTTACCGGGATCTAAATATGACAGAAAGTCTTATCAGGGATCTTTTTGCTAAAAACTATGATCGTGTATTGATTGATGATCCGGAAATGTACCGGCAGATTAAATCATATGTGAGTCAGATTGCACCGCAAATGGTTCCCAATGTCGAGCTTTATAAGGGCAGAGAGCATATTTTCGATTATATGAAAATTGCTCATGACGTAAATTCAATATTTAGTCCACGGGTAAGAATGAAATCGGGTGGTTACCTGATTTTTGAGCAAACTGAGGCTATGTATGTAGTGGATGTAAACTCCGGTCCTTATGCGGCTAAAAAGAATCAAGAGGATAACTCGCTCAAAACCAACCTTGAAGCTGCTCGTGAAATTGCTAAGCAGTTACGCCTGAGAGATATAGGTGGAATTATTGTGGTTGACTTCATTGACCTGCGTAACGATAAAAACCGCAAGAAGATTTACGATGAGCTTAAAAAGGAGTTCGTCAAAGATCCTGCCAAAACAAATGTAATTGGTATGAGTGACTTTGGACTTGTTCAAATCACCCGCCAGCGAATTCGTCCAAGTGTAGTAAACTCCGTTTCCAAAGTTTGCCCGGTATGTGGTGGCTCTGGAAATGTGGTAACTGAAGACACCATTCTGACTGATCTTGAAACTTGGTTAAGTAAATTCAAGCACAACACAAGTTACCGCGCCGTTGATCTTTATGTTAATCCGTACCTGAAATCTGTGCTTACCAAAGGGATGTTCAGTACCCGATGGAAATGGATGGCTAAATACCGTATAAAGATCTCTTTGATTGGAGACGAAACCGTATCTATGAATGAATTCCGAGCCACCCTCGTCGGCTCCGATATCGATATTACTGATATTGTAATGAGAGATGAGTCGATAGAGGAAGTACTGGATCGTGAAGGAGAGCTGATTGAACTTGAAAGCGGAAAAGGAAATAAAGATGGCCTCGACATCTCCAAAAAAGAGCGCAGATCTTCGAGCAGATCGTCAGGTAATAATGACAAATCGAACGGACGGGGAAATTCCAAGTATTATAAGTCTGCAAATTAATGCTTGGCTTGGTTTTTGTACCCTGATTTGTAACCTTTTCACAAAAAAATATTTATGAGTTTATCAGAAT
Source organism: Gracilimonas sp. (assembly GCF_031581265.1). Lineage (GTDB taxonomy): Bacteria > Bacteroidota > Rhodothermia > Balneolales > Balneolaceae > Gracilimonas. Next base: position 2,494 of record NZ_JAVLBQ010000046.1, read on the forward strand.
TACATGCAACTACCGTTGTGGGGGTCATCCATAACGGTAAAGCTGCTATTGGCAGCGACGGACAGGCCACGATGGATAAGACTGTCATGAAAAGCACCGTCAAGAAAGTGCGAAAACTATATGAAGGTAAAATATTAGCCGGTTTTGCAGGCTCAACTGCCGATGCCTTCACCCTCTTCGAAAAATATGAGGAAAAGCTAAACGAGTATAACGGCAGTATGGAACGAGCCGCTGTTGAATTAGCTAAAGAATGGCGTAAAGATAAATTTTTGCAAAAACTTCAGGCTTTGCTTGTGGTCATGAATAATGAAAAAGCATTGGTGATATCCGGACAAGGAGACGTTATTGAACCGGATGATGAAATCGCAGCTATTGGCAGTGGAGGCTCTTATGCCCTTTCTGCAGCCCGTGCAATGGTAAAACATTCATCAGGACTTTCCGCCCAAGATATTGTTAAAGATGCCCTGCACATTGCCGCTGATATTGACATTTACACCAATCATAATATTACTGTTTTAGAAATTGAAGATTGATATGCAACCTATTGAAGAAAAGAATTTAACCCCTCAGCAAATTGTAGCTGAGCTCAACAAATACATAGTCGGACAGAATTCAGCTAAAAGATCTGTATCCATTGCCCTAAGAAATCGCTGGAGACGTCTTAATGCAGATGAAGAAATCCGGGAAGAAATTGTACCTAATAATATCTTACTAATCGGGCCTACCGGTGTTGGTAAAACTGAGATTGCCCGCCGGCTTGCACGGCTTGCTCATGCTCCATTTATGAAAGTAGAGGCTTCAAAATTTACCGAAGTTGGGTATGTTGGTCGCGATGTTGAATCAATGATTCGGGATTTGACGGATGTAGCCATCAGTATGGTAAAGCAGGAAATGCAGGATCGAGTGAAAGAAAAAGCAGCTGAAAATGCTGAAAAAAGAATTCTTGATATCCTGATTCCACCCGTCAAAAAAACCGGTGTTGGTTTCAAAGGAAGCAGCACTTCCGGAGAAAATTTCAATCCCCAGGATGCAAGTGACGCTGAGCTTAATGAACGAACCCGTGAACGCTTTCGGGAAAAACTTCGCAACGGCGAACTCGAAAACCGGGAAATTGAGATTGAAGTAAAATCAAGCAAAAACCCTATGATGCAGGTTTTTGGTCCCCAAGGCATGGAAGAGATGGGAATCAATCTACAGGATATGCTGGGAAATATTGGCAAAGGAAATAAAAAGTCTAAGCGAAAAGTACCTATCAGTGAAGCACGGGAGTTATTAACTGAGGAAGAAGCAGAAAAACTGATTGATCATGAGTCTGCTGTTCAGGAAGCTTTAGAGCGAGTTCAAAAACAAGGAATCGTCTTTATTGACGAAATTGACAAAATCGCCGAGTCTTCATCTAACAGTGGCGGCAAAGGCGGTGCTGATGTCAGCCGACAAGGGGTTCAGCGCGACCTCCTCCCAATCGTTGAAGGCAGTGCTGTAAATACCAAGCACGGTATCGTGAATACAGACCATATCCTTTTTATTGGTTCCGGAGCATTTCATGTATCCAAACCTTCTGATATGATACCCGAACTTCAGGGACGTTTTCCAATCAGGGTTGAATTGAATTCACTTACCGAAGATGATTTTATCGATATTCTTTCGAAACCTAAGAACGCTCTCACAAAACAGTATATCGCAATGCTGGACAGTGAGGGAGTTCAAATTGATTTTACGGAAGATGCTATTAAAGAAATTGCCCGTATTGCCGCTGAAGTGAACACTTCCGTCGAAAATATCGGGGCGCGCCGGCTTCATACCATCATGTCATCCTTATTTGATGAACTGCTTTTCGCGGTTCCAGATGATATCAGTTCCGGTGAAATTACCATCGACAAAGAATATGTAGACAAGCAACTTACCGATATTGTAAAAGACAAAGATCTGAGCCATTACATATTGTAACAAAAAATCGAAAATTCCTTTGGTGTTGATGAACTGAAGGAACTTTCGGTTCGTTATTATTTTAACATTTAAGGATTGTTCAATACTACTATTATTGTTACAATCGTTGTGTTATCGTAACTCTGAATCTGACGTCGGTATCAAATACGTACACTCTATAGACAAACAATGTTTTTTATGCATTTGAAAAAAATAATCTACCCCAATTTATTAATCCTATTAATACTCTCTGCCCTCCGTTTTACAGGTATTGATCCGGTTCTTCAGTCCGGTGATGATGATACCCAGAACCTTACCAAATATCATCAGGCACAGCGCAGTATTGTCTCTAATTATTTTGGCGAGCCGGATATTCCCGAAATGTATAAAGCAAGTATCCGCTATATGGTTGATAACCTCGAAGATTCCACACTTCAAATAGCGGAAACAACTATTGATACTGCTTTTCAGGATATTGAGATTAATTCTATACGAGATTCCTTCACCAATTTTGAAAAAGCTTATCTATACATAAGCAATAATAGTCCCGATGAAAACATGACCAAGCTTACGGAACATGCCATCCGGGGAATGTTCTCAACATTAGATCCTCACTCCATTTATATTGAACCAGAAGATAATGAGCAGATTCAGGCTGAATTTGCCGGAAAATTCCAGGGTATTGGCGTACAGTTTCAGATTATTCAAGATACTATAACCGTTATTTCAGCTATCTCAGGAGGCCCCAGTGAGCAATTGGGAATCCGTTCCGGAGATCGCATCATTCAAATTGAAGATACCTCCTCTGTTGGGTTTACCAATGAGATGGTATTAAAACGACTCAGAGGAGAAAAAGGAACTGAAGTTGATGTAACCATCAAACGACCGGGCGAAAAGCAACCTATCAACTTCACCATTGTTCGAGATGATATTCCATTGTACACCCTTGATGCAGCTTACATGCTTGATGACAAAACGGGTTACATCAAAATAAACCGGTTTGCAGCTACTACTCATGACGAATTTATGGATGCCGCTGAAGATCTCAAAGGAAAAGGCATGGAGCGATTGGTTTTAGATCTTAGGGAAAATCCGGGAGGATATTTAAGTCAGGCTATAGCTATTGCTGAAGAATTTTTTCCACAGGGCACCGAACTTGTTTCCACTAAAAGTAAGCATGAGAGATTTAACGGAGAGTATTTTTCACGTCGAGACGGAACCTTTAAAGACAAACCGGTTATCGTCCTTGTGAACCAGGGATCTGCTTCTGCCAGCGAAATTGTGAGTGGAGCCATCCAAGATCATGACCGTGGTTTGGTTGTGGGGAAGCGTACTTTCGGTAAAGGCTTGGTGCAGCAACAGTATGAGTTGGTTGACAAAAGCAGTATTCGTGTTACCATTTCTCGCTATTACACACCTTCCGGACGTATGATTCAAAAACCATTTGTAGAAGGAGGTGAAGAATACGCTTATGAAATTTACCGGCGTGATGATGCTATGAATGACGCCTCTGAATTCATAAATCATGTCCCTGATTCTCTAAAATACAGTACCGATGCCGGTCGTACTGTTTACGGTGGCGGTGGTATTGTTCCTGATTACATTGTACCAAATGATACTACAACATCAGCCTACGTTTTTAACTTTGCCATAAGAGAGCGTGTTGCTTTTGATTATGTTCGTTCATTTTTGGATGAAAACAACGAACAATTCAGAGCAGAATGGGAAGATGATTTTCAGAACTTCAGAGAAAATTATGAATGGGATCAAAATCAGCTTAGTGATGTGAAATCAATGTTGTTAGATCGAGGTATGTTTGTCGCTGACACTGTTGACTCTCCTTCGTTTAGGAATGATTCACTGTTCGTTCCTTCAGGTCATTTTGAAGAAGTATCCTGGCTTCTTGAGGGAAGAATGAAAGCAGAATTGGCTCGACAAATTTGGGGAATCAAATATTTCTATCCGGTTATCAATGATGTTATTGACAATACTCTCGATAAGGCAATGACTTTATGGCCCGCTGTTAAGCGCTTAGAAGATATTGCCAGCGGTAAAGCCGATGCTTCAACTTTTGGAAATTTAGAGGATAACTAATTTACCGCTACACTTTTTTCCAACTAAATTTTAATATTTACACTAAAGGCCTCAATGAGGCCTTTTTTTATAATTCTTTTTTACCAATTTTAAATTTGGTCTCCCTAAACCCCCACCTTCATGGTTGAAACCTATAGCTATTGTACTGGAATACCTCATAAGGTATAAAAGTAATAAAGTTATTCAGCCTTAGAAAAAAATGCGTTAAGAAACGGACGAATTTTAGGGAAGCTGACAGAACGTTAAGAAAGAAATCAAACCGCATGGCACTAAAATTACAAGCAAGCCCGGTGAAGGGGCATTGATTTCTTTTAGTCCCGCGGATGCGGGATGTTTCTTTTGTCGGTACAAAAGAAAGGGGAAAGGAACTCTTTTGCTAATTTGTAGAGTGGCTATAAATATATATTGTCGCAAGATGAGTGAATAAGAACCACTAATTAATCGGATTAAAGGATTCCGCAGATTATTGAAAATTGATTATTGGTTATTGGTTATTCCAACCCAATCTGCTAATAGTATTTCTCACCCCTTAATCATCTTCAAAAATATCATCAATTAGGTGGCCATATTTATCAGCTATAACCCTTCTCTTAACCTTTAAGGTTGGGGTGATTTCTCCTGTTTCAACGGTAAATTCATTGGGAACCAATCTGAAATCCCGGATTTTTTCGTGAGAGGCCAAATCCTTGGAAAAGGATCTCAGTTCTTTCTTATAAATATCTCTGACCTCATCATGGTCGATAAGTTCTTCATTGTTGCTAAAGCTCAAGCCCTTCTCTTTGGCAAATTTCTCCAAAACTTCAAAATCCGGTACTATGATAGCCGCCATATAATTTTGTGCTTCTCCAACCACTACGATTTGATCAATCCATTTACTGGTTTTGAAAAGATCCTCTATCGGACCGGGATAGATATTTTTACCACCTGCATTTACAATCATATGCTTAATTCGGTCCGTTATCTTCAAAAAACCTTCATCAAACTTTCCTACATCCCCCGTATGAAGCCATCCATCGTCGTCTATCATCTCTTTAGTGGCCTCCTCATTATTCCAGTACCCTTTCATCACGTTAGGCCCTTTACAAAGAATTTCCCCGGCTTCTGAGCTTTTATCTGTCGGGTAATCTTCCCCACTTATTTCAGCTAACAGTTCTCCATTTTCCAAGCTTTTAATACCTACCGTCACTCCTTGTATGATTGTCCCTACCACACCAACTTTCTCCTGTCCCGGTTTATTGGCAGCCATTACGGGCGAAGTTTCCGTCAACCCATATCCTTGTAGGATATTCATTCCTGCACATTGGAAAAAAGTATCAATTTCAGGAGGAAGAGCTGCTCCACCTGACACAAATAATCGAACATGCCCCCCGGTCCGTTCTTTAAGCTTATCAAACACCAATTTATCTGCTATTTTCTTTTGCAGAGTAACCAACCCACGCTTCCCTTCTGAATATTTACGCCCGGTTTCCACAGCCCAGTTGAATATTTTTTTCTTGGTATCGCTGCCCTCTTCTACACTTTTGACGATTAAGTTGTACATCTTCTCAAACAATCGAGGTACGCTAATCATGATGGTAGGCTTAGCTTCCGGCATATTTTTTGAAACCGTATCTACACTTTCTGCATAGTAAATTTCAACTCCACTCGAAATCATAGCGTAATATCCTGCCGTTCGCTCAAACGAGTGACATAGCGGTAAAAAGGAAAGTAACCGGTCGTTATCATCCCAATAAATATGCTGCGTTGCTGCCTTTACATTACTCACAATATTATTGTGTGTTAACATAGCTCCTTTGGGTTTTCCCGTGGTACCTGAGGTATAAATTAAGGTGGCTACGTCATCCGGTTCTACAGCCTTAACCCGGTCTTTAATTGTCTGTTTATGATCTTCTAAATGTTTACCACCTTCAAGTAACACATCATCAAACATGCGCACATACTTTTCTTCCTGCAGATGCTCTAACTTTGGCTCATCAAAAGCCACAACTTCTTTCACTGCCTCACATTCATCGAATATTTCAACAGCTTTTTTGAGCTGAAATCCTGTAGAAACGAAAAATATTTTAGCGCCGGAATCATTTAAGATATAGGCACTTTGGCTGGGTGGTAAAGTAGTATATAACGACACATTAATTCCTCCTACCAACTGAATAGCCAAGTCAACAACCGCCCATTCGTACCGATTTTCGCTCAGAATTCCAACACGGTCTCCTTTTTCAATCCCCCTTTCAATAAGGTAGGCGGCCAATGAATACACATCATCGGTCACTTGATCCCAATCTATGGGTTGATAATCCGCATCGGTGGTGGGTTTATAATGGAAGGGTTTTTTACCAGCTCCTTTGTATTTCTTCGAAAGGTTGATAAAAAGTTCCGGCAATGTTTCAAATGGGACAATTGTAGGCATAATTTGCTGATTTATTCCAAATAGTAATCCGCTGGAAATATAATATTCTTGTAATCAAAAGCACGCATTTCATAAGGAACTTTCAACTCGTATATTTAGGCAAACAAATTGAACATTATGGCGCATCCAGCACACGAAGATACAGTAAATTTAGTAAAGGAAATATTTCGTTCATACTTAAAAGAACGCAATCAAAGGCAAACCCCTGAGCGTTTTATGGTATTGGAAGAAATCTATACTGCAGATGGACATTTTGATGCCGATGATATCTTCTTCCGAATGAAAGAAAACGGAACCCGTGTTTCTCGGGCAACAGTTTATAATACACTGGATTTATTGGTTGAGTGCGGTTTAGTTCAGCGCCAACAGTTTGGTAAAAGCCAGTATTACTACGAACGTGCTTATGCTTATCAACAGCACGACCACATTATATGCCGGGAATGCGGCCACGTGCTTGAATTTTGTGATCCGCGCATAGGTGAAATTCAGCGGATGCTTTCTGAGATTCACGACATGGATATTGACGGGCACTCACTGCACTTTTTTGGCACCTGCACCGATAAGGAAACTTGCAAAAAAAGACAAGAATCTGACAGTAAAGTCGCTATTTAGCGTACAGCCGCTTTAACTGCCGGAGATATAGGTTTCCTTGATAAACCTGCGAGCGGCCCATCTACTGCCCCACCATCCCATTAGAATGGAAAGAACCAGCATGGCAGCCGAAAGAAAATACCATCTTCCGAATGGCCATTCTAATGCCCCTAAGTCGGCGATGTAAAACGAGATAGCAAATTCGAAAATTAAAAAGACACTCAACACAGCTAAAGTACCTGCTATCACTCCTTGTAATATTCCCTCTACTATAAAAGGACTTCGAATAAACTTGTTGGTAGCTCCTACCAGTTTCATAGCACGAATTAAATCACGTTTGGCATAAATGGTAAGCCTGATAGTGTTATACACTAAGATCAACGCCGCTAACAGTATTAAAAAGCCAATACCTCCACCCACCAGTGTGAAGGTATTCAGATTAGACTCCATCACCCGCAATAACGCAGAATTGTATACCACCTCATCCACCCCCCGTATATTTCCTAACCGGGATGCTAACGTCTCAATTTGTTCTGCCCCCGCTTCTGTATCTACTCCCAGACGAAAGGAAGCCGGTAAAAAATTCAATTCAGCCAAATCTTCCACACCAGCACCAAATTCTCTGCGCATCACAGCTGATGCACTGTCTTTAGAGATGTAGGTGATATCCTGTACCAGCTCTTCCTGCTCCAGCTGCTGACGAATTTGATTGGTGGTCCGTTCATCTACATCAAAAAGAAAGACCTCAACTTCAATCAAGTCTTTTATAGACATTGCCTGACTATACACATTAAAACCAATTCGGGTAAGCAAACCCAACAACAATACGGCAATAAAGAGCGAGAAAATGGACGTAGTAGCTGCAAGTTTGGTACGCTTAATACCGGTATAACCTTCTCTTAAAATGTATTTTATACTCATATTAGTTTCTAAATTGTGCTCTGATTCCTACTATTAATCGACGTGGCGGCATCGGAAATCCGGCCGCTTCAAAGTAGCCTGCCTGACCAAATCCATCAAGTGCATTTTCATATCGCAACACTACCATAATTCCTCTCACCCTGGCCGATAATTCTCCATCTAATCTGAAAAAAGGAGGAAGTTCTTGGTAGGTACTGTTTCCCTGCCAATAACCCAACTCCGTATTGAATGTTCGGGCACTGTAATAGAATGGGGATAATAAGGTTTTTACCCCTAATTTCAGATAAGCAGCGCGATCAAAAACATACCCTTTTACAAATGCTGAATTTCGTATCCATACTATCCTGTCTAAATGATTTAAATCGGCATTGGCTGCATTTACATCAGAATAGCTTACATCTTGGACCGTTCCCGAACTTTCAATTTCAAGCAGGTTATTTTCAAATTTCCCAAAAACTGTTGCCGAAAGTTGCTCATAATCTGAGCTGTTGGTGAACGTACTGTCTTGCGTCAAATGAGTGGAATTACTGGCAATCTTAAATCGTCCTTTTGCACCAAAAGTTAAAGAGGAAGTTAAACGCAGATCAAGCTTTGCCAACATAGAAACACTTTCCTCATTTTCTAAGCTCTCGTTTCCTCTGTAATTGCTTGATTGCCAATACAATGATTGTATCGTGGGTATGTGGCTTGTTCTGGAGACACTTCCTTCAATCCCCAAACGACTCAATAGTTCTAAGCGTGCTCCTCCGGTTACATCATATCCATTTTTGTCATCACTTCGGTTTGATAACTTGGTGCTTCCAAATAAAGTCATTTCATCAAATAATTCGTACTCCAATGCTGCACCAACGTCCACTTCTGACCATTTTGTTAGTTCAACTGGACTTCTATTGGGAGACGAATGTTGTGTAGCCTTCAATTCTCCTTCAAAATTGAAGCCTTTCCAGTCAATTTTTTTGAATAGATTTGCGCCATATGAGTTTATATATCTGGAAAGAGTATCTCCACTAAAAGTTAAATCATATTCGTTTTTGGTGTGAAATAGTTCAATGCCTGCATTTTCAGATTCATGTTCGTTTTTCCGGTGATAAAGACCCAACTTAATATCCCGCCGGTTAAATTCAGATTCCGCCGATGAAACAAGAGGTGTTGAGTTAAATTCACTAAAAGGAAATTGTGCAGGATCACCAATATTGTATCCAAATGGTTCCTCATTCGTCAGTTGATTACTCACAAGCAATCCTCTGAGTAGCAACCGTTCACTCAAATGGTGATACGCACGGGCTACAATCTGATTTCCCTCTACTTTACTTCTGGGATAATAAGATCCTCCTCTGCGATCCCAGTAGGAAATCTCGACATTCGTCTGTTCGGTAAAATTCTGAGAAACTAAGAACTCAAGATTTCTGTAAGATCCACCGGCTTCATCATAATTGAGGTAACTCCTTGGTTTGGTGAGGTAATAGTCTCTGATTTGTAAATCTGATTCATAATTCCCGGACAAGGTTTCCGTAGCTAATCCAATTTTACGATGTGGAACTAAATTATAATTTGGCAGTCCCGTGATGGGGTTGTTCAAAGAAATACCCTCCAGACTTATGTCTTGCTCGTAGGGTTGAAAACCGTTGATATGAAAAGCATCGAGCCTGCCTATAGTCCCCTGCCGGAAAGAAATAACATCCCTACGGTAAGCAAAAAGATCTCCCCAATTTGGCCATATTTGCCATCTAAGGAGGCTGTCGTTGGTTACAGCTTCTGCTCTAAGTCCATGTGTTTCTTTCCACGGAGTCACCTGTCCAGGCTCCGGCTGATCTTCTTGGGCTAAGGTATCTGCCTGTTCTTCAAACCCGCCAAGGGGTAGTTCTGTTCTAAGTGAGTCGGTTCGCAATGAATCTGCATCCTGAGCAAAAATCAGGCATGGCAACAACCATAAAGCAATATGTAGAATGATGAATATTCTCAAGAAAGCTGTTTTTTAAGATCATAGGGCATTTCTTCTATACCCGCTAAGATACGACGTGTCGCTTCCAATAGTACCATTTTTGTTCGTTCTTTGTTAATCAAACGATCTTTAGTAAACATCGCTTTAATGGCAAAATGTTCCTCTCCTTTTTTGTAGAAACCCATCCATACTGTTCCGACCGGTTTTTCCTCCGTGCCTCCACCCGGTCCTGCAATTCCCGTGGTTGAGATTCCAATTTCGGTACCCAATCGTTCTGCCACTCCTTTTGCCATTTGGAGAGCTACCTCTTTACTCACTGCACCAACTCCGACTAAATCCTTCTCAGATACCCCGAGTTGATTTACTTTCACCTCATTGGCATACGAAATTATGCCACCCTTAAAATAATTACTGCTTCCGGGTACATCTGTAAAGGTGTTTGCAATCAATCCCCCGGTACAACTTTCAGCTACCGAAATGCGAATTCCCTGTTCTTTTAAAAGCTTACCAACAGCCTCACTGATGGAATAATCTTTTCCCTCCCCATAAATATATTTTCCCGCCTTTTGATAGATGATATCCTTTAATGCCTGCACATACTGCTTAGCCTCTTCTTTCGTACTTCCGTGTCCGTTGAGCCTCAATGTTACTCCTCCGGCTGCCGGCAGATAAGCCAAACTCACTCCATTTTGGAAATGATTAGATAAATCGCCTAACACCTCATCGCTCAGTGTACTCTCACCAATCCCGGCTGTTTTTATATAATGGGAATACACGTATCCAATATCACCAAAAACTTCGCGCAATTTTTCAGACACCTTTTTCTCCATCAGGTACTTCATCTCGTAAGGCACGCCCGGAAGTACGGCAATACAACAATCTTCATTAAACCACATGCCCGGAGCTGTGCCGGCTTTATTGAAAAGAACCTCTGCGTTTTCAGGAACTTCAGCCTGGCTGTAATTTGATTTTGAAAATGGGATATTTCTTTTCTTGAACATTGACTTTACATACTCCAAAGTCTGTTCATCAAGTTTGTACCCTACATCAAACAGCTCTGCTACCGCCTTTTTGGTCATATCATCATGCGTTGGACCTAATCCTCCGGTACAGATAATTAAATCAGACTCTGAAATGGCTTGGTTAAGAGTATCTTTTATAATCTGTAATCCATCTGAAATGGTATGCACCCGGGTAACGGTGAATCCCAGCCCGGTTAAAAATTCACCCAGCCAGGATGCATTGGTATTAACGGTATCACCAATAAGAAGTTCATTGCCAATAGAGATGATCTGTGCTTTCATGGGGCATAAATTCTACATTAAGCCACCCAATTTCCACAGCTATTTCAAGTAAGCAGAGGTACAAGGTTTTAGGTTCGAGGTGCAAGGCCTTTAATATTCACTTGAACCTTTCAGCTTGTAACTTGCGCTTATCAATGAAATTCGTTTGTGTTATGAATTGAATTCATCCGTAAGTTTGGTGTAGAAATTTCTTTAAAATTTTTCATGAAAAATATCCCCAACATACTCAGTGGCTTAAGGATGATATTAGCCCCTGTCTTTCTGTTCATGTACATTCAGGACGAACTGATATGGCGCTCATTGAGTATCGCCGTATTTGCAGTAGCCGCTTTGACTGATTATTTCGACGGGAAAATTGCCCGCTATTATAAGTTGGAAAGTGAATTTGGGGTGTTTTTAGATCCTCTTGCCGATAAATTTTTAACTTTCGCAGGCTTTCTCTGCCTGCCTTTCTTAGATACTACACAATTCCCATGGTGGGCAGTTATTGTAATTGTTTCTCGGGATATAGCAGTCACCGGACTTCGTCTTTATGCCGGCAAGAAAAACATAAGCATGGAAACCCGGGTTACCGCCAAAGCGAAAACCTTGGTGCAAATGATCTTTTTATATACTGTGCTTCTTATTGGAGTATTTAAACAGGCCGACATCGAATTTTCTGGTGTTGCTATGCAATTCTTCAACACCGGTTACCTGTATTATGCCATGCTTTTTGTAACCGGACTCACTCTCTACTCCGGTATTGAATATTTTTGGGTGAACCGAAAGATCATTAATAGTCAGTCTTCAACATCATGAAGAGGTTAAAAGATTTTTTAGGTACCGGCTTTTATTCCGGACTTTCTCCCTATGCTCCCGGTACAGCGGGTAGTTTAGCAGCGTTACTGATCATTTTCGGGATTATTTATTTAGAAGTATATCTTCTTTTACTCTTGCTGATGATATTGGCTATCCTCATTTCATTTTGGACGGCTCCACATTTTGAAGAAGAATACGGAAAAGATCCTCAACGAATGGTTATTGACGAATGGGCGGGGCAAAGCCTCACATTTACAGCCATTACCTTCACAGGAAATATCCACTCGGATATTATCATATTATTAGCAGGGTTTATTCTCTTCAGAATCTTCGATATTATTAAACCATTCGGGATAAATAAGATCCAAAACAAGGAAGGTACGATCGGAATTTTAGGGGATGATTTATTAGCAGGATTATATGCGCTAATGTGCTTAAAAACCCTTATTTTTGTGTGGCCAAATTTATTTGGGATGATATAGAAATTTACTCATCGCAGCGGTACCAATAACAGAATTAAATAATTTATGATACTTAACACTTCATTTGCCCGTGAGCTTGCGGCTCACCTGCTTGATATTAATGCCGTGGTTTTACGGCCTAACGACCCATTTACATGGACTTCCGGATGGAATTCGCCTATATATTGTGACAATCGGTTAACGCTGCGTTATCCTGAGATCAGGAATGAAATTGAAAATGAATTCACCGAAATCATTGAAAAAAAGTTTAATGATATTGATGTTGTAACGGGCACAGCCACCGCCGGAATCCCACACGCTGCCTGGGTCTCAGCTAATTTGAACAAACCAATGGCTTATGTGCGGGCTAAAGCCAAAGCACATGGTATGGGTAATCAGATTGAAGGTGGTGTTAAAAAAGGTGAATCAACGGTGGTTATTGAAGACTTAATTTCTACCGGTGGCTCTGCCATTTCTGTGGTAGAAGCCCTGCAGTTTGTGGGAGCTAATGTTGAAGCTGTATTATCTATTTTTACCTACGGTTTTGACAAAGCCACACAAAGATTTTCAGACATTGATGTTCCCGTTTACACCCTTACCGATTACAAAACATTGGTTAATGTAGCAGTGGAAAAAGGAATTATAACCGGTGATGATTTAGACCTGCTTTCGAGTTGGAGAGATCATCCCGAGGTTTGGCCTGATAGTCCTGAAGAGGAATAATTTGTACTTTTATATTCATTCAAAAAATATTTTAGCGTAGTGACTGACAAAACGTTTTACATAGAGACTTACGGTTGCCAAATGAATTTTGCGGATTCTGAAATCGTAAATTCTATCCTTTTGGAAGAAGGTATGAAGCCCGTCCACCAAGCAGAACAAGCCGATGTGGTACTGGTTAACACCTGCTCCATTCGGGAAAATGCCGAAACCAAGGTCTGGAATCGACTCAAAGAACTCCGCTCCATCAAAAAGGAAAAAGGAGAAATGACGGTGGGTGTGTTAGGCTGTATGGCCGAGCGCATAAAAGATAAAATTATTGAGCAGGAACACTTGGTTGATATCGTTGTAGGCCCCGATGCTTACCGTGATATCCCTAACCTCCTACAAGAAGTGGAAGATGGACGCAAAGCCGTCAATGTTCTCCTTTCTCTGGAAGAAACCTACGCCGATATCGCTCCCGTTCGTACGACCGGAAATGGCGTTAATGCCTTTGTTTCTATTATGCGTGGCTGTGATAACATGTGTGCATTTTGTGTAGTGCCGTTTACCCGCGGACGGGAACGCAGTCGTCCAATGGAATCAATTTTACGGGAAATCAAACAACTTTCCGATGAAGGCTATAAAGAAGTGACCTTACTGGGACAGAATGTAAACTCCTACCTTGACGGTGAAAACACTTTCACGAAATTGATGGATGAAGCCAGTAAAGTTGATCCCGAGATGCGATTCCGATTCTCCTCGCCCCATCCGAAAGATTTCCCGGATGATTTGTTAAACCTGATTGCAGAACGTCCAAACCTTTGCAATTACATTCATATTCCAGCACAGGCCGGTAGTGATACCATGCTGGAGCGCATGCGCCGGCCTTACACCCGGGAAGGATACCTCGAGCTGATTGAGAAAATGAAATCCATCATTCCCGGCGTCTCTCTTTCAACTGATATTATTGCAGGATTTTGTGATGAAACTGAAGAAGAACATCAGCAAACGCTTACCTTGATGGCTGAAGTGGAATATGATCTGGCTTATATGTTTGCATACTCTGAAAGGGATCGTACTTTAGCCGCTCGCAAATTTGAGGATAATGTGCCCGAGGATGTAAAAAAACGCCGACTTACTGAAATCATTCAGCAGCAAATGGAAATTCAGGAGCGACGAAATCAAGATGAAATTGGTAATCGTCATGTGGTCCTTGTAGAAGGAACCAGTAAGCGCTCTGATGAACAAATGAGTGGCAGAACCGATACCAACAAAATGTGTGTATTCGATCGCAAAGATTTCGAACCCGGCGATTATGTAGAAGTTGAAGTAACGAAAGCTACTTCTGCAACATTGATTGCCCGCCCCATCAAAAAAACGACCCTGACCGAATATTACGGTGCTGAAGTTGCAGCATAAGTGAAAAAGAAGGCCACATATCTTATGGCAATCTGTCTTAGTTTTTGGGCAGGATTTTTCACTTTAAGCAATGCTCAACAATCAGAAGTGGGTATTGTATGGGAAGTTCCTGGTGATACTTATTCTGCACAAATAGAACTGGGTGCATTTAAAACTCTTGGAGTTACCCATATCGAAATACCATACCCGGTCAGCGAAGAAATCAAACCTCTTCTCAGGGACAGCAGTTTTTCATTTTTGATTCGATCTCCGCAGAAATTCTTAACGGTTTCGGGGCTTCAACAGCAAAGGTCATCACTCCGTACAACAATCACTGAACTGGGAAGAGAATACAGTTCTTACGCTAATGTATCGGGAATTGGAGTGGTAACCCACAGCCAAACCGATCATCCTGATTTTCTTCCCTCGGTTAATTCTATTCTTAGTACTGCAGTTCAGGAGATTGATACACCCTTTTACTTCGTCCAAAATCAGAATTGGTATTGGCTTTCTTCCCCTGAAAATCCTTTTGCTGTATATTTTGATGATAGTGAATATCAAAGATCGGATTTAAAGGATTTTTCTGACTTCATGTCGGAAAATGGTCAAGATAAAATCCAAATTATTAATTCCAATTGGCTGCTTGAAGCCACTAATGATTTTCCTGAGATCGAAACCGCTCTGAAAGAATTTACTGCATCCGGTAACTGGATGTTACCCCATCCCAATACCAAAGAAACAACTCTTCTTAAGGCAAACTGGATGGTTCTCATATTCATTTTCTTATGGGCATCACTTACCCTTCAAATCCGATTTCTTCCATACGTTCGATCAGTAATTATCAGGTACTTTTTTGCCCACCGGTTTTTTGTGGATGATATTTTAGGGTATCGCGAACGGGCCGTTGCAGGGGGTATCCTTCAAATGATTACCCATGCTATTTTTGGGGGACTCGTTTTCTTCATGGCCTCTCATCTGTTATTCAGTGATCTTGGGATAGAAGCTATATTCCATTACTTTCCATGGCTTTCCCTTACAGTCCAAAATTATTATTCATTTTTTGTATTTGGTTTTGGGATTACTCTCGTATTCCAACTTTTAGCTTTGATATGGCTGCATTTACCGGCAAAAAACTTGACTCATTTTAGCCAAACACTAAATCTTTACTCCGGTATTTTCTACATCGACTACATCATTGTAACCATCATGTTGACACTCTTTACAGCCGGTGCAGGTCATTTATTTACACTTGGTTTTGCAGTCGCATTTTTATTGATTTGGTACTTGTCTTTCTACATAACAGCTTTCGATATAGCCCAAAATAACCGTGATAATAAAGCACTATATCTTCTCCTCACCGTTGTTTTATACAGCTTAATTATTGTTACTCTATTAGTTGTAGTTTTGTTATTTACTGATGTGATTTCGGTCTTTAAATTAGCTGCTTATTTGTGAAAATATTTAAGTATTCCCTGTTTGAATTTTGCCACTCTTTCTTAAAGGCCAACACTTCACCCCAAAACGAACGAAAGCTTATACAGATATTGTTTTTGATTTTCATTTGTCCTTACCGTTCTTTTTTTAACCGGAAGCTGATTGTCCGACTCTATATTTTTCCTCACTGTTGCTATCGCAGGATTCTTTCTGATCTATGGAATGCAATGTCTGCGATCCCCCTTCATGAAAGAAGAATTTCATCGGTACGGCATGGGAGACGGATTAAGGAAACTGACAGGAATATCCCAACTTATAGGTGCCTGCAGTCTCATAGCGGGACTTTACTTCAGCATAGTGGGTTTTCTGTCAGCAGCCGGTTTATGCTTCATGATGCTAGTCGCTTTCGGCACACGCTTAAGGGTGGGAGATTCCTTAAATCAGACTCTCCCCTCATTTTTCTTCATGATGCTAAACGGCTATCTCGCTTACAAGTACCTGTTGTTGGTTCTCCGTGATCTATAGAACACCAATTGCGATAGATAGAACTAAAAAGGTGAAGGCCGGAAATGACTTTTTTAACGGGTCTTTAACTTTTAGGTGCATACCAACTGCTCCAAACATCAAAGCCGCAATGCCTAATGCGGAATAAGTTTCAAGTGCCGGATATTCTGTAATAAAAATAGAAGCCAAAAGGCCCAAGGCAAACAAAATCTTCAATCCGCCTACAGCCCACATAAACCAAACAGGCAACCCGTATGCTTTAAATTCCTCTTCCAGGTTTCCTGCGTCTCCCCCTCTCCACTGCGTTTCTTTGCCGGATCGTAACAACCAGACATTTAAAATACTGAGCCCGACAATTACTTTTAATGCGATGATTAGATATTCCATAAATTCTTGTAATTAAATTCCTTATTTCATTAATAGGCTAAGTTAGATATAACCTCCCCCAATAAAATCAAAAATTAACCCTATTACTAAGACTTTATTGGATTATTTGAATAAACCCGGATTGCTGATATTCATTCTTAAAAAGCGTCCTGCTGCTTAAGTGCAGATGGAACGAAATAACCCCTTTCATGTTTTCATAAACAATGAGAACTTTTCGCCATTTACTTATGAAATTCCTGATTGGAATAATCCTTATCACTTTGACCATGAACAGCCAAACCATAGTAGATTTAACTACTTCTTCTGACCTCCAAAACTGGCGTATTGTCGATGATGTCGTTATGGGAGGTCGATCTTCGGGTAACTTTGAACTCACTGCTGCAGGACATGGCCGGTATACCGGTGAGATCTCTCTCAAAAACAATGGAGGCTTTTCATCCTTGCGCTATACTTTTCCTCGGATGAATGTGAGTCCTGATAACCATATACGCCTTCGGATTAAAGGTGACGGAAAAAAGTATCAGTTCAGGGTTAAAAACAATCGTCGTATTCGCCATTCTTATGTTTATGAGTTTGCATCATCAGGGAAGTGGGAAACCGTCAATATACCACTGCAGGAAATGTACCCTGTTTTCAGAGGTCGAAATCTTGAACTCCCTGATTTTGACCACAACAGCATCGAGGAACTGATCATCCTAATTGGAAATAAAAAACCGGAATCTTTTGAGCTGCTTATTGATAAGATTGAATTGCTTGAATAGGTGAACTTGAGACAATCATCCCATTTACTAATAACTTCAAAGATTATCGATCCAAGTTTGGACCCTTTCCAACAATCTTAGAAAAATAATTTTATAGAAAGATAAAAAACAAAAAAACCTGACTCACTTAATGTGAATCAGGCTTGAGCTCCCCGGGTAGGATTCGAACCTACGACCAATTGATTAACAGTCAACCTATAAATACGCTTAAAAAGCTATATAAGTAGTTTTCCTAAATATTGTACCCACTAATGTACCCACTTTATTGTTCACCGGTGAGATGGTGTCATTTTGGCCTACCTTAACTTTCTGTGCGTTCATCGGTCTATCCCTTGCCGAAACCTCTTTAGACAAATCAAGCCGTTCTTCGCAAGCAGATCGTATCGCATGTACCAATTGCTCTCTGTTCATTGTTCTTCAGCCATAGATTTAAATTCTTTTCTTTCAGCTTCGGTTAGAACCGGCCAGAAAGGTAAGGATTGTCGCATTCGGGTGGAACGCTCCGAATCTGATTGCATAAATTTTTTCAACCGTTGAAAGGACATGCTTTCAAGAAGTCTATACCATTCCTGTAATTCCTT
>NZ_JAVLBQ010000047.1:0-19417 GCF_031581265.1 Gracilimonas sp.
GTATGTAAACGACATGGTTTCGGTAATGGAAGATGGAGAAGAGATTTTGTATTTAGGTACCAATAAAGGGTTGTACTCTTACACCTTCGAAGAATAGCACTTCAAGTTTATTTAAGTCTTTAAACCCCGGCTCTTTACAGAGGATGGGGTTTTTTATTGATTGATAATTTCAATGGGGTACATCATAAATTCTTTTAAACATAGACTTGAGTATTGGAACCTCTGCCCACAGTTATTGTTTAGTTAATTGAATATTCATAAAGAAAATGTATTGTACTTATGGAGATTGAAACACTAAATGGAGTAAAAGCTATGGAAGTAAATATTGGAATTTCAAAAGAACATCGAGAGAACATTGCAGAAGGCCTGTCAAAAGTGTTGGCAGATTCATACCTGTTGTATTTAAAAACACACAACTATCACTGGAATGTTACCGGTGAGTTGTTCCATCAGCTGCATGAGCAGTTTGAGGAGCAGTACACAGAATTAGCCGAAGCCATTGATGAAATTGCCGAACGCATTCGGGCACTTGGATTCAGGGCACCGGGGTCGTTCAAAGAATTCAATGAGATTACCTCAATCAAAGAAGACACTGATAGCCCCAAGGCTATGGAAATGGTTCGGCGCTTAACGCAAGCCAATGAGCAGGTAATTCGTACCGCTCGAGAAGCTTTAGAGCCTGCCAATGCCGCGGACGATGAAGCCACTATTGATTTATTGACCGAGCGATTAACAGTTCACTCCAAAACAGCTTGGATGCTACGCAGTCATTTAGAAGAGTAGTTAGTAAAGCGTTAATGGTTATTAGTTATCTGTATTTCCCAACAACCAATAACCATTTCCCATTAACCAAAAAAAGAGAGATTATGAATGATTTAAGCATAAAAGGTAACTGGAACGAAATAAAAGGTAAACTCAAACAGAAGTACTCAGATCTTACTGATGATGATTTGGCTTTCACGGAAGGAAAAGAAGATGAATTACTTGGACGACTTCAGAAGAAGCTCGGAAAAACAAAAGATGAAGTAAAAAAGATTATCGCTGAAATCTGAAACGATAAGTCAGTCTTTAATTTTACAAAGGGGGCGAGAGCCCTCTTTTTTTATGGTGATACTAAAAAAATTTATACATCTTAGAACATCGAAATTTATAACATTAAAAAGGGTATTAGAGTATGGAAAATTTTAGCATCGGTTCAGAACAAATAATGAACTTTGTGGCCACTTTTGGTCCAAAGTTACTTGCTGCAGTTGCCACTTTAGTCATAGGTCTCTGGATCGTCAAATTAATAGTGAAGGGTTCCGTAAAAATGCTGAACCGCAGTAGCGTTGACGATGCCTTGGTCTCATTCCTAAAAAGCCTGATTTCAATTCTGTTGAAGGTGATGGTGTACATAACCGCCTTGGGAATGTTAGGCATTCAGATGACCTCATTTATTGCCGTATTGGGTGCTGCCGGTTTAGCGGTTGGTTTAGCGCTTCAAGGTAGTTTGTCAAACTTTGCAGGCGGAGTTTTAATTCTCTTCTTCAAGCCCTTTAAAGTAGGGGATTTTATCGAACGTGGAAGTGAATCGGGAACGGTTGAACGAATCGATATTTTACATACGGTATTGAGAACACCCAATAATCAACTGGTGGTTATACCTAACGGACAGCTCGCTAATTCTCCGATCACCAATTACACTACCGAGGAAACACGAAGAGCCGTTTTCCCAATAGGGATCAGCTATGATTCGGATGTAAAAAAGGCCCGGGAAATCATTTTACGTGTTCTGAATGAGGATGAGAGAATACTGGAAGATCCGGCACCAATGGTTGTTCTTACTAACCTGGGAGACAGTTCGTTGGATTTGTCGGCACGGGCATGGACAAAAACAGAAAATTATTGGGGATTCTTTTGGGATAACCTGGAGAAGATAAAAGAAGAATTTGACAAGGACGGAATTGAAATGCCTTTTCCACAACGGGATATACATCTTATTAAAGAAGAGTAAAGTGAAGAAAACCAAGACCAAAAGGCGCTGTAGTAGGCGTCTTTTTTTATTGATAGGTATCAGAGGCGAGTACCTATCTAATTGATCTAAAACACTTTGATATCCTTTCTCTTTTGATTGCCAAAGATTGGGTAGATATATTATCTTAACTGTTCTAAATGAGAAGGCTTCGAGCCGTTAAATATTAAAGAACCACGAGGAAAGGAAGGTTACTGTGGAGAACCTGGAGCAAAACAACACCGATAAGAAAACAGACGAAATTTCTAACGAAGAACAATCCCAAGATTCATCAGATGAGGTTAGTACCGACGCTGTAGAAAGTGAAGAGTTGAAATCTTCAAACAAATCAGCCGATGAAACTAAAATTGATGAAAGTACAGAGTCAGTCGCTGAAGTTGAATCAACAGCAGATGTAGAGGATTCCGAACCTGAAGAACAGCAAGAATCAGCGGAAGAAATTGCTAAGGATAGCGAAACTGAGGAAGAAACTTCTGAAAAAGTGGCAGAGGCGGATATAGAAGAGGATGTTGAGGAACCTGAAACCGAATCGGATGAAGAGGTAGCTGATACTGCCGAAGAAGAAGAGAGTGAAGAGTCTGTTGAAGCAGAAGAGTCCACAGAAACAACTGAAGAAATTGATGAAGTTACTGACGAAGAGAGCCGTGACGCCGATGATGAACAAACCGAAGAAGATGCGGAATCGTATTACGGGGATATTGTTGACCGCGCCAAAGAGTTAGTGGTACAAACCGACTGGGCTTTTGTGACGACCGAACTTGCCAATCTTGCCCAAAATGTAGCCGAAGGACCGGAGTCAGCCAGCGACAAAGCCAAACAGCTTATTGACGAATTCCAGGAATTGCGCGATAATTTTGAAGAGAAAAAGCGAAAGCATTACGAAGAACAAAATCGTAAAAAGGAAGAAAATCTTGCCAAAAAGAAAGAGCTGCTTAAAGAACTTTCAGATATCGTAAGTGAAAAAAAGTGGACTGCTACCAAACAAGTTGGCAAAATTAAAGGGCAATGGGAAAACATTAAGCTATTACCCAAAGGGGAAGTTGAAGCCTTAGATAAGCGATTTAAGGAACTGATGGATGAATTCGAAGATCACAAAGTTGATCGGCTTGTTAAAAAACTTCAGGAAGAAGAAGAAAACCTGGAGCTGAAGCTTTTGCTGTTGGACAAGATGGATGCGCTGGTTAAAAAGCTGGAAGGAGCAAGCCCAAATTTTGAGGATCTTGAAGATCAGTTTAATAAGCTTATTTCTCAGTGGAGAAAAGTAGGCCGGGTACCATCTGATAAGAATCAGGATTTATGGGATCGGTTTAACAAGGTGCAGGATACTTTTAATGAAATCAGGTTTAAAGTTGATAAAGAGTATCGCGAGGTTATTGAGAAGGCGCTGAAGAAAAAGAAGAAACTGATCAAAGAAGCGGAAGCGTTGGTAGATAATGACAACCTTGCCGATGCAGCCCGAAAGGTGAATAAACTGCACCGGGCGTGGAAAAAAGCCGGCAATCTCCCGCAAAAAGATGAGAACGAAATGTGGGATCTTTTCAAAGCGGCTACTGATAAATTTAATGAGTATAAAGCCGAAAATATTGATGAGCTTCGCGAAGAAGAAGAAGAGAATCTCGAGAAAAAGTACAATCTCATTGAAAAGGCAAACGAAGTAAAAACCACAGACGACTTCGATAAAGGCCATCAGGTTATGCAGAGTTTAATGGGCCAATGGAAAAAGATTGGACCTGTTCCCCGAAAAAAATCTTCCAAGATCTGGAAAGAATTTAAGGGAGCTATGGATGAATTTTATGATCGACGTCGTGAAGCATTTAAAGGGCAGCGAAAAGATCAGAAAGAAAACCTGGCTAAGAAAGAAGAAATACTTGATAAGCTCAGAGAATTGGGCAAGCACGATGACCCGATTGTGGCGGTACAGGAAGCCAAGAAACTTCAACAGGAGTTTAAGGATATCGGGTATGTACCCATCAAAATGAAGAATAAAATCTGGAAGCAGTACCGTGAAGCTTGTGATGTAATTTATGATCGATATCGTGCAGCAGGTTCAGATTTGGGTCTTGAGAAAAAGCTTGCAAACCAAGGTATTGAACCGGATGCCAGAAAAGACATTATAAAATACCAGAAAGAGCGCAGTAAGCTGAAGAAAGAGGTTTCAAAGTTAGAAAGTGAAATGATTCAATATCAGGAAGCTAAAACCTATTTTAAGCCTACAAATCGCGGAAATGCTCTGAAGGACGAGTTGCAAGAAAAAATTGATAAAGCTGAAAAAGCTATAGTACAAAAAGAAGACCGGCTTCAGGAGCTTAAAAAAGAAATTGACCAGTTAAAGAGGTCGGCTGAAGCTGGTGATGAGGAAGAGTAAATTCTTTCTTTTTTTTAGCCAATATTTTTTTACACTTTTAAGGCTGTTCTTAAGAAGCACACATTTGATATAAACATTTATTTTGATGTTTCTTAAGGTTCGATATTTATGAAAACAGCTCTTAATCAGAAAAGAAAAATTAAACAACCATATTGGGTAGAAGTATTGACATAAAGTTTTGGGGCGTAAGAGGGTCTACTCCTTGTGCAAATCCAGAAAATATGGGCTTTGGGGGTAACACTACCTGTGTGCAAGTTGAATTGCCTGATACAGAAGAGTTACTGGTTTTTGATTGTGGCACGGGGTTGAGGAATTTAGGTAACGATATCAACGGGGATAAAAAAGCGTTAAAAGGACGAATCTTCATAACACATCCCCATTGGGATCATCTTCAGGGTTTCCCTTTTTTCAAACCTTTTTATGAAGGAAGTAATTGGTTTAGAATCTATATGCCGCCACAAGGAGAAATAGGATGCAAAGAAATTTTGCAAGGACATATGTCTAACACCTTTTTTCCGGTTTCTATGGATATGCTTGAAGCCGACTTGGATTGCGAAACCATCCCCATCGGGAAGAAAATATTCGAAAACTATTCTATTGAATATATTTGGGCCACCCACACCGTTCCTACTGCTATTTATAAAGTAACAGCAGGAGAAAAAAGTATTATTTTTTGCCCCGATAATGAACTGAAGTCCGATAAAAGTGAAGAGAATGAATCATTCTTAAAAGCATTCAGGGAATTTATACATGGAGCTGATCTTCTAATTCATGACGGGCAATATTCACGCGAACAATATAAGCTCAGGAAAAACTGGGGACATTCTGCCTGGGAAAATATACTGGATATTGCCATTGAGGAGAATGTTGAGCATTTGGTTATAACTCACCACGATCCTGATAATGATGATGAAGCTCTTTCTGCTATTGAAAAAGAGGCACAGGGAAAAGCGGCCGGTTCAGTAAGCAATGTAAGTTTGGCAAAAGAAGGGCAGGTACTTACCCTGCCCATAGATGAATAATACTTTTGCCAGGTTTAGAAATAGTACCTGATTCCTAAAGCTCCGTTTCCATCAAAATCAGTGCTTGGGGTGAAATTGAAAATCGGGACAGCTTCCACAAATAGATCCAGGGGTACTTCAGGAATAATGTAATTCAATCCGACCGGAATACGGAGTCCCAGCCTTGCATCAGGATCAGAAAGAGCAAGTCTGGCTCCAATGCCATAATAGAACGCAAGTTCTCCTTCTTCCACTTCACTTAGCCAATTGTGAAGCAGGTAATCACCATGAAGGTGTAAAGCATCATTTCGCCCAAACGACCAAGCCGCCCCAAAAGAAAAAGCTGTACGTTCATTGTTCCATGATTTTACCGAAATACCTGTGGGTTCCCCAAGCATCACTCCAATTCCCAGGTCACCACCCTCTCCGCGTGCTTGCCCCATGGTGTTCGTGTTATACATCAATAAAAAGGCTGTAGATAAAATTAATGCAGGCAATAGCTTTTTAATAATCATAATGTGTGGTAATAGTTTAGATTTTGAATGGTATAATTAAACTGATATTGAGATAAATTGTTTACTGTGATAATAGGAAAACGAAGTTAATTTAATCGTAAGAATATTTTATGGGTATGCATCCAACAAGTTGTTATATAATGCAAGAAATTATTCTTAATACATATAATTTCACAAAACAGAATCTAATTTGATGTCGGATAATAAACTTATTGTTTTTGTAAAAAATCCTGAACAGGGAAAAGTTAAAACCCGGTTGGCAGCTTCTATTGGAGATGAAGAAGCATTGTCAGTATATAAAAAACTACTTGCCCACACCGCTGCTATTGCACAAGAGGTTAACTGTGACCGAGAAGTTTGGTATTCGCGGTTCATCCCTGAAAATGATATGTGGAGGGATGAACATTTTAACAAAAAAACGCAAGTGGGAGATAACTTGGGGAGCCGAATGTCGAAGGCTTTTGAGAAGACTTTCCAATCCGAACAATACAATAAAGCCATAATAATAGGCAGTGACTGTGCCGAGTTGACTGCGGAGATTATCCAGGAAGCCTTTAATAAATTGAGCAGCACTGATTTTGTGATTGGTCCGGCGGTAGATGGTGGATATTATTTGTTGGGAATGAAAACATTCCGTCCCAAAGTTTTTGAGGAAATTGAATGGAGTACAGGTTCTGTATTTGAAAGTACGGTTCAAAAAATTAAGGAAATGGGAGCATCATATGCGGAACTTGAAAAGCTGAACGATGTGGATACCATTGAGGATTGGAAAAAAGTTCAGCGTAAAGAATCATTATAGAAACCTATTTTTGTTATCAAAATCTTATCTTGATAAAATTTCACAATCTAAATCAACTTCATGAAAGATCGAATTCTGTTTCTTTTTTTGATATGTCCGGCACTTCTTCTAACCGCATGTAGCCCTGAAGAGCAAACATCTGCTACCTTGACCGAAATATCTTTTTTAGATGTGCAAACCCATATTAGTTATTTATCAACGGATGAAATGAAGGGGCGGGAAGCCGGAACTGCAGAAGAAGCCAAAGCAGCAAATTACATCGCAGATTTGTTTCGGGAATATGGTCTTGTTCCGGCCGGCGAAGAGGATACGTACTTTCAGAATTTCACTGTGAATATGTCGGTGCTTGAAAACCCGCATGCCAGTGAGGGTGACTCTGCGGCGGATAAAAGAATCGCCAAAAATGTAGCTGCTTTATTACAGGGAACAGGAGATTCTGAGGAGCTGGTTATTATAGGTGCACACTATGATCATTTGGGAATGGGAGATTTCGGGTCACTCAGCAGCAGTGAAGAACCAAAAATTCACAACGGAGCAGATGATAATGCATCCGGGACGGCCGGATTGTTGGAGTTAGCCGAGTACTTTTCAGAGAACCGTCCCCAAACCGATATTCTTTTTTTAGCATTTTCAGGGGAGGAAATGGGACTGCTTGGATCTCAATATTATGTTGAAAACCCAACGGTAGATTTAAATAATGCCCTCGCCATGATTAATATGGATATGATTGGGCGAATGAACAACGACCGGTTATTGATATTTGGGGTAGCTACTGCCGATCGATGGGAAGGAATGTTGAACGAAGCCAATAGCGACTCACTTTCATTAGAATTAGTACCCGACGGAACCGGTTCAAGCGATCATACAAGCTTCTATTATCAGGATATTCCGGTGCTCCACTATTTTACCGATACACATGCCGATTATCACCGCCCTTCAGATGATGCGGAGTGGATAAATGCAGAAGGGCAGGCTCGGGTACTGAAGCATGTTGCTCGTGTTGTTGAACGTTTAGACGAATTGGATAAAGCAGACATGGAATTTACAGAAGCACCGGGGCAACAGCGACAATCAATGAGTATGGATGGTCCAACCTTGGGGGTGCTTCCGGATTATGGATATGATGGGGAAGGATTTAGGATTACGGGTGTAAGCGGTGACGGCCCTGCCGCAAAAGCCGGTTTAGAAGGGGGAGATATTATTATCCGAATTGGAGCAATAGATGTGGAAGATATTTATGGCTATATGGGCGCATTAAACGAATTGGAACGAGGTGAAACAGTAGAAGTAACGGTACTTCGAGATGGAGAGGAACTTACGATGCAAGTGTTGCTATAGGAGAAATATGGTATAAATTTTCTCCTAATTATCTGGCTGGCATGATATAATAACTTGATGATCCCCAACACAAACAGGATAAGAAAAAACTTTTCTAATAGACCCTACTAAATACCCAACTCCATTTTCAATATTTGATGTAGCTTCCGGCAGTGCAATTACGTCCCGTCCTAATTCTGAAAAATCAACCCAGTCGCTGCCGGCAACACTTACTACAGCCTTGGTATCCAAGATTTCTATTTGCGGTTGTGAGGCCTCAAGGGATTTCAAAATTACATTCACAAAATCATCATTTGGGTATATGACAATTCGATATTTTTCAGATGTTCGATAGTAGATAACCTGATCTTGAATTACGCTAAACTCGTGGATAGTATTATCCCGCCGGTCCCGTACTTTCCAGTTTAATAAGACCTCAGCGAGGTTGTTTACATCGTACACTTCCACATAATTAAAATCTATGGTTGGGTCGGCAAACTGACCAGGTATATCTACAGTGGCAGTGGTAATGGCTCCATCCGATCTTTCCACTTTTAGTTTATAGGTATTAGATGGATGAATGTCCGTTGTAGTCCAAAAATTCCAGACATAAGCATCTTCCTCGGCAACCTGGGAAAGGGTGAAAAGGGAATCATTCATGGTGGTTATTTCGCCGGTATCAAGGTTTTCTAAGGTAACCGTAGCATCAATAGGTTCATCTGAGTATTCAGTGGTCTCTCTAACCGGCATAACCCGAACCCATTGTGTGTCTGCTTCGGAACCTAAATACCCATAGACGGAGAAAAAGTATTCGTGATTTTCCTCAATGGGTTGAAAGGGCTCTTCACAACCGGATATAAATAAAAGTGAAGCAAGGCATAAAACGCCAAACTTCATTAAAAAGTGACGAATATAGGTCATTATTTTTAGTTAGAAGGAATGATTTAATTAAAGTAAAATATTGCGAGTGATGGCGGTTTCCACCGCCCAAAAAAAGTACGTATGAATAAATTACCTTAATCGATGATAGATTGACATGATACAATCTCTCCAAAGTCTCCAACACAAACTGGAAAAGGGATAGTTTTTCTAATGGTACCTACGAAATATCCCACTCCGTTTTCGATGTTAGAAGTTGCTTGTGGTAGAGCAATGATACTTCTATCAAGTTCGGAAAAATCGATCCAGTCTTTACCAGCTACTGTAATAACTGCTTTAGTATCCAAAATTTCTACATCAACCTGATCTGCTTCAAGTGTTTCAAGAATTTCATTAGTAAAGTCAACATTTGGATAGACCGTAATGAGGTATTCGTCATCATCTTGGAAATATTTTATTCTGTGCTGTAATATTCTGAATAGGTGAATAGTATCATCTCTACGGTCTCTTACTTTCCAGTCTATTCTTGCTTCGGCAATATTATTTACTCCTGTTAAAGAAATATATCTTCCTTCAACTACAGGTTCGGGGTAATCATCAGGAATGTTTACAGTTGTTTTTGAAACTGCCCCATCAGACCTTTCTACAACAAGTGAATAGGCATGGGATGGTTTAATATCAAAGGTTGTCCAGAAATTCCATATTAAAGCATCTCCCGGGGCCACTTGCGGCATACTAAAAAGTGAATCATTAACAATGACTTCTTCTCCGGTTTCAAGCTCTGTCAATGTTGCTGTTGCATCAATGGGTTCATCGGAGTAGTCGGTAGTTTCTCTGACGGGCATTATTCGCACCCATTGCGTATCGGCCGTGGCGTCAAGGAAGCCATAAATGGAATAAAAATACTGATCGTTTTCTTCAAGAGGTTGAAAGGGTTCTTCGCAACCTGCTACAAGAGCTACTAAAGCAATAATCACTACTTTAAAGCTGATGAATGTTTTAGACTTCGAGTTGTCTTTATTCTTAAATAGCATTTTAATTAAGATCTAACCTAAGTGAAAGATAAGCTGTCAGAGGCAGCTGATTGATACGCTCTTGGGTAAATACATCATAGTAGAACATGTTTTTTCTGTCATAGATGTTGATTGCACCAAGCTTAGTTGAAAACTTGTTGTTATCAGATAAATTAAATACTCGTTCAATGGAAACATCGAGACTGTGATAGTTAGGAAGTCTTCCCCGGAACGGTTTATCAATTAATATTCTTTGATCACCGGTTCTAAAGGTTACATCAGGAAAGCGACGGTCGAACCATAAAATTTCATCAAAACCTAATGGACGCGTAAAGGGTGCTCCTGACCCAAATTGCCACCGGGCACCGAGGGTGAATTTTCCTAACTCATAACTTGTCACAGCGTTCACCTGATGTCTTCGGTCATGGGATGGATTATATTCAACAACCGGCTCTCCAAACCAAACTCCAAAATTATCTTGAGCTGCGGTATAAGTAGTATTGGTGTATCCGTAACTTAGTAATCCGTAGAAATTGCCGCGGTTATATTCAATGCGTGCATCCGTTCCGTATACTGTGCCATTAGTAAGTCTTAGGTTAGTTGAAAAGCGGGCTATAGGACTCCAAGTTGAAACCGGGATATCGTATAAATCTTTGTAATAAACTTCAATAGAATAGTTAAAGTAATTCCCAATTCCTTGCTGCCATCCAAGAAGGGCGTGGCGTGCTTCTGATTGTTTTGAATCTCCGGGAATACTATTCCAGGTTACAAATACACCGGTGGCATCCCTGGAATCTGTGAAACCAAATACAGCCTGACGATAAATTCCGGCAGCGGCATTAATTTCACCACCGCCTTCGCCGAATGGTAAGTAAGAAAGTCTAACTCTGGGTTCTATACTAGCCGGATAATTATTATAAAGAGAAAGAACGGCTCCTGGTTCTATTGTTATTTTATCTCCGAGTGGAATCGAAAATTGTACATTTCCGCCTGTACTTAATAGATCAAACTCATTATCAGCCAGCCCGTTTACTCTGCCAATTAAATCATAATTCATCCATTCAATTCTGAAAAGCACTCCATAATCAGCTCTTACTTTTCCATAATATTTGGATAAGGAAAGGTCGGTTCTAAATTGAGTGATTGCTGACTCATATGTTCGGTCTTCAAAAATTGAGGCATTTGAAAGGTTAGATATATGAGAATTAAAACGGAAGAAATTTTGATCATTCAATGCCTGGCAATTCATTCCAATTACAAAATTACTCCATTCAACAGTCTCATCTTTTTGGGTATTTATTTTCCCTTCATCCTTAGTGCGCATGAAAGTACCTGAACAGCTGGATTCGGGATTGGAATTACTGAGTTTAATGTATTGACTCTGGAATTTAAGCGGCTGTTGTTCCGATAAATACCAAGAACTCGTTTCATCTATAAAAGATTGTTTGGCCGACACAATGATAGAAAGCTGATCTTCTTTTATTGGTCCTTCAAACATTACGTCAGCTAAAAAAGGGCTAACAGATCCGGACCCTCCAAATTCAAAACGGTCTCCATTTCTCATGCTTACATCAAGTACAGAGGAGATTCTGCCGCTAAATTCAGAATTAAAGCCACCGGGGTAAAAATCAGCGGATGAAACAAGGTTATCCGGAAAGGGAGAGAAAAAGGAAAGAATGTGAAATGGTTTATAGACTAAAGAACCGTCAACCAATACCATATTTTCGGCGGGTGTACCACCTCGAATAAAAAGCTGGCCACCACGATTACCCAATGAAACTACACCAGGCATAACTTGTAAATAGTTCACCAAATCTCCACCGGCTACCGGAGAAGAAATGCGGCTTACATCCACTGAAGAAATTCGTTGTCGTCCCATTTCTGAACGGGCGGCACTGGTTCTTTGCACTACAGTTAGTTCGCCAAGGTCAACGTCATTAACACTGAGCTCCACACTCATACTTCTTGATTCATTGGCGGCGAAGGTAAGAGTGTCTTCTTGTGTGACATACCCTAAAAAACTGAATATTACACGATAGGACCCGGGATCAATTCGGTTAACTGAATAAATACCGTCTCTGTCTGCCGCAGCACCCAGTAGTTGGTCAGGGTTATCAAGATTTATAAGCCGAACATTTGCGCCCTCGAGAGTTTCTCCGGTTTTAAAATCAGTAATAATCCCATTAAGCGTAGCTTGCTGAGCGGTGGCTTGAAAGGTTAAAATTCCAGTTAAAAATATTGTTGCCCAACAGAGTGAAAGTAGCCGACTAATCTTCTTCAATGTTAACCTGTTTCAGTTTGTGATTTTAGGTAGTTAGTAATAAAGTAGTTAAAATTTATTCTGTGATATTTCTAATAAAAAAAGCACCTGTTACATTTTATTACAAGGGGGTATAGGCTTCAAATAGATTGTATTTAATAAATTCCATCATAATAGTTGACATAAGCTAAGACAAACTAAAATAAATGAAGCGATCTCTCTCTTATCCGCATAACTATCACATTATATAAGATCACCTCAAATCTCCCTTGCCAAAAAGTATGGTACTGGTAATAACTTTAATTTGTATTGAAAGCTCCTTTTCCTCCAACAACAGGTATATTCAAAAAGGTGCCATCCAGATCAACTGTTAGCTGAGTACCGGGTTCTGGCCAGAGAGTATATTCCCTATCACTTCCAAATATCATGAGCCCAATTTGTTGTCCTGCAGGTATAATTTGGTCATCGGGTTGAAGTTCAAAAGTTATGGTGTAAAAAGTGCCGGGTTCAAGAGGGCCACTTTCGGTTAATGACTTATGGTTTTGCGGATCAGCCCAGCCACGTGTAATGATGTTATCCGTAATTTGTGTGCCTCGACCATCTTGCCAGGGTAGTGAAACCAACCAAACCGATAAATTCGCAGCCGGTTTACTGCTCGAAAGTTTTACGGTAATGGATGGCGTACCCGAAATATGTAAAGAATCAACCAAGGGTTCGGTTATATATATCAGCCGGTGGTTGGTCCATTCTGCTTTTGCTAACGTTCCTCCATCAAAAGAAACGTTATCAACTATTGTCTCTGTACCTTGTATTGTTGGTCGCTCTGTAGTCATTCCACCACGTTCAGGAGCACCTTGAGTAAGATGTAAAGTGATATCTTGAGCATCCGGATGTGGGTAGTCGGGATAGGATGTGGGTTGATCTCGTTCATCATTTTCACGGGTAATCCATGCGCGTGATAAATCTTCCACATCACTTTCAACATCAAATAAGTATCGGGTAAACCACATGTTCATCAGCCAGTGTGGAGGCTCGCCACCGTGTCCGCCTTGGTGATAATAAATCATAGAGGGAACGCCCTTTTCTTTAACAGCTTCATAAATACGAAGACTGTGTTCCGGCATTACATTCCAGTCATTGAAGGCATGGGCCATCAACATGGGGGCTTGCAGATTATCAATTTCATTCAAATAATCGCGCCCGGCCCAAAACTCATTATAATCTCCGGTAACCCGGTCTATGCCTTGTGCAATGATGGAATCTCTGTATATACTTCTGTTTCGTTCTCTATATTCTTCAGCTCCGGAATAGATGAAGTCATAGAGCACATCCACGTCTTCTCCCAGGTACCCACCCGGAGATCGAACCAAGCCATGGGAACGATAATAATGGTAATAGGAGGTGTTGGGTGCTACTGGAATAATGGCCTCAAGCCCCTCAACACCGGTTGTTGCAGCGGCAAGTGGCAGAGTTCCGTTGTAGGAAGTACCGGTCATACCAACCTGTCCGGTAGTCCAAAAGGCTTCAACTTCTTCATTCCCATCGGGAGTAGTATATCCAGTAGCGCGACCATTTAGCCAATCTATAACTGCTTTTGGTGCCAATGACTCGTTATCTCCTCCCACGGTTGGTGAACCTTGGGAAAGTCCAGTGCCGGGGGAGCTGGAGTGAACAACTATAAACCCTCGGGGCACCCAGGTTTTAATATGTGAATTGGATATAACAGGGCGTTCGCCTCGTCGCTGTACTTCGGGGCCGGGAGTACGAGCCGGTGGTTCCTCGCCCAGTTCATGTTCAACATCCCAGAAAAAATCATAAGGCGGCCGAGCCGTTCCGGCGTAATAAGGACTCGTTTCATAGATAACCGGTAGTTTCAAATCCCCTGATTCTGTCTGTTGGGGGCGTGTTACCGATACATGCATACGATCGAGTTGCCCTTTGCCATCGGTATCGAATTCAGTTTCAACCCAGAGATCATGGCGAATCCAGTTGTCCTGATTTTCGAATTCAGGAATTACCTGAGCCTGACCATCTTCAATAACAGGAACCTGAATATCCTGAGCCTGGAGGCTTAAAAGTGATGCAGTGAGTAGTGCTGCAAATACAAAAATTGATTTGTAGAATGTTTTCATAATGAAACTTGATTAAATATTTTTCCGATGGGAAAGTAACAGAACTTTTGAAAACTTTTATGAATAAAAAAAGGCACACCCTATTAGGATGTGCCTGAATATTCACCCTCAAAAGAAAAATTAGAAATCCCATTTAATTTGAAACAGGAAATTGGTTCCGGCCTGGGGGTAGTAATAATTATAATGAACAGGATCGCCCGCCTGTATCCACCCAAAGGTATATCCGTTGGTTTCGTATTCGTGATCAAAAAGATTGTTGACTTGTAAAGTTGCGGTAACTCCTTCCAGTAAAGAAATTCGGTCGAGGGAATAACTGATACGTAAGTCATTTACAAAATAAGTGTCAATAGAACGGCTTTTGGTTTCGGTGTTATCGAGGTACTGACGGGATACATATTTTGATATCAGTTCTGCATTCAGTCCCCCTTCCTGATAACCAATCACACCATTTGTAATTATGGATGGAGAGAAAGCTATATCAGTGCTTTCATAGACCGTTTCTTGTTGTCCTTGGTAATTGAAATTGGCATCATACACATCAGTGAACTGGGTGTATTCCACAATTTTGTTTCGGCTGAAGGTAGCATTAGCAGAAAAGCTCAACTGATTGGAAATGCTTAATCCGCCCTGAAGCTCCAGGCCAATACGATAACTTTTAGGAACATTTTCCCGCACTATTTCCCCAACGTCATTAATCGCTCCGGTTGGCACCAATTGATCGCGATAAAACATTCCGTAAGCGTTGACTCCTAAAAAGTAATGAGTGAAATCGCCACGATATCCTGCTTCAACATTGTATAGTTTTTCAGGGTCGGGTCGGCTTTGAGGGGAGGAGTCTACATATTCATCCCGGGTAGGTTCCTTACTGCCTACAGCAAAAGAAGCATAGGCACGCTGCCGGTCATCCAAAGTATAGACAAAGCCAAATTTAGGATTAAAGAAAAGCAGGTCATCACTTTGCTGAAGGGCAACAAGGCTATCGCGAACGCTACTTCCGGCACTTCGGACATACCCATTTCCAAGGAAATCATATTCAACTCCACGCATCTGAACATCGACATATGAGTTCAGGTTTTCAGTTAGTTTATATTGAAATTTAGCATAGGCGTTGTAGTCCTTTTTGATACCGTCATTATCGTAATACCGATCTTCTGTTTCGCTGTTACCGGCGTATCGGGCCCAAATGACTTCCCCGAAGTGAGCTCCGTCGTAGTAGCTGTATGCTCCGCCTAAAGTGAGGTTCCATTTTTCGGAAGGGGTGTATTTTCCGGAAAAAATGGTTCCGTAAAAGTCATTATCGAGCCAGCGACGGCGAACTAAGTCTGATTGCTCGGGGGTGGAATCCAGAATTGGTTCAATCCCATAATCCTCCAGGTCTTCATCTGCTTTATACTCCTCATAGTATCCAAAACCTTTGGTGTAGAAAGTAGAAATGTTGGTGGTCCAGTTATTATCGAACTGATAGGAATAGTGAAGCTGATAATAATTTTGCTGGTAGTTATCTACTTGGTTATCGTATGGTTCTCCGTCCTTTTCAGTTCCGGCCTCATTATAGGTTCGGTTATTTTCCAGCATACTTTCTTCTATACCATACCAAGCCTGATAAGTGCGTTCCTTCCCGGAAAAAACATCGGCTCTAAGCAAGCTTTTTTCGCCGTGCCGAGAGGCAGAAAGAAAATAAGAATCCAAGTCAGATGAGGCTCGATCAATAAAGCCATCAGAATCAAGTTTAGAGAGACGTCCTTCAAACTGCCAGCCGTTTTCCATCAATCCCGATCCAAGTTTTACGTTGTATTTTTGGGTATTAAAAGAGCCAAAGCCGGTGTTTATTTCTCCAAAAGGCTCTACTCTCGAAGAACTGGTTTGTAAGTTGATGGTGGCACCAAAAGCACCTGCACCATTTGTAGAGGTACCAACTCCTCGTTGGATCTGGATATTTTCAGTTGATGAAGACAGATCCGGTAAATTCACCCAAAAGACACCGTGAGATTCAGCATCATTTACAGGAATTCCGTTAATGGTAACGTTGATTCGGGCAGGGTCAACTCCCCGAATGCGAATTCCGGTATAGCCTATACCGGCCCCTGCATCAGATGTAGTGGTAACTGAAGGAGCGCCTTGCAGCAAGTATGGAATATCTTGCCCCAGGTTCCTTTTTTCTATTTCAGCTCGTTCAATATTTGTGTAAGTGATGGGTGAGGTTTCATCGGCTCTTGTAGTACGAACAAAAATATCATCACCGATATAGGTATCGGGAAATAGATAAACAGTAAGGTTTTGTTTGTTGTCTGATACATCCACTTCCTTGTCATTATATCCAATATAGGTTACAAGTAAAGCTTGCTCTCCGTTTTCGGAAAGCCGGATCTCAAAAGAACCATTATCTTGGGATACGACTCCTCGTGTGGTGCCTTGCTGTTTTATAGCTGCCCCACGGAGGGGTTCTTTTGTTTGGGCATCAAGTATAGTTCCGGTTACAACTTGTGCGTGTAGTGGATTGCTAATAAATAGCAGTGTTAGAATAGCGAAAGCCGGTATCAGCGACTTTTTAAGTAAAGAATTAAACATGAATTCCTCCATTTATACTTCTGGTTAATGGAGGAGGTTAACTTGCGTAACTGTGCGGTAAACAGGTTTCCCTACGCCGGTATTATCCGGTTCAGGTATTAGGGTGTAATCTCAGCCCGCGGTGCAAGCACCCCCAACCTAGTTGAATTTCAAAGATAAGGGAAAGAGGAGTGAATATCGAATGTAGAATGAGAAGTTGACGCATATTTTAAATTTATAACAACGGCAGACCTGTCAGGTTTTAAAATGTCCACATATACAATTAGGCTCAGATACAAAACCTGACAGGTCTTGAAGAAATGACCAATAACTCAACATAATTTTTTTGTGTATTTTGATCGAGTCAATCAGCGCCATAAATGTTAAAACCCAATGATCAGCATTATAATCCCGGTCTTTAATGAAGAAGATCAGATCAGAGATTTAGTGACTTATTTAAAAAAGTATAGTACGCATGAACAGACCGAGATTATTGTGGTGGATGGAGGCAGTACAGATAAAACAGTAGAAAAGTCTAAGGCTGCCGGGGCAAGGGTAGTACAATCACCAAATAAAGGAAGGGCTCATCAAATGAATTATGGAGTCGGGCAGGCAACTGGAAAATGGCTTTATTTTTTACACGCCGATACCTATCCCCCAAAAACATTTATAAAAGATATCCGGGAAGAAATAGAAAGGGGAATACAAGCCGGATGCTTCAGGCTCAGTTTTGATTATGATCACCCGGTTCTCAACTTTTATTCTTGGTTCACCAGGTTTGATATTGACCTATTTAGGTTTGGCGATCAAAGCCTGTTTGTGCAAAAAAATCTATTCAATAAAATAAACGGATTTGATGCAGATCTGCTGGTGATGGAAGACCAGAAAATAGTAAAGGAACTCAAGAAGCACGCACAATTTTCCATTATTGAAAAGTCGGTTATTACCTCCGCTAGGAAATACAGGCGATTTGGTGTTTTCAGATTACAGCTGATTTTCTGTATTGTTATAGTCCTCTTTTATTTAAAGATCAGCCAAGAGGTAATCGTTAATTTTTATGAAAATTTTTTGAGAGACGTTTAAGATTACGATAGTATTAAGTGAATGGATAACCCCTGCTTATTTCTTAGAAAAATGCTATCATTCCGCTCTTAAAAAAATCGTTAGCAATTTATATGAAAAGTATCCCAACCGGACTAGCAACTGTATTTTTACTTTTATTTTTTACACTTGCCCAAACCTCCTATGCGCAACAATTATTTGAACGGCAGACGGTCACCGTAAGTAATCTTGGAGTAAGTTTTACTAATGTAGGTACCATAGGAAATCCCAATATCAATAATGTACCAACCGGACCACCGAGTTTAGAATACCCAAAAAATTCAGGTACTGAGCACCTTTTTGAAGCCGGTATTTGGTTGGGGGCTATTGTAGATGGACAAACAAGGGTTTCAAGTTCAGCAGTTACCAATTCGGCCGGATATACAACAGGGACGGCCGGATTTGAATTTACCAACGATGGCTTACCTTTCGATATTCGCTCCTCTTTAGAAGAATCCGCAAACTTTTCCCCGGTAGCGGTTAGTCACGAAGACCTGATTGCTGAATTTACGGATCGGAATACGTCTGTAGGCAATGTGCCCATTGCCGGACATGATAATCCGCTGCAAGCCGATGTAAGAATGGAAAGTTATAACTGGAACTTTGGGTTTGCCCAAGCTCTTACCATCATAAAATATGAGGTAACCAATAACAGCAGTACAAGCTGGGAAGATTTCTATTTCAGTATGTATTCTGATATGGTCGTCAGAAATGTAAATACTACGCTTGAAAGCGGCAGTCAGTTTTACAACAAAGGAGGAACAGGGTGGTTAGATGATTTGTATGCTCTATATGTTTTTGATCGAGGCTCAGCTGATGAAAAGCAAAATACTTATACCTCAAGTATAATTTTAGGGTCAGAATACAGAGATGTTGAATTCCATCCCCGAAGAGCTGAGGAAGTGCAGCAAGCAGGATTGACACCTCCCACAATAAGTCCTGACTATTGGTTATTCTCCGCCGGTGCCGGTGATTTTTCCCGACCTAACGATGATCTTGAGCGATATAACAGGATGTCAACAGAATGGCCATTGGAGCAATATCAAGAAAGGTTACGAGAGGATGGAGCCAATGCCGCAGGTAACTTTATTCAGCTAAACACTATTGGACCATATCCTGAGATAGCCTCCGGTGAAACCGTTACCTTTTATGTGGCTTTTGTTACAGCACTGATGCCCGATCAATTTCAAAGTATTTTACCTTCTAATGTACCCTTTGGGGAGGCTGATCAGTTGGATAATCCACAATCCAGAGAAAACCTTGTTGAAAATATTGGGTGGGCCTACCGACTTTTTGATGGACAAGAAAATGAAGATGGATCCAGAGATCGCTTTTTAGTGCCTGAGCCCCCGGCAGCACCGAATATGAGAGTGGACCTTGAAGAAGGTAAAGCAGTAGTTTATTGGGATGACCGGGCAGAGTCATCCGTAGACCCGGTGACTGAAGAAGAAGATTTTGCCGGTTACAAATTATATAG
>NZ_JAVLBQ010000048.1:0-17613 GCF_031581265.1 Gracilimonas sp.
ATTTTCTTTATGAATATTCAATTAACTAAACAATAACTGCGGGCAGAGGTTCCAATACTCAAGTGTATGTTCAAAAGGATTTATGATATACCTCATTGAAATTATTAATCAATAAAAAACCCCATGCTCTGTAAAGAGCCGGGGTTTTAAA
The DNA here is from genome assembly GCF_031581265.1 of Gracilimonas sp. Taxonomy (GTDB): domain Bacteria; phylum Bacteroidota; class Rhodothermia; order Balneolales; family Balneolaceae; genus Gracilimonas. Next base: position 152 of record NZ_JAVLBQ010000048.1, read on the forward strand.
TGAAGAAAAAATGTTCTGTTTAATCTTCTACACCATACACTTCTTTTAAAATACCTTTGGCATTGGCGTCGCCGTCTTGCATCACGCGGTGTTGCAGGTTGGTTATAATTTCCTGCTCGGCTTTTTCGTAGGCTTCTTCTTTGGCGTTTTTCTCGGTATTCGTTCTTATCAGCTCATAGATATCATCGGCACGAACCACGCTGTAAATATCGTCATCATTAAAAGCATGAGAGCGAAGTTCCTCAAATTCTTTGAATACCCTGGGGAAATCTTCGCTGTCTTCGGACCGGGTTATAATTTCAACGTGCTCAGGGCCTTCCGCACTTAATGGAGTTTTGCAGAGATAGAAAAAATTTTGTTGGTATTGCATCTGCTGTAAATAATTGGGTTGAATTTTTTAGCTGGGTCAATATAACAAATAGTGTACTAAATGTGCCATTTTGGGTGACAGGTTTTAGACGCAAGGTGTTAGGTGTTAGTGATGGAACCTAAAACCTAACACCTAATAACTCGCCCCTGTTTTTTTCAATACTTTGGGGATCATCATCCATTTTACCTGACAGGTTCCGGGGGCTAAATCTTCCCATTTTTCGGCAAAGCTCTCCAGGCAAACTAAGGCAGCCGTAGGCATCCTAATGGCCGTTTTTTGCTCAGAGCCGGCTAAAACTCCGGCTGTGTTTTCAATTAGCGGATTGTGGCCAATTAGTAATACACGTTCATTTTGGTCATCCACAGATTGTATGGCCTTAATATATTCCCGCATGGAACCATAGTAGAGATCTTCGCTCCATTGAATATGTTCGGAGTTTACCGAGGCTGCTTCCATGCTCAAATTTGTGGTTTCTTTTGCACGCTGCGCCGGGGAGGATATAACTGCTCCGGGTTTATAGCCTATTTCCCGTATAAATGTACCCATCATGGGCGCGTCTTTATTACCCCGGTCGTTGAGCGGCCGATCATAATCTTTGAGAGCGGGATTTTCCCAGCTCGATTTGGCGTGGCGCATCAATAAAATTTGTTTCATAAGTCAGAGGTTCGTTAGTCACTTTTTTAAAATTGGTGATTCGGTAATCTTACGGGTAAACCTGCGAGCTTTTATATTGCCCTCCCAAAATTCTGCAAATACTTTCACCAACTCGATTCCAAAAAATATAATAATACTGGAGTAGTACACCCACAACATTAAAATTATAACCGATGAAGAGGCCCCGCTAAGCTGATTCAGCGAACTGTTCCCTATAATAATCCCCACCCCAAATTTTCCTATTACTAATAACAGCGTGGTAATAAAACTGCCAAGTAGTAATGGTCTCCACCTTATTTTTACATCTGGAAGGATGTAGAACATTACAACGACTGCCCCAAAAATCATTAAAATTGTGAGCATATTGCTTCCCACTGCTGCCATCACCAAATTTGCAGATTCAAAGTTCTCGGAGAGGAAATCAAAAAATACAACCAGCAGAGAATCTAATATGAGAGAGGTAATCATCGCCACCCCCAGCAATACGATCATTCCAAAAGCGATTAAGCGATTGAGCAGAAGCTTAAGGAATCCCACTTCCGGCTTTGCTGCCACGTTAAATATTTGGTTAAACGAGTCTTTAAATTGCACAAAAACGGTAGTTGCAGAAACCACTAAAAAAGCAATGCTCATTATCAAATAGAATATATTCCGGGTGTCGGTCTGTATGGTTTCTACCAACAGCAATACAGCTTGTGAACTTTCTTCCCCAAAGCTTTCATTTAAGTAACCGGTTAACTCTTGCAGCACGCTTTCATTTCCTACAAAAATACCTGCCGTATATACTGCAATCATTACAATAGGAGCGAGTGAAAACAGGGTATAAAATGATACCGCCGCGCTATATTGAAAGCCATTATCCTCCATGAATGAGTTGACGGCTTTTGTAATAAGTTGAAATATTTCCTTCAAACGGACCTTTTTATTTTTATTAGTCAATCTTAAAATGGTGCCTTCATCTATAAACAATAAAAGGCCTTACACTCATTCCTTGGAAAACTTATTTCCAAATATTCGTGAAGGAGCATACATCGTCAAGATAACTCCTCTTGCAACCATAAAGGCAGTCATGGCCATCCAAAGGGCATGAATTCCCGCAAACGGTTCACTGATCAAGTAAACGGGAATGTACACCAGGATAGTGGCTACCAACATGGAATTTCTCATAGCTCCCGTAGCGGTTGCACCAATATACACCCCATCCCAAATGAAGCACACGCTGTTGATTAATGGCGCAACGATCAACCAAATGACTACAGACATGGCTACAGCAACAACATTTTCTTTATCCGTAAACAAGGCGATGATTTCTGTATCGAATATCGCATAGGTGATGGTTCCCAATAAACCCAGTCCCAAACCCCACATCATATTTGCGGTTACTGCTGATTTTAGGTTCCGATCATCCCCGGCTCCCTTAAACTTCCCAACCAAACTCTCTGCCGCATAAGCAAATCCATCGGTTCCATATGAGCTGATGTACCACATTTGAAGTAATATGGTGTTTGCTGCGAGCACGACATCTCCCATTTCAGCTGACTTTGCCGTGAAAAAAGCATAGGAAAAAATAAGGCACAGGGTTCTTATGACAATATCCCGGTTGACGGAAAAGAACTTCTTCAGCTCTTCGGTTTCAATAAGCTCATCCCATTTAATCTCTAACTTCAACCCGCCATACCTTTTTTTGTATAGGATGACGGCCAAAATTAATGCCAAAAAGCTTGCTACTAAACTGCCGGTTGCTACTCCATCCACTGTCATGTTAAACCGGAACACAAAAATAAGGTTCAGGATAATATTTACAATATTTAAGAAAATGGTGATGATCATGGGGTAGGTGGAATTTTGCATTCCAAGGAACCATCCATTTAATCCAAATAAAGCTAACGTGGCCGGTGCCGCAAAAATCCTGATGTGATAATAAAGACGGGTATACTCTTCAACTTCGGGCGAGGCGTCTACTAAATAAAGTGACAGATCAATCAGCGGATACTGTACTAATAAAATAAAGACACTGCTCGCAGCTGCCACCAAAAGTACCCGAAATAAAATGATCCGCGTTTTGCGCTCATCATTAGCTCCATAAGCCTGAGCTACCATCCCTGTTGTGCCCATCCGCAAAAAACCGAATCCCCAAAAAATAAAATCAAAAATAATACTGCCTACCGCAATAGCTCCCAAATAATAGACATGTTCTAAACGCCCTACCACCGCAGTATCAATGGCCCCTAACAACGGCACAGAAAGATTACTGATGATATTTGGTATGGCTAACCGGAGTATTTGTCGGTTCAAAAAGTGGCGTTTAATAAATTAAAATTCGGCTTTTAAAATAAGGGTACAGAAACTATGATAATTTGATATTATTTGTATAGCCTATAAAGTTGCATATCTTAGGGTGTGCATGTATTTTCTTTCTCCGATTTTTTAGGAATTAAACTTAATTACATAACTCATTTGCTTTTCACATGGACATTGAAACGCGTAATAAAATCCTGACCGTTGTACTTGGAATTTTAATTATCGGGTTAACATATTGGCTATATGACTCTCTCGTAACACCTTACCAGGAAGTTAGAGAACGAGAAGCCATGACAGAACAAGTTCGTTTTCGTTTACTTGATACCAAAGATGCTATCATCCAATATCAAACCCGGCATGGAAATTTCCCCCCTACCGAAGGTGGGTTAGACAGCTTAGTGAATTTCCTTAAAACGGATTCAATGATGATTGCTATGGGAGATACTTTGTTTGGAAGAACCTTTACGACCTATAATCCCGATTCTTTAATTTATTCTCCGCGTCCGCCGCATCCAAAGTTTGAGTACACATTAAATGACACGTTGCGACCTCCTATCTACCTGTTGGAAGATCCTGGCTCGGATGATGCCATAGGTAGCCTTGAACGAACTACGATGCGCAATGCGCCAAACTGGAATTAATGGATGACGCTTCTGCTAATTTAGGTGTTTGTTTTTTCTCGGATCGTCTTTTCTATTCTATCAATGATCCGAATAAAGACAAACACCTTTTTCGTATTGGCTCTTTTGATTTCAACTTTAACCTGATAGAAGCCATTACCAGTCAGCACGAAGACCATTTTCCACACGTTCTCTCAACCTTTGATCGCTTCAGGACCGAGCATAACATAAAATCGGTTCGCGCACTTACCCATCCCGCTCACGAATGTTGGACGGTGTTCCCAAAAGTAGTTTACGATAATGCCGACGAACGGGAAGATCATCTGGCTATTTTGATGAAAGGCGTTGAAAGGGAGCACCTGGAACCAACTTGGCACACCCTTCACAATAACGAATATAAATTCCTGTCGGTGCGCCGCCGTAATTTAATGGCCGGTTTTGATGAATTAACCAATCAGGTAGCAACAACTGATTTTAGCAGCGATTTTGAAATGGCTCAAAAATGGTCGTCTTTCGCCAAACCCGGTGGCTCTTTTTTGATGATTGGGTGCCACAATAATATTATCTCCATTACCTCATTTTTATTGGGCAAGTTCAGGGCAGCCACCTATATCTCCTTCGATCAGCCGGAAGACCTTCCTTATCATTGGCTGCAACAATCCGCTCATTCCAGCTGGTTAAAAGGTTTGCATGAAACTATTTACCTGTTTGGCCATCAAAGCCATGAAGTTGAACAAGTTATTCAAGGCTTTTGGGACAGCTCTGCTGAAATTACACATCTTAATTCCCTCAAAACCATCGGGGTTGAAGCAGAAGAAGAAACGTATGGTTTTGATCTTGCTGCAGCCTTCCCGGCTATTTTACTGAGCCTCGATTTTTAATCCCTTTGGAATTCTAAATGCTCAATTTTAAATGTTAAATTTAGGGGTGAATTATATCATCCTAATTTCAAAATTTTGAGGCTTCCGTCATGCGGATTATTACCGGAAAGTTAAAGGGTCTCCATTTTAATATTCCCAAAGGACTTGATGTACGTCCTACCACCGATCGCACCAAAGAAAGTATTTTCAACTTGATTGAGGCCCGGGTATTTATGGAGGGCACCATCATACTAGATCTTTTTGCCGGATCGGGGAATCTTGGTTTTGAAGCCATTTCAAGAGGCACAAAACATGTGACAGCCGTAGAAAGAGATCCCGATAATGTGAAACAAATTGAACGCATAGCTAAGAAGTTCGGGATTGATGATCAGATGCGTATCGTCTGTGCCGATGTTCAACAATATCTAAATGGAATGGCGACACCTCATCATTTTATCTTTTGTGATCCTCCTTACGACTATCCTTTTATGGATGAAATGATAGAACAGGTACTATCCGAAAACTGGTTAACCGACGAGGGTTGGTTCATACTGGAGCACGACAAATACAAAGATTTTACCGATCATCCGCACTGTTCGTTTTCAAAAGCATATGGGCGAACCATTGTTAGCATCTTTGAAAAGCATCCGGTAGATTCGGACTCACAATAAAATCCCATACTTATGAAAACCATTGCCCTTTATCCCGGTTCTTTTGATCCAATCACCAACGGACATCTCGACATCCTGGAACGAGCCACCAAATTATTTGAAACAGTGATTGTAACCGTTGCAGTTAATAAAGAAAAAAGCGCTGTTTTTACGGGTGATGAGCGGGTTGAACTTATAAAGAAATGTATCTCAGGTAAAGCATGGGCTAAAAATGTGAAAGTAAATCAATTTACAGGGCTTTTGGTTGATCACGCTAAAGACATGAAAGCCGATACCTTAGTTCGTGGTGTACGTCAAATTTCAGATTTTGAATACGAATTCCGTATGGCACTAACCAATAAACGCCTTGCTCCTGAAATTGACACCATTTTCTTAATGCCTGATGAGGAGTTTACTTTTATTTCGGCCTCCATCGTAAAGGAAGTGGCTTACTGGGATGGTGACCTAAGTTCCTTTGTACCTAAAGACGTAGAAAAAGCCCTCAAAGAAAAATTTATGAATGAAAAAGGGAATAAGGAATAAGGGAATAAGGAATTTTGGAGTAACTTTATTCCCTTATCTCCTATATTTCTCCCGATCAAGATTGCATACTCTCAAACACATACTAACCCATGATCTCAAAAAGAGCACAACAATTACAACCTTCAGCCACCCTAAAAGTAACCGGTCGCGCCAAAGAATTAAAAAGACAGGGTAAATCTATTGTATCTCTGAGCGCCGGGGAACCTGACTTCAAAACGCCCCGCCATATTTGTGATGCTGCTATTAAAGCAATTAATGATGGTTTCCATGGGTACACGATGAATCCCGGTACTCCTGAGCTGAGGGAGGCTATTTGTGCCAAGTTGTTGCGGGATAACAAGCTAGAATTTGACCCATCTCAAATTATTTGCTCCAATGGGGCAAAACAGTCCGTTGGGTTTTCTGTATTGGCTTTGGTTGATCCCGGCGATGAAGTGATCATTCCGGCTCCCTACTGGGTTTCTTACCCTGAGATGGTGCGACTGGCTGAAGGTGAATCCGTTGTAGTGCGCACTTCTTTTGAGAATAATTTCAAGCTCACGCCAGATCAGCTTGAAGAAGCCATCACCGATAAAACAAAGGCCCTTATTTTATGCTCACCCTCCAATCCCACCGGAGCACAGTATTCTAAGGAAGAACTTGAAGGACTGGCTGAAATATTACGCAAGCATCCACAGGTGTATATTATTTCAGATGAAATTTATGAATACATCGTTTTTGAAGGTGAGCATGTAAGCATCTTGAATGTTGCGCCTGATTTGAAAGACAGGGTCGTATTAATTAACGGCTTTTCTAAAGGGTTTGCGATGACAGGCTGGCGACTTGGCTACCTGGCGGCTTCAAATGAAATTGTATCGGCTGTTTCCAAGATTCAGAGTCAGGAAACTTCGGCTCCTTCTTCCATTTCCCAAAAAGCCGGTGAAGCCGCTTATAAAGGAAGTCTCGATGAAGTCAAAGGCATGCGCGATCAATTTAAAAAACGGCGTGATTATTTGGTTAATGCTCTTAATTCACTGGATGGCGTAAGTTGCTTTACTCCCGGTGGCGCCTTTTATGTATTTCCTGATATCTCAACTTACCTGGGCAGCAAAAAACCTGATGGCAAATCCATCGAAACCTCTACCGACCTTTGCCTTTACCTACTTGATGAATACGGACTGGCGCTTGTCCCCGGTGACGCTTTCGGTGAACCCAACGGAGTACGTCTAAGCTATGCAGCGTCCATGGAAGATTTGGAAGAAGCCATGAAACGATTCAAAGAAGGTTTGAAAAGTCTTTCTTGAGGTAATTAAATCTTTGGAAACGTAGGGCGGATTGGTAATCCGCCCGGGTAGCCAAAGCCCGTTAAGTCTTTTTCATATCACATTGACCCGACAAAGCTGGCCGACCTACGTAGTTGGATTTAAGCTTAAAGAATTTTGAAACCCATCGAATTTATACAGCCATGCTTAATTAAACTGGGCGTAAAGGTTATTTACAAAAGAGTTCATCCAAGCGGACGCTTGGACAAGCAGTGTGTAAGATTTTATTGGTCATAAGCCAAAACCTACTTCATCAGTTTTCACTTAATCACTCCACCCAAAAACATTTATCCACATTGTTGTTGATAACACGAAAAAGAACCCGTATTTTTACAGGCTCTGTAATTGGCGGAGAAAAACTGATTTAACAAAATGTTTGAAGATTTATCCTCAAAATTAGACAAAGCGTTTCAATCCCTGAAGGGGGAAGCTCGTATCACAGATGTGAATATCGCGGAGACTGTCCGTGAAATTCGCCGTGCATTGCTCGATGCTGACGTTAATTATGAGGTAGCCCGCCAGTTTACAGATGATATTAAAGAGCAGGTGCTTGGCTCCGATGTACTCACCAGTGTTAACCCCGGCCAACAGTTCACAAAAATTGTGCACGACAAGCTGGTTGAAACATTCGGTGGTGAACGGGTCGATATCGCACAAGCTCACACCCCACCTACTGTAATTCTTATAGCCGGACTTCAGGGTTCGGGTAAAACAACCTTTACCGGTAAGTTAGCCCGACACTTAAAGCAGGAGCATAAAAGGAATCCTCTTCTTGCTGCCGCCGATGTTTATCGCCCTGCCGCTGCAGACCAGCTTAAGACACTCGCCTCTCAAATTGATGTTCCGGTGTATTCCATCGAACAGCAAGATGCCGTTCGCGTAGCTAAAGAAGCCGTTTCCATGGCTAAAAGTTTGGCACTCGACACGGTTATCATTGATACCGCGGGTCGTTTACATGTAGATGAGAAAATGATGAATGAGGTTGCGGAAATTAAGGAAGCCGTCAATCCTCATGAGATCCTGTTTGTGGTCGATGCTATGACCGGGCAGGATGCTGTTAACACAGCCAAAGAATTTAACGAACGTATTAATTACGACGGTGTAGTTTTAACCAAACTGGATGGTGACACCCGCGGTGGTGCTGCATTATCTATTAAAACCGTTGTAAACAAGCCCATCAAATTTGTGAGTACCGGCGAAAAGCTGGAAGCTCTCTCTCCGTTTTATCCCGACCGAATGGCCCAGCGTATTTTGGGTATGGGAGATGTGGTATCGTTTGTTGAAAAAGCTCAAAAAGAATTTGACGAGAAAGAAGCTGAACAACTTCAAAAGAAAATTAAGTCGGATAAATTCGACCTGAATGACTTTCTCGAGCAAATCCAAAAGATCAAGAAGATGGGAGACTTCGGTGATCTTGTCAATATGATTCCCGGCGCCAGCAAAGCATTGGATGATACTGAAATCGATGATGATGCATTCAAACCGATTGAAGCTATAATCTTATCAATGACGCCGGAGGAGCGTCAGAATCCCGAGCTATTAAATGGAAGCCGTAGGCGGCGAATAGCGAAAGGTTCTGGCACCAAAGTTCGTGAGATAAATCAACTCATGACACAGTTCGATCAAATGAAAAAAATGATGAAGACCATGTCGAAGATGGGTAAAGCCGGACGTGCGCTTCAGGGACTGAAAAATCTGCCGATCGGCCGATAAGAACTTATAACTAAAACCAATATTGGAGAATAGCATTGTTAAGAATCAGATTACAACGCAAAGGACGTAAAAAACGACCTATCTGGCATATCGTAGTTGCCGAAAAACACGAAGCTCGTGACGGTAGAATTGTTGAGCGCGTAGGTTATTACGATAACGTAACCGAAAAGAAAGTGGTTGAATTGAATGAAGACCGCATTTTTTACTGGTTAGATACCGGAGCTCAACCCACCGACACAGTAAACAAAATTCTTCGTCGTGAAGGGTTGTTGTACAAGCGTCACCTCAAAAACTGGGGCAAGAGCGAAGAAGAAATTGAAAAGGCATTGGCCGAGTGGAAGGAATACAGAGATTCCAAGAAAGAAGATGCTGCCAGCCGCAAAGAAGACTATAAAGCCGTTCTTGCTGCCGAAGAAAAAGAATATAAAGAGCAACTTCAGAAAAAAGCTAAACAGGCTGCTGCAGAAGTAGAAGCTGAAAAAGCCGCTGCTGAAGCTGAGAAAGAAGAAGATGACGCTCCAAAATCAGAAGCTGATAAAATTGAAGAAGCTTTAGAAAAAGCAGAATCTGAAGAATCAGCTGATGAAGAAACCACAGAAGCTGAAGAGACTACCGAAGCAGAAGCTAAGGAAGAAACTTCTGATGAAGTTGAAGCAGCTGAAGAAACTCAGGAGGATCAGGCAGAAGACGAAGAGCCTGAAGAAGAGAAAGCTGAAGAAACAGACGAAGACGAGTCTGACGAGGATGAATCAGCTGATGAAGAAGAAACCGAAGATGAAGCCCCTTCTGAAGATGGTGAAGATGATTCAGAAGAAGAGGAAAAAGAAGAAGATGACGATGCTTCCGATCAGGTTTCTACTGATATGACAGCCAAAGAGGCCATCGACCATATCAACAACACTGATTTGGATGACCTTGAAGGATTTGTTCCCGACGATGAAGACCGTGTAACGGTTCAGCGTGCTTGGGAAAGTAAACAAGAAGAAGGATAATTTAATCCGGCGCCTATGAATCGGGACGCCATTACACCGGGATTTACCCAAGTGGGCTACATTGAAGAAGCCCACGGCCTCGATGGCTATCTCAAAGTTTTCTTTGATTTAGATGATCCTGGAAAGGCCGAGGAGTTAAACTTGGTTTATTTGCGCAACGATCGGGGCGATTTTATTCCTGCCCGCATTTTAGATTTTTGGGTTGAGGATAAAAGAAATCAATTTTCGTTCTTTGTACAATTTGATCATATCGCTGATCGCACAGCGGCTGAAGCTTTAAAAGGCAAAGGCATTTTTCTGGAAGTAGAAGAAGCCGAGTCTTTCATAGAGCCTGAAGCCGAAACTGAAAACTCACTTATCGATCATGAAGTTTTTGATGATGATAATGAATCAATCGGTTTAGTGATTGATGTAATGGAAAACCCGGCGCATCCCATTTTGGTGGTTGCAACTACCTCGGGAAGCCGGCTCATTCCCTATATCGAACATTTTGTGCGCGATACCCGCGATGGGAACATCTATTGCCAAAACCTTGATGAGCTGGAGGGCATTTAAATGATGCGAATCGACATCATATCCGCTGTTCCCGAATTGCTTGAGAGTCCGCTAAAACACAGTATTGTGAAGCGGGCCATCGAGAAGGAACTGGTGGAAATTCACGTGCACGATCTCCGGGATTATACCGAAGACAAGCACAACAAAATAGATGACTATCCATATGGCGGAGAGCCCGGTATGGTGTTAACGCCACAGCCTATTTTTAGCTGTATTGAGCACCTTCAGTCCGAGCGAGATTATGATGAACTCATATTCACTGCCCCTGATGGCGATGTTTTTGAACAGGCTGATGCTAATGCATTATCACTGAAACAAAACATTATCATTTTATGCGGGCATTATAAAGGAGTAGATCAGCGAGTACGAGATGAACTCATCACCAAAGAATTTTCCATTGGTGATTATGTGCTTTCGGGAGGAGAAATTCCTGCCTTGGCCATAACCGATGCCGTTGTCCGGCTTATTCCCGGTGTATTGGGAGATGCCGGAAGCGCATTAAATGATTCATTTCAGGATGGACTGCTGGAAGCACCTGTATTTACGAGGCCTTCTGAATTTAAAGGATTGAAAGTACCTGATGTACTGCTATCCGGAGATCACAAAAAAGTAGCCGAATGGAAGCAGGAGCAGTCCGAAAAAAAGACTAAAGAACGGCGAAGCGATTTATACAAAAAATTTAAGAAAGAACATTAATAACAGTCCCCGAAGTTGTCGGGGGTTTAAAATCATAAATCATGGATAAGCTAAAACTTGTAGAACAAAGCCTGATCAATGAGGAAATTCCTCACTTTACTGCCGGAGATACCGTGAATGTGCACTATCGTGTACGCGAGGGAGAAAAAGAACGTATTCAGCAGTACGAAGGTATCGTACTATCTGAGCGAGGAAGCGGACCAAATAAAACGTTCACCGTGCGTAAAATTACTGCCGGTGTTGGTATTGAACGTGTGTTCCTGCTAAACTCCCCTTTTATTGCTAAAATTGAAGTGAAGAAAAAAGGTAAAGTCCGTCGCTCAAAATTATTTTACCTGCGCGAACGACAGGGTAAAGCAGCTCGAATTAAAGAAAAAGAAGTTAAGAACTAAATACTCTTTTCTTCCATTTACTCTAATGTATCAAGCAATTTCTTTTAGCCTTTGGGCGAAGAAAACTGCCTTTATTTTATTTTTAAGCCTTTAAACTAATCACGTTTACATGAATATTATTCTGTTTGGTCCTCCGGGTGCAGGCAAAGGCACACAAGCAAAAAAACTGCAGGACGAATACAATATCCCCCATCTATCAACGGGCGATATTTTCAGGGCAGCTATTAAAAACAAAACTCCGCTTGGCGTGAAGGTGAAGTCAATTTTAGACTCCGGCGAACTTGTACCCGACGAAACCGTTGTAGACCTCGTAGCCGATGAACTGAAAAAGGAGAAGTATAAAGATGGATATATCCTTGACGGTTTCCCAAGAACGGTAGTTCAGGCTAAAGCTTTTGATGAGTTTCTGAATGAAAATGATGACGAGCTGGATGCCTTTATCTCACTGACGGTACCCGAAGAAGAGCTAATCAAACGTATTCTTTCCCGTGGCGAAGACCGCAGTGATGATACGGAAGAGAAAATTAAAACCCGACTGGAAGTTTACAGAGAAGAAACACAGCCGGTCATGAATTATTACGAGAAACAAGGGAAAGTTCAAAAGATTGATGGTTTGGGATCTATTGATGAGATCTTCAACGGTATTAAAGAAGTATTGAATTAATCTTAGTTTCAGTATTGAATTTTGAAACCCGCACATTGCCAGAACGTGCGGGTTTTTTTATGCGGAACGAAAAATGCCCAATTTCATGTATATTGATCTGAATATTTAATATAAATCGGACGATATAATGAAAGCTAACACTGCAAATAACTTAATTACGTGGGGAGCTTCACTGGCTATAATTGGAGCCTTAACTGTTCTTTTGTCCGGTTATGGATACCAATGGGGATGGTGGCATTTTAGTACCGGGTTTAGCATGATCCCCTGGGGAACCGGTGGCGCTGTTTTAGGTGGAATAATAGCGGCCATAGGTTTTTTCAAAATCTCAGACCGTTCTCAAAATCAAACTATTCTGGGGTATTTGGGAATTGCATTGGCCTTAATTGCGCTTCTCAATATCGGCTACTGGTATCTTGAAATTCAAAAAGGCTATCCCCCCATCCATGATATTAGCACAGATACATTAAACCCTCCTGAATTTGATGCCATTGTTCCTTTAAGAGCTGATGCTCCCAACCCGCCGGAGTATGTTCGTGGTGAAGCGGCTGCAGCTCAAGAGGCATACTATGGAGATATCGAACCTATTGAAATAGCTTTAAATTATGATGAAGCCTATGATCGAGCATTAGAAACTGCCAATGATATGTCGTGGACGTTGGTTGATGAAAACCGGCAGGAAGGCCGAATTGAAGCCTATGATAAGGTGGCTTGGTATGGATTTATTGACGATGTGGTCATTCGGGTTGATACCACCGAAACGGGAAGTCGCATTGACATTCGCTCAAAATCCAGAATTGGACGGGGTGACCTGGGAGTGAATGCCAAACGTATTAGAACTTATATCGACGAGTTTAACAATTAAGTCAGCTATTATTGTTGATGCTCTTTAGTACTTGATCAGCTAATAGAGGAGCTGCCTCAGGCTTAAATCGAAACCAAAGTTCCGGTTCAATAATCTCTAATTCTGATACAGCCAATACCCCATCATTATCTCTTATAATATCGACACGTGCATATGCCGGAAGGCTTGGACAAGCTTCAACAGCTGAAAGAGCAAACTCAATTTCTTCTTGGGTAGGTTCATAGTGATGTACGGTACCTCCATGATCATCTTGTACTCGGAAATCACCGGGCTTGGCTTTCTTTAATACTGCATGACTAAATTCATTCCCAAAAATCATCATCGAAACTTCTCCAACTTCTGCCACTGAATACTGAAAAGGCTGAATCATAAAATCTTCTCGTTTCATTAGGGGAGCCAATTTCATCGACATCTCCCCAATATTTTTCGGGGTGATTTTATAGGTATGACGTCCGGCCCCTCCCACTGTCGGCTTTATGACCATATTTTCCCAGCCGGTTAAGTTTTTCAGTTCTTCAATATCCAAATGGGAATTTAATGGAAGATAACGAGTTGAAATAATTCGGATTCCCTTTTTAGACAAATCAGCCAAATAGTGTTTATCGGAATTCCAACTAACCAGCTCTATCGAATTTATGAAATTTGTTTTCAATGAAACGGACTGAAGCCATTCAGTAAATTCCTCATATCTATCAAAATAATCCCAGTTGGTTCTGAATAGGATATTTCGTGTTTTTGACCAGTCAAATTCTTCATCAGCCCAATCTTTACGGCAAACTTTCAGCCCTTTCGCTTCCAGAGCCTCTTTCACCAAACGGTCTTCTTTCAAAAGATTGCGTACGTATTGATTTGGATTTGCCGGGGAGACGTACCGGGATTCGGTCAATAAAGTAATATCATAGGATTTCATGCTTTTAATAGTACAGATATCTTTCAAATATGTCACTTGAAATTTCTGCGCATTTAGTTATTATATAATGAATGCAAAATAATTTCACTGCCTTATGAAAATCCGATTCCTTTTAATAGTTCTGTTATTCATAGCCCCTGCTATTTTTGCTCAGAATATTGATGATACCGAACTGAAGCAACTTCAAAGCGGAGAATACGGACTTAAAGCCGGTTCCATTCAAGCCACGTTCACCGATGCTATACATCCTGATTCTGCGCTTCAGCAAATGAAGGAAAAGGGACACAAAATTGTCAGCACTGAATTCAAGCCTATCCTGTTGTCCATTCAAGGTGAAATATCAGAAGAGCAACTGACGGCTCTAAAAGAAAATAAATGGGTGAACATGGTAATCAATGAGTCTGAAATTTTATCTCAGCAGCAAGGAGCGGATCCCGAAATCTTAAAAAAAATCAAAGAGAACACAGACATCATGCCTACCGAGTTTACTATGATTCAATTGAAGCTGGAGGCCAATAAAAAATCGGTCGATGAGTTACGTATGCAATTCCCGGACTTATCTTTTAAAATGACGTGGAGCGGCAGTCGCACAGCTGTCATCGAAACAGAACCCGGCAAAGAAATAGACCTCATGGATGAACTCAAGAAACTGGATATAATAGAAAGTACTGCGATGATAGGATTGCTTAAAGAGCGACATTAAAATAAACCCAGCTGCTTATCCTGTCGCTCATAGGGCCATGGTTTTAATTCAGGAAGTGAAATGAGTTCAGAAAGTTGTTCATGAAAATGCTTACACAGCTTGGGCTGATCTACTTTGTTCGGGGCATGAATAAATACATATGGATGCAAACCATCCTTTATCCACTCTGCCACAATAATGGCCCATTCTTTTAAATAGGGCTCGTTATTCAGAATATCGTTAGTACCAACATATCTTAAAACCGGACGGGATGCTGTAGTGTCAAATCTCACAGGCACTTTTGGCTTTTTCTTTTGGGCCTCTATAATCGAAGCTTCGTTAGATTTGGTGGAATGCAGCTTTCGGGTGTCAAAAATAACCCGATCCACTTCATAACTTTTAAGCAAAGAAATCAGGTTTCTTTCATGCTTACCGTGATCGAAAAAATCTTTATGACGCACTTCAACAGAATAACTAAACGACTTCGGCACCACTGAAAAAACATCCTCCAGTCGATAAAGCTCATTCGAAGAAAATGTTTCCGGAAGCTGAATCATAAATGGGCCCACCTTATCTCTGATTGGCTCAAATAAACGAACAAAATCTATGACGTGTCCCCTTACGTTATGCAGCCTTTTTTCGTGGGTGATGTGCCTTGGAAACTTAAAGCAAAATTTAAAACCCTTGGGAGTTTGCTGTCCCCATTTCTCTATCACTGATTCATCCGGTACATTATAAAAGGTGGTATTTCCTTCTACAGAGTTAAAAACGGACGCATATTGAGTCAAAAATTGAGATGGCTTGGCATCATCCGTGTAGAACTCCCCTTTCCATTCCGGAAGGCTCCAAACGGTGCATCCAAGGTGATATGGCAAATATTTGTGACTCACGTATTGTTTGTTGAACTAATTTCAGCACCCACTTTAATTTAAACTTTTACGGCAAAATTAAAATTTATGCTTTTTGGACTCTATTGAACCCAAGCTGAGATACAAAAATATTTTAAATTTATTGATCCTGGTTGCGCTCCCATAGTAAATATTTTGCTACAGCAGCTACTACCAAAGAATGGTGAACCGCTCCCTCTTTCACCATGGCTAAAAAATCATTCAGCGGGAGCAGGTGCACATTAATTCGCTCATTGCCATCAAGCTCCTGCTCCTTAATTTTCTGACAATTTTGAGCTACATACAAATGCGTGTAGTTGGTAAGAAAAGCAGGATTTGAGCTCACCTTTCCCAGGTAATACCATTTATCGCCTGAAAATCCTGTTTCTTCCAGTAACTCTCTTTTGGCTGTCTCATTATGGGTTTCATCCGAATCAACCATGCCACCGGGCAGTTCCAGGGTTGGCTCTTCAATACCATATCGATATTGCTCTACTAACACGACCTCATTCTCCGAAGTTAGTGGGATTACATTCATCCATTCCGGAGCCTCAATAATAGAAAATGAAGCTGAATGACCTTCCGACTCCAATTTCATATCTCGACTTAAAAGTTTGAAGATATTCGTCGTATATTTGAGTTCTTCCTTCGTGGTTATCCACGGTTCAATCGAAAATTCAAAATCACGGGTATTCATAAATGTCGGACACGCTGAAATTAGTTCAAGATCAATTTTCCTCAGATTCAGAACTTAAAAAAGCTATTGATAAAGCGTTGGATCTGATGGAGGATATTTATGCCTCCGGGAAATATCCAAAGATGATCGTAGAACGTTCGTGGAGTAAGCACAACCCTGTTATTGACGGAGAATTAGCTCAACCCAAAGCATATCGCTGGTATCTTAAACGTGAGATTGAGCGCCTGCTGCAAAATGATGCTACCGTTTTTATTAAACCGTCTCGTGATGTACTTCCACTGCATGATCCTTTATTGTTCGACAACCTGGATGAAAACGATTGGAATATCACCCAAAAGAAATTATTTCTGTTTCGGGCCGAGCGCATCGATATTTCTCTGGATCGTCTGCAACATTACACCGGTACCAAACCCGAAGATTTCCAGCGCTATATCCTGTTCACCAACTACGATATGCATGTAGAAGTATTTCTGGAGATGTTCCCTGATTGCGAAAAACCGGCACGGGAGGGAGTTCAGATGCCGGCTTATCATCATAAAATGGACAAAAATTCCGGAGTAACTTTAGTAAATATTGGTATCGGACCTTCCAATGCAAAAACTATTACCGATCATGTCGGGGTTCTGCGTCCCGATGCGATGGTGATGGTGGGGCACTGCGGCGGGCTTCGCAACCATCAGGATATTGGGGATTTTGTGTTAGCCAACGGATACTACCGCGCCGACCAAGTATTAGATGATCTGTTTCCGATCGGTATTCCCGTTTCTCCAAATTACATCTTGAATCGGTACATGCAGGAGATACTCGATCAAAATGAAATGAAGCACCGTATTGGAACGGTATATACTACCTCCAACCGAAACTGGGAGTTTTCTAAAGCCAAAACGGTAGAAGAAATCCATATGAGCAGAAGTGTTGCGGTCGATATGGAATCTTCAACGGTTGCCACCAACGGATTTCGATACCGCATTCCACATGCCACGCTGCTTTGTGTGAGTGATAAACCCCTTCACGGCAAGCCAAAATTATCTCAGGCGGCTCAGTCCTTCTATCAAAATTCTAAAGAATTACACCTTAAAATGGTTATTGATGCTCTCCAAATGGTGAAGGATA
>NZ_JAVLBQ010000049.1:0-16296 GCF_031581265.1 Gracilimonas sp.
CAGACTCCAATCCGAACTGAGAATGGCTTTGTGGATTTGCTCCTGCTCGCGCAGTGGCTACCCATTGTACCATCCATTGTAGCACGTGTGCAGCCCTGGACGTAAGGGCCATGATGACTTGACGTCGTCCCCACCTTCCTCACTACTTGCGTAGGCAGTCTGGCTAGAGTCCCCACCATTACGTGCTGGTAACTAACCACAGGGGTTGCGCTCGTTGCGGGACTTAACCCAACACCTCACGGCACGAGCTGACGACAGCCATGCAGCACCTTCCATAGTGCCCCGAAGGGACCCTCCTTTTCGGGAGGTAACACTGTGAATTTAGCCCAGGTAAGGTTCCTCGCGTTGCATCGAATTAAGCCACATGCTCCACCGCTTGTGCGGGCCCCCGTCAATTCCTTTGAGTTTTAACCTTGCGGCCGTACTCCCCAGGCGGAGAACTTAACGCGTTAGCTGCGCCACCAAGCTCATAAAGAGCCCGACGGCTAGTTCTCATCGTTTACAGCGTGGACTACCAGGGTATCTAATCCTGTTCGCTCCCCACGCTTTCGTGCCTCAGCGTCAGTTACAGTCCAGCCGGCCGCCTTCGCCACTGGTGTTCTTCGTAATATCTATGCATTTCACCGCTACACTACGAATTCCACCGACCTCTTCTGTACTCAAGAAACCCAGTATCCATGGCAATTTTACCGTTAAGCGGCAAGATTTCACCACAGACTTAGGCTCCCGCCTACGCACCCTTTACACCCAATGATTCCGGACAACGCTTGCACCCTCCGTATTACCGCGGCTGCTGGCACGGAGTTAGCCGGTGCTTATTCAAATGGTACCGTCACCCCAGGGCAAACCCCAGGCGTTCTTCCCATTTAAAAGCCGTTTACAACCCATAGGGCCGTCTTCCGGCACGCGGCGTGGCTGCGTCAGGGTTTCCCCCATTGCGCAAGATTCCTCACTGCTGCCTCCCGTAGGAGTCTGGGCCGTGTCTCAGTCCCAGTGTGGGGGATCATCCTCTCAGACCCCCTAGCTATCATCGCCTTGGTGAGCCGTTACCTCACCAACTAACTAATAGCACGCAGACCCCTCTATATCCGAACCGAAGTCCTTTAACAACTGTGGCCATGCGGCCCCGCTGCATTATGCGGTATTAGCATCCCTTTCGGAATGTTATCCCCCTGATATAGGCAGGTTATCTACGCGTTACTCACCCGTCCGCCAGTCTCCAGGAAGTGCAAGCACCTCCCTTCTCCTTCGACTTGCATGTGTTAAGCCCGCCGCCAGCGTTCGTCCTGAGCCAGGATCAAACTCTCCATTGTAAATATCTACTATATACTCTGTGAGCTCGACCCTACGCTCTTGGTCATTTTTTATGCAAATTAATGCATCAAAGAATTGAACAAGCTCTCGCTCGCACAAACAATCTGATCTATACTTCATTATGTCTAAGAACAAGTGTTTCGCTTTTGTAAAATCGGTTGCGAAACAGAAACCAAAGATAAGGGATATTGTGTTCAGATGTCAAGTTTATTTTTGACTAAATTTGACTTTTTTACCCTTTCAATACAAACAACAAATGACCTCCAAGTTGAAGGCCAAAATACAATAGAAAAGTAGAAAAATATTACTCTTCTTCCTGAGATTTGTCTTTAGATTCTCCTGAGTCAGCAGCATCAGCTTCAGCTTTGGAACTCTTCTTGGAAGAGTCTTCAACTTTCTTTTTTGATTCTTCAGTTTCTGAAAAAGTTGGCTTATTGCTCTTGCCTGCCCTTCTCGTTCTCTTTTTACCAGATGAAGTTGAGCTACCTTCTGGTTTTATATCATTATAATCTACAAGCTCTACTACAGCAAGCTCGGCACCATCACCTTTGCGACGACCAGCTTTAATTACACGAGTGTAACCACCTGGCCTATCTTTTGATTTAGGGCCCACTTCTTCAAATAGGAGATTGACAGCTTCATTGTTTTGCAGAGTTGAAAATACCTGTCTTCTGTTATGATGGGTATCCTCTTTAGCTCTGGTAATCAATGGTTCTACAAATCCTCTGAGCTCCTTAGCTTTTGCTAAAGTAGTTACAATTCGATGCTCTTTAATCAATGCCATCGATAATGATTGCATTGTTCTTTTCCTGTGAGCAGCAGTTCTGCTTAATTTTCTTCCTTTTACTCCGTGACGCATGGTTAAATTCCTTTACTTTAATCTAAATATTTTGATACGTCCATTCCAAACTCAAGATTCTTCTCTTCAATCACTTCAACAAGTTCACTTAAAGATTTTTTTCCGAAGTTTCTGAATTTGAGTAGATCTTGCTCATCACGAGATACAAGCTCTCCAATAGTATTGATGTTTGCTGACTTCAAGCAATTGTATGCTCTAACACTGAGATTTAAATCTTCAATACTTGTTCTCAGAAGGTTAGCTACTCTTTGTTTTTCAGCATCTACTTCTTCTTCCTCTTGAGTAAATGGTTCCTCAATTTCCTCGGTAATGAACTTCTCAATATGTTCTTTGAGTATCTTACCGGCAATGGTAAGTGCCTCTTTGGCATTCACTGATCCGTCGGTTTGAATATCCATAACCAATTTCTCATAATCAGTACGTTGTCCTACACGGACATTTTCAACATTATACTTAACTGATTTTATTGGGGTGAAAATGGCATCGATTGGTATTAAACCCACATCATCATCCTCAACATCCATTTCTTCTGCCGGCACATATCCACGGCCACGGCCTACTTTGAGTTCAATTTCTAATTCAGCATCATCAGCAAGGTGTCCAAGGACCAACTCAGGGTTTAAGACATCATATTCAGCTGTTGCTTCATCAATGTCTTTAGCCGTTAATAGTCCTTCACCACTTTTTGAAATATGAATGACCCCGGAACTTTGCTCAATTTGCTTAAACCGAACTTCTTTAAAATTCAGAATGAGTTCGTACACATCCTCTTTTACACCTTTGATGCTAGAGTACTCGTGATCAACACCGTTAATTTTAACAGCTGTGATAGCAATTCCCGGAAGTGAAGACAAAAGAACTCTTCTGAAAGAATTTCCAATTGTTACGCCGAAACCTCTTTCTAAAGGTTGTAAAACGAAAGTACCAAAATCATTTTGGTCTTCTTCTACATTAAGCGTTTCGGGCATTTGAATGCTGTAATTGCTCATAATAATGTCTTAAACTTTTTATAATTACTTAGAATAAAGCTCAACAATAAGCTGAACATTTATATTTTCAGGTATCTCTTCCATTGTAGGAACATATAGCAATTTACCTGTTCTTGACTTTTTATCCGTTTCTACCCACTTGTATCTACCAGTAGATGAGCTGGCTAAAGAATCTTCAATTACTTCAAGATTTCGTGACTTTGGCCTAATGGTTATTACATCTCCGGGGCTCAATTCAAAAGAAGGGATATTAACAATTCCGCCATTAACAACAATGTGCTTGTGTGTAACAAGCTGACGAGCTTGACGCCTTGTCCTGGCAAAACCCATTCTAAAAACGGTATTATCCAATCTGCACTCCAAAGCTTGCAGCAAGTTCTCACCGGCTACACCACTTTTTGCTGAAGCAGCTTTAAACAAATTACGAAATTGCTTTTCGAGCAGTCCGTAAGTGTATTTTGCTTTTTGCTTCTCTTCAAGCTGAATAGCGTACTCAGATTTTCTATTAAATCTGGAGCGGCCATGTTCGCCAGGGCCGTAAGGTTTGCGCTCTAAGGCTTTACTTGGTCCAAAGATTGGCTCTTTGAATCTTCTGGCTTTCTTTTGTTTGGGTCCTCTGTATCTTGCCATTATATAATCTTCTTACTATTAAACTCTTCTTCTTTTTGGTGGTCGGCAACCATTATGGGGAAGTGGTGTTCGATCTTTAATCGACGTTACTTCCAAACCTGAACTGGCCATGCCTCGTACTGCTGCTTCTCGACCTGATCCTGGCCCCTTTACAAAAACTTCTACATTTCTAAGGCCCATTTCATGAGCTGTTTTAGCTGCAGTTTCTGCACTCAGTTGTGCAGCATAGGGAGTGTTTTTTCTTGATCCTTTAAAGCCTTCTTTACCAGCTGATGACCAAGACACTACGTTTCCATCAGCGTCGGTTATAGTTACGATTACATTGTTAAACGTAGCCTTAACAAATGCCATCCCATTAGGATCGCTGAGTTGTTTTTTCCTTTTCCGCTTTGCTGCTACTGATGATTTTGGTTGTTTCTTAGCCATGAATTAATTCGATTATTTATTACTTAACGGCTTTCTTTTTTCCAGCCACGGTTTTCTTCTTACCTTTTCGGGTACGTGCATTATTCTGAGTGTTTTGACCTCGAACCGGTAATCCCCGTCGATGTCGCACACCGCGATAACTGCCAATCTCAATCAATCGGCGAATATCTCTATTCACTTCACTTCTGAGCGCACCTTCAACTTTATATTCATCGTCTATTAATTGACGCAATTCACTTACTTCGTTATCAGTCCAATCCTGAACTTTTTTCTCGTGGTCAATTCCCACTCTGTCAAGAATTTCCGCTGCTTTAGAGCGGCCAATTCCATAGATATAAGTAAGACTTATTATGCCTCTTTTTTGTTTAGGTAAATCTATTCCAGCAATACGTGCCATATAAGTACTCTGTTATACTTTTTATCCCTGACGCTGCTTATGGCGAGGGTTTTTCTTGTTTATTACGTAAAGACGCCCTTTACGTCGTACTATTTTGTCGTCTGAACTTCTTTTTTTTACTGATGATCGTGTTTTCATGACAACCTCTTTATTTATATCTGTAAGTTATTCTTCCTTTGGTTAAATCATAGGGCGACATTTCTACTGCCACTCTATCACCTGGGAGAATTTTTATGTAATACATACGCATTTTACCTGATACGTGAGCAAGTATCTCATGCCCGTTATCTAGTTCCACACGGAACTGCGCATTAGGTAATGCTTCAATTATTTCTCCATCTTGTTTTATCGGCTCTTGTTTAGCCATAATACAATATGTTATCTTTTTTTTCCGATAGCTCGGCAATATAATCAAAAGTACTGAGAATTTCAGCCTTTCCTTCTCGAACTACAATATCATGTTCAAAATGTGCTGCCAAGCTTCCGTCGGCTGTAACTACTGTCCAGCCATCGTTCAATGTTTTAGTTTTCCAGGAACCCATCGTAATCATCGGTTCCACAGCAAGCGTCATTCCTGATCGGAGTCGCTCGCCTTTTCCTTTTCTTCCAAAATTGGGTACTGAAGGATCTTCATGCATTGATTTTCCTATTCCGTGCCCAACTAATTCTCTTACCACTCCATAGCCTTCACTTTCACAATGGGTTTGTATAGCATAGGCCATATCACCAATTCTGTTGCCATGGATGGCTTCCTCGATTCCTTTATAAAGAGATTCGAGTGTTGTTTTCAATAATTTCAAAGATTCTTCTGAACATTCGCCAACTGCGAATGTGTAAGCGTGGTCACCAAAGTAACCGTTCTTTTCAACTCCGCAATCAACTGAAACAATGTCGCCTTCTTTTAATTCCCTTTCACCGGGTATCCCATGAACAACTTCTTCATTCACTGAAATACATAATGTTGCAGGAAACTGATTTCCTTTTGGGCCGTAGCCTTTAAAAGCAGGGCGGCCTTTTTCTTTTGCAATATATTCTTCAGCAATTCGGTCAAGAGTACCGGTTTGAACACCAGGCTCAATATGTTTTCCAACTTCGGCCAGCGTTCTTGAGACGATTAATGCACTTTCGCGCATTTTCTCAATTTCCGATTCACTCTTCAAGTAGATCATGCTACATCCTGCGCCGACCTTTAATTCTGCCGGTTTTCATAAAGCCATCATAATGACGCATCATCAAATGACTTTCTATCTGTTGAAGGGTATCTAAAGCGACACCTACTATAATTAATAAACTGGTTCCACCATAAAAGAGTGCAAAGCCGGGTGTTACTCCAAACATACCTACCGCAATTGCAGGCAAAATAGCCACAAAGGACAAGAAGATTGAACCCGGTAAAGTAATCTTAGTTAAAATATTGTCAATAAACTCTACCGTTTGTTTACCTGGTCGTACACCGGGAATAAATCCACCTTGTCGTTTCATCGTATCTGCCATCTCTTTTGGATTTACAGAAATAGCCGTGTAGAAAAAGGTAAAGAACATACAGACAAAGAAGAATACAATCGAGTAAACCAATCCTGTAAAATCAACGGACCATTGAGTCAAAAACTGTACGGTTTCATTATCCGGAAAAAATGAGCCAATTGTACTAGGGATAAACATTATAGACTGAGCAAAGATAATAGGCATTACTCCGGCTGCATTAACCCTCAGTGGCAAATACTGAGTGGTTCCGCCATATACTTTTCGACCTACTACTCTTTTTGCATATTGTACTGGAATTTTACGTGTTCCCTGAGTCAACATAACTACGGCTGCAATTACTAAGATTAAAGCAGCTACTTCAATAATTACCAAAATTGCATTAGCACTGGTTGTAACTTCATTATAGAAACTGGCCGGTAAGGCTGCGATAATACCAATCATAATAATCAGGGAAATACCATTACCAATTCCCCTTTCACTAATTCTTTCACCTAACCACATTACAAATACTGTACCTGCGGTTAGTACCACCATCGCTGTGATTACAAAAGCAAATTCGTTTACAACTATAGCCTGTGGTGCTGTAGATATCAAGTTGATGGAAAAACCTATCGCCTGAACAGCTGTAATACCAACCGTTCCATATCGAGTTAGCTGGGTTATCTTTCTTCGGCCTTCCTCACCTTCTCTTTGCAACTTTTGGAAATAAGGTACAACAGCTCCCATCAACTGAATGATAATAGCTGCGGTAATGTAGGGCATTATTCCAAGTGCAAAAACACCCGCCCTTGAAAAAGCTCCCCCCACAAATAAATCGAAAAGGCCTAATAAGCTATTCGCAGCATTACCGGAACTACCTATTAATTCGTTTGCATCTACCCCAGGAAGTGTGATATAACTACCTACTCGGTATACCATCAACACTCCAACCGTATAAAGAATACGATTTTTGAGGTCTTCAATTTTAAATATGTTGCGAAAGTTTTCTATCAGACTCATGCGACGGCTATACTATCTATTAGTTTTCTGCAATAGTTACTGATCCACCTGCTTTTTCTACCTTCTCTTTGGCAGATGCACTGGCATCGTGAACTTCTATTTCAATTTTCTGTTCAATTTCTCCTCGTCCGAGAAGTTTTACCCTGTCATCACTTTTAGCAAGACCTGCATTAATTAAGTCTTCTAAAGTTATAGAAGTTGTTAACTTCTCAGCTTCAATAAATTCACCGATCGTATGCAAATTAATCACACGGTTTTCTTGTCGGTTTATATTTGTGAAACCAAATTTAGGTAATCTTCGCTGCAGGGGCATTTGACCACCTTCAAACCAAGGTCGTCGCTTAAATCCTGATCTTGACTTTTGCCCGTTATGGCCACGTCCAGATTGCTCTCCTCTTCCGGAGCCCTGTCCACGACCAACACGTTTCCTGTTTTTTCTATTTGGGACTGGTGCTTTTAAATTGCTTAAATCCATCATCAAATTCCTTTAGGTATTATCCTTCAAATACTTTGTTTAGAGAAATATCTCTTCTCTGTGCTACTTCAACAGGATCTGTTAATTCTTTCAAAGCTGTATATGCAGCCTTCACCATGTTATGAGGGTTTGAAGATCCCTGGGATTTTGAAAGAATATTTTCCACACCTGCAACATCCAATAATGCTTTAACAGCACCACCTGCAATTACACCTGTACCTTCAGCTGCCGGACGTAATAATACTTTACCAGCCCCTGCTTTACCAACTATTGGGTGGTAAATACTTTTAGTTTTTGTAAGAGGAACTCTAATAAGGTTCTTCTTTGCATTATCAAATCCTTTTTGGATAGCATCAGAAACTTCATTTGCTTTTCCAAGTCCGTGACCGCAAACACCTTCGCCATCACCAACTACTACAATAGCGTTAAAGCTGAAACGTCGTCCACCTTTTACCACTTTAGAAACACGGTTTACGTGAACCAGTTTTTCTTCCAGGTTTAGATTTGCAGCAGGTATAGATTGTTTTCGTCTAATTTTAGGCATTGTTTATCCCAATTCTATTAAAAGTCTAATCCACCATCGCGAGCGCCGTCTGCGGCTGCCTTCACGATGCCGTGATATTTGTAACCACTACGGTCAAATACCACTTTATCAATTCCTT
This sequence comes from Gracilimonas sp., assembly GCF_031581265.1. Lineage (GTDB taxonomy): Bacteria > Bacteroidota > Rhodothermia > Balneolales > Balneolaceae > Gracilimonas. Next base: position 8,237 of record NZ_JAVLBQ010000049.1, read on the forward strand.
TATCCAAAGCAGCTTTTGCCAATTCAGCACCGGCTTCTTTTGCATTATCAACGCCACTTTTTGTTTTAGTTGACGTCAATGTTGCTCCAGCCATATCATCAATTAATTGTAGATATGTGTACTTACTACTTTTGTAGATACTAAGGCGAGGTCTTTCGGAGGTCCCTTTTATAGTAGACCGAATTCGCCTTCTAATCTTATTACGTCGTTCTGTTTTCTTCTGTTGTATCTTACTCATTGTTTAAATCCTCTATTTAGCAGCTGATTTACCGGCTTTACGACGTACGTACTCACCAACATATCGTATACCTTTTCCTTTATAAGGTTCAGGCTTTCTGAATGATCTGATTTTTGCAGCAACTTGGCCTACCATTTCTTTATCAACTCCGGAAATAATTAAAAGAGGGTTTTTCCCGGATTTGGTATCAACTTCCAAGCTTATACCTTCTGGAGGTACAAAGAATATCGGATGCGAATAGCCAAGATTAAGTTCCAATACATCACCACTGATAGATGCACGGTAACCAACTCCAATAATTTCCAATTTTTTGGTATAGCCTTCCGATACACCTACTACCGCATTATTAATTAAACTGCGGAATAGTCCGTGTAATGCACGGTTAGATTTTTCATCATCATTTCTTTTAATGATAAGTTCATTATCACTTTTTTCAATAGAAATGTTTGGATGAATTCGGAGTGTGTTGGTTCCTTTTTCACCTTTAAAAGTTGCAATATTATCAGCGTTGATACTGAACTCAACTTTATCAGAAATAGGTACCGGTAAATTTCCAATTCGAGACATAGTTCTTAAAACTGTTTATTAATAAATGGTGCACAAAATCTCGCCGCCAACATTTAGCTTGCGAGCTTCTTTATCGGTCATTACACCTTTTGATGTTGAAAGAATAACAATACCCAATCCATTTTGAGCACGGGGAACATTATCACTGCCCTCATATACTCTTAGTCCGGGCTTTGATTTTCTTTTCATATCGCGGATAACAGGGTGGCCGTATGAATCATATTTCAGAAACAGACGGACTATTCCTTGTTTACCATCTTCGATATCAATGTATTTCGAGATGTATCCTTTGTCAGCCAGGATTTTTGTCATGGCTCGCTTCAATTTAGAAGCCGGGATGTCAACTCTGCGATGCCCTGCTTGTTGGGCATTTCTAATTCGTGTTAAATAATCTGCAATAGGATCTGTCATCGATTCCTCAATTTATTTTACCAGCTTGCTTTACGTACGCCTGGAATTTTGCCGTCGAGGGCAAGTTCACGAAATTTAATTCGTGAAATTCCATATTTACCTACATATCCGCGGCTTCTGCCGGTGATGTTACAGCGATTTCGAACCCTGGTTGGGCTAGCATCGCGTGGTAATTTTTGCAGGCCTTCATAGTCACCAGCTTCTTTGAGCTTGCGACGTTTCTCAGCGTACTTTTTTACAGTTTCTTTTCGTTTTTTGTTTCTTGCTATCCAAGCTTTCTTAGCCATAATAGAATATCCTTAGTTTCTTGTTTGAAATGGCATTCCAAAGTGCTTAAGCAGGGCATAAGCTTCTTCATCCGTTTCTGCGGAAGTAACAAAAGTAATATCCATACCGTGTACTTTTGATACTTTGTCAGAGTCTATTTCCGGAAAAATAGTTTGATCGTTAATACCCAAGGTGTAATTACCCCGGCCATCAAAGCTCTTATCAGGAACTCCCTGGAAGTCACGTGTTCTTGGTAAAGCCAAGTTCACTAATCGATCCAGAAATTCAAACATAATGCGCTGGCGAAGGGTAACTTTACAGCCTATTGGCGTTCCTTCACGCAGTTTGAAATTAGAAATAGACTTTTTTGCCTTTGTAGTAACCGGTTGTTGTCCGGTTATTGCGGCTACATTATCTACAACCGAGTCTAAAAGTTTCTTATCGGTTATAGCATCACCTACACCTACATTAATTACAATTTTCTTGAGTTTGGGTATAGCCATTATGTTCTCATAACCAAACTCTTCGCGTAAATTATCGCGAATTTCGTCTTTATACTGTGTATATAATCTTGCTTCAGCCATTATAATTCTCTTCGTTATTTATCCAACATTTCGCCACTAGTCTTGGCGTAACGAACCCAACGGCCTTTGCCGTCTTCTTCAATTCTCTTACGCCCTACTCTGGTAGGTTCGTCTGTTGTAGGATCAATTACCATCACATTTGAAATGTGGATAGAACCTTCCTTTTTCAGACGTCCACCTTGTGGGTTTTCCTGAGTTGGCTTTTCATGATGGGTTTTCATGTTAATTCCCTCAACGAGCACACGCTCTTTTTGAGGAAACACCATCAATACACGGCCTCTTTTTCCTTTATCGTTACCGGCAATAACTAAAACGTCATCGCCTTTCTTAACGTGTAATTTCTTTTGTTTGTTGAACCTGCGTGGCATACTCTAATTCCTTTTTTAAAGTACTTCCGGTGCAAGCGACACGATTCTCATGAAGCTCTTTTCACGAAGTTCTCTGGCCACCGGGCCAAAAATACGTGTACCTACCGGTTCTTGATCTTTGTTAATTATTACCGCTGCATTTTCATCAAAGCGGATGTAACTGCCATCTCGCCTGCGGTATTCTTTTTTTGTTCGTACAATAACAGCTTTAACAACTTCGCCTTTTTTAACGTTACCGCCTGGTATTGCAGTTTTCACAGAAGCAGAGATTAAATCCCCTACTTTTGCATACCGGCGACGTGAGTCACCCAGTACTTTAATACACATCAGCTTACGGGCGCCGCTGTTGTCTGCTACATTTAATGTCGTATTAGTTTGAACCATCGCTAATTCCTAATGCTCTATTCGTTACTTAGCTTTTTCGACGATTTCAACCAATCGCCATGATTTACGCTTTGATAGTGGTCTTGTAGACATGATGTGTACTTTGTCACCAACGTTTGCTTCGTTGCCTTCATCATGTGCCATATATTTCGTCGTTTTGGTAATATACTTCCCATAAATAGGATGCTTTACCTGACGATCAACAGCAACCGTTATACTTTTATCCATGCGGTTGCTCACTACATGTCCGATTCTTTCTCGTCTTCGGGCTCTTTGTGTTTGTGCCATAGTTAATTCCTTATTGCTTATTCAGCACTACCTTTTTCATTAATAATTGTCTCTAAACGAGCTACCTCTCTTCGGTGATTTTGAAGTCTCGCCGGGTTTTCTAACTGTCCGTTCACAGACTTAGTAAACCGAAGGTTCTGTAGTGCTTCTCGCTCGTCTTTAAGTCGAGCTTGTAATTCAGTAAGTGTTAAATCTCTTAATTCATGTGCTTTCATCTTATCCTCCCTGGTAGTCTCTTCGAACTACGAATTTTGTTTTAATAGGAAGTTTATGAGCTGCACGGCGCAGTGCTTCTTTAGCACGTTCTTCATCAACACCTGCAATTTCAAATAAAATACGTCCGGGTTTTACAACAGCTACCCAATGATCCAATGCACCTTTACCTTTACCCATTCGGGTTTCAGCCGGTTTACTTGTCATAGGTCTATCAGGAAATATCCTGATAAATGTTTGACCGTCTCGCTGTAATGAACGTGCAATTGCAATACGGCAAGCTTCAATCTGTCGGGATGTAATGAATTTGGGCTCCATTGCCTTCAATCCAAAATCGCCGAAATTTATAATGTGCCCGCGCGTTGCGTTGCCTTTTAGTTTGTCGCGATGAACACGGCGTCTCTGAACTCTTTTTGGTTCTAACATCGTTTCGTACTAAGTGTTATTAATTTGATCGATTTCTATTTCTGCTGCGGCGTCGGCTTCTTCGGCCTTTATCGTCACCGCCTCTTCGTTTTCCACGGCCTGAGTCTGAGTCTCTGCCAGACTGTGTTCCAGGTGTCAAATCAACATCGCCGATAATTTCACCTTTAAAAATCCATACCGTTACTCCAATAGAACCATAAATGGTATTTGAAGTTGAGGTTGCGTAGTCAATATCAGCTCTTAATGTGTGCAAAGGAATCTGACCTTCTTTATACTGTTCAGTCCGTGCCATTTCAGCACCACCTAAACGTCCAGCACATCGTACTTTAATACCTTTGGCTCCCATTCTCATCGCAGATGAAATAGCTGTTTTCATAGCTCTTCTGAATGATACACGAGCTTGAAGCTGTTGTGAAATATTTTGTGCTACCAAACTTGCGTCAAGTTCAGGTCGCTTAATTTCACTAACGTTAATTTGTACTTCTTTGCTGGTGATTTTCTTAAGCTCTTCGCGTAACAGCTCAATCTGCTCACCGCCTTTACCGATAATAACACCGGGGCGACTTGTTCTGAGTGTTAGCAAAATACGCTTTGGCGTACGTTCAATAATCACATTAGATAATCCGCCATTGCGAAGTCTTGTATGCAAATACTCACGGAGTTTTTCATCTTCCATGATGAGAGCCGGCTGATTTTCCTCTGAAAACCAGTTAGAATCCCATCCGCGAATGATGCCTAATCTAAAACCAGTTGGATTTGTTTTTTGTCCCAAGGTATTGTTCGTTTATTCGTTTACACTTTCTTGATCACGCTTAGCCACTTTAACAGTGATATGGCATGAACGCTTGTTTATTCGATGAGCTCTACCCATCGGAGCCGGCTGTATACGTTTTAAGGTAACGCCTTCGTCTACATAAATTTCTTTGATATAAATATCTTCATCATCAAAACGCTCTTCCTGAAACTTATCTCGTAAGTTAGCAGCAGCAGACTTGATAACTTTAATTACATCTTCGGAGGCCGCTTTCCTGGTAAATTCCAGACGTTTAATTGCCTTTTCTACTGAACTTCCACGAACAGCATCTACCAATAAACGTACTTTTCGAGGAGCTTTCCTCAAATGTTTTTGTACTGCTCGTGCTTCTAATACTGGAGTATCCATTTCTTATATCCGATTAAATTATTTAGCTGCTTTCTTAACAGGGTGGCCACGAAATGTTCTTGTAGGTGCAAATTCACCTAATTTATGACCTACCATATTTTCAGTTATAAATACCGGGATAAACTGTTTACCGTTGTGAACTGCAAGTGTTAGTCCCATAAAATCCGGAGTTACCATTGAACTCCGAGACCAGGTTTTAATCACTTTCTTGCTTCCACTTTCATTAGCTTCATCAATTTTACGTTGAAGCTTATAGTAAACAAAAGGCCCTTTTTTCAGTGAGCGTGGCATACGTTACTTAATTATTTTTTCTTAGTTTTTCTTCTTCTTACGATATACTTGGAAGACAACTTGTTACGGTTTCTTGTCTTCTTACCTTTTGAGGATTGCCCCCAAGGTGATCGCGGGTGTCCACCGGATGCTTTCCCTTCACCACCACCCATTGGGTGATCAACAGGGTTCATTGCAACACCACGTGTTTGTGGACGAATGCCTTTCCATCTACTTCTACCGGCTTTCGCGATCGTTGTATTCATATGGTCAGGATTACTTGTTTGCCCTACTGTGGCATAGCAAGATCCAAGTATCAGTCTTACTTCACCCGAAGGGAGTTTGATACTAACATACTTGGCTTGTTTACCAAGTAATTGAGCACTTGTCCCTGCACTTCGGCAAAGTGTTCCACCCTGTCCAGGGTTTAATTCAATATTGTGTAAAAACGTACCGGGAGGCATCTTCATCATTGGAAGTGCATTCCCTAAATCGGGAGCTGCATTCTCTCCGGACACAATAGTATCACCAACTTTTAGTCCGTTTGGTGCTATAATGTATCTTCTTTCGCCATCAGCATACGCTACAAGTGCAATACGGGCAGACCTGTTGGGATCATACTCAATAGTTTGCACTTTGGCGGGCACATCATGTTTGTTTCGCTTGAAATCGATAATACGATATCGTCGCTTGTGTCCACCGCCTCGATGGCGTGATGTTATACTTCCGTGTCTGTTTCTACCAGCGGTTGACTTTTTACCGGCCAATAAAGCTTTAAGTGGTTCACTGGTGGTAATGTCATCAAATACAGGAGCTATCCTGTGCCTGGTTCCCGGTGTAATTGGTTTTAATTTCTTAGTAGGCATTATTTTCTATTCCTTAAATTTCAGCAAAGAAATCAATTTCGCCTTCTTTGATCGTTACAATGGCTTTTTTCCAGACCTTTGTTCGGCCTCCTTGGTAACCGCTTCTTGTATATCTGCCTTTTGGTTTTGAAGGCATAATTGCGGTATTAACTTTAGCCACTTTTACTCCCGGATAGGTAGCTTCAATAGCTTTCTTGATTTCCGGTTTTGTAGCATTTTTAGCAACTTCAAATGTGTACTTATCTTGTTCTTGAAGTCGGCTTAATTTCTCAGTTATTACTGGTTTTACGATAATACTCATGCTGCAGCCTCTTCAGTTTTTCCTTCAATACTGTTTTCCAATACTTCTACTGCACTTTCCTGAATAAGTAGTACATCTGCATTCATAATTTGATAGGTATTAGGCTTGTAGCCCTCCAATACACTTACATTAGGAATGTTGCGAGCAGACTTGTAAACAATTGCATCTGTTTCGCCCGTCAGGATTAATACTTTTTTCTCAGAAATTTCAAGGGCAGTTAATATGTCAGAAACACGTGAAGTTTTAGGTTCATCAAAAGAAAAATCTTCTATTACAATCAACCCTTCGGCTTGCGCTTTCAGGCTAAGAGCAGACTTCCTTGCCAATTGACGTGCTTTCTTATTCATCTTAAAGCCATAATCACGAGGCTTTGGTCCAAAAACGGTGCCACCTTTACGGAGTAATGGAGATTTAATATCACCACGACGAGCATTACCGGTACCTTTTTGGCGATACATTTTCTTAGTACTTCCGGTTACTTCACTACGCTCTTTAGTTTTGGCAGTACCTTGGCGCCTGTTTGCCAAATGACGTCTTACATCTTCATAAAGAACCACATCATTAGGTTCTATACCAAAGATTGAATCACTTAACTCGGCTTTTTTACTGCCTTTGGAACCGTCTATTTTATAAATATCTAATTTCATAACTAATTAATAACAGACGTTTTATTGTGAATTTCTACGAAGCCACCTTTTGGTCCCGGTACAGGTCCTGTTACCAGCATCAGGTTTGAATCCTCAAGAATCTTGGCAACATTAAGGTTTTTAGTTTTAACCCTTTCATTACCTGATTGACCAGCCATCCGCATTCCTTTGAATACTTTTGATGGATCGGATGCATTACCGATAGCTCCAGGAGCTCTCATTCGGTTGTGCTGACCGTGAGTAGCATCTCCAACACCACTGAAATTGTGGCGTTTAACTACACCGGTAAAACCACGTCCTTTTGAAGTACCAACAACATCAACAGTATCACCTACTGAAAATACATCACTGATAGTAAGTTCATCACCTACATCAAGTCCTTCAGGTATAAAATCTCTGAATTCTACTACCTGATATTTTGGTGATACACCTGCTTTTTCAAAGTGGCCATTTACGGCTTTTGATACATTTTTTTCACTTCGATCATAAGAAGCAAGTTGTACAGCTGTATAGCCGTCCGTTTCTTCTGTTTTGATCTGGGTAATTGAACAAGGTTCAATTTCGATAACAGTAACCGGTACATTTCTACCGTTGTTATCAAACACGCTTGTCATACCAACTTTTTTTCCTATCAAACCACTCATCGTGTTCGAGTCCTTTTATTATCTATCTATACTTTAATTTCTACGTCAACACCGGAAGGCAATTCCAGCTTCATCAATGCATCAACGGTTTGTGAACCTGTAGACAGAATATCAATCAGTCGCTTATGAGATCTATACTCAAATTGCTCCCGAGATTTCTTGTCAACAAATACAGACTTGTTAACCGTTATGATGCTTTTACGAGTTGGCAGCGGGATTGGGCCCGATACTACCGCACCGGTAGATTTCACAGTCTGAATAATCTTTTCAGCTGATTTATCGATCAGGTTATGATCGTATGACTTCAATTTGATTCTGATTTTCTGTTGTGTTGCCACGATCAGATCCTTAGTCTAAGATTTTAGTTACAACTCCGGCACCTACGGTACGTCCGCCCTCGCGAATCGCAAACCGCAGTCCTTCT
>NZ_JAVLBQ010000004.1:0-125541 GCF_031581265.1 Gracilimonas sp.
TTACACACATAACAATAATTATTAATGCTATATATAGCAATAGCATTACATTTTTTTTCGACTTTTCACACAGGCTGTCCTGCTTGGGAATGCAGTCCGGGAAGCTCCAGCTTCCAGTTCTACAGGTTCAAAGCAGTATTATAATATGAAAGGGCGGACAATCTGTCCGCCCTTCTTTTTTTATTCTTTAGTTCTTTTTCGGGCCAGCCTTCAGCGTACCTGTGGCACCTTTCTCAGCATCCACAAATTCATGGTCAATAAGAATGTACTTGCCTTCTTCAGGTACAATCATATCGATGGTAGCTGAGCTGAAGGCTCCAAGTAATACAGTCTGCATTCCTCTCATTTCGTTGAATGGGTGTCCTTCTAACCACACTCTGTCAAAGATCCCACCAATCACGTGGAAGCTGGATGTTCCGCTTGGACCGTTATTACTTACGTGGAATCGTACTCGTTCACCGGCATTGGCTTTGAGCGGTTGGTCGTGCAGGATCGTTTGGTGTCCATTGAATACAACATGAGAAGGATTGTTGCTCGAAGCTGCTTCAAAGTCGTAAGTATACAGATCACCGGAACCTTTGGTCAGGTAGTACTCACTTTGTACGATCACATACTCGCGGTCCACTTCATAACCGGTATCATATCCATCTTTTGGAGATACAACTACAGCTCCGTGTTGTCCCATCGCTGTGTGCATCAATACACTTGGTGTTCCACAGTGGTAGATATAGGTTCCTGGGTAGTTTGCCATCCAGTCAAATTTGATCGTTTCTCCGGGACCAATTGTTCTCCATTTGTCATCTTTGGCAACAGTGCCTGCATGGAAATCCATGGAGTGAGGCATTGGCATTATAGCCGCTGAGTTTTTCTGATAGGGATTATTAGCTACCTGATTCATGAAAGGAGATCCACCTTTGGCAGGATTGGTAATCTTCACTTCTTCATCTGATCGGTTTTTCATTACAAAGGTAATCTTATCCCCTTCTTTAACGTGAAGCACCGGTCCAGGAACGGTTCCACCGAACGTCCATGCCTGGTACCGAACACCTTCCGCCACTTCAATTTCCTGCACGATGATATCGATGCGAACTTCATGGTGCTTATTTCCTTCATAATCCAGCGAGGCCAGATTTGGAAGTTTAGTAACGTACTCCCCCACTACAGGAGGTCCGTTATAATCTTCGGTGTAAACTTCTGCTTCCGGCATACCGAAGGTCATACCATCTAATGTATATTCTGCGGTTTGAGCCATTAAAAGTGAACTCATGCCGAAGAAAACCATTCCAACTAAAAGAGTGATTTTTGAGATTGCGCGTTTCATAGTATTGGATTTTAGTAGTTATTAGTTTTAAGACTATTTTATCTTAAATAAGATTAAAGCCTTCAAATCGTTTCTGTTCAATGATAGACAAGCATTATGAATTTAAGATGAAGATGTCTTAAATAATATTTGTACTGTAAACCGGGAAAGCTTATCTAAGTTTGTAAGTCAGGCAGGTTTGTCAAACTTACATTAGGAAAGAATTAGTGATTGACTTCTGGATCGATAATTAACCAAACTGCATATCAATGACTTCAGCTATAAAATTGCTTTAAGCTTCAGTAGATTTAATCTCAGCGATTAAAGCATCATAACCTGATTCATGCATTTTTTTCTGGATTTTTTGCTGGGTTGATTCTGAATCACAAAGAGCAATCATAGCTCCACCGCCCCCACCGCCTGTTAGTTTAGCGCCAAGGGCTCCATTTCTACGAGCAATTTCAATAAGTTCTTCCACTTCAGGAGAAGAAACTCCGAGCGTGTTCAGGTACCCGTGATTCATATTCATGATCATCCCGAGTTCATTCAGGTTCCGTTCCTCGATTGCCTTTTTAGAGGCCAGGGCAAGTTCATTCATCTGGTCAAAAATCTGCTGATACCAATTTGGATATTTTTCAGCCTGTTCACGAACCTGTCTCACCATTTTTGAAGTCATGCTTTCCACTCCGCTCAGTCCGATTACAATTGGTATGGACTCTTCCAAATGGAGAGTATCCATTTTAGGTGGAGTCCCTTTTTGGAACATGATTAAATTACCATAGGTAGACACGGTATTATCAATTCCTGATGCCCCGCCATGTACAATATTTTCAGATTCAAAAGACAATCGGCGAACATCATCATCACCAAGGCCTAATTCGAAATGCTTATTCAGAGCCCGAATGATGGCCACCGCCAATGCTGCAGACCCTCCCATTCCCATGGCCCTTGGTACTTCCGGAAAGACTTCAATATTCATTGGCTTGTCTCTTAAATCCAGATGATCCAGAAGCATTTCCAGTGATTTATAGATGGAATATTTATGATCTGCCCCAAACTCCAGTGTTTGCTCAACTCCCCATCTCGGTATCATCAATCGCACTCCTTTGTCGTGATCCCATACCTTAGCTTTCATTTTTAGGGTAATGGGAGCAGCTACAGCATGTGTACCATGCACCACTGAGTGCTCGCCGGTCAAAATAATTTTTCCGTATCCAAACGACATGTCATCGTCTTTGTCTGGCGTTGGAGCGGTTACCTTTCCTATACTCTTTTCCTTTTGCAGTTCAGCGACAATTTCTTTGGCCTTCCATACTTTGATCTCTCCGCTTTCCACGAGCCGCTCCAACACTTGTTCGAACAAATCGGCCGGAGCGCCTGCGGTACTTGCCACACTTCTGGCGTGCAGCGTCATGTGTCCCCGTTGAATGCCTTCAGTTCCTAAAGATCGCAGGGCGGAGAAATTCTGTGCCAAGCCAACGGCTCCCATTACTTCAGCTAACTCAGTGGCCTTTTCAATTCCTAAAATACGATGTGCAATTGCCACGGCTTTATTGGATTTCAGAGAACCACCCACCGTTCCTACTTTTAATGGAATATCTATGGTCCCAACCAAATCTCCATTTTCATTTTTAAACCAGTTGGTGAGTGAAGTATATCGTCCGGTTCGGGCTGCATAGGCATGAGCCGCAGCTTCAATAGCCCGCCAGTCGTTACCGGTAGCGATAGCCAATGGATCAATCCCATTCATGATACCTTTGTTGTGGGTGGAAGCCCGATACGGATCTACTCCCGCAAATTCTGCGGCCCTTATAATTCCATCACGGACTTCTTTTCCTGACGAATCATTAAAATCTAAAAACTTGGTTGGGATCTCACACTTGGCCCTCACCATAGCACGGTCAGTCAAATTTGACAAGATGCGGAGATATACTTTAGATCCGGAAATTTTTTCGACCAATGGAGCCACCCCTTCACACATACTGTTCACTAAATTAGCTCCCATCGCATCCCTCGTGTCAACCAACAAATGGACCACTACCATGCTTCCCGGATGTCGGTCTTGCTGATGAATCATTACTTCCAGATCAATAGCACCTCCACCTCTTTTTACCATATTGGGGTGAAGGCTGTTGGCAAGATTCAGGATCTCCTGTTTTTCCTGCAAAATAGCGTGACGAACTTTCATGGGATGACGCACATCCACCAGCTGAATTTGTCCGATCAGGATTGGATCATCAGATTCAACTTCAAAACCACCGGCATTACGTACCACTTTTGCTGCAGAACTTACCGCCGCTAAAATTGAGGGCTCTTCCACCACCATTGGTACGATATATGGCTTATCGTTGATCAGGAAATTGAGCCCCAAGCCCAAGGGAAGTCCAAATACACCGATCACGTTTTCGATCATCTTATCTGCATTCTCCTGCGTCAACAGATGCATTTGCTCTCGAAGAGAAATGTAATCTTCCTGGTTAAGGATTCCTTTGTCACGTAAAATATCGAGGCGATTTTCTACACTATACTTATAAAACTTTGGAATGCGGGATTTGTCGTTATTACTCATGGATATAAATTTCGAAAAGTGAGCTTAGTAAAGTTGCTATACTTGGTATTTATTCGCTGATTTCCTGAGTTTTGGAAATCTCTACACCTGCGGGTTGAGCTTCAAGATTCATTAGGTCAAATACGCTATTATCGATGGCTTGCTTAATCTTTGTCATGGTATGCTCGCTATTGCAAAATGCTATTCCAATATCACCGCCGCCGGCACCGGATGGTTTGTAGGTCCCACCTTGACTCTTCACTATAGAATAAATTTCTTCGTGCACATCCGACATGATTTCTGTGTTACTTCGCTTACCCAGCTCACGTTCACACTCTGTAAAACCTGAAATGACTTCCAAAAAAGTATCTACATCTCCGGAGCCGAATGACTTCACTCCCTCTTTTGACAAGTCACACATTTTTGTAATAATCGATTTGTATGCAGATGGGTTCTCCTCTTTGAACTCATTTACACTTCGTACAAAATTCCGGGTTGAAGCAGCATATCCGGCCCAAATACACGACATATAAAGATTTTCGGGGCGATTAATTCGTTCAATAACTCCATTGGGCTGATCAGGATTATCGGGCATGGTGTAGCTTAAAATCCCACCGGTAGCACTTGCTGCAATATCCACGCCACTGCCTACTTTGCCCTGTGCAAAACGGTGTGCTTGGAAAGCTTCTTGGTAGAGGTCCATTTCCGACATTTCTACTCCCATATATTCTACCAACCCGGAAAGCAAAGAAACCGTAAGCGCCGCACTGGAACCAAGTCCAAATTTATGACCGGTAACCCGATGGTAAAAAGAAGAAGTATCAATCTGAATGGAAGCGCCGGGAATATGTCCAAAATTTTGAGTTACATATTTCAGAATGCAAAGCACAAATCTAAGCTGGTCTTCAGTATCTGAATCAACAAGGGTTCGGAAGTGAGCATCTCCGTACCCATCAAGGTTAAACTGAATTTCGGGTAGGTTTAAGTTGGGTGTACGCACTTGAAACGTACTGTTATACAGAGAATCAATATGTACTTCACATTGCCTGTCTACTGCGGCAACTAAAGCGGGAGCCCCCTCCAATACAGCATACTCGCCCAAAAGAATGAGTTTTCCCGGTGATGTAACGTTGATGGTAATATCGTCCATTATGCGATGATTTCATTTTCCGGGGTTACTATTTTCGCAGCCGGCCCCGGTTTTGCTTCAATTATGTGCTCTACGTCATCCACTTCAAATACGGCTTTCTTGATCTCATCAACTGAATCCGGTAGGCATAATATTTTTACCTGCGGACCTGCATCAATGGTGACATAAGCCGGTATTCCGCTTTGACGTAATTTCCACACTTTATGAATCGTTTCTGTGGTCGCAGCATTCCAATATAAAATTGGAGGCCTCGCAGACATAGCAAGTCCGTGCATTTTAAAGCAACTATGCTCAGTAAGTTCCCCAACTTTTTCGAAATCTTTGGCTGAAATGGCGTTTCTCATTTCATCGAGATCTGAGGACTGAGATGAAATCCATTCTTTATAATATGGTGCAGATTGAGCCGTTCGGTTCATCCCTTCAGTGGAGCCAAGTTTCTTTTTTTCTGTGGAAGTTACCACTACCAACAACCGGATATCCCAATGAGATTCACCATAAAGTTGAACTGCTATATCTTCACTGCCATCCTCTTTACTACCCAATTTCATCTCAGCAAAACCACCGTAAATAGAACGAGCAGCAGAACCCGAGCCCATTCTTGCAAAAGCTGAAAGTGATTCATCATTTAAATTCAAACCAAGACGGTCGTTGACTGCTAAAGCTAATGCAGCAAATCCTGAAGCAGAAGATGCCAGCCCTGCACCGGTTGGAAAATTATTCCGGCTATTGATGCGAGCTTTTGGCCGGTCTTTTGTCGCCGCTCCAAGATCAAGAAAATCAGATATTCGTTTTAGTTCTTTTCCACCAAATTCTTTTTCATTCAGGCTAAAGACATCCTGATCTAAACTCTCATCAAACTGCAGGGTGGTTTGGGTATGAAGAGCATCGAGCGTGAGGGAAATAGATCCAACTGCCGGCAAATTCATTTGCACGGATCGTTTTCCCCAATATTTGATAAGTGCAATATTGGAGTGGGCTACCGTCGTAACTGGCTCAAATTTAAAATCTTCGATGTCAGAGTGATTGAGGTTTTCCACAAATACAATTTAGTGTGCAAAAACGGTTTCAAAGTTAAGCTTTTGAATTCAGTTTAAACAGGATTTTTTCAAATGTATAATACTTAACTTAAAGATTTGAATGATGCTTTTATAAGTTTTAGAACAATGAATCCTATTTTTTTGTGCCATCTGTTTACGCATCCAACCAATTCATACTAATTTCGACCTATAAAGTTTAGACCTTTTCTAAAATATGAAACAAGAAATAGTAGGATTTCACAAAGACGAAGTTGGGGATTGGGTAGCTGACCTGAAATGCGGCCACACCCAACATGTCCGGCATAATCCGCCCTGGCAATTACGTCCCTGGGTAATATCCGAGGAAGGGCGTAAGTCTAAGTTAGGTAAAGAATTGGATTGCAAGAAATGTGATAAAAATTGAGTAATTTTATTGCCACGAAATCTCAAAAACACTAAAAGTGAAAAAGTATTTAATATCTTTGTGTTTTCAGTGATTTAAAATTTTCGTGTTTTAGTGTTTTAGTGGCAACATGTAACTAACCCAAATGGTGATCATATGAGCTCTTCTGTTTTCTTTCGTACCGTGATATGTGGTTTTATTGCAACTTTTTTGATGGCGATGGTTGCCTTTTTTCAAGGTGCTATTGGCTTACCGGTCATTGATGTGGGACATATTTTGACCGAAAGTTTTAATCATGTTTATGAGGGAGAACCATATCACATTTTTTATGGGAACCTTGCTTTTAACCTCATTGGAATTGGTTTGGCACTAATCTGGGTGGTGTACCTTCAGAAGCGTATTCCCGGTAACTGGCTGGTTCAGGGTATTATTTATGGCATTATAATTTCAGTAATTGCCGGATTGATTGTCTCGCCGGTAGTATCTCAGGCTGCAGGAGAATCATTTGGAATCTTCTACTCCAAAACATGGGTTCCGGGCAAACTCATCATCGCAGGATTACTGATGCATTTAGTATATGGTGTTATATTAACTCAAACCCTTAAAGTAGCCGGAGTTGACGGGACAAATAGTTGATTCTTTGTCCCCTGTTATAAACTACATAGACTAATTTGATTCCCCTTTTCGGCAGAATGATCATACCTTTCAAACCATCATAATTAAAAAATATATCGCACCCAATGATCTTTATCGACAACGAGGGAATCACTAAGCCTCAGATCAACCTTGCCCTTGAGGAATACGCATTACGCAATTTTGGTGAATCAGACGATTATCTGCTTTTTTATGTTAATGAACCGTCTATTATCATTGGTAGAAATCAGAACACACTGGAAGAGATCAATGACGAATATGTTCGCAATAATGGCATTCATGTTGTTAGAAGGATGTCGGGCGGTGGAGCGGTGTATCATGACCTGGGGAATCTTAACTTCAGCTTCATCACCAATTACAAACAAGAGAATCTAAATAACTTCCTGAAATTCAACGAGCCGGTCATTCGCATTTTGAAGGAAATGGGTGTTCCGGCAAAGATGAGTGGGCGAAATGATATTTTGGCTAACGAAAAAAAGATATCCGGAAATGCACAATTCTCTACCGGCAAACGGATGTTCAGTCATGGCACCCTCCTCTTCAACAGCGATTTGGGTGAAGTGGCCAATGCATTGAATGTGAAGATGAGTAAGATTCAATCAAAGGGACATAAATCAGTTCGTAGCCGGGTGGCTAATATCATCGAGTTTCTTGATACCAAAAAAATGAAGTTATCAGATTTTAAACAGCGTATTTTGGATGGCTTATACCAGGATCGTGAAAATTTTGAAACCTATAAGCTAACCGAAGACGAGTGGAAATCGGTTCATGAATTGAAAGATGAGAAATATGGAAACTGGGAATGGAATTACGGAAAATCCCCTAAATTCAACATTCAAAGAACCAAGCGATTTCCGGTTGGGGAAATTGACCTCCGCCTCGACGTGCAAAAAGGCCATATCAAAAACCTGAAAATTTATGGGGATTTCTTTGGTAAAGAATCTGCTCATGAAGTTGAAGATTTACTTCAAGGTGTTCGGTATGAACCGGAAGACATCGCAGCTTCCATCAAAAAAGTAGATGTAAAGGATTACTTCGGCAATATTGAGCAACAAGAATTTCTGGACCTCATCTACGGAGAAGATGAATAACTATTTAAAATTTATGCAAAATGAACCCTGAGTATAACCGACCTGTTTATCTTTGGCTTTGGTCCGGAGTGATTTTAATAACCCTGATGGTAATAATTGGTGGAATTACCCGGTTGACTGATTCCGGCCTTTCCATGAGCGATTGGAATCTCATTATGGGTTCCGTCCCTCCCATGAATGAAGTGGAATGGGACAAGGCTTTTGAACGGTACAAGGAGTTTCCCCAGTATCAAAAACTGAATGCAGGCATGTCGCTGGATGAGTTTAAGACCATCTATCTTTGGGAATATCTTCATCGTTTGATTGGCCGAGTCGTTGGTATCATTTTCATTGTTCCCTTTATCTGGTTTTGGGTAAAAGGGCATTTTGACAAACGATTGCTAAAGCGACTGTGGATACTACTTTTTCTTGGAGCTTCACAGGGTGCTATGGGCTGGATAATGGTCAAGAGTGGTTTGGTAGATGTGCCCTATGTCAGCCATTACCGGCTGGCTATTCACTTCTCTTTGGCACTGATTCTTTTTGCCTACTGCCTGTGGCTGGCTTTGGATGTTAAATACCACAGCAGTCTTAAAAAGGGTGAAGCAAATGCCATTCCTTATAAAAAATGGATGTATGCCATTGGTACCTTGCTTTGGCTTCAAATTATTTATGGGGCCTTTACAGCCGGTCTTGATGCCGGATATATGTATAACAGTTTCCCAAAAATGGGTGGCGAATGGCTTCCCCCAACATTTTCAGCCCTTGAGCCCTTCGTAGCAAACCTCGTTGAGAACCCCGGCACTGTTCAGTGGATTCATCGAGTTATTGGAACTATTTTGCTTACCACTGTTCTTTCCTTCTGGTGGAAATTATATCAATCAGACCGTTCTTCAGACTTGATGAAGCTTGGCAGTTCTTTATTAGGAGTTCTTGTGCTGCAATATCTGTTTGGAATTTTTACGGTGATATATAGCGTACCGATTGCACTTGGTGTGCTACACCAAACAGTAGCTGTTATATTCTGGGGCGTATTTTTGGCTTTATGGCATAAAATGAAATATCGTGAATTGTATGCTGAATTCTCTTGAATTTAAAATCGTACTAAAAAACAGTTCTAATTGTTGTAATAAAGTCTATTCTATTGACTCTTTTTAATTCACTTAACATATTCTTTATGTAGAATTTTTATATTTGGTTCTAATGAGTTTGAATTCCACATATCACAAAATTACCGGCTACACTACTTTAATAGTGTTGCTGTGGAATATTGTGGGTTGGTTAGGTTTTGGATTAGTTATTGATCACACCCATAAGCACAGTAAAGAGCATCATTGTGAAGTTACTTTCTGCTTTTGTGAAATAGAAGAAGGAGAAACTATTTGTACATGTCACCACAATGATATGAACAAAGAGAATGCTCATTCCGATGATCACGATAATGAGTTTTGTTACTTTTCCAGTTCTCATTCTGATTCTAATACTGCCTCACAATCACTTATTGTTATTGCAAAATTCAATGCTCTTTATTTGAGTAGTGAAGACTTACCCAGCCTAACGGATATGCATGAATTCAATGCTGAAAAAGAATTTATGGTCTTATCCGGTACTGTTCCCGACCTTCTTCGCCCTCCCCGCGGTTAGTTTTGTTTAATACTATTTATCAAACGGAATCCAGTTCATTGGATTCTCATATCTCTATTTAAACAAAACTAAACAAGGTTTTTACCATGAATAAGCTAAATATATTTGGCCGAATAACGGCTATGGCAGTTTTGGTGTTTACTGCCACTTCTTGCAACACCACGAATGATTCAGATCCTACATTGGATTTGATGCCCATTAACTCTGTTACGGTTGATGGCTACACCGTTTCTCTTGAGTCAGATAATGAACTCGAAACCGGCTCCAATGACCTTTATTGGAAGATAGAACAAGACGGGAATATGATAACCCCGCAATCAATCACCATTAACCCTATGATGGATATGGTTGAAATGAACATGATGCACTCAACCCCTTTCGAACAGCCTCAAACTGCCGAGGAGGATGATCGGTATTTTAAAAACATGGCCGTTTTTATTATGCCAAGCGGCATGGGCAACTGGACTGTGAATTTTGAAATTACTTTACAAAACGATGAAGTCATTTCAGGAGAGATGCCCATTGAAGTCAATTCTTCCTGGAGACTCACAAGTGTTCAACATGAGCAAAGTGGGGACGTTTATTTCATTACATGGCATTCTCCAAATAAACCGGTTGTAGGTGAAAATGATCTTACATTTTTGGTTCACACTAGAGCATCCATGATGAACTTCCCAGCTGTTTCAGATATTGAAATGGACGTATACCCCTATATGGATATGGGTGGAGGAAGCGGTCATTCCACAGATTACGCAACTCCAACAGCCACCGGCAATGGAGCCTACGAAGGTTCTATCAACTACAGCATGAGTGGCACCTGGACTACTTCAGTAGAATTAATTGTGGAAAATGACACGCTGCCGGAAGTGGTATTCGAATACAGCGTTCAAGCTGAGTAGAAAACTGGAAAAGAACCTGCGAGCGTCCTTAAGACCTCGCAGCGTTCAATGTTGAATTATAAAAACAAAAAACCGCAACGCTCGCAGGTCTAAGAATACTGTAAGGTTGCTACTTTAAGAAATTGAGGTCATGAAGAAGTTAATTTATATCATCGCATTTTTTATTTGGGCTGAGCCGATCTTGGGACAGGAAATATCCATTCAAGTGCTGGATCGAACCACCCAAGAACCGATTGTTCAGGCACACATCAAAGATCATTCTGAAAACGTACTCACAGTAACTGACTTAAATGGCTACTTCAGCATCAATCCCAAAAAACATTCGCATGTATTTATTTCTGCAGTTGGGTTTTCCACCAAAGAAACACTCCTGAGTTTAAATACAAAAACTATCTATTTGAACCCCCAAGTATTTCAGGATAAAACTGAACTTTTGGTCATCGGCAATCCTGAAGGAACAGATAATGTGCGCGCCTATGAACAGCGTAACACTACTCAAAGCATGGATCAGTTCCTGGATAATATTGATGGGATTTCAACTAATAAACGGGGTGCTTTTGCATGGGAACCGGTCATTCGAGGACAAAGTGACCAACGCATGAATTTAACCATTGATGGGATGCAGATTTTTAAAGCTTGTGTAGACAAAATGGACCCAATTACCTCCTACGTCGAAACCAACAACCTCTCCAAGCTGGATATTGATAAGAGTGGGTCCGGAGTTGCTCAAAATGGATCAGGAAGAAGCTCTATTGACCTTATAACCCAGCGAGCTGAATTTAATGCTTTTTCCATGGAGCTTAAGTCTGCTTATCGTTATCCCGATCAATATAGAACCTTGAACATCACCGGGAATACTTCAGATGCCTCCGGTCGAAATGCCTTACGGTTTTCCGGGAGCTACAAAAAAGCCGATGATTTTACGGCCGGCAATGATCGTACTATAAACAATACGCAGTATGAAAAACTGAACCTGAATTTGAGCTACAAGCATACGTTTCCATCCAACCATTCGATTGAAGCCAATTATATTACTGATAAAGCTTATGATGTAGGTTACCCCGCCCTGTTGATGGATGCAACAAAGGCACTTGCCGACATTGGGCAGATTCAATTTAATTTTGCCTCATCTAACAAAGATTTTCAATTCGATAAAATTCAGGTTTATGCCAATATGATTCGCCATTGGATGGATGACGATGACCGGGATGTTGCTACCCGTGAAGTTATGCAAGGAATGAATATGCCAATGTATGGGACTACCACAACTTTTGGAGCTCGTATTAATGGCTTGGCAACAATATTCGATCATTCTTTTGACTGGTTTATAAATGGCTTTTCTTCTGAAGCATTTGGTGATATGGAGATGATCAGTATTTATCCCGATATCGAAGATATGTATATCTATAACTTGGATAACGTGCAGACTCAAAATTTTGGTTTAGGATTTAAGCATCAATTTCGAATATCGGAATCCGTATTGCTGAAGCTGGAAGAAAATGTCAGATATAAAAGTTTGGGAACCGGAAGCGACCGCTATGCTTCATTTTTTGAGGGAGCTTATGGCAGAGAAGTAGAAACCCGTCAAAAATTTCTGCTATCCGGATCATTGAGCACGCTTTGGATGCTGAACGATCGGTGGAGCCTTTCAGGGAATTTGGTGTACTCTGAGCGCATGGGTAATCATATGGAGCTATTTGGACATTATATCTACAACTATACCGATGGTTTTTTCTACGACGGAAATCCCTGGCTTCAAACCGAGCGATCACTTAACACTGATATCAATACAACCTGGGAAGCTGAAAATCATTCATTCACTTTGTCGCTATTTTACAAGCAGTATTACAATTATATTGATGGAGTTTTGGCTGAAGATGTTAGCAGCAACGACTTCAAGTTCAAGCGATATTCTAATGTTGGGGATGCCACTATTTCGGGCGGGGAATTCAGAATGCTGAATAATTTTTCTCACATCTTTAGTTTGGAGAATCGGGTTTCCTATCTTTATGCTCAGAATCGAACACTGGGTGAACCCCTGCCCCTTATCCCTCCTCTGAAAGGAAACAGTATGCTTCATATTCACCATAATAAAAACATGTGGATGGCAGAAGTGGAATGGGCTGCAGCACAAAACCGAATCGCAGAAACAATGTCGATTGAGGACAAAACCGAAGGGTATGCTATCTTGAATTTCACCTGGGAACGAAACTGGATGAATGATTCTCTTTCTTCTATTCTAAGTCTGAATAATCTCCTCGATGACTACTATCACACGCACACCAGCATCGGAAATATTCCCGAAGCCGGAAGAAGTGTAATGCTTTCGCTGAGTTATAATTTTTAAAAAATTTAAGCATTAAACCAATTCAGCTCTTCTATAATCTCTGATTTTCAGAAGAGCTGAAATTGGTCTATTCCCCATTCAAAAGACAATCTTTCCAAAGAACAAGACCAATTTCTTCTTAGATGGTCTGATTGAATGAATGTTATCAAGATTAAAAGCCTCGGTGCACGTGTAATAACTTGTTATAACAACTTATCCTCCTTTACTAAATCAGTTTAATATTGTCTTCACAATAGAACAGTATTTATAGATATGAATTCAATTATAAAAACGAAGTTGTTTATGAACTGGCACACTATGCGCTGGGTAGCATTGTCCATTGGAATTTTCCTGGCAGTAATGGCCATTTGGTATCAAGATATTTTTACCGGCTTTTTGAGTGCCTTTTTTGTCTTTCAAGCCGTTACCAATACTGGGTGCATGGTATCACAATCTTGTGGAGTTCCCCAACAAAAGGAATTCAAGAATACCGAAGAATCTGAAATCAATTACACTGAGGTTAAATAAATCATCATGGAAAGCACAGAAACCAAAAAGAAATCATTCAACGATATCATTAATGACGATACACCGGTATTGGTGGATTTTTATGCCGACTGGTGTGCTCCCTGTAAAATGATGACACCCATCCTTCAACAACTGAAAAGTGAAATGGGCGACAAACTCAACATCATCAAAATTGATACCGAGCGGAACCCGGATGTAGCTATAAAATACCAAGTACGGGGAATTCCAAATTTGATCCTTTTCAAGAACGGTGAATTGATATGGCAACAAGCCGGCGTAGTTCAAATGCCACAGCTCAAACAAATTATTGAACAAAATCTGGCAGAACGATGAGCAAATTAGTTCAACATACCTATGATGTAGATCTCAACTGGAATGAGGACCGACAAGGAACCCTCAGCTCAAATAAACTCTCTGATTCAATTGAAGTGGCAACTCCCCCTGAATTTCCCGGAGGAGTGGAAGGTGTTTGGAGTCCGGAGCATTTGTTTATTGCGTCTGTAAGCAGCTGTTTTATGACGACCTTTGGAGCTATCGCAGAATATTCGAAGCTGAAATATGAAGACCTGTCCGTGCCGGCAACCGGGACCATGAGCAACAAATCCGGCAAGTTTGTGATGAGTGAAATTATTCTCCGTCCCAAATTGGTTATCATGGATGAGAATCAGAAAGATAAGGCACTCCGAATTTTACAAAAAGCCGAAGAGGCTTGTTTAATTACCCGCTCCATAAAAACGGATGTGAAACTGGAACCGGAAGTTGTTGTTGGAGTTGCCGGATAATTTTTTATTCCATTATTTCGAACCAGCGGTTCTGGCATGCATTACGAACGAGACGTTCGTAACGAGGAAAAAAAGGCCAAAGAATATTACAGAAGGCAGAAGTAGCCTGCCTAATCACTCGGTCTATTACAACTGAAGTAAAACTGGAATCTACAATTGCCATAGCGGCATTAAATTAACAGAGAAAAAATTATGAGTAATCTAAATAATATCGGTCTTGATAAAGACAAATCAGGAAAACTATCCGAAAAACTTGGTGTATTGTTAGCCAGTTATACCGTCTTTTACCAGAATACGCGAGGATATCACTGGAACATTAAAGGTAAAAACTTTTTTGAGCTGCATGTAAAATTTGAAGAGTTATACAATGACCTCTTCGTGAAAATTGATGATGTCGCAGAACGCATACTCACCCTTGGGTTTACCCCCGAACACCGGTACTCAGAATACGTTTCAAAATCGTTGATTGAAGAAAGCCGAAAAGTCACTGATGGAGAAAAAGCTATAGATGAAATCCTGGATGCTTTTAAAGCGTTGATAACATTACAACGTGAAATCCTTGACCTCTCAGATGAGGCAGACGACGAAGGTACCAACGCAATGATGAGTGATTACATTACTGAACAAGAGAAACTTGTCTGGATGTACTCATCTTATGCTCACAAGCAATGAATGAATCTCGTGTTTTAGTGGCAAATCATAAATCTCAAATCATCAATCAAAAATCCCATGTCATATCATTTTAGTAAAACCATAGATCTTGGCTTTGATGAAGCCATTGAAAAAACAACGGCCATCCTGAAAGAAGAAGGATTTGGCGTACTCACCGACATAGACATCAAGGAAACGCTGAAGAAAAAGCTGGACGTGGATTTTAGGAATTACCGGATTCTTGGAGCTTGTAATCCGCCCAATGCGTACAAAGCACTTCAGGCTGAAGGACATATTGGGTTGATGCTTCCCTGTAATGTAATCGTTCAGGAACATGAAGATGGCACTGTCGAGGTTTCAGCAGTAGATCCCATCGCCTCCATGCAAGCTATCGAGAATAAGGAACTCGGCGAAGTTGCCGACACCGTTCAGGGCATGCTAAAGAAAGTCATTGAGAAGCTATAGAATTAAAATTATTCTCAGACTTCCATGGCTTTAGGAATCACGCTCTCGTAGATCTCTTCGGATTCCGCAACATCCAGGGAAAGCATGTTTTTAATCTCAAGTGTATCTCCCTTAACAACACCCAATTCATACAGCGGAACATCAGCTTCTTCAAAGTGGTGTTTTACCGTTTGAAGCTCAGGGGCAGCAATTGTTATTACTACTCCGGATTGAGCTTCACTGAATAAAATCTCATGCGGAGTTCCGGTTAAAGTATCTACAGAAAGTTCTGCTCCTTTCTTTCCAAAGATAGCCATCTCTGCCAATGAGGTTGCTAATCCACCATCAGAAAGGTCATGAGCTGCGGTAACTAATCCTAACTTAATAGCAGTTAAAAGTGACTCTTGTAATTTGACTTCAAAATCGAGATCGATTTCGGGGGCATCACCTGTGGTAAGTTCATGGATCGTTTTTAGATACTCACTGCCACCCAATCCTTTTCGGTCGGCTCCAATGTAGAGTACGAGATCTCCTTCATTTTTAAATGCAGGGGTGGTTAGGTGTTTTTCTACATCTTCTATTACACCAAGCATCCCAATTATTGGAGATGGGAAAATAGCACTGTTTGGATTTTCATTATAGAAACTCACATTTCCACCGGTCACCGGTGTATTTAGAGCGCGACAAGCATCACCCATACCTCCTAATGCTTCTTTGAACGTCCAGTATACTTCCGGTTTGTACGGGTTTCCAAAATTCAGACAGTTCGTAATCGCCATCGGTTTTGCACCTGAGCAAACTACGTTTCGGGCAGATTCAGCCACTGCTATTTGTCCACCTTTACGAGGATTCAAATATACATAACGACCGTTGCAGTCCGTTTTAGCAACCAATCCTTTATTGGTTCCTTTAATACGAATAACACCGGAATCTGAAGCTCCCGGGCCGGTTACCGTATTGGTACGAACCATGGTGTCATATTGCTCATGTACCCATCTCTTGGAGGCTATATTGGGTGACCCAAGTAATTGCTTCAAGGTCTCGGTATGATCATCGGGATGGTCCAATGAAGAGGCATCAAAATTCTGAACTTCATCAAGGTATGATGGCTTCTTGGTTTCGCGGATATATTGAGGGGCTCCACCGCCAAGGACTAAATGGTCAGCCGGAATTTCGGCTTTAATTTCGCCTTCTTTCCAATACGTTACTTTATCCCCTTCAACCACTTCGCCGATCACTACTCCGTGGAGGTCCCATTTTTCATAGACATCAATAATTTCTTGCTCGCGACCTTTTTCAGCTACAATCAACATGCGCTCCTGACTTTCCGAAAGCAGCAATTCATAGGCCGTCATACCATCTTCACGCGCCGGGACTTTGTCCAAATCAACGCGCATTCCCTGTCCACCTTTAGCGGTCATTTCGGATGAGGAACACGCTATACCGGCTGCTCCCATATCCTGCATTCCAACCACGGCTCCGGTTTGTAGCACTTCAAGACTGGCTTCCAGTAATAATTTTTCAGTGAAAGGATCACCAACCTGTACACTGGGACGTTTGGCTTCACTTTCTTCACTAATTTCTTCTGAAGCAAAGG
The DNA here is from genome assembly GCF_031581265.1 of Gracilimonas sp. Lineage (GTDB taxonomy): Bacteria > Bacteroidota > Rhodothermia > Balneolales > Balneolaceae > Gracilimonas. Next base: position 17,013 of record NZ_JAVLBQ010000004.1, read on the forward strand.
TAGCACCGTGAATTCCATCCCGCCCTGTACTTGCGCCCACAATAATCACCGGGTTTCCAATGCCTTCCGCAATTGCTGAAGCTGTTTCACCTTCCTTTACTAACCCAATACTCATGGCATTGACGAGGGGATTGCCTTCATAACTTTCATCAAAAACCACTTCACCCGCTATAACAGGAACACCAAATGAATTTCCATAGTCCCCGATTCCTCTAACCACTCCATCTAATAAGTATCGAACGCGAGGGTTTTCCATAGAACCAAAACGCAGCGAATTCAAGCTTGCTACCGGGCGAGCCCCCATCGTAAAAATATCCCTATGAATACCACCAACACCCGTTGCCGCTCCCTGATAGGGCTCAATAGCAGAAGGGTGATTGTGACTTTCAATTTTGAACGCACATCCAAGTCCATCGCCTAAATCTACCAGACCCGCATTTTCTTCTCCGGCTCCTACCAATAAATTCTCACCTTCGGATGGAAGTTTTTTGAGTTCAATAATGGAGTTTTTATAGGAACAGTGTTCGCTCCACATCACGGAATACACGCCCAGTTCGGTAAAAGTCGGAGTACGTCCCAAGCGAGAAACAATCATTTCATATTCTTCTTCGGTGAGACCGTGTTCGAGGGCAAGTTCCAGGTTTACTTCCGGTTCCTGAATAGCGGTATTAGACATTTTGGTATGTTGGAATTGGGATTTATCCGGCTTCAAATAACCGGATGTGTTCAGACGGAACAGAAGGTACGATTATTTGAGAAAAGGCTCTAATGGTTTGAGGGGAAATTCGTTATTAGTTGAATAGTTAACCGGAAAGACTAAGTTGTCGATACTAATTCCACCAAAAAACCGCTCAGCGAGCCGTTGTACTTTTAACCTCCAAATCGTTCGGAAACCGCTTTCTCCAGTTCTTCGCGATGATCCGGATGGGCAATATCTACTAATGCTTTGGCGCGTTGACCTAAATTCTTTCCGTATAAATTAGCAACTCCATATTCTGTGACTACATAATGCACGTGAGCTCGTGTAGTAACTACACCTGCACCCTGTTTCAGAAATGGAACAATACGGCTGATTCCTTTTTTAGTAGTTGAAGGCAGCGCAATAATGGGCTTTCCTCCAGGAGATAATGAAGCTCCGCGAATGAAATCCATTTGTCCGCCCACACCGGAATAATGGAACGTACCGATAGAATCAGCACAAACCTGTCCCGTTAAATCCACTTCCACTGCACTGTTGATGGCTGTTACTTTCGGATTTCTTCGGATTACTGCCGTATCATTTATATAGGCAATATCCAACATGGCTACAGAGGGGTTATCATCTATGAAATCATAGGTTCTACGGGAACCCATTACAAAACCACTGACTACTTTACCGGGGTGAATTTTTTTATTCATTCCATTTATCACCCCACTTTCAACCAACTCAATCACTCCATCTGAAAACATTTCCGTATGAACACCCAGATTTTTATGGTTGGTCAAACTTTTTAGTACTGCATTGGGGATGGCTCCAATGCCCATTTGTAATGTCGCTCCGTCATCGATCAGTTCGGCACAATATTGTCCAATTTTAAGCTCAGAGTCATCTGGTTCAGGAACAATTTGTTCAGGTATCGCATCATCTACTTCAACAAAAGCATTAATTTTGCTTACGTGAATTTGTCCATCGCCGTGGGTGCGAGGCATATTTGGATTCACCTGAGCAATTACGTGCTTTGCGGTTTGGGCTGCAGCAACCGCTGCATCTACTGATACTCCCAATGAGCAGAATCCATGGGCATCCGGAGGGGAAACATGAATAAGAGCTACATCTAAAGGTAAAATTCCATGACGAAATAAATTCGGAACTTCACTTAAAAAAACCGGCACATAGTCTCCCCGACCTTCATTGACTGCCTTTCTTACATTTGCGCCGACAAACAAGGCATTCACAAAAAAGTTATCCTTGTATTCCGGATCAGCATAAGGGGCAGGACCTTCTGTATGGAGATGAATAACCTCTACATCCTTTAGTTCCTCGTGCCGATCAGTCATTGCCTGTATAAGCCGAACCGGAGTAGCTGAAACACCGTGCACAAAAACCCGATCGCCTGATTGAATAGCCTTTACCGCTTCTGCAGCCGTCATATACTTACTCATAGAATTTTATTTGATGAATGATTTACCCCAATGATAGCCATCCATTATGAATTTTTCTTAAAGAGAGTATTTATTTTATAAAGCTTTCGGAATAGAACGCAGATGACACAGATTGGGCGGATAGTCACTGATGCATGCTTGCCACGAAAGCACTATAACATTAAATAATTTATACATTTCTAAGAGTGACTAATTTCATTTCACTCCCGCCATTCTGTAGCAGAGTAATAGTCCCAATGGGACGGCCGAATGTAGCCCCGGAATTCATTCCGGGGTTTAATGTATAAAATGTCAAATCCCGTAAGGATGGTCCGAATTCAGTTTTATATCAGTAATGTTGTGTCGTCCTTACAAGACTAAATCATTAGGCTATATAATAACCACAGGCTGAAGCCGCGTGGCTGCACTCTGTCACTCCTCCGGAGTTGAAACTATTTAAAAGATTATCATAGCAAATTACCAAAAGTATCCTATCTACTCCTTTACCCAAGCTTAAGATTAATTTCTTCTACAAAAAAATCTCTCCTCTTTTATTGAATATTTGTCAAAATCACCGTAAAATCTAATATCAATATTAGAATTTAAATATTTGAATTAAAACCTACCTTATGAGGTTGATTTCACAAGGCGCTCAATACGCCATTTCAGCAATTATTGCGATTTCAAAGCATGCAGAAGACGGAGCCATTTCTGCTTCTTATCTCTCAAAATCTCTGAAATGTCCAACGGCATATCTTTCTCAGGTTTTGGCTAAACTTAAAGAACCAGGTATCCTTAAATCACAGCGCGGTTTGAATGGAGGAGTTTATTTGGCTAAACCCATCGATCAAATTACCATGATGGATGTGATTGCTGCTATAGACGGCACCGAGTTTTTTGATAAATGCTTTATGGGCATTGAAGGCTGTGGAAATATTGAACCCTGCCCTTTTCATGCATTCTGGTCTGGGGAAAGGAAGAAAATTGAAAAGTGGCTCAAAAACATAACTTTTGAGCAAGTTGATCAAAATATGACTCAAACCTGGTTCGACCTCCGTTTGCAATTTTCAAATGGTGTGCCTTCATTCAAATAATGAATTCTTCGGCAGTCATATCGTCTGAAATTTGCTACCACTGCGGAGAAGACTGTGCCGAGGACACTATCCACTTTAATGAAAAACCATTTTGTTGTACTGGATGTAAAACTGCTTTCCAAATACTCGATGAAAGCGGACTTTGCACCTATTATGATTTGGATGAAAATCCCGGTATCAATTTAAAAAATACCAAGCACCGTGCCCGTTTTGACTACCTCGAAGATGACGAGGTTATTGACCGCATATCTGATTTCCGTAATGCCAATAAACTTTCGATAACTTTGAACATTCCCAACATCCACTGTACGTCATGTGTGTGGTTGTTAGAAAATCTCCAGAAGCTGGATGGTGGTGTTTTGCAAAGCGGGGTGAATTTCTTAAAGAAGGAATTATCCGTTCTTATAGATACCGATAAAACCACACTTCGGAATGTGGTAGAACAGTTAGTAACCATTGGCTATGAGCCGGAAATACGACTCGAAAAACTCGATTCTAAAACCGAAAAATCTCACCAAAATCGTTCTCTTTGGCTGAAAATGGCCGTTGCAGGATTCGCTTTTGGAAACATCATGCTATTCAGCTTTCCGGACTACCTGGACACCACAGGCAGCGGGCTTGGTGGAAACTTTCACATCTTTTTCGGAGCATTGAATATCATCCTTGCCGTTCCGGTGTTGGTGTATAGCAGCAGTGATTATTTGAAGTCTGCTTACGCAGCTTTAAGTCAGCGTGGAGTGAATTTAGATGTACCTATTTCCATTGGAATTGTAGCATTATTTTCGCGAAGTGTATATGAGATTGTTACCATGACCGGCACCGGCTATATGGACTCTTTTACCGGGCTTATCTTCTTTTTACTAATCGGAAAACTCGTTCAACAAAAAACTTTTAACCGGCTTTCTTTTAACCGGGATTACCGTTCCTATCTTCCCATCGCTGTAAATGTGCTGAACAACAACGGTGAAGAATATTCAGTCTCACTCGATAAAATTCGGCCTAATCAGCAAATGCGGCTTCGTAATCAGGAATTAGTACCATGTGATTCTACCCTGATTTCAGATGAGGCTTTTATGGATTATAGTTTCATAACCGGTGAATCTGAACCGGTAACCGTACAAAAAGGTGAACGTATTTTCGCCGGTGGTCGGCTAATTGGCAGCTCCGCTCTATTGCAAACGGAAGAAAAAGTAACCAACAGTTATCTCACCAAACTTTGGAATCACGAAGCTTTCCAAAACAATGAAAAAGAATTAAAGCTCACTACTTTTGCTGATAAAATAAGTCCATACTTCACAGTTGCGGTCTTGGGAATTGCTTTTTTCTCCGGCTTTTATTGGCTGCAAACGACTGGAATGGATTCCGCCCTCTCCGTTTTTACTGCGGTACTAATTATTGCGTGTCCTTGTGCACTGGCTCTGTCCACTCCTTTTACGTTGGGATCTGCACTCAATGTATTATCGCTGAATGGCCTATTTATAAAAAATCATTTATTGATCGAAAACCTATCCAAAGCCACCTCTATTGTATTCGATAAAACAGGTACGCTGACGAAAAGTGATTCTGCCGAAGTGGAATTTATTGGAGATGAACTTTCACCTCAGGAAGAGATTTGGGTGAAGTCAGCCTGTAAAAATTCCATCCATCCATTGAGCCGAAAAATTTCTCTCTACCTCAAGGATGTCATTGCGAGAGATTCGGTGAACGGAGTGAACAAACCTCGTGCCTGTGCCGTACAAGAAAGTGTCGGTAGCAATCTCCCTTCAATGGAAACTGAGTCGATTCAGGGAGATCGCTTCGTCGAAAACCGACCGCAATCTATTTCAACAACAGTTGCTCCTCGCGATGACCGGGCGATTATTAATTCTTTTGAAGAGCTGCCCGGAAAAGGCCTTTCAGCAAAGATTAATGGTGACCTAATTTGTATAGGCTCAACATCATTTCTCGCTGATCAATCCGGCATTAATATGGAACATATTCCTGAATCAAACTTCAATGGATCAACGGTACACCTTTCTATAAACGGAATTTATAAAGGATTTTTTGGGATCAGGGCAGGCGTAAGAAATGGGATTTTAGATTTGCTTCAATCCATCAAAGACACCTTCAGTACCTATTTATTATCCGGTGATAACGAGGCACAGAAATCAGAATTCAATACCTATTTTGGATCAGACGGTTCACTCCTTTTCAATCAAAAACCTGAAGAAAAACTGGAGTTCATCAATCGGCTGCAAGAAAAAGGAGAGCGAGTAATCATGGTTGGAGACGGACTTAATGATGCCGGTGCACTAAAGAAGTCCGACTTTGGCATTGCCCTGGCTGATGATGTAAGCTCCTTTGCCCCTGCTTGTGATGCAATCTTAGAATCAAATTCCTTAAAAAACCTCAAGAACTTCATAAAATTTTCACAACAAAGCATGAATATTATCATAGCAAGTTTTGTGATATCACTTTTATATAACACCATTGGATTAGGATTCGCCATTACAGGACATCTATCCCCACTGGTAGCAGCTATTTTAATGCCGCTGAGTTCTGTCAGCGTGATGGTATTTACTTTTTTAACTACAAGATATTATGCGCGAAAACAGGGATTAACTATATGGAAGTAATCTACATGTTGATTGGGTTTAGCCTGTTGGTCGCCCTTATTTTCCTGGGATTGTTTTTCTGGGCCGTCAAAAGCGGTCAGTTTGACGATCAGTATACCCCATCTATGCGTGTATTATTTGACAACAAAAAATCTTCGACAAAAGAATCAAACCATAACCAAAAAAATCGGGATGAATAAATGTCATCGACATCAACAACCTTAGAAACCTTTCATTACGATAACGATATTGTCCGAAAATTTGGAGTCGCCTCTTTAGCGTGGGGACTTATCGGTTTTATCGTTGGGTTAACCATCGCCCTAAAATTAATTTGGCCGGATTTTCTCGGCTTTATCCCCGAACTCAGCTATGGGCGTCTTCGTCCACTACATACCAATGCGGTGATCTTTGCCTTTGCCGGAAATGCTATTTTTTACGGCGTATATTACTCACTGCCCCGGCTTACCAAGACGCCCATGTGGAGTCAGTTACTCAGCAAAATTCACTTTTGGGGATGGCAAGCTATTATCGTTTCCGCGGTATTAACCCTTCCATTTGGGATAAACACCAGTAAAGAATATGCGGAACTTGAGTGGCCTATTGATATCGCCATTACCATTATTTGGGTGATTTTTGGTATCAACATGATAATGACCATCATGAAGCGACGGGAGAAGCATCTTTACGTGGCTATATGGTTCTACATTGCTACTTTTGTAACCGTCGCAGTTCTCCACGTCGTAAATTCATTTGAAGTACCTGCTACTCTGCTTAAGAGTTACCCGATTTATGCAGGTGTTCAGGATGCACTGGTACAGTGGTGGTACGGCCATAACGCCGTCGCTTTCTTCCTGACAACGCCATTTTTGGGCATTATGTATTACTTCATCCCGAAGGCGGCAAATCGGCCTATCTTTTCATACCGGCTGTCCATTGTTCACTTTTGGTCTTTGATCTTTATTTATATCTGGGCCGGCCCTCACCACTTGCTTTACACTGCACTTCCAGGATGGGCTCAAGCTTTGGGAACGGTATTCAGTTTGATGTTAATTGCACCCAGCTGGGGTGGTATGCTGAATGGACTCTTAACCCTTCGCGGTGCCTGGGATCGGGTACGTGAAGATCCCGTTTTGAAATTCCTGGTAGTTGGTGTAACCGCTTATGGCATGGTAACTTTTGAAGGCCCAATGCTATCGATTGCAAACGTAAACGCCATCGCTCACTATTCAGATTATATTATTGGTCACGTACACAACGGTGCCCTGCTCTGGAATGGTGGACTTACATTTGCGATGCTGTATTACATTACTCCACGCATATACAAAACCAAGCTGTACTCCATTAAACTGGCTAATGTTCACTTTTGGTTTGCTACGCTTGGTGCCATCTTTTACGTGATTCCAATGTACTGGGGCGGTATCACTCAGAGTTTAATGTGGAAAGAATTCACAACTGAAGGTCTTCTCCAGTATCCCAACTTCCTTGAGACTGTGACTCAAATCATGCCTATGTATGGTTTAAGAGCTATTGGTGGAACCTTATTCATTATCGGTGCATCTATCGGTGCCTTTAACTTATATAAAACTGCTCGCCAGGGTTCTTTTGTGATGGAAGAAGAAGACGAAGCACAAGCAGTTATCAATCCTGCTGAGGGAACCAAAGAAAAATGGCATCGCAGACTTGAATCCAAGCCATTGCAATTTACAGGACTTACTTTAGTGGTAATTTTGATTGGTGGAATTATAGAATATGTTCCAACGGCTTTGGTTGATTCAAATGTACCAACTATTGCCAGTGTGAAACCCTATACCCCACTCGAAATTGAAGGGCGTGATATCTATATCGCCGAGGGATGTAATAACTGTCACTCACAAATGATACGCCCATTCCGTTCTGAAACTGAGCGCTATGGGGAGTATTCCAAAGCCGGGGAATTTGTCTATGATCATCCATTTCTATGGGGATCTAAGCGAACCGGCCCTGACCTGCATCGTATAGGTGGCAAGTACCCGGATAGCTGGCACGTACGCCACATGTACGACCCAACCTCTACTTCTCCTGGTTCCATTATGCCTGCTTATCCGTGGATGTTTACTGACGACATGGACAAGGAAAGTATACCGGCTCGCATCAATGCCTTGCGCAAAGTTGGAGTTCCCTATGCTGAAGGCTATGAAGAACTTGCCATTCGAGACCTTGAAGCTCAGGCTAACGATATAATGGAAGGATTACGGCAAAATGGCTTTGATGAAATAGAAGGCATTCAAATCACTTCTGATAAACAGATCATAGCTATCATCGCCTATATGCAGCGGCTTGGCATTGATATTAAAGGAAATGTGAATCCATGGGAAGAATTGCCCTCAAGTGAACGCATTCAAGCCAATTTCAAACCTCAAACTGAGGAATAATCGTCATGTACAAATACGTATTACGCGCAATGGAAGACATCGGCATTTATCCCAGCATCTCACTCATCCTGTTTTTTGGATTTTTTGTGGGATTGATCATTTACCTGATTGTAAAGGGTAAAGATTACTGGAAAGATGCCGAACGACTTCCGCTTGAAGATGACGACAACATAAATTTCAAACAATCAGAACAATGAAAGTATTTGACGACGAAAAAGATCTGCTGATGGATCACGAATACGATGGTATTAAGGAATTAGATAACCACATGCCGGTTTGGTGGCTGTGGCTGTTTTATTTTACCATTGCGTGGGGTATTGGCTATTTGGCTTACTATTACATGTTGGGTGGTCCTACACAAGAAGAACTGTACGAACAGGAAATGGCAGCTGCTGCCGAGCAATATGGCCTTGAAACTGAAGGCGGTGAAGGTGGTGCACCTGAGCCTTCTGATTTTACATGGGCATTTCTTGATGACCAGGAACGAATTGAAGAAGGCCGCGAAATTTACATGAGTACAGGAAACTTATGCTATACCTGCCACGGGCAAAATGGGGAAGGCATGGTAGGGCCAAACCTTACCGATGAGCTTTGGATTCACGGTTGTTCTCCTGAAGATGTGGCGAGCAGTATCATCGAAGGATACCCGGACCGAGGAATGATAGCCTATGGCAGCGGCTCACGATTACCTGATGAAGACGTTCAAAGTTTGATAAGCTATATAGCTTCCATTCAGGGAACAGAACCTGCCAACGCTAAAGCACCGGTAGATCGTGCTGAGCCTTGTAGTATAGAGTGATGAGTGATGAAGTGGGCTTTTACGATAGTAGCGATAGTGAGCGCTTATGAGGTTTTAATAAAAAGGATGTAGTTTAAACTTTGGTCCAAGCGGACGCTTGAACCAGTGTTAGAGTATTTTAGACTTACTTCATCACTTTATAACTCATCACTCAACACTTCATCACTAAAATTCACATAATCATCAAAAATGGTTGGTATCATTTGGTAATAACATTCGATAAATCGAGAGAATATGAGGTTAACTTAGATCATGGCCAGTTTAGAAGAAGAAAGACGAATAGATAAACAAAACTTTCGTGACCACCTTGCCACGGTAAATGAGGAAGGGAAGCGAAACTGGATCTATCCCAAAAAACCAAGCGGGCGCCATTATAAAGCTCGCAATATCGTTGCGGTACTTCTGTTGGCTTTCTTTTTCAGCGGTCCGTTTATAACTATAAACGGTAATCCGCTTCTACTGCTAAATATTATTGAGCGAAAGTTTGTGATCTTCGGCGTTGCCTTTTGGCCTCAGGATCTTCACTTGTTGTTGTTTGGAATGCTCACCTTCATCCTTTTTGTGGTTCTTTTTACGGTAGTATTTGGCAGGCTTTGGTGTGGATGGGCCTGTCCCCAAACTATTTTCATGGAAATGGTATTCAGGCGCATCGAATACTGGATTGAAGGGGATGCAGCCGCTCAAATTCGACTAAATAAACAAGATTGGAATTTCGATAAAATTCGCAAGAAAGTAAGTAAACACGCGGTTTTCTTTGGGATAGCCTTTCTCATTTCAAATATGTTCTTAGCCTATATCATAGGCAAAGATCAGCTGTTTGAAATCATTACTGATCCTCCCTCTGAACACATAGCCGGACTTTCGTCCATGATTATATTCAGTGGTGTTTTCTATGGTGTTTTTGCATTTATGCGCGAGCAGGTTTGCCACTTTGTTTGTCCGTACGGCAGGATGCAGTCCGTCATGCTTGACAATAACTCTATAAACGTGATGTACGATTATGTTCGCGGAGAAACCCGGGCGAGTGTAAAGGATCGTTACCAGCTTGAAAACCGAAAAGCTACTTTAGAGGATTTGGGCTTCAGCCAAAATGAAGAATTTGGGGATTGTATCGATTGCTATCAATGTGTGAAGGTGTGCCCTATGGGAATTGACATCCGTAATGGAACACAACTTGAATGCGTACATTGTACGGCCTGTATAGATGCCTGCGATTCCGTTATGGACAAAATTGACAAACCAAGAGGCTTAATTCGTTATTCATCTGAAAACGCAATACGAGAAGGAAAACAAAAAGTACTGACCCCTCGCGTAGCAGGATATTCCGGAATTTTGTTAATCCTTCTTACTACGTTCATCACTCTGTTGACCCTGCGGCCTGATACTGAAACAACCATATTGCGTGAACCCGGAACCCTATACCAAGAACTGCCCGGTGAGAGATACAGTAATATTTACAACATTAAGGTTCTTAATAAAACATTTGAAGAAATCCCTCTTGAAATTCGATTAGAACAACCTGAGGGTGAAATTGTTTCTTTAGGTCAGGTGGAAAGTGTTGGAGCTCAAAACTCAACAGAAGGGAGATTTATGGTTCAGCTTTCTGAAGATAAACTTACAGGCTCACAAACAGAACTTACCTTCGGGATTTACTCCGGAGACGAAAAACTTGAAACGGTAACATCAGGATTTTTAGGTCCGTCGAACAGTGAGCAGTGAACAGTTGGCAGTTTAAATATTATTAATTAGAAATATATTTTTTCAAAACCTCGATCAATATACTATGAGTATTAAAGAAAAATTAAATTGGGGAACCGGAATCACTTTAGCTATCGTGGTTTTTGTTCTCGCAACATTGAGCACGGTTAGCTATCTCATTAGCCTGGAATTTTATTTAGTTTCTGAAAACCACTATGAAGATGGCGTTGAGTATCAAGAGACTATTGATGGCATTCAAAATGCAAAAGAACTTGATACTCCGGTACTTATCCTATTTAATGAACCGACGGTATCCATAAACATAACATTCCCCCGGGAATTACTATCTGACTCTTTAAACGGTACCGTAAGATTCTATCGCCCCAATAATTCTGATATGGACCGAAACTATAAACTTAACCTGGATGAAAATGGGCGACAGTCCATACCTGTTGGGGATTTTGAAGAAGGTCGGTGGAAGCTAACCCTTGAATGGCAACAAGACTCTCTTACTTATATTGATGAAAAAAATATCTTTATCTGATTGCACAATTTACAGAAAAGCCCCACCTCTATTCTTCTATTTTATTTTAAGTGCTTTTAATAATTCACTAAAATCATCAAAAATAAGATGCGCTAATTTATATCCTTGCTCAATGGGATTTTTGGTGTACCAAGCTACCTGCCAATTGGCTTTTGAACCTCCGACGACATCGGAGGTAAAGCTATCACCCACATATAAAATATCTTCTCGCTTTACGCCAGCCAAATCTGTAGCACGATCAAATACTTTGGGATGCGGTTTCATTTCACCAACCTCTTCTGAAATGACAAAATGGCCGGTAGTCTCTTTCAAGTTAAACCGGTCAATTTTAAGCCATTGAGTTTCTGCAAATCCATTGGTAATAATTCCAACTTTATACTGCTCTGCAATCTTCAAATACGATTCCTTAGCACCATCAATCCACTCCCAATGGTTGCGATAGTATTTCATGTACACCTTCCCTGCATGCTCGTGTACACCTTCATCAACCCCGATTTCTCTGAACGTTTCCTGAAACCGGCGGCGGTGTAGTTCGTGGCGGTCAATTTCACCACGGCCATATTCCTCCCACAGTCCCCTATTAATTTTGTGATAGGTTGTAAGCAATTGCTCCTCGGCTATACCATCAAACATGTCGAAATGTGCGTAAACATCCCGGAGTCCGGCCTGCTCTGCCTTTTTGTGATCAAGGAGTGTGTCATCTAAGTCAAAATAAATGAATTTGGGATTCAGCTGTGACAATGGAATGGTTTTTGATTATTGTTGGATAGTTTGAACCTAAAGAAATTACTGCCCGTATGAGGGCGATAAATAAACCACAAATTTAATACTCATGAAAGCAAAGATTTGGATTTTTATTGGAGTGCTTGCACTCCTCGTTTTTTATGGAATAAGTGTCAACAACAGTTTAGTAACGGCCGAAGAACAAGTAAACAGTGCCTGGGCACAAGTTGAAAATCAATATCAGCGAAGAGCTGATCTTATTCCAAATTTGGTGAATACCGTTCAGGGCGCTGCAGACTTCGAATCTGAAACCCTCCAGGATGTGATTGAAGCTCGTAGCCAAGCAACCTCTGTCAACATCGATGCCAATGACCTCAATAATCCACAAGCATTTCAGCAGTTTCAGGAAGTACAGGGACAACTAAGCGGAGCTTTATCTCGTTTATTGGTTACCGTTGAACGCTATCCTGAACTTCAGGCCAACCAAAATTTCCAGGATCTTCAGGCACAACTCGAAGGAACGGAGAACAGAATTTCAACCGAGCGAATGCGATTTAATGAAGCTGCTCAATCTTTCAATACTGAAATTCGTCAGTTCCCCAAAAGCATGTTCGCATCCATGTTAGGCTTTGAACAGAAAGAATATTTCCAAGCAGAACAGGGTGCCGAACAAGCCCCCGAAGTTGATTTCGGAAACTAAATTTAAACGACTAACTACGAAAGACCGATGACGACACTTTATCGGTCTTTCGTCTGCCGTCATTAGCCCACACCCATGGCAAAATTTCTTACACAGAAACAAGAAAAACATATCATTGAAGCTATTCGTCAGGCTGAGGAAGCAACTTCAGGTGAAATCCGAGTTCACATCGAAAAGAAATGTAAGGCAGAAGACCCCTTAGACCGGGCCAAAGAAGTTTTTGCTGAACTGAAAATGCATGAAACTGAATTGCGAAATGGAATCATCGTTTATGTAGCCTGGAAAGATCATAAAGTTGCAATTTGGGGAGATGAAGGTATTCATGGAAAAGTAGGACAAGAATTCTGGGAAGAAGAACTCGAACTGCTCATCAAATACTTTAAAGCATCTGATTACGAAACCGGGCTTTCGGAAGTAGTTCTTCAAATTGGGCAAAAGCTGAAAGAGAACTTTCCATTCGAGCAAAAGGGAGAAGTAAATGAGCTTTCCGATGAGATTAGTTACAATAATACTGAGGGGGCATCTAATGAATAAGTTATTAAGCATTCTACTGTTTCTCGGGTTATCCATCTCAATACAGGCTCAGGATTTTCTACCTGAGCGTCCCGGTGGCATGGTCAACGATTATGCAGATATGCTCACCTCATCAGAAGAGCAACAACTTGAGCAAAAACTACGGAACTATCGTGATACAACAACGAATGTAATTGCAATAGCCACTTTCGAGAGTTTGCAGGGTTATTCTGAGGAAGAAATAGCTACTACCCTCTTTAGTAAGTGGCGAATGTGGGAGGGAGAGCGCTACAACGGGGTCTTAATCTTAGTTTCTGAACAAGACCGACGTATGCAGATTGAAGTTGGATATGGGCTTGAAGGCGCTATTCCTGATGCTATGGCTAACCGCGTATATACTGATATCCTGGTTCCAAGTTTCCGAGCCGGTGATTTTTATGGCGGACTGGATCAGGCAACAAACGTTTTGATTGATTTGGCAGCCGGAGAGTTCGAAGGTTTCCCGGAAAGCCGGAGACAATCTACCGGAGATGGCTTTCCCATAGACGTACTCATCATTTTTGTTATCATCATTTTCATTCTTCTAACACGTGGCAAAGGTGGTAAAGGCGGTCGCAGACACTCTCTTGGCTCCAGTGGCATCATCTTTTATGGCGGTGGCTTTGGTGGCGGAAACAGAGGAAGTTCATTCGGTGGAGGCGGTGGTGGATTCGGCGGCTTTTCAGGAGGGGGCGGTTTTGGTTCAGGAGGCGGTGGCGCCGGAGGCGGGTGGTAGATTCAATTCTAAATTATTGAATGCTAAATGTTAAATGAGGCTATTAATTTAACATTTAGCATTATTGCATTAAAAATTACCCATGGCTTGTTCGAGGTCGGAAATGATATCTTCTACGCCTTCGAGGCCAACTGAGAGCCGAACCAAACCTTCCGTTATTCCAGCTGCTTTCTTTATTTCTTCATCCACAATAGAGTGTGTCATGGAAGCGGGGTGTTGAATAAGGGTGTCCACGGTTCCAAGACTTACCGCCAGGGTGCATAGTTCAACATTATTCATAAGTGATACACCGGCTTCAAATCCGTCTTTCAATTCAAATGAAATCATACCTCCGAAACCATTTCTCATCATTGATGAAGCTAATTTATGCTGTGGATGTGATTCCAAACCCGGATAAAAAACATGATTTACCTTGGGATGATCTTCCAGCCATTGAGCTACTTGCATCGCATTTTCATTGTGCTGTTTCATTCGCAGCGGCAAAGTTTTAATACCATTTGTTGTTAGCCAAGCATCCATTGGACCGGCAATTCCGCCAAGGTTCTTGCGATACAGAAAAGTTTCAGCCTCTTCAAATACTTCTCTTTTAGCCACCATAGCTCCACCGATAAGTGTTCCGTGACCCCCCAAATATTTTGTCGTAGAATGAACAACCACATCTGCGCCTAATTCCAGCGGTTGGATATGATACGGAGTGGCAAATGTATTATCCACCATCAACATGGCTCCATACGATTCTGCCAGCTGTGCAATCGCTTTAATATCTGAAATCTTTAACGTGGGGTTTGCAATACTTTCAAGGTAAATAAGCTTGGTTTCAGGATTTTTCTTTAGCTCCATTTCCACCTTATTCACATCAGAAGTATCCACAAATGAAACCGACATATTCATTCCCGGAGCCTCTTCTTTCAAAAACTGTGAGGTACATCCATATAAATCATTTTGTGCAATAATGTGACCACCGGTGGCTATACTGATAATACCCGTTGTTATAGCAGCCATTCCGCTTCCAAAAGCCATCCCGGTGTATCCTTCTCGATTTTCCAAATGGTACGTCTCAAGAGCACAAAGTACTCGTTCCAATTCTTCTACTGTAGGATTTCCCACTCTTGAATAGACATGACTTGCCGCACCTTCTTCATGCTGAAATGCTTTTGCTCCCGAAGCTACATCATCAAATACAAAAGTTGAGGTTTGATATATAGGTGTGGTATGTGACCCATATTGATCCTTATTTCTTTTTCCACCGTGAATA
The DNA here is from genome assembly GCF_031581265.1 of Gracilimonas sp. GTDB lineage: Bacteria > Bacteroidota > Rhodothermia > Balneolales > Balneolaceae > Gracilimonas. Next base: position 32,240 of record NZ_JAVLBQ010000004.1, read on the forward strand.
GCTGCCGATTCAAATGTAGGTTTAGTCTTGGTCTTCATGATTTACAGGGATTGGGGATTGTTCTTTGATCGTATTCAACACAATGCTGGTGTGTAGTCGCTCTACATCAGGAAGTGTGGTAAGCTTATTGCGCATCAATTGCTCATAATCTTTGGTGTCTTTAGCTACCACATGAAGGAGAAAATCACCCTCGCCAGTGGTATGATAACAAGCCAAAATCTCGGGGATCTCCTGAATAGCTGATGTAAATTCTTCCAATAAATTAAGTTGGTGGACTTTCAGCGTAACTGCCACAAAAGCTGTAAACCCTCTATCCACCGACTCTTTGTTAATTCGTGCTGAATACCCTTCGATAATTCCTTCTCTTTCAAGTCTGCGAACACGCTCCAGAGTGGGCGTAGTGGTAAGTCCTATCCGCTTTGCAAGTTCATTATTGGCTATTCTGCCTTCATCTTGCAGTATCTGAATGATCTTTTTATCGGTATTGTCGAGTTTTACAGAAGACATCTTTTGTCGGATTAATTCGTAACTATATTAATCTAATAAAATCAACTGTTATTTTCTACTTACTCAGACTATTAAATTGGCATTTAACCTTTTTATAGATTAAAATTCTATTTAATTATGGAATATAGATTTTTAACCTAAAAGTTATTTAGCAAAGAGCTTTTCGAAGAATAATAGTCTATTCATTCCTTCAAATAATTTTTAAAAGCCATTCCAAAAACTTTTCTATCCCACTAATGTGACTTGCACATCCATTAGGTTATTCCCGGTTAAACCCGTCTTGAGTATAGTTCCCATTTCCTGGTGAAAATGATAAGAGTCATTATTTTGCAGATAATCTTCAGGGCTGAGCTTTTTCTTTCGGGCTTTTAATGTGGTTTCAGAATTTACAATGGCACCTGCTGCATCGGTCGGCCCGTCAATTCCGTCAGTGGCCAAACTCATTATAGTAATAGGATGTTGCCCCTCAATTGAAATGGCTGCGTTAAGTGTAAACTCTTGGTTTCGTCCCCCCTTTCCATCTCCATCTACTTGTACCGTACTTTCCCCAAAATGAATAAAAGCCGCTGGTTTTTTAATATCTGATTTATCACTCAGCACCGATATAGCCTCGCTGCATATTTCTTTAGATAACTTGTTTAAATCCGAGTTATATGCACTTTTAGCAATCGATGTGTTATATCCTTTCTCTGATAAAAACCTCCCAATATTATCTGCGAGGATAGAGGCACCTGAAATAACCTTTACGCTATGATTACTCCAATTAGCATTTTCCGGATTGGGATTTTCCGGGATATCTCCGTGCATCCCTTTACTAAGATGAATACGCACCGAGTGAGGCACTTTATCCCACAGAGAATATTTTATGAGTACCTGGAAAGCATCTTTAAAAGTTGATGAATCAGGAACCGAGGGGCCGCTGCCAATAACCTCAGGATCATCCCCCGGCACATCGGAAAGAATAATAGATGTCAAGTTATGATTTGAGAGAAGTGCACCAAATTTTCCGCCCCCTGTTTCCGAAATATGCTTCCTCACTGTATTTGTTTCATGGATGGAAGCCCCTGAATTTAATAGCAGCTTATAAACTTTTCTCATCTCATTCAGTTCAATATTTGAGGCGGGGATACAAAACAAGGACGAAGCGCCCCCTGAAAGACAAAAGATTACGGTATCTTCTTTGGGAATATTTTTAGCAACCTGACACAATTCATAAGATGCAGATTCTGAATCTTCATAGGGATATGGATGGGTTCCTGTGAAAACCTGTATACGTTTCAAGCGCTCAGATTCTATAGGTGAAATAATAATTCCATCCTTGATCTCATCCTCAAAAAAATCTTCCACCTGCTGTGCCATTTCTATGGAAGCCTTTCCTGCTCCCAAAACCCAGATATTCCCCGTAATCTCAATTTCATTTAGAATAGAGGATAAATCCAGATCAAATAAATCACCTGATATGTAGTCATTTACAATTTCCTGTAAGACCGACTGATGGGATTCAAGTTTTTTCTTCATGAATTTTATTTCGCCTATTTTCTAACAGTGAAAGGGGAATAATACCTATGGAACTCAGCGGGATAATATACCTGGAAAGTAAGTCACAGACTGCCAACATCCACACACTTTTATAAACCAAATGAGTGAATACAAGTACCGCTGTTAAAGTAACAAGTAAATGAATACCTATAAGAGTAAAATAATAATTTTTATTATCTCCGGTTAGTATCAATCCTATAATTCCGAGGAAAAAGAAAAACCCAAATGGTAGTTTGTAGGTTCAGGTTTTTTCGAAATCCGGCGTGTCATACTCAAAATAAATTAAACGAGTACCTAATTTTGAGATGGTGGTATTTTCTACTTGTTCAATCTTTCCTTCAGCCAAAGACTGCGTTTGCATAGAAAAAACTCTTGTTCTTATATCCCGCATAATTAAAAAGTGGAGGGCTATGTACAGCACGATGAAAATAATTTTCTTCATCATGCTAAGGCTTTCTTGTTGGACTCAAAAGCACTTAGGTCGTTGTAATTAACCCAGAGCATCCACAGCAAAAAGATCACTAAATAAAAAATTGTGGTGGTAGAATAGTCGTGGGTAAAGTCAAAAATGGATGGCCAATACACCTGGGTTATCGTCAGAGTTATAATCCTCAGTATATTTGTTAAATAGATTACGCAAAGTCCAAGAACACTGAAACTGATTCTGTTTTTCCAATTCCCGGGATAGGCTAAAATAAATCCTAAAAACAACCCCATTGCTGCTATTCCGTTGCAACCGTCAACAATCTCGATTCCCGGATATTCCCCCAACCCGATGATCCTGTTCACCGTAAATACATCAAACCCAAAAACTTCTAAAATACCGGCACTGGTGCCAATAATATTCAATGACAGCCAGTGGTCTAAACTGCCATCGGGCAGTAGCCAAAGCTCATATACCAAGTACCAAACTATAAAAACCAGGAATGCTTTCGCTATAAATTTTACAACCGGTGAATTCATTTCAATGTCCTACTATTGATAAACTTCCTTGAAAAAATAATATACTTTAGATCTTTAAATTGAAACGTTAAAATTTAATTTTATTTAGGCCTGAGTTCGGTTATAAAAAGTGGGGTTATCAATGGAATAAGCACTAATGTAGAACCTGCGAGGTTGCTTAAAGGATTAACTCCAATACTTTAGCAATAGGTTTTTTAATCGAACCCAGGTTTTAGGCAAACCGACATCACAAAAAAAGAGGATTATGGCTGCCCACAATCCTCTTTTCCAACTAACCACTAAAAATCTTACTAAATATTGAGTTTCTACATAGTTTCTTCTAATGTATTCAATATTTTACCATCACCTGCAGGGCGGGTTGGTGTTTCATTCATGTACTCTTCCAAGGTAAATTCATCCACCTGAATAGCATCATTTCGTGCTTTTTCGGTTTTCTTGACTAACTCACCTTCTTCTTTGCTGAGTACTCCTTTTTCAACTGCCAAATCAGCAATTTCTAAATAGGGTTCTTTAGGCAGCTCTTTGGCTTTAATAGCTTTGTATAACTTCTTGAAAGCCGGCCAAGCTTCCTCATTGAGCTTCATCGTGTACTCATATCTTCCAATAGCTGATTCTCTTTCTTCAGGAATGAAAATTCCATCCGTGATATGATCCCGGTCTTCTCCTCTTTCCTGCATGGCTTGTGCTACTTTATGTCCCAATTTATCCGATGGATACGTACCAATTGGGTTCAACCTTCCCCATACCCCGATTAGACGAAATGCCCATGATAACCCCGGGACTTTAATCTCCCTGAGAATACCTTCAAAAGCCTGCTGAATTTTCCAAAAACTGTATTCCATGGCCCATTCAAAATAAGGTCGATCGGCTTCTCTTCTTCCTTCTGCCTCAAATCGCCGCAGGGTACCGGATGCCAGGTACATATAACTTAAAATATCAGCATATCGCCCGGCTATTTTCTCTTTCATCTTCAGGGCTCCACCGTAAGAACCAAGTGCGATATCGGAGAAGAACGCAAATGATGCTGAGGCCCAAGCCAGCTTTTTGAAATATTTTGAAGCAGGTCCGCTAACCGGAGAACCGGCAATTTTACCACGAGTCACACTTAGAACAAGTGCTCGGACTTTGTTGGTAGCAACGTGACCAATATGGCTCCAGAAGTTATCATCAAATTTCTTCACATCCTTATTCATCAGGGCGTCAATTTCGTTGTATGCATATGGATGACAGCGGATGGCTCCCTGGCCAAATATCATAAGTGTACGGGTTAAAATATTTGCCCCTTCTACCGTAATTGCGATCGGCATTGCTGTATAGCTGCTGGCAAAGATATTTCGCGGGCCTCGTGAGATACCTGCCCCTCCTACGATATCCATTGCATCATTCACGATCTCTCGACCAAGTTCTGTGAAATTATATTTGGCTATAGCAGTTACAACAGCCGGTTTTTGTCCACTGTCTAAACCACCGGTTGTAAATCTGCGGGCGCCTTCCATCAGATAGGTATATCCCCCAATTCTTGCCATGGGCTCTTCTATGCCCTCAAATTTCCCAATATTCAACCCAAATTGTTTACGGATTGCCGCATAAGCACCAATTGCTCGCGTTGCCACTTTGGAACCGCCTACGCTTTGGGCGGGAAGTGAGATTCCACGACCTACAGCCAACGACTCCATCAACATTCTCCAGCCATTTCCGGCCCCTTCTTTTCCTCCGATGATTGCATCAAGGGGAATGACAACATCTTTTCCATCAATCGGGCAGTTATAGAATGGAATTCCGAGCGGATCGTGACGCCTGCCAAGTTTTACGCCTTGCGTATCTGAAGGAATAAGCGCACAGGTAATGCCTCTATTTTCTTCATCTCCTATCAAGTGATCGGGATCCTTCAAGTTGAAAGCCAATCCAATCACGGTTGAGATTGCCGCTAAGGTAATGTATCGTTTTTCGAAATTCATGCGGAGATACAACTCGCCATCTTCTCCTTTAAATACCACTCCTTCTGAGCGCATACTCCCGGCATCAGATCCTGCATTTGGTTCGGTTAACCCGAAGCAAGGTATTTCTTCTCCGCTTGCAAGTTTTGGCAAATAATGATCTTTCTGTTCCTCGGTTCCATAATGAAGCAACAATTCAGCAGGCCCCAATGAATTGGGAACCATAACGGTAGTAGCCAACGGTCCACATCTTGATGCTAATTTTGCCACAATGGCACTGTGAGCGGTCGCAGAAAATTCAAGTCCACCATATTTCTTGGGAACAATCAAACCAAAAAACTTCTTTTCCCGCATGAACTCCCACACTTCATCCGTAAATCCTTTACGTACCATAACATCCCAGTCTGTGACCATCTCACATAATTTTTCCACAGGACCATCCAGGTAGGCTTGCTCTTCGTCAGTCAGTTCCGGATACGGTTCATCTAAAATTCGCTTCAAATTGGGTTTACCTGAAAACAGTTCCCCTTCTACCCACACATTTCCTGCCTCAATTGCTGTTTGTTCGGTCTCAGAAATTTTTGGGAGGAAGTTAATAGCATCCAGTAACTTCATAATTGGGCCACTTAAAACGATTCTTCGAATGGCCTTAATATTAAATACCACTACTAACACCGTGTACGTGATAAAGAGCCAAACCGGGGCATTTAAGCCAACCAAACCTGCATATCCTGCGACCGCCCAAAGCCATAGCGGGGCGCCGGTATAGCCCAAAATTAAAAGCAACAACACAGCTGAGCTAATTGAAGCCCAAAGGGGCACTTCACTGAAAAATCCAAATACATCCATTAATGCTTCCATAATATTTCCTCTTTATGATACTGTTGTACGAACCAAGAATCCCTGGATCACATGTTCTATCGACTCGTTTATAAATTCCTGTTTATTGATTCGGCTGTCGAGTCGCTTGTTCAAAACCACCGAGACCATACCATGTAGCTGGGCCCAAATTGAGTAAGCCGCTACTACCGGCTTTTCAACTTCCATCAGTTCTTTGCTGACACCTTCTTCAATCGTCTTAACCAAAAGCTCATAACATCTTCGGGCTTTTCTAAATTTTTCCTTCGGATATCTTGCCATAGCATCCGGGCGAACTTGATATATAATCTCATACTTTTCCGGATTATTGAGGCCAAATTCTACATAACTCTCAATAATAGCTTTAAAACGCTCTATAGTATCCGAGATGGGCAGCGCCTTTGACTCAATGAACAGGCTCAAGTCCTCCACCGACTCTTCGATCAACGTATGCAACAGATGATCTTTATTCTCGAAATACAAATAGATGCTTGTGGCACTTACATCTGCTTTTTTGGCAATTTTTCGCATTGAAAGAGCCCGGTATCCATCTTCATACAGAAGCTGTCTACTGATATCTAAAATTTGATCTCTCAAAGGAAGTTCTTCGCTCATTTCATAAATTTGGTTAACGGTGTTAACTACACCAATTTAATCATTCCAAAGCGAAAATCAAGAACCGAATTTTTGATATGAATTTAACCCCGGTTGTAGGTAACCATTCTACTCCAATGTAAGCTGATGAAGAGCATCACGGATACGGTTTGAAATACCCTGCCCACCAATCCAAATTCCTCTATACCGTAGTTTGATATTGCTACACAGAGAATTCCAATATTCAAAAATATTAGCATTCCCCAGGCTACATACTGATTTCCTCTTCCTTTGCTTTCAAGAAAACGAGGTAATATCCAGTAAGCTACACCCAGTGTGAACTGAATGATCCACCCAAAAAATTAGAAACTCTATGTGAATGGGAAGTACAAACCACAATAAAGGTGAAATCAGCCAAGCTTTATTGATCAGCATTAAGGCCCCAAGTATTACTCCTGCAAGCAGATAAGCAAGCGATAACTTTATCATCAATCGAGAGATGAGTGGCATGTTAACTCCGGGCTTTTCTTTTTTTCCTTCGCTGGGATTTTGATTGTACCCGCGGCCATATTTCAATGATATAGGCAAGAATAGCAATCAACTGGAATGAGGCAGACAATACCAGCAAAAGTTTCCAGATAGGTATATCAAAGATATTCACAAACGGCTCTGCTATAATTCGGAGCCATAATCCGGTGTTTAAGAATAGAAAAGTGATCCAACCCCATTTTTGGTTTTTAAAGCTCTCCTCTTTGATCCGTCCGGGAAACATCCACATGGATACACCCATGATAATTTGGCTAATCCATCCCACCATTAATGAATGCCAAAATAAAGGCACTATTCCTGCAAAGGAAAGGCTTTCAATTTGAGATAAAACCCCCAACCCTAAAGCGACCAAAAAGAAAATTAATCCTGATTTTATAAACAGTCTTGAGATTAAGGGCATGGTTCTTTTACGGCTTTTTTACCAGTTTATTCATTTTACCCCAAAATATTGATATCGCTAAAACGGGAAAAATAGCGGCTATCGTCAAGGCAGTATAAATCCATACGCCTGTTATAGCTGCCGGCCAAAAACTGGTCAGCATGGTTAGCGTGAATATTACGGCACCCACTGATATAAGAATTCCATAAAAATATCCTTTTGTGATTTTAAGGCCTTCCATGAGGTACACGATGACGCCGGTTGAAAAGGCCCCCAACAGTAGAACATGGAGGTAAAAGATTCTAATTCCATGCTCCGATAGCCACAATCCGGCCGGAGAAACTGCTGCTATCAACTGCATGATAGCCTTCATCCCCAGAAATAATAATGGCCAAATCCAGATTCCAAGTTTTCGCTTTCGGGTTTTGATTGCAGATAACAAGAATAATAAAACTCCTTCAGCCACTAACACTCCGCCCATGCGTGCTGCTACTGATAAATTCAAACTCACCATAGATTCTGTAATTCCATAGGGAAACGTGAGAGGCGAGCCAATGGCTATTAACCCTACTAATACAAGCGGGGAGACAAGGAAATCTTCTTCCTCCAGCTCCAATGCTTTGGCTATTAATCCGAGCAAAACTAATACCACCCAACCTTCTACGAAAGTAGCCAAGAAGAAATGCGTTAATGCTTTACCAAAAAGCGGTCCGCCGATATCCATCATTTCTACGGCGCCTACTCCCCAGGCTCCTAAAGAACTCACAAATAACATCACCAGAGCACCTTCAAACCAAATATTTGATGTAAAATTTGATTTTCGATACCGGGTATAACAATAGCCTGCCATAAAAATGTACCACCCAATCATCACCATCCCCGAGAATATCACCGAAAAAGGAAGATATGCACTGCCGACGGGAACCGACTGATACCCCCAAATCATGAAAAAAGGGAAGGATAACAAGCCAAAAAATACCACTGACCATAATCCGGTTCTCATTAACTTGGTGCCAATGGAAGCATGATATCCCGGGACGATATGCATTTTTATAAAATACAAGGGAAGTAAAGAGGCCCATCCAAAAAACATAAGATGCGAATGAGCATGACGTACATTTTCTAAATTGATCTCAAAAGGTAAGTGAACCACAAAACCCAAACGGTACAAAAACCCGGTCAATCCTGCCAGGACAAAGCTGAACATAGCCCACTGCCAAATTTTAGAGTCTTTTATCAATGCTTTCATGTAAAAACCGGATTAAAATTGAAAAAGCTCTCTAAAGCTACTTTTTGATCTTAAAGTTTAAATGAAGATTTAGCAGGTTACTGCCATTTTATTTTCAATATTTTCAAAAATCTTGGCTAATCTTTTTGACTGTACTTCTACCGTTTCTATTATGGAAGTCAGGTTTTCATCCGGGTAGGCCTCAGTATTTGCGATTTCAAGACATAATTCGATGCCTTTTTCCAGGTTGTTTTTGAATTTCTTGAATTGTTTGAATTCAGCGTCAAAGTCTTCACACTGCTCAATCATAGTTTCAAAGTAATCCACATACATCACCAATTCTTTAGCGAACATGTGAGGGCGCTCTTTCGGCACCAACGATGTACCTCGCCCATAAATATGATCGGTCATTTCCTGCAAAGAATATTGGCGATTGAACCAAGCAATGTTGGGGCCCGGACAGATAGCCTGAGGTGCTCGGTGCTCCTTCAGAATCCCTAAACTTATCAAGGCTCCATTCCCAAGATGATCACACAAACAAGCTTTATCTAAGACTTTGGCAATTTTGTTTTCCTGAAGTTCTTTTGAGCTTTCGTTTTCCTTAATCTGACTGATTTTCAACAACTGATACTGACTTGATGCTGTACAAATCGGATTTTCGGTAAACTCTGTATTTGACTCCAAAAAGCCTTTTGGACATGGGGAGCCCGGTTTATCTTTTTCAATTCGTTCTTTATGCCATTTTTCTGATCCGGTATTTCGAACGTTGTTGAAAGGCACTCCCAAAGGAGATACCCCACTGAGATACAAATCTTCTTCTGTTGCATTTTGCAGAAGTTTCATGGTTGGCTCATCTACCGTTGTGGCTTCCGGTACCATCAAAAATGGACTTCCCCAGCCGGTAGCATCCATATCAAAATCATTGAGCAAGCGCCGGGCCTCGCCATTCGTTCCAATACCGCCTTGTACTGTTATACGGGGTGAACTAAAGATCCAATCTGACTTAAAACCTCCCTCTCGGCTCTCTTCATAATACTTTTCTATAAGAGGCTGAATGGAAGTACTTAACATTTCCCGTTTCTCTTTGAATTCTTTTAGCAGCGCCGGCAATAAATATCCATCCGATGCAAAAGCATGGCCTCCGCAATTCAATCCCGATTCAATCCGATACTCAAAAACCTCCAATCCCTTTTTGGCCAGGTACTTCCCCTGAATTAATGCAGAACGAAAATCACTGACTTTAAGGATGATCTTCTTTTTGATGTTGCCGGCTACATCCCGGTAGAAATCCCCGAACTCAGCCAGGTAATTATATAACCTTGGATTAAAACCGGCTGAAAGAATTAAACTTGATGACAGTTTACTCTTGGCATATCCCCGAAGAGCCGCAGATCCGTCACTGAATTCTGAGGTCATTGGTTGTCCGCTGTTGGTGTAGCTAAAGCCATCTACCTTTGCCATAATATTGACATCAATGGAACCCATTTTCATTGAGTTGTTCAAATTTGATGCTATGCTTTTCCCTTCCTTTGAATCACTTAAGCTGAGTAATCTTCGATATAATTTTTTCAGCTCCGTTTGATCGGGAAGCATCTCAAAGTATTTGGACTTATCATTTTGCTCAAAGAAAGGTTGATTTCTAATTGCTTCAAACTTGCTTTGAACGATATCCTGTACTAAATCCAGGTAGGCTGTTATCCTTCGAGACCTGCCATCCTCAGCATTTCTTGAAATGTTTTCATAAGGCAGATCCATCACATTTGAATAATGTTTTCTGATTCGTTCAATCAGCAAATCATCCACAATTGAAATGACGGAATTAATACCAAATGGAGCCACCCGAATAGGCGAATCAATAGAATGCCCGGTTCCCATAACAGGAATAGAAAATGTGTGTAAAGAATGTTGCATAAAGTATTTTGAAATTAGAAATGGCAGAAACGCAGTAAATCAATTTAAACTACCCCACCTTTGTGAAGTACACATGAAGAGACTAAAATTGTCTAATACAGGCCGGCTCCTATAGATATTCAAGAGACCGGCCTGATTTATGAATTAAGTTTTCAGTTTAACTGCTCTTCAAATTGTAATGCTTTTGGAAAAAGTATGTTATTCTCGAGGTGGACGTGCTTATGCAGGTCTTCCTGAAAACCTTCCAGGTTCTGAAACAACACGCGATAAGATGCGCAGGCATTGGATGGGGGATTGAATCCATTGGGCAGCTCCTCAATTTCAGCCATCAGGGCTCCCGCTTTGTCGTATTCTTCCTCTAATGCGTCAACTACAGCTGCTTTAACGGAACCTTTTTTGTTGAGCTGAACCATTTCCTTAATCTGTGGGAATAATTCTTCTTCCTCCTTTTTAAGATGGCCTATCATTTCTTCCCTTAACATGCGAACCCTCTGTAGTATCTCGTACAATTCAGGATCTCTTTCTCCATGAACACGAGCCACTTTCTCTGCATAAAAGCTAACCTCCGGCAGCATTTTGCGCACATAACTGTGATGATTATTCACAATATAGTCTGTCAGAAAATCCAGCGCCCATTCATTGTAATTATCCCCGGTATTTTTAGCTTTATTCAGTGCTTCAAGGTCAACCAGCACTTCTTTCATGTTGATCTTTTTTGAGGTACAAGCTTTTTCAAGGGTTCTCCCTCCACCGCAACAAAAGTCTAATCCATAGGATCTTAGCACTTGCGCTGTTCGGTAATCCTCGGCTACAATGTCACCTACCTGTTTCTGTGTTAATTCTTGTGTGTTCATAATGATTATTAGTTTTAAGAGTATTTTATCTTAATTAGTATTAAAATTTTTAGAGTATTTATTGCCAGCTAAATTGCCCTTCGGCTGTCAAACGAAAGTGTTTTTCCTTTCCTTCCTTAGCAATTTCTTTTAGTGTTGTTCTCTTCAGCATATTCTCAATCGATTGCCGGGTATCTATCCAGCTGTCATGCAGCGGACAAGCTTCTTGTGAGCCACAACCGGGCAAACCGAGCGCACATTGCGTAAAGAGTCCGGGCCCGTCAATGGCAATTACCATATCAAGCAACGTCGACTTCTTTCCCTTTTCCGAAAGTCTTACTCCCCCATTGGGTCCTTTGTACGATTCCATTAACCCATCGGCGGTAAGTTGCTGTAAAATCTTGGTTAGGAAATGAAAGGAGATATCAAGCTCTTCGCTCATTTCTTTCAAAGAGTAATAGTCGCTATCCCTTTTGGAAGCGAGATACAAGGAAGCTCGTAATCCATATACGCAAGATTTTGAGAGTAACATGTAGAAAAACTTATTTAAGAGTTTATGGTCTGAATTTAAGAAATATTATTTGGAATGACATCGCTTTTGTCAAACATTAACAACATGTAGATTTACACCGTCTGAGAGAATAATTTTTTTTGTGGCTTATTTTGATGTAAACGCTCATCAAAAGCCATACAAACATTCCGGACAAAGGGAATTCCTGCTTCTGTAATTTTTATTTTTCTTCCTGAAATTTCTACCAACTCATCCCTGATCAGATCTGTAAGGCGACTTTTCACTTGAATAAAATGGCTGTCACTGCCGCTAAATTCGGTTTCAAAGCGACACATCAAATCCAATATATGTTGCCTGATCATCAAGTCCGTATTACTTAATAAATGTCCTCTGAAAATTGGGACCTCCATCCTTTCAACACGCTTTTCGTAGTCTTTCAGGCTTTTCTCGTTCTGTGCAAAACTATACCAGCTATCACTGATGGCCGACATCCCCAAACCAATCATCACTTTGGTAGCTCCTGCTGTGTAGCCCATAAAATTTCTATGGAGTGAACCGTTTTGCATGGCCTTGTATAGCGAATCGGACTTCAGGGCAAAATGATCCATCCCAATTTCTACATAATCCTGATCATAAAACATTTGTTTACCCAATTCATACAACGCACGTTTCTCGTCGTTTTTGGGGAGATCGGCTTCATCAAATCCTCGCTGACCATTCCCTTTCATCCACGGCACATGGGCGTAGCTGTAAAAGGCGATGCGATCGGGCTTCAATTCGTTAGTTTTGTTGATAGTATGCTCAATGCCTTTTAAGTTTTGATGCGGCAACCCAAACACCAGGTCATGGTTCACGGAATTGTATCCAATTTTCTTCGACCACTCATGAACGCGTTTCACATTTTCAAACGGCTGAATACGGTTGATAGCAAATTGCACTTTAGGATCGTAATCCTGCACGCCATATGAAACCCGCCGAAATCCCAAATCATACAAGGTTAGCAAGTGTTCTTTGGTAGTATTATTGGGATGCCCTTCAAAACTGAACTCATATTGTTCGGCCAATTCAGCCCGGCTCAAAATCCCCTCAATCAACAACTTCAAATTTTCTGTACTGAAAAAAGTCGGTGTTCCTCCACCTAAATGAATTTCTTTGATTTTTGGAACTGTAGGCAGGAAATCGGTATACAGTTTCCATTCTTTCAGTACTGTTTTTATATACGGATCTTCGACCTCATGTCGTTTGGTAATTTTTTTATGGCACCCACAAAATGTACACAAGCTCTCGCAAAATGGAAGGTGTATATATAAGGAAATGCCCTCACCCTGACTTTCCAGGAAAGCACTAATTAATGTTGATTCCCAGTCTTCGATACTAATCCCCTTTTCACCCCAATACGGAACCGTCGGATAGCTCGTATATCGGGGGCCGGGAACATTGTATTTTCGGATTAACTCGGTATTCATCATGCCTCATAGTTTTAGTGGAATGATGATAAGGCAAGTTTTTGAAGATTTGGTGAATCGGGAGTGTAATTTTAAATGTAGAATGTTTAAATGTTAAATGGTGGATGCATATCAATTGAAATGCATGGAAAGTACCAGCCTTATTACACTCCTCTTCATTTTGTCTTGATACAAAACGAAGCAAAAAATCAAGGCTATGAAAAAAGAACTAAAGTTGACTTCATTTCGCTAAAATAAACTGAAGCTCCATCACTGTTCAAGGTTGCATCAATTATTTTCAGCGGAACAGTTTATTTCTTAACGCTTCATTCCATCATCTTCTTAACGCTCTTTTTTCTAACGCCTATTTGATCATAGAACTTTTCAGTCATAAGCAACTTAGAAACTAAAAGTTAAATGTCCGTTGTTCCTTGCTTGATGTTGGGTGTTCTCACCCCCAGATTTTCAATATTCCAAATACCGCCACACCGGTTACGGATACGTAGAGCCAGATAGGGAACGTCCAGCGGGAGACTTTTTTGTGGGTTTTGAATTTACCGCTCAGCGCAAAGTAAAAGCTGGAAAGCACCAGCGGAACCACAAAAACGGAAAGCACAATATGCGTTATTAAGATGAAGAAATAGACAGGCCGAATAAATCCCTCTCCCATAAACTTAGTGTCTCCCACAAAGTGATGATACACCACGTAGCTCACCAGGAATAATGAAGAGGTGACAAAAGCAGCTAAATTAAACCGCATATGCTTTTGGAAGTCCCTACGTTTAATTTCCCGAAAAGCGAGCAACAAAAAGATGGTACTCAAAGAATTCAACCCGGCATTAACAGCAGATAAGTTTTGAATCCAGGGTACCGGTGCTTCGGCTCCTTCTTTAAAATAGATCAGCCAAAACAAGAAAAGGACGGCACCTGCGCTCAATCCTATTATTAAGCCAAGCGCTTTCTTCGCACTTATTTGTTCTAAGATTCGGGATGACTCAGGGAGTTGTGCTTTTTCAGCCATAGATAGAATGATACTTTTTAAATGTCTGAGACAAAGTTAAGACATGCTAAACCAAAACGTGCGTTTTTTCGATTCCTTTTTTGGGATTTTTTAGTTGCCACGAAAGCTCGAAAACACGAAAAGGAATGGAACCCCGACAAAATTGTACGGGACAGGCGCAGATGAAACGGATCTGGCGGATGGTCGCGGGAATGAATATCCAATATCCAACACGGAACATCCAATGATGAAGTCATTCACTTGGAAATGCATCAAGCTCGCCCAAGCAGGGACCCTTCCTTGTTCCTTCCCTCCTGCGGCTGCGCCTTGCAAGGAAGGAGACGCTTTGGTGAAATTGGATTTTGCTTTTGACACCAAGCCAAAATGAATAATCGTATTGCTTAAATCGTGCTATTGTCAAAGTTCTCCCCAAGGCGTCCCCTTTCCCTTGACGCATACCGGTTGATGCAGAACGGTTATTAGAAAAGATGTAATTGCTAAATCCAGGACAAAAAATCGTAAAAGAGTGCGTTAGGGAAAGGGATAGGGATAGGGTCCTGTATGACATGCCAACCAACCCGATCTGACGGCTGGACTTGCCCCGATCCTCCAAATCCTGCACCGTGCCGTCTGATCGATGGGGAGGGCTTGGGTGCTCGAATCCACTAATCGGTCAGACGGACTTTGAGCCGTCAGACCGATGAGTTGTTTAGACTTCCCAAACCACAGCAAAGCCATGAAAGGGAGATGCTTCACTTCGCTTCCGGCTAACGCCGATAAAGTCTCCGTTCAGCATGACAAGCAGGTGGGGTAAACGATCTTAAGCCGCCAACGGCGGCTTATTCGTTGTTAATAATAACAATGTCATCCTGAAGGAGGAGCGAATGCAACGACTGAAGGATCTCCCTTTCATGGCAACCAGCTAAATGACTGAGCCTTATCAATATGTCATCGCGAGGAGTATCGTTGCCTACAATTGGGCTTTGCTGCTTTACGACGCGGCGATCTCACTGAATTACTTGGGATATTGCTACCGGGAGATTGCTTCGTCGTTTTGCACCCCAAACCTGCATTCACGATTATGGGCTCCTCGCAATGACGGGTGATTTTTTAGCAGTGGAGTTGATCAGACTTCCCAAACCCCATCAATCTCCCCCATCAACCTATCCGTCTCCATCAGCGCCACAATGATTTTTTGGTAGTGGCGGATTTCTTCGATGGTGAGTTCGCGGTCGCGGCGGTCTTTGAGCCATTTTTCGGCAGGTTGGTAGCCGCCGATGTAGAACTCCCAGGCTTTCTTCGGCACGTTCCCGAAATACTGCTCTTCGTTGATCCACACCTTTCCCATTACCTGCCCATCATCCCGGACCTGATCCGGGATCTCCCCGTCTTCGGGCTGGTTGCCTTTTTCGGGAGATCGCGGGTCCGGGCCCGCGATGACTTCTTCATCAGGAATGAAACCCGGATCATTCTTCGTCAACCGGTTTGAAATAATATTACTTCCCGATTCCGGGTACGTCGTTATAAAATCCTCCACCACGGGATGTTCCAACAGGTGAATTTGGCGCAGCTCGCCGCCCAGTTCCACCAGTTTCCAGAATTGCTTGGGGTCTTCGGGATAAGGTACTCGTGGGAAGTCGATCTTCAGGAATTCCTTGTATTTCTCGCGGTAGCTGGGGGAGTGAAGCACGGCGTAGATATAATCCAGTAAATCTATGGGCGCAAACATATCCAAAGCATCGTCATCGCGAGGAGTATCGTTGCCTACACTTGGGCTTTGCTGCCTTTCGACGCGGCGATCTCCCTGATCTTGCCCCAATTCTCGAGATTGCTTCGCTCCGCTCGCAAAGGGGTCCTCTTTCTCCGGCACAAACTTCAGCCCCAGCTTCTCCGCTATTTCCTGAACGATCTTCTTATTTAAATTGGGCGTGCGCTCGGGCTGACCTTCGAGAGTTTGTTGGGTGGATTCTTCGGGGTAGAGGTAGAGGGGCATATAATAGCCGCTTCCGTATCTACCTGCGGTACCAGTAAGATTAAAATCTCCTATATACTGTGAAATAAATATATGCTTCCATTTTCTTGCACTCTGACGTGAACAAACTAATGCTAGATTATTATCTGCTAACAAATGCCTCATTACTTGATCAACTGGCCAACCAATAAAACCTTTTGAATCTCCATTATAATAAGTCCATTTTTTATCAAACAATCTATAATTAACTCTTTGATATAATGATTCATCTAAACCATGCTTTAAGACATTAGCTTTACAATACTCTACTTTACCATCTCTACTTTCCCATGAAACATTATCATACTTAGCTTTAATATCCTTTTCTTCTAAATGATAAATATCGTTGACAACTGTTTTAATTTCTTTCAAAGAATCTTGGTATGCGACAGCATCTCTTTTTGTAACTATTCCAGCTCCATTTACTGGAAACAAGTTGTTTAATTGAAACCCATCTTCATACTCTTCTTTAAGATTGTAATCTTTTGACACCATGTAATACATTGGTGAGTTGTAATCTAATTTTTCAAATTTGATGGATTGAATAGTCTCTTCTTCTAAAAATTTATATTTGATATTTCTCATTCCAAAAAGATCCTGATGATATACTTGACCAAGTTTGTCACCATTCTTACACTTTTTAATCATTAAATTAATTGAAACACCTTGTTTAATATCAAAAACGTTTTCGTCCTTACCTCCATCAGGTGCCTTTTCTTTCTTTTCGGTATTGCCATGTAAATCAATGGTGTAAATCTTGTCAAAAGTTTTAAGGAGGTTCCATCTCATTCCTCTAAAGGTAGGATTATCCAAATATCCGTGCGGATTAATAAAGGCTAAAACTCCCTCACCATTTTTCTCTATAAAATGCTGTCCATAGCGAATGAATTTTACATAATCATCATTAATCCATTTCGAATTTTTTTCCTGTAATTTTTTCTTTCCGCCAGGCTCTTTCTTGTAATCCTCCATCAACTCCATAATCCACTTACCTTTGTTGGAGCTTTCTCCACTGTACGGAGGATTCCCCAACACCACCATCACCGGCGTATCGCGTTTGATGTGGTTGGCTTCGTTGGCTTCTTCGCTCAGCCAGTTGGCAAAGAGGGTGCCGGTATCGGGATGGTGTTCTTCCAGCGAGTTGGTGAGGTACACCCGGAAACGCTGACTCCCGCTCGGTTCCACACCCGTTTCACGGAGGAGCAGGTCCAGCTTCAAATGCGCCATGGCATAACTCGCCATCAAGATCTCAAATCCGTTCAGGCGGGGGATGAGATGCTCTTCCACGTACTTCTCCCAAATGCCCTGCTGTCCCTCAAACTTTTTGTGAATCTGTTTGATCACTTCCGCCAAAAAAGTTCCGGTTCCCGCCGCCGGGTCTAAAATCTGTACTTTATGTACTTCCCGTTCTTCCTGCTTGTAGCCCGTGGGAGAGCGCTTGTCTTTCACATCCGTATTTACTTTCACGGTGGTTTTGGTGGTATCGGCCAGCCCGTCCTTCAGCCCGAATTCATCTTTCAGGATATCATCCACCGCGCGGACAATGAAATTGACCACCGGCTCGGGCGTGTACCAAACGCCGCGACTTTTGCGCAGCTTGGGATCGTATTCCGCCAGGAAAGTTTCGTAAAAATGGATGATGGGATCTTGCTGCTGTGTAGCTTTCCCGAAGTTCCTGAGCAGCCCGTCCACATCCGTAGCGCGGAAAATATCGGCGAGCCCATCCACGATCCACACAATGCGGTCGTCCAGGTCGTAGCCGGCAATGTACTGGAACAGCTTACGTAAAAAGGGATTGGTTTTGGGGATGAGAGCGGCGGCTTCGTGGCGGTCAAAGGTATCGAGGGTCGGGTCGTGCAGCCGGGCAGCAAACATGCCGTAGGCAATAGTCTGCGCATAAATATCGGCAAATTCTTTGGGATTGATATCATGGATCAGCACGTTTTGGAAAGCCGACAATTGTTCGCGCAGGGTGTTATTGGCCGACTCATTCACGCGGTCGCCTTTTTCGGCATCGGCATTCAGGGCCTTTTCAATTACATCCGCCAAAATTCGGGCTTTACCGGCCATCATCTTGCTCAGCTTGTTGGCACTCCGAATGGTCTGCCCGATATGCGTTCCAAAATCTTTGACCAGGTTTTCGAACTCGCCGTAATTCCCCGGCTTGCCGACGATCTTTCCGTCTTCAATTTCCGCAATCCGTATGGAGGTGATAAAGTCGCTGTCACGGTACAGGTGAAAATCGAGGTAGTCGGTGAAGATGAGGTTGGGCAGGCCGTCTTTGTATCGGCTGAACTGCTCTTTGTTTTTCTTTTTACCGCCGAGGTCGGGATCGCCGATGTCTTTGGCTTCAATATAGCCGACAGGAATTTTGCCTTTGGTGAGAATATAATCCGGAGCGCCCACATCTGAGCGTTTGGGCTCGTTGGTCACCAGCAAGTCCGGAAGTAAACTTTGAAGTAAGGCTTCCAGGTTTCCCCGATGACTGTGTTCTGTAGCTTTCCCGCTTTTGAATTTTATATGTAGCTGATCAACGTATTCCTGGATGGTCATAAAAAAACAATTTGGTTGGCGCTTAGGCTAACAAAATCATGGGTTAATGGCAATGGGGATTTTTGGGGTTGGTGGTAACTACGAGCTCGCCCGGCCAAGGGACCCATCCTTGTTCCTTCCCTAATCCCGCTTTGCGGGACCAAGGAAGGAGACGCCTGTATGACAGATGATATTGGTTTTGCCACCGAGCAAAAATGGATTATCGTTTCGCCAAAATTGTACTATTTGCCAAAATTCTCATTAAGGCGTCCTCTTTCCTTGCGGCGGTGCCAGTGACAAAATAGTTTAATTCTACGAGCCGGAGGGAAAGAGACAGAGATAGGGTCCTTTTGGATGGAGCAACCAACTCAACCCTCACCAAACTCCAATATCCGCCCCAATACCCCGTCCATATCCACCAAATCCTCATTTTTAATCCGTAGCACTTTTAAACCCAAACTGTTCAATACCAAGTCCCGCTGGTAATCATACTCTTTCTGGAAATCATGGATTTTGCCATCCACTTCAATTACTAACTTTAATTCTGCACAATAGAAATCTGCGATATAGAAATAGCGTTTTTTACCCCGTTGCTCATGAACAAATGGTTTTTGACGGAGGAATTTATAGCCCCGGAGCTGGCGTTTTCTCAAGTGCTTCCAAAGTAATTTTTCTGAAGGGGTTGAATTCTTTCGAAGCTCCCGGGCTATTTCTGTTATGGATTTCCATGTGAGGTTCATGATGGAAATAGGTTCTTTTTTGGGAAAACTGCAAGCTCACCCGGACAGCGGACCCATCCTTGTTCCTTCCCTCCTGCGGCTGCGCCTTGCAAGGAAGGAGACGCTTATTTGAAATATGAAGTTGCTTTTGCCATCAAGCCAAAATGGATAACCGTTTAGCCTAAATTGTGCTACCTGCCAAAACTCTCACCAAAACGTCCTCTTTCCTTGCGGCCGTGCCAATATAAAATAGTTTGATTCTACCCGCCGGAGGGAAAGAGACAGAGATAGGGTCCTGTTAGATGAGGCAAGAATGTTTTCACTGGAGGCCAGATCTTACAGGACTGCATTACGAAAATGAACCTTCGGAACGAAGAAAAGAATCAAGAATATCAAATAGCCAATACGGAACCTCCAATGATCAAGTCATTCACTTGGACATTGAGTTTTGGCTACTCATGATTGGATATTCATTCACAACGCACACCATTTACTCAGGCAAGCACTCTCCCCGCACCGATTTTGGTAAAGAATTTAGAAGCTTTTATACAGTTGGTTTTTCAACTCTAAAATTATAGTTCTATATGTTTGTGGGACAATGTTAAAACACGCTTAACCAAAAGATGAATTTTTCGGTTCCTTTTTCGGCATTTTTGTTAAATGTGTACTATCTTTTCAGCCATCGAAATTTAAAAGAATTCTGAAGTCCGGTTCGTTTTATTTAGAACAGTTTTAAATAGAAGGTTCTTCATCGTTTTTCTTCAATTTCCATTAAAAAAATTGATAGATTTGCGCGGCTTCTGAACGGGAGCAATCTTGCTCTATACGTTAACTTAAATCAGCAATCTTTATGGCGCAGATTTTCCCCAAGTGGACAAATCAGGTTCCCCGAAAAATTTTAATTGGATTAATTGTTTTATTGAACGTTCTAATTTTTGGCGTTTGGTATTTTTTCTCTCCTGAATACACCGATGTTGGCTATGCTCCGGAACAACCTGTTCCCTACAGCCACAAATTACACGTAGATCAGCTCGGACTTGATTGTCAATATTGCCACACTAATGTATTTGATTCTAAATTTGCCAACATTCCGGCAACTCAAACCTGTATGAACTGTCACAACCAGATACAAACTGACAGTGAGAAGCTGGCTTTGGTTCGTGAAAGCTGGGAAACAGGTAAGTCTATAGAATGGGTTCGGGTACATAATCTTGCTGATTATGCCTATTTCAATCACTCCGCACACGTTAATGTTGGAGTGGGTTGTGAAAGCTGCCACGGAAGAGTCGATAAAATGGAAGTTGTATATCAGGCAGAACCGCTCAGTATGAGTTGGTGTCTGGATTGCCACCGTGAGCCGGAAAAATATATTCGTCCCGTTGATGAAGTTACCACTATGGGATATCAGATCGAGAATCAGTTAGAGATTGGTAAAGAACTGGTTGACAAAAACAATATTCATGCTCCAACCTATTGCCAAGGTTGTCATTATTAATAATGAAGGATTCAGAAATTACAGATCAACAGATGAGCGAAGAAGTTAAACAAAATACGTATTGGAAAAGCTTAAGCGAATTAGCTAATAATAAAGAGTATCAAAAATTTGCTGAGCGTGAATTTCCGGAAAACGCCACGGAATTAACCGACGGTGTTTCTCGTCGTGGTTTTCTCCGGGTAATGGGAGCTTCTGTTGCCCTCGCCGGATTAGCAGCTTGCCGTAGACCGGTTCAAAAAATTCTTCCCTATTCCCGACAGCCAGAAGATGTAGTTGAAGGAGTACCTTTATATTATGCAACGGCTATGCCTGTTCAGGGCAATTTGGTTGGATTGGTTGCTGAGAATCATGAAGGACGCCCAACTAAACTTGAAGGAAATGACCTTCACCCTGCCAGTAAAGGCGGTACAAGTATTTTCAATCAGGCAGCAGTACTTGGACTTTATGACCCTGATCGCTCTAAATTTCCGCTTCAAAATGGCAATAAAGCAACTTTAGCTGATTTTGAATCTTTCGCCGCTTCCCACTTTGCCAACACGGGCCAGCGAATTGCTTTTATTTCAGAGGCTAATTCCTCTCCTACCTATAATAATGTTAAGGAGCTGGCTCTTTCTAAGTTTAACAATGCAACTTGGGTTACTTATGAGCCTTTCGGTGAAGACAATGTTCTTGAAGGAAACAACATAGCTTTTGGAAGCCGATTAAGAAGCCATTACAATTTTGAAAATGCTGATGTTATTGTCTCTCTGAATGACGATTTCATGAGCTCTACCCATCCGAATAGTGTTGAATACGCTAAGCAGGTTTCCTCGCGCCGCAAGGTAACAGATACCAACGGAGAAATGAATCGTGTGTATGCAATTGAGGATTCTTTTTCTCTGACCGGATCTTTTGCTGACCACCGCTTGCGACTTAAGGCCAGCCAAATGGAAGCTTTTACGTATGCTCTGGCAGCTGCCCTTTCAACGCGTATTAATGGGTTGAATGCCTTTAGCGGATATTCAAATGAATTTTCTGATCATCAGTGGATTACGGTATTAGCTGATGAACTTGCTGCTAATGCAGGAAGAGCTGCTTTATCAGCCGGTGCTCAACACAAACCTGAAGTACACGCTGCAGTGGCAGCTATCAATCAGGCTTTGGGCAATGCAGGAAGCACCGTGAACTATCTTGAAGTTCCTCACCTTGGCGACCAAAACAACAATACTGCTTTTGCAAATGTAGTTTCCGAAATGAAATCCGGAAATATTGATACGGTTGTCATGGTTGGTGTAAATCCTGTGCTTACCGCTTCTACCGATTTTGAGGACGCTCTCTCAAATGTTGAAACCGTAGTTAATCTTTCAGATTACGTAGATGAGACTTCAAAGAAAGCAAACTGGCATGTTAATCGCGCTCACTTTTTGGAAACCTGGGGCGACGGTTATTCTTATGGAGGAGCTCGTTCTGTAATTCAGCCTCAAATTCAGCCCTTACACAATGGATTGAGCGAAATTGAGTTTTTGAATTTGATTGTATCCGGTGAAATGACATCCGGATATGAAATGGTTCAGGAGACATTCCGAGGATATTACAGCTCCGGCTTCATGAATCGCTGGAAAAATATTTTACATGACGGTATTGACACTGCTGATAATTTTGAAAGTGTTTCCGTTAGTTTAAGCTCCGGATTTGCTTCTGCAATGAACCGGGCTACATCCAATGTATCTTCGACTTCTGGTATTGAAGTGGTAATACGACCGGATGCTACTTTATATGACGGACGATATGCCAACCTCGGATGGTTGCAGGAACTGCCCGACCCAATGACCAAGATCACCTGGGATAATGTGGCACTAATGAGTCCTGCCACCGCAGAAAAATTAGGCGTAGGTGAATTTAGTTCCAGCACCGATAAAACAGATATTGTTGAAATCACGGTAAATGGTGAGTCTATTGAGATAGCCGCCTGGATACAACCCGGCCATGCAGATGACGCTATAACGCTTACTACAGGGTATGGTCGCAAAGGTATTGGACGTGTTGCAACTTCATATATCGATTATACAGCAGGCGGTGTAGATGTATATCCGCTGCGAGGAACTAATAATATGTTTTATGGTTCCGCTGAAGTTTCTAAAGTTGACGGCAAATACGAAATTGCTTGTGTACAAGATCATCACAGCCTTGAAGGTCGTGATATGTACCGACAAGCCTCTATTTCCGAATATCGTGAAAATCCCGACTTTGCTTCATTTGAATCGGTTCACACCTACCCTGTACCGGGCATGGCTGAAATGAGAGAAAATGAAGACGATGACGGACCTATTTCACTTTTTGACGAGCAAACATATCCCGACCATGAACCACAATGGGGAATGGCTATTGACCTGAACTCTTGTTTTGGTTGCGGTGTATGTGTTATTGCCTGCCAGAGTGAGAATAACATCCCGGTGATCGGTAAGAAAGAAGTTAAGCGTGGCCGTGAAATGCACTGGATACGCAACGACCGTTATTATGTAGGTGATGATCAAGATTCGCCTCAAGCTGTTCACCAACCGGTGCCATGTATGCATTGCGAATTGGCTCCCTGTGAGCAAGTTTGTCCTGTTGCGGCAACTACCCACAGTGAAGACGGAATGAACCAGATGACCTATAACCGCTGTATCGGAACACGTTATTGCGCAAATAACTGTCCATACAAAGTTCGTCGTTTCAACTTCTTTAACTATCCAAAAGAATATTTAACCACCGGTGACGATCCGGACATCATCCAAATGGCGATGAATCCCGAAGTTACCGTTCGCTTCCGCGGTGTAATGGAAAAATGCACCTATTGTGTACAGCGTGTTAATCGTGCGAAAATTGAAGCTAAAAAAGAAACCGGTTCACCTAAACCGGCTGATGGCACCGTTAAAACTGCTTGCCAACAGGCATGTCCTGCCGACGCTATCTACTTCGGTGATCTAACCGATGATAACAGTCAAGTAGCACAGATGAAACGAAATGAAAGAAATTTCCAGATGCTCGAGGAATTGAATACACGTCCAAGAACATCTTATATGGCTAAACTTACGAATCCAAACCCGGCTTTGGCTTAAGATATTAATCAGGAATACAACCAAAACATGAGTAAATACCAATACGTACCGGAACCCGCTCTTGTAAAAGGCGACCACGATTTTGCAAGCCTTACAAGACTGGTTACTGATATAAATTTACGACCCACACCTAAAGGCTGGTACTTAGCCATGATTGGGGCTAATGCACTGCTTTTCACTATGGTGGTAGCCATTGGATACCTGATCTGGGAAGGAACCGGAATCTGGGGATTGAATAATCCTGTAGGCTGGGGTTGGGCTATTATTAACTTTGTATGGTGGGTTGGTATTGGCCACGCCGGAACCCTGATTTCAGCTATTTTATTTCTTTTCAGGCAAGACTGGAGGACTGCTATTAACCGTTTTGCGGAAGCGATGACCATCTTTGCCGTTATGTGTGCCGGGGTATTTCCGGCTATACACGTTGGTCGTATTTGGGCTATTTATTGGGTATTCCCAATCCCGAACCAAATGGCAATGTGGCCTAACTTTAACTCTCCCCTGTTGTGGGATGTGTTTGCCGTTTCTACTTATTTCACCGTTTCATTCCTGTTTTGGTACGTAGGCTTGGTTCCAGATCTTGCTACTATAAGAGATCGTGCTACTGACAAAGTTAGAAAAGTCGCTTACGGAATTTTTTCTTTGGGATGGACCGGCTCAAACCGCCACTGGTGGAATTATGAAAAAGCTTATATGATCTTAGCCGGTTTGGCTACCCCTCTGGTGCTTTCGGTTCACACAATTGTATCCTTCGACTTTGCCGTTTCCATGATTCCCGGATGGCATACTACTATTTTCCCTCCTTACTTTGTTGCAGGAGCTATCTTTTCCGGATTTGCAATGGTTCTTACTTTGATGATCGTTGCCCGAAAAATATATGGCATGAAAGAAATCATGACCGACGATCACATGGAGAAAATGAATATTGTGATCTTGGTCACGGGCTCCATGGTAGGATTTGCCTATATGATGGAATTCTTTATTGCCTGGTACAGCGGGGTTGAATATGAGCAGGCTATTTTTATACTCCGAGCCACCGGTCCTTATGCATGGGCATACTGGGCTATGATGACTTGTAACGTATTATCTCCTCAATTTTTCTGGAGTAAAAAATTACGCCGCAGTGTTGGTTTCACCTTCTTCATTTCTATTGTGGTGAACATCGGTATGTGGTTTGAACGATTTGTAATTACGGTTACTTCACTGGCAAACGATTACTTGCCATCCAGCTGGGATTATTATTCCCCAACCATTTGGGATGTTTTAACCTATGTTGGAACTTTTGGTCTATTCTTTACCATGTTCCTCCTCTTCTTGCGATTCCTCCCGATGGTAGCTCTCGCAGAAGTTAAAGCAGTTATACCACAAGCTGATCCTCATAACTATGATGAAGAAACCAATGAGTATCACGCTCCTGAAATTGAAGTACCTGAACCTCAATCTAAGAAGGTTTAAACTATGAGCACGAATAAACAAGAAAATCTTTACGGCATAGTTGCTGAATTTAAAAACCCAAAAGAACTCATTGACGTTGCTAAGACAATGTCAAAATCAGGGTTTAGTAAATTTGATACATTTAGTCCATTTCCTATTCATGGAATGGATAAAGCGATGAATCTGAAGAAATCGAAACTTGGATGGATTGTATTTGGGCATGCCTTAATTGGTTTTTTCGGTGCTATTGCTATGATGTATTATATGTCAGTTATTGACTACCCTATTAATATAAGTGGTAAGCCCTTTTTCAATGCTCCGGCTTGGGTTCCCATTACATTTGAGTTAACCGTATTACTATCATCTTTTGGAGCTGTATTTGGAATGTTCTTTTTAAATGGGCTGCCAAAACTGAATAATCCTCTATTTAATGTACCGCGCTTTAAAAAAGTAACAGATGATGCATTTTTCGCTTGCATAGAGGCTGATGACAACATGTTTGAAGCTGATAAAGTGAAGAAACTTTTTGAGGAAGCAGGTGCTACTCATATCGAGGAAGTTTATGAATAAGAAAAAAACGTACATATCAATTGCAGGCATGAATTTTAAAGGTATGCTTAAAATTGCGGGCATTTTTGCGCTCGGAATTACTTTTACAGGTTGCCAAGGACAACTATCGGAAAAACCTCCCATTCATCCCAACATGAACATGGATCAGCAGCCTCGAAAAGAAGCCCAAGAGGTAAATAACTTTTTTGCTGATGGTCGCTCCATGCGCCAGCCTGTTGAAGGTACTGTGGCCCGGGGGCTCGCTAAAACAGATCGTGCATATTATGAAGGGGTAGATGAAAATGGTGAATTCATCACTGAAATTCCTGTAGATCTGACCAAATCTTTCCTTTACAGAGGTAAAGAGCGTTATGAAATTTATTGTACTCCCTGCCATGGCCAAACGGGCGCCGGTAATGGAATTATAATGGAAGGCGGTTATGGTTATGTACCTGCCCCCTCTTATCATGACCAACGTGTAAGAGATCTTTCTGATGGGGAACTTTATTCTGCCATCTATAATGGTGTACGTACCATGCCTTCTTATGCTACTCAAATTCCTGTTGAAGACCGCTGGGCTATTGTGGCTTACATTCGCGCCTTACAGGAAAGTCAGAATATTAGTGAAGAAGAAATCCAAGAATATGATATTGATGTAGCTGCACTTCAAGCTGAAGCGGTTGAGGAACAGGCACGACTTGATTCACTCGCAGCCGCTCGCGAGCCACAGGAAGCCCCTGAAGCAACCATTGAACAAGGACAAGAAGCTGTAACAGCTAATGCATGTGGAACATGCCACAGTGAAGACGGTTCTGCCGGAATTGGTCCCACATGGGCCGGATTATTTGGCAGTGAAGGCGAAGTAATAACCGCTGAAGGTGAAACTATTACCGTTACCAAAGACGCCGATTACATACGTGAATCTATAGTTGAGCCTAATGCTAAAAAGCCGGTTGACTATGCTCAGGGTGTTATGGCTTCATACAGCTATCTCTCTGATGTAGAGATCGAGTCTATCATTCTGTATATCGAAAATCTTGACAACTAAGAACTTTGCTTAATACACTTATAAAATGAGTCATAAGCCTACAATAACAGATTCTTTACAATTTCCAGCCGACAGCAAAGTTCCACGCGCTCTATTTGGTGTTGGTACCGTTGGCATTCTTGCAACCATCATAGGTTACTTCTTTGATGCGGATCAATTCTTTTTCTCCTACTTAGTCAGCTTCGTATTCTTTACCGGGATTGCTTTAGCTGCCTTAATAACGGTGATGTTGCATCATATTACCCGGTCGAGCTGGGGCGTGGTATTTCGTCGTATTTCAGAGACTTTCACATCAAACATATGGATCTGGGCAATCTTCGTGATTCCTATTTTACTGGGAATACACAATCTCTATCATTGGAGTCACCCGGAATTGCTGGAATACGGTGGAGCAGATTATGATAAAATCGTTTCAGGCAAAACACCTTACCTGAATTCACCATTTTTCATCATTCGTCAGATTATTTATTTCGTCATTTGGGGTTTCTTTGGCTACAAACTCCACAAGGTTTCTGTCAAAATGGATGAAACCAACGATTGGGGACTTACCTCTTTATTACGAAAGTTGAGTGCACCCGGTATTCTTATTTTTGCTCTGTCCGTTGCTTTTGCAAGTTTTGACTGGCTCATGTCTTTAGATCCACACTGGTTCTCTACCATGTTTGGGGTGTACTTCTTTTCCATTAGCTTCCAGGCATTTTGGCCGGTTATGATTTTATTAGTGTTCTATTTACAAAGCAAAGGAATATTATCTGATACTATTCGACAGGTACATATTTATGATTTGGGAGCTTGGTTTTTTGCCTTTACGATATTTTATGCATACATCGCTTTCTCACAGTTTTTATTGATCTATTATGCAAACTTACCCGAGGAAACACTTTGGTATTATCACCGTCTTGAAGGTGGCTGGCAATATGTAGGATATAGTTTATTGATTTTCCGTTTTGCCGTACCATTCCTTGTTCTTCTTAACCGTGAGGCTAAGAAAAACAGAACCATCCTTGCGGCTGTCTCCATTTTAGTACTTGTAATTCACTTCGCAGAAATATACTGGATAGCAATGCCTGTACTGTATGATCATGGAGTTAACTTCAGCTGGATGGATATAACCGCATTCCTCGGATTGGGAGGCATCTTTTTTGGCTTATTCTTCCGTCGTTTCCAAAAACACGATATGATTCCCAAAAACGATCCAAAATTAGACGAATGTCTCTCTAAATCGTATCACCAATAATCGAATTACCGATGTCAGATAAGTACAGTTCAGAATTTAAAGCCAAAGTAGCACTTGAAGCCGTCACCCAGGGCCGCTCTGTAATTAAAGAAACGGCCGAGAAATATGACGTTACTGAAGATGAAGTCATTGCCTGGGCAGCTCAACTTCACGAAGATGCCTCAAAGATATTTACAGCCGGTGCTGAACCAGTAGCTGATGACTCAGAAGGAGAAGATGTAGATCTTGCTACTGATGATAGTGAATTTGCTGCAGCAGTTGAGCATGGTGTAATGAGTGATACGCTCAACTATAAGAAATTAATATTTTGGTCTACTTTAGGAACCTCACTGGTAATCATTTTTGTTATTGGTTTAGTATATTTTTCTCAATACAGCCTTTTTGAAGCTCAAAAAGAAGCTTCTTCAAGAGTTACCTATTCTGATTTCAGTGAATTAGTGGCTGAACAAGAACAAGAATTAAATAGCTTTGGCGTAGTTGATTTGGAAGATGGTATTTACAGAATTCCTATTGACAGCGCCATCAACAAAATCGCCACAGATTAATCAATCTTTATGAGACGTTTTGCACTGTTTGCACTTAGTAATTTGCTTGCAGTGCTTCTGATTTCACATACTGCCACCGCGCAGTTAAACCGTGAACAACCGGACGCGCTGCAAGATCTTGGCATCGATGAAAAATTGGGAGATACCATCCCTTTAGATGCCAAATTTGCAACCTCTGAAGGGGACAGTGTTTTACTCAAAGATTTATTAGAAGAAGGTAAACCGGTTTTACTAAACCCATTGTACTACGAATGTCCCATGTTGTGTGGCTTAGTACTGGATGGGACTATTAATGTTATTGAGGATTTAGCATGGAAGCCGGGAAAAGAATTTATTGTGATATCGGTAAGTATCGATCCGGATGAAAAAGCTGAATTAGCAGCTAAAACCAAGGATAATTACTTGAGCCAAATGGATGCGACCACAAAATCCGGATGGCATTTTTTGACCGGTAATAAAAGTGAAATTGACAAAGTGGTGGAAGCAGTTGGCTTCCGCTATAAAGAAATTGAGGATACCGGAGAATTTGCTCACAGTGCAGCAATTATACTCTTGAGTCCTGAAGGAAAAATAACCCGTTATTTGTACGGAATTTCCTATGATGAATTTAATGTCCGCAATGCACTGTTTGAATCTGCGGATGGAAAAATAGGCAGTACTCTTGAAAAAGTAGTGATGTACTGCTACCAGTATGATGCAGATTCCGGTAGTTATGTACCGGTAGCTCTCAATATAATGAAGCTTGGAGGCTTGGCTACACTGATATTTCTCGGTATATTCTTGGGCCTGTTTTGGCTTCGTGAAAAACGCAACAAATCAACCACAAAAACTGAATTTAACTAATGGGCAGTTTATTCGATTTTATGCTTCCGGAACTCAAATCTCCGATGACGGGAGCAAGTACCGATGCGCTGATGGCTTTCATCCACATCGTTAGCTTCATTATTCTTGCCGGTGTAACTATTGCAATGATTTATTTTGCAATCAAATACAAGCGCCGCTCAGATGATGACAAAACTCCACTTATCACCCACAATAATAAGCTTGAGGTTACTTGGTCGGTAATTCCCCTGTTGTTGGTCTTTATCGTTTTTGGATGGGGATATAAAGGATGGCTGAATTTACAAACTCCCCCTGATAACGCCTACGAGATCCAAGTCTCCGCATATAAGTGGGGTT
Source organism: Gracilimonas sp. (assembly GCF_031581265.1). Taxonomy (GTDB): domain Bacteria; phylum Bacteroidota; class Rhodothermia; order Balneolales; family Balneolaceae; genus Gracilimonas. The sequence continues at coordinate 62,323 of NZ_JAVLBQ010000004.1, forward strand.
GGACTTTTAGTTATGAAAATGGAGCTCAGGTTGGGAATGAAGTTCATGTGCCGGCAGGACGTCCGGTTAAATTAGTGATGCAGTCGCAAGATGTGCTCCACTCCTTTTTTGTACCAGATTATCGAATTAAACAAGATGTCCTTCCCAATCGCTATACATCAGTTTGGTTTCAGGCAGAGGAACCCGGTGAATCCCAAGTCTTTTGTACCGAATATTGCGGCACCTCCCACTCTGATATGTTAGCCAAGGTTATTGTACACACCCCTGAAGAATTTGATACCTGGTTATCTCAACAAAATACAGGTGGTGGCGGAACGCCTGCTGAAAGAGGAGAAAACCTTATCAGCGTTCAGGGATGCGTGACCTGTCACTCACAAGATGGTTCTGAGCTCATCGGACCAAGCTTTCAGGGGTTATGGGGCAGCGAGCGAAACTTTGAAAACGCCGGATCTGTAACAGCAGATGAAAATTACATACGAGAATCTATTCTTGAGCCTTCTGCTAAAATTGTAGAGGGATATCAAAACCAGATGGTTAGCTATGAAGGCCGCCTGAGTGATGACGACATTTCAGATATTATTGAATACATAAAAACTTTAGAAGAATAACATGTCAACAGCTGAAGTAACGCCGGCAGAAACCGGGACTAAAAAGACATTAAAAGTAAAGCGGTATAAGCCATCCGAAGATCCTAAAAACACTTATCTCACAGATGAGAAAGGTTTATGGGCATGGATGACTACCGTTGATCATAAAAAAATTGGGCTCATGTATTTGGGCTCAGTCACTTTCTTTTTCTTATTGGGAGGAGTTCTTGCTTTACTACTTAGAACTGAGCTTTTAACTCCTGCAAAAACTTTTATAGAAGCTGATACTTATAATCAGTTTTTTACTCTTCACGGGGCCATCATGGTATTCTTCGTGCTGATTCCCTCCATCCCTGCCGCACTTGGAAACTTTGTTCTTCCTATGCAGCTTGGAGCAAAAGATGTAGCCTTTCCAAGGTTAAACCTGGCAAGTTTCTACATTTATGTGATCGGTGCTATTTTTACTTTTATCGCCCTTGCCAATAATGGGCTCGATACCGGATGGACTTTCTACACTCCCTATAGTACCGAATCCTCATCCAGTGTGATATGGGTTACATTAGGGGTTTTTATTCTTGGATTTTCATCCATATTAACCGGTACAAACTTTATTGCCACCATTCACAAATTGCGTGCACCCGGTATTACCTGGGGTAAACTTCCTTTAAACTTATGGGCATTATATGCCACAAGTATTATTCAGGTACTTGCAACTCCGGTTTTAGCAATTACAGTTTTACTGCTTACCATGGAGCGTACTCTTGGAATAGGAATTTTTGACCCTGCCCTTGGCGGTGACCCCGTTTTATTCCAACACTTCTTTTGGTTCTATTCCCACCCCGCGGTATATATTATGATCGTACCGGCATTTGGTATTATCTCTGAAGTGATCACCACATTTTCCAAAAAACACATTTTTGGATATTGGGCTATCGCACTTTCATCGCTGGCTATCGCCTTTATTGGTTTCCTGGTTTGGGGACACCATATGTTCACTTCCGGTCAGTCTGCAGTGGCAACTACCGTATTCTCATTCCTGACCTTCCTTGTAGGTATTCCGACAGGAATTAAGATCCTGAACTGGGTGGCAACTCTGTACAAGGGTTCTATTGAAATGAAAACACCGATGATCTATGTATTCAGCTTCCTGTTTATATTTTCCATTGGTGGATTTACAGGGATCATGCTTGGAGCACTTTCAGCCGATATTCACCTTCACGATACCTATTATGTAGTTGCTCACTTTCACTATGTGATGATGGGGGGCACATTGATCTCTTTTCTTGCCGGACTCCACTACTGGTGGCCAAAAATGACTGGTAAGATGTACAATGAATTTCAGGCTAAAGTTGGAGCAGTACTTATATTTATTGGCTTTAACACCACCTTCCTGCCCCAGTTTATCATGGGCTCCCAAGGAATGCCGCGACGATATTACAACTATATTGATCAGTTTACGATATTCCATCAAACCTCTACCATCGGTTCTTACATCCTTGGAGTTGGCTTCTTACTAATTGCTTATTATTTAGCCAAGTCTCTTATTAAAGGTGAAAAGGCCGGATCAAACCCCTGGGGAAGCCGAGGCCTTGAGTGGCAATCAACATCACCCCCTGATTTCCACAACTTTGATCATACTCCGGTAGTCATCAATGGTCCATATGATTATCACAAGCCAATAGAAGAGTTTCAATTAGGTCTTGCCAAATCTGAAAACGACCATCATTAATCTGATTTGATTAAACAATTTCGACAAAATATTAACACAAAAAATACAACTCGGGAAGTAAATGGCTAATCATTCAACTTCAACTCCAACCCATGTGCACCATCACTTTGTTGACGGAGATCAACAATTTGATACGGCAAAACTGGGCATGTGGATATTCCTGGTAAATGAAATTTTATTCTTTGGCGGACTATTCTGTGCCTATATCGTGTATCGTGCATGGTATCCGGAATTGTTCCAGATGGCTGCATTAGAGCTTAACACTTTTTGGGGTGCGGTTAACACCGTAGTTCTGATTGGTAGTAGTCTGACGGTAGCTATGGCTATTCGATCAGCTCAAAAAGACCAAATGAAAGGGCTGAAAATTAATCTGCTTATTACCATAGCCCTGGCAGTTGTCTTTATGGTTATTAAAGGTTTTGAGTATTCTCATAAATTCCACCTTGGAATTTTTCCCGGTGAGTTTTATACCTATGAAGGATTAGAACACCCTAAAGCAGCTATTTTCTTTAGTATCTACTACATGTTAACCGGCGTTCACGCCCTTCACGTGTTAATTGGAATCGGGTTGATTTACTGGATTTACCTACGGGCAAAACGTGGGGAGTTTAGTAGTGACTATTATACACCTGTCGAGATTACAGGACTTTATTGGCACTTGGTTGACCTTATTTGGATTTTCTTATTTCCACTGCTTTATCTCATCGAATGACCGATTCGTATTAAACGAAAGATATTATCCTAAACGAATATAGACTATGAGCGAACATAATCACGAACATCATATTTCTACAGCTGGCCAACTTTGGGCCGTTGGTACCGCACTTTTTATCCTGACCATCATAACGGTAGTATTTGCAAAATTTGTTGCCATACCACCTCCCTTTGATGTGATAACTGCAATTTCAATTGCCTTAGTAAAAGCATTTTTAGTTGCCGCATTTTTCATGAATTTATACTGGGACGTCAAATTCAACGCCATGTTATTAATAATGGCTGTTGCCTTTTTCATTTTGATGATATCAATCACTTTATTGGACACGCTTTATAGAAACGATGTAGTTCCATCATTCTAATTAATACAATGTCTTTTCACTCTTTTAAAAGCCCTCAAAATTGAGGGCTTTTTTTGTATCTATTACTTGCAATTTATCCTCCCCCATCCCACTTCCCCATTCTGATTCCTGTTGCTCTATTCTTATATTCAGGCAGAACCAAATAAAACATATATGAGCTTATCAAAAACAACTCTTGGTCCATTTGAATTATATACTATTGAAACCGGTGATTTTCGTTTAGACGGCGGTGCCATGTTTGGTGTTGTCCCAAAAACACTCTGGTCTCGCCAATTACCGGCCGACGACAAAAACCGCATCCCCATGACCATGAGATGCTTGCTTATTAAGTCAAAAAATACCGGAAAAGTATATCTCATAGACAATGGAGCCGGTACTAAGTTCAATGAAAAAATGGAGAATATTTACCAGCTGGATCAGGATTCTAAAAACCTGCAAAATTCATTTGAGGAACATGGATTTTCCTTTGATGACGTCACGGATATCATTTTTACCCATCTACATTTTGACCATTGTGGAGGAACCAGTTTTTATGATAACGATGACAAGCTTGCCCTCACTTTTCCCAATGCCACTTACCATGTCGTAAAATCTCACTGGGAAAATGCAACTGATCCTAATGCCAGGGAAAAAGCAAGTTTTCTACCAGAGAACATCAACCCAATAAAAGAGTCAGGAAAACTGAATCTTGTTGATAAAAACCATAAGTACGAAGAAGGATTGTCAGGCTTAGTTGTAAACGGCCATACTATTGGGCAGCAGCTACCAAAAATTGAAGCTAACGACGATACCCTTGTCTTTGTCGCAGACCTAGTTCCTACTCATGTTCATGTCCCGCTGCCATGGGTTATGGGATATGACATGTATCCTGTACAAACGCTGAGCGAAAAAAATGAGTTTTTAAAGCAAGCAGCGGAAAATAATTGGAAACTATACTTAGAGCATGATTCAGAAAAAGAGATCATACAGGTTCAGGAAAAAGACGGACGTTTTTACGTTTCCCAAAGTTTAACACTTAATAACGTGTAAGCAGCAATAAATATCTTTTATTGAGTGTTTTAATCATCTATCAGGTTTAAAAAACATAAATGCAAAACGACACATCAAATAGTACAACAGAGCAGGTCAGGCAAAAACTTGAGGATGCTTACCAATCTTTAGTATCCAAAAGAACAAATGCTGTAGTTTTAAAGGCTTTCCTGATCTTCTTTACGGGTTTTATTGCATTTATTATTGCGGAACAGGTTTTGTACCTCCCTATAATAACGAAAGGTATTTTAATTGCCTCAATTTTTGGGGTGAGCTTTTTTGCTTACAGAAATGGTATTAAATCTGCTGAAAAGGAAAATTTTAAAGAGTTCTACAGAAGCTTTAGCCGGAAGAGCGATCTCCCGGAGCTAAAAGATACTATTGACTTACAAAAATCGGGCGGTGGAAATAAAGCACTTGTTGATGCTGCTATCTTTCAGAATCTCAGCAATATTGACCCTGCCAAACTTTCTTCCGTACTTAAAGAATATGTAGAATCTTCTGTACCCTATACTGAGCACAAGAAATTCCTTGCCCTCACCGGAGCTTCTTTTGCTGTTCTCCTTTTAACGGCTTTAAATTTTGGCAATGGAACTGAACGGGCTTTCACATTTTGGCAACAATTTGAAAAACCCAATCCTTACACCTACATCGTAAGTCCCGGAAATATAACCTTAGAACAAGGAAGCTCATTTGAAGTTACGGCAGAATTCAGGCAAGATAATATCCCTGATGAGATCATCTTAAAAATTAAAACCTCTGTTGAAGAAGACTTTCGAACCCGGGTTATGGAGCAGTCCGGTACTATTTTTAAGTCTGTACCATTAGAGCTTAATAATGACCTGACCTATTATGTAGAGATGGATGGCTACAAAAGTGATACCTACATAGCTGATGTGCAACTTCGCCCTCGCTTCACACAGCTAACTGCCGCTGTGATCCCTCCTGCTTATACGGAACTTGATTCTACGGTATCCTCTTATCCCTTTTCAAATATCAGGGCTTATGAAAATTCGGAAATTATTCTTAGTGGGAAATTGAATAAAGATATTGCCGGACTCAAACTCTTTGCCACAAATGAGGAAACTGACTTATCAGTTCAAAATGATAGCAGCTTTACTTATAAATATACAGTTTCAGAAGCGGATACCTTCCGCTTCTATATGGAAGACAAAGAAGGGTTGACCAATAAAAATCCATTTCAAATTATCATTGATCCGCAGACTGATGATTTTCCCTTTGTAGAAATTTTAGAACCTGAAGAAAATTTAAGACAGGTAAACCCCACCGAACTGGAACTTTTATACCGAGCCAGAGATGATTTTGGATTGACCTCTTCCTCGCTGAATTATGAACTAAAACGAGCTTATGTAGAAGACCCCATAACAGGATCTGTCTCGCTTGATACTCCAACCCGGGAAGTTATAGAGCCATATATTTGGAACCTGACTGAATTTAATTTCAAACCTCGTGACCAATTTACGTTTTGGGTAACCGTTCAGGATAATGATCAGATAGCTGGATATAAAACATCATCCTCACAGCGAATAACGCTCGAAATTCCTTCTATGGTCGAATATTTTGAAGATGTGGATGAAAAAGAAGAGGAAGTAGAGACAGATCTCGATGAAATTTCGGAGTCATTTCAACAAACACAAGAGCAGTATGAGCGTTTCAAAGAAATGATGAAAGACAATCCTGAAAATGCCGGGTATGAAGAACGCCGGGAGTTGGAACAAGCAGAGGAACAACAGGAAGAAGTTCAGAAAAAAGTGGAGGAACTCAACCAAAAGTTTGAGGAACTTAAAAATGAGCTTAGCAGTGATAATGTGCTTTCTGAAGAAACCCAAAAGGCTTATCAGGAACTACAAAAGTTAATGGATGAAATCGACGATCCCGCTTACAAAGAAGCGATGGAAAAATTGAGAGAGCAGTTGGGGCAAATGAATCCTGAGCAAATGCGACAGGCCATGGAAGAGCTTGAATTCAATGAAGAACTCTATAAGGAACGGCTGGAGCGAACCATAGAATTATTCAAGAAGCTCAAATTGAGTTCTGATCTCGATAAACTTGCAAAATCATTTGAAAATCGGGCGCAAAAGGAAGAAGAATTAGCTCAACAAGAAAATCCTTCAAAAGAAGAACGGGAGCAAGCCATTGAAGAAAATGAAAAACTAAAAGAACAAGTTGACTCTCTTTCGGAGAACACGTCTAAAAATACGGAAGAATCCGTTTCAGAATACCAAGAACAGACCCAAAACGAGCTGGATGAACTGTCTGAGAAAATGCAAAAGCAGCTCGATTCGGAATCACAGGATTCCACAAGTGAGAATTCAGGTGAAGAAAATTCCCAAAATTCTGATGGTGATAACAACAGCGATCAACAAGAAGGACAAGAATCCGAGTCAAGTGAAAACGAAGAATCTCAGTCCCAAGGTTTTCAGCAGCAATATCAGCAGTTGGCTGAGAGCACCAAGAGCCTGATGTCGGGGATCAGCAGCGAACAAATGAATATCAACATTGCCGGACTACAGTATGTTCTGTATTCACTGCTGAATTTATCCGTTGAACAGGAGGATTTAACAACCCTTGCATCAGCCACAGACGATCGGAGTCAGGCATATGTCACCTATGCAAGAACACAACGTAATGTGGATGAAATATTTTCGGCTGTAGCTGATTCTCTGTTCCAGTTATCGGCTGATATTCCGCAATTTTCAAATGAAATCAACAAGAAAAAATTAGAAGTAGAAAACAGGTTGGATCGTTCTCTTGAGCAAATGTCCGAGCGTAATCAAAATCAATCTTCCGTAGCATCCCGACAAGCTTTAGGCGGTATAAATGACATTGCCTTTATGGTGGCCAACTTACTTGAGCAGCTCCAAAACTCTGACGGACAAGGAGGAGGTGGAGGCGCCCCCCAGTCGATGCAGCAAATGATGGAGCAATTGGGCGAAACGGGCAAACAACAACAGCAGCTTAACCAGATGATGCAGGACATGATTAATGATATTCAGGGTGAGCGGCTGTCACAAGATCAAATGGAGCGGCTGGAACAGATAGCCCGGCAACAAAATCAGATCAGGAAACAGCTGCAAGAATTGCAACAAAGTGGTCAACTTGATGGTGATCGTGTGGGCAGTGAAATCGAACGGATGATTGAGGATATGGAGGATACCATCAATGATTTACGGGGTGGAGCGGCAAATTCAACCCTCATTGAAAGGCAGCAAAACATATTATCCAGAATGCTGGAGGCTGAACAAGCCATGCAGCAACGTGATGAAGAGGACAAACGCGAAGGTACTGCCGCAGAAAACTATGAGCGCTCTACTCCACCAGCCATGACCCTCGAAGAACTTGAAAAAGAAATTCGTAACCGGCTAAATGATCCAAATTTCACCAAATTCTCACCGGATTATCAGCGTTTAATTGAGAATTACTTTGAGCTTTTGAAACAACTTCAAGAAAGGGAAATTCAGTAAAAACTCGAATGGTAACACACACCCCTTTTAGTTAGGGAGAGCGCCTTTGATTCAAAGAGATAAGTTCCTCATAAGCTTGTAAAACCCCCTCTGTTGTTTCTTTGGTGACCATATCTACCTTATCCTTCACAATCTGCTTGGCGTTTTCGGGAGCAAATGAGTGTCCCACTATTTCCAGCCCCGTTATATCACCGCTGCTATCTCCGATGTAAGCTACCTCTTCCAAATCCAAGCCCAGTTTTTTACATAGACGCTTTATGCCTTCTCCTTTATTCGCTTTTTTCAGGATGATGTTCACAGATACATCAGTAGCATGGACTTCAAACATCGGATATTTCCCATTCACATGATTCAATACTTCTTGGTGCATCAAAGCAACTTTAGCTGAATCGGGATTTACGAGTCCGGCATCGGTATATTTTGCAAACTCTGGATAGGTGCCTTTATAATTTACTATCAGGGTATTTTCCAGCCAGTCTTTAATCTCTGAAACCGCGTTTTTAGCTTCTTCATCAAAGTGTGGATTCCAGCTTATTTCGTTAGTCAGAATATCGTAGATACCTCCCCCGCTTTCAAAAATCATGGGGACTTCCACATCAAGCCATTGTCCCACTGCTTCAACGTACGGAAATGGCCGTCCTGAACATATGGTTAGAGCAGGTATTTCTTCCCTCTCCCTGCTTAATATATTCAGTTCTTTAATTCGGGATATTGCACGCCAATCCGGGCTTATAAAAGGATGAGCTATACAGCCATCAAGATCTGTAATAAACAGTTTGACCATCTTATTTTTTTTGAAGGACTTTAGATTCTATTGATTCAAAAATATTTAGAAAATTATCTTCCAAAATCGTCTTTCAGACGCACGATATCTTTTTCATCAGATGGATGATCTCCATATACATGCATCCAAATTTCAGCAACTATGCCCCAGTTATCCAAACCAACTAAACGATGACGTTCGCCTTGTTCTATTTTAATATGCTCTCCTACGTCATAACTCTTGACATCTTTCTGCTCGTTTGTAATGCTTTTTATAACTCCAACCGGGCCATCAAGTACTTTCCACAGTTCAGACCTGCGATGATGATACTGCCAGGATAATCTTTTTCCCGGGGCAAGCATCAAAATTTTAGGACTTACTTTACCTGAGGTTTTAATTTGTTCTAAGGCCGATTCATCAAAAAATTCTTTAATGAAATCAGTTGCCTGTTTTTCATCTATTACAAAGAAGCCACCCCATGGCCGTTCTAAATCCTGATCTGAAATTCTAAATCCCTTTTCTTCTAATGTTTCCCGAATTTGATGAAACTGTTGTTTCTTTTCCGCCATAACAAATAATTTAATTTTAGACTGTTTTTAATTCTCTTTTATAGAGCCCGGAATTGCTAAAGAAGTGAAAATAAAAAGTAACGCAAGCGCCCCCATCCATTGGTATTGATTTTTGTAATCTGCATACTCCTGGCTGGCAAATTCTCCTTTTTCAAGATCATCCATCCGCGCCAAAAAAGCATCAATACCATCATTCCCCCTCTCTATTGAATAGTACTCCCCATTTCCCTGATTTGCTATATTTTGCAGGGTCTGACTCTGCAATTTTGTAGTTACTACCTGGCCGTTGTTGTCTCTTTTATAACCAATTAACCGATTAGTCCCTTCTTCATATATAGGTATTGTAGTTCCATCTGCCGTACCAATACCGAGTGTATAAACCAAAATCCCCTCATCTACTAACTCATTCAAGGCTTCTGAATATGATTGACTATGGTCTTCTCCATCAGAAACTATTAACAAGACTTTAGCAGCTTCTGATTCATTTTCATCCAATGCATCGAAAGCCTCCATGGCAGTTTCCATAGCAGCGTTGAAATCGGTAGCTGAACTTGGCATTTGTTCAGTATCAGCAATATCCAAAAACAACCTAAGGGCTGAATAATCCAATGTCATCGGGCTTTGGAGATATGCCTCTCCGGTAAATACGATCAGCCCTACTCTGTCTCCCCGAAGTCTCTCAATTAAACGATTGATCTCAAATTTTGCTTTTTCGAGGCGGCTTGGGCGAACATCTTCCGCATTCATACTTGCTGAAAGATCGAGGGCAACCAACATGTCAATTCCTTGTCTTTTGATCTCCCGCACTTCGGTTCCAATTTTAGGGCCTGCAAAAGCCAAAACAAGAAAGAACAACCCCACTAACATTGAGATGGTTTTCAGTCTTTTACCAAGTGACCAGTATCCCGTTCTCAGGGATTTAAACAATTCATCACTGAAATATTTCTGCTGCATAGCTCTTATACGCCGCGATTTCCACCAAAGTAAAGTTACCACGGCAGGAATCAACAGCAAAAGCCAAAGATATGATGGATTTTCCCAGATCATAATTTATCGATTACTTGTATCTAAGATAGAAATTAATGAACCACAGATTCAGTAATAAAATTTTAAGCTTGGCAGAATTGAAGCCTTTTTTACTTTTACTTAATTCTCATCTAAGCCCAGCGTAGGCCGGCCAACACTGTAGTATATAATACCGGCTTCTTCCACATCTTCCAGTTTAAAGAGATTTCGTCCGTCAAATACTACAGCTGGATCCATATATTTTTTAAAGCGATCCAGATCAGGAATACGAAACTCTTGCCATTCTGTAGCTATAACCAAAGCATCAATGCCTTCAAGTGCTTCTCTTGGGGTTTGAACGTATTCCGTGTTTTCATTCACTACATCAGAAGCTGCATCCTGAAATGTTTCTAAAGCTTCAGGGTCATGGGCTTTAAGTTTAGCCCCATGTTCTACCAGCTTTTCCATCAAATACAATGATGGGGATTCCCGAACGTCATCGGTTTCAGGTTTAAATGAGAGTCCCCATATTCCAATCATTTTATCCTCAATATTACCATTGAAATGCTGTAAGACCTTGGGAACCAATGATATTTTTTGGGCATCATTAACTTTCATCACCGAATCCAAGATTTTAAAATCGTAGCCCAGTAATCCTGCGGTGTGGTGAATAGCCTGTACATCTTTTGGGAAACAGCTTCCTCCATATCCAATACCGGCAAATAGAAATCTCTTTCCAATCCTTGAATCGGAACCAATTCCACGGCGCACATTATCAACATTGGCCCCTACCTTTTCGCAAATGTTGGCAATTTCGTTCATGAAGGTGATTTTAGTAGCCAACAATGAATTTGCGGCATACTTGGTCAACTCGGAACTCCGCTCATCCATCACAATTAATGGATTTCCTGATTTTAGATAGGGAGTGTAGAGTTTTTCCATCAATTTTTGAGCGCGCTCGCTTTGGGTTCCTACAACCACGCGTTCCGGTTTCCTGAAATCATTAACGGCAGCCCCTTCTCTTAAAAACTCGGGGTTAGAAACTACATCAAAAGGTATATTTGTTTTAGAAGCTATGGTTTCCCTCACTTTATCAGCAGTGCCCACTGGCACGGTACTTTTATTTACAATCACTTTATACTCGGTGATCATCTCTCCAAGTTCTTCTGCTACCTGCAGTACAAAACTTAAATCGGCCTGACCATCGGCACCCGGAGGAGTAGGCAGACAAAGAAAAATAATTTCCGATTGCTCAACTGCACTTTTCAAATCAGTGGTAAAACTAAGTCGGTTCTCTCTGATATTACGATCAAAAAGTGGTTTCAAGCCCGGTTCATAAATAGGCACTTCCCCGGCACGCATTCTTTCCACTTTATCTTTATCGATATCAACGCAAATGACGTTATTCCCGGTATCGGCAAAACATGTTCCACTTACTAACCCTACATAACCCGTTCCTACAATTGCGATATTCATTTTATAACTTTGTGATGGTTCTGTTGAATTTTTTCAAGGCTCAAAGATATGGTTTTTGATACTTTTAAACTCAAAACTTTAGTACTTTCCTGCCCGAATTTCTCTTCTATTCAACGGATCTATTTTTACTTTGGAAGCCAAACAACCATGCTAAAGTGTATCGAAAATCCAGTCTTGAAAAACTTCCTTAAATCGAAACGAAAAATTAAGATTTACATTCGAAGTCTCATCATCATATTCGAAACAATCAGGAACTACGTGGAAAAAATGGTTAACTCCTCCAATATCATATATGGTAAAATTGGGCGGTATTGAATTTGGAAAAATTTCATTCAATTCTTCTACTGCCCACGAAGGATATACCTGACCATCATTTCCCCCAAACACAAACAGCGCCGGAATCTCAATATCTCCGATATATTCAGCCGGATTAAAATCCAGCTTCATCTTCATATGTCGCCACCGCTTGGTTATGGGAATAGCTGATACCCAGTTTTGATGTGACTGCGCTTTTTGTACTGCTTTCTCATAAGCAGCAGTACTGTCCTCTTCGTTACATACATATTCGCTGTGATATTCATTTACAAGTTGCCGAGTTGGGTCAAAGGTAGGTCCTGCCAAAGATGCCATCAGTTTTATTTGTTGAGGGGAAGTTGCTGCAACTATCTGGACTACCCAGCCATCCTCTCCGTGCCCCACAATTCCAATTCTGTCCCGATCCACTTCTCTGCGCTGAGATAAATACGAAATGGCAGCCTTGGCGTCATCAGCAAAATCATTGAGTGTAGCACGCCCCCAGCGGCCATCAGATTCTCCTATGCCGCGAGGGTCATAATAGAATACCCCAATACCTGAAGGGGGAAATACTGATAGTAAATTTTCTTCAATAAATGGTTGTCGTTGAGTATGGATGTCACCCCACTCATCAATACCTCCCATAAAAAGTAAAACCGGCACATCTTGAGCTGAAGTTGGCAATACTAAGGTTCCACTCAAAACATTATCACCACTTCTAAACACCACTTGTTCCCTTGTAACATCCTGGGAATTTGCCAGAATAGGAAGTATGAAAAAACTTAAGGTCAACAATATTCTGAGTGAATTTCTCATTTGATAAATAGTCCTGCTATAAAGTTAACACTGATGATTTGACAAGTCATGCTATTTTCTGAATCGTATTGTTCATCTGCTTAATATGCCGTTCAGTATGATAGATGCCAAAATATATCCACTCTGCACGTGTTAAGTAACCGAAAATTGGATGTTCAAACATCTTGCAGATTTCATCGGCTTCGAGGTTTTCTATATGTTCCTGAATGGTTTTTCTTTGGTCTTTAAACTTCTGAAGCCAATCTTGACGGTCTTTATTCTGCACTTTTGGAACTACCACACTACTCGCTTTTACTTTTTTACCAGTATTGAGCAGTTTGGTTCTAAAACTTTCAATGATAGCTTCTGAATTGCGATTTGGATCTTTGTCGGTTTCACCCTGAAATAATTTAGGAAAACCGAATTCTGTTCTGTACAAGTGTTCTACTATATCAGCTACCGACCAAGATTTAGCATCCGGTTTAGTATTAAATTGATCTTCAGGCACACTGCTCGCTGCCTTAACCAACTTGTCTGTATTTTCTGATAGTCTTTCTTTTAGATCCATAATTTGGAAAACTTCCAGCCCAAGGTACTCCTATGATTTTAAAATTTCAGTAAAATAATTTAGTCATTTCCCTTTGGCGTAAAAGCCTGAATACCGGTTATCTCCCTACCTAAAATAAGTCCGTGAATATCATAGGTCCCTTCATAGGTATTCACTGATTCCAAGTTCATCATGTGGTGAATTACCCTATACTCTCCTACAATTCCATTACCGCCATGCATATCGCGAGAAATACGGGCAATTTCCAAGGCTTTACCACAATTGTGACGTTTAGCAAGAGAAGTCATTGAGGGATGATCACGTCCCTCATCTTTCAACTGCCCCAACCGAAACGCCTGCATTTGCATAGAAGTGATATCGGTAAGCATATTTGCAAGCTTTGTCTGGATGAGCTGATTAGCTGCCAATGGTTTCCCAAATTGAGTACGATCCAATACATATTGCCGAGCTTTTTGATAGCAAAATTCGGCAGCTCCAACTGTTCCCCAAGCAATACCATACCGGGCTGAATTGAGGCACATAAAGGGCCCTTTTAACCCTTTGATATCCGGAAAAACATTTTCATCAGGAACAAACACATCATCAAAAACAAGCTCTCCTGTTTCTGAAGCCCGAAGACTCATTTTATATTTGGTGTGAGGTGCTGAAAATCCTTCCATTCCTTTTTCTACGAGGAAACCACGAATCACCCCTTCTTCTTTTGGATCTTCTTTGGCTTTAGCCCAGACCACTGCCACATCAGCTATGGGGGAATTGGTTATCCACATTTTGGCGCCGTTCAGCTTCCATCCTCCATCGGTTTTAACGGCCGTGGTAACCATAGAACCGGGGTCAGAACCATGATCGGGTTCGGTCAATCCAAAACATCCTATCATTTCTCCTGTTGCCAGCTTGGGTAAAAATCTCTGCTTTTGCTCTTCAGTCCCAAATTCTGAAATAGGATACATAACCAACGATGACTGCACACTCATAAAAGAGCGATAGCCCGAGTCGACGCGTTCCACTTCGCGTGCAATCAATCCATAAGCGGTGTAACTGGCATTTGAGCCGCCATACTCCTCTGGAATGGTAACGCCAAGCAATCCCATTTCTCCCATTTCTGTGGCAATGTCTTGGTCAAAATATTCTTCGGTATTTCCTTTCAGGGCACGTGGCTCGAGTTTGCTTTGGGCATAATCACGAGCCGTTTCCATGATGAGGCGATCTTCCTCATTTAATTCCGATTCAAATAGAAAAGCATCGTCTGTGTTGAATAGATTCTTGGACATAATTGAATATTATTTTCTGAAATTGTCTTACTGAATAGTACGGAAAATGACTCAAGGGATAAATCAATTTATTCTTCGAATTTATCATCTTTACGTTCTCAAACTTATGATAAGATGACAACAATAAATATTAATCTGTAAATCATACGGATTTTTGGGCTAGTCCTCTGACAGCTCAATGAAACCTCCGTTGAATAGCATATTATTTTCGTTCAGTGTTTCCCAATACACCTGCTGCCATATTCCAGAGTTTTTATATAGATCTTGACTTTTAACACAGGCGGGAAGCACAGTGACCATGATAAATTAATTATTCGACCTTAGAAAAAAGAGCGTTAAGAAGATGACGAAATGAAGCGTTAAGAAATAAACTGTTCCGCTGATAGGTTAAGAAGCGACATTAAACAGTGAAGGAGCTTCAGTTTATTTTAGCGAAATGCAGTCAGCTTTAGCTCTTTTTTCGTAGTCGGGAGCTTTTGGTTCTTTTGTCGGCACAAAAGAACAAGGAAGTTGAATAGGGAAACTATAGTTGCAAAGCACCTGAAGCTGGGGGTACTGTGTTAAAGATGGTTTCGTAATGAGCATAAACTTGAATAGCCGTACACGTAGTTAAATAGTGCCCGCCGGATATAACTCTGGGAAGTAATAGCCTACCACTTTGGGCGGAATATTAAAATATAAGGGGCTCCGATGGGAATCAGACCTCACTAACTCTTCTTCCAATAATTGTTTGGTTAAGTCTCTGGCAGTTCTTTCGGCCATACCGATTAAACGCTGAACCTCCCCACGCTCTATTTTACCGCGCATCATCACTTCGGCCAATACATATTTGGCTTCCGGTCGAAGTGTCGGTTCCCCTGGGATTGAACCTTGAGCACGGAGATTTCCATAAGCCAAAATTCGGTCTCTTAAATCTTCGAGGTTCAATAATTTCTTCATGAAATGAATTTGATCTAAGGCCGTCTCAAAGAAGAAAGAACAAAAAGAGTTCAGGGCTTTTTCCGACAAATTACCTCTTCCATCCAAATCTCCTCTTCTTGGGCTATCTGCACTGGCTAAGTAGTTTCTGTATTCTTCATCTTTTCTTGCTAAACCACGGGATAGCGTCCAAAGTCCGTAAGACTCGATATTGGCTCTTCGCAGATACGCATAGGTAAACAAACGACACACACGACCATTTCCATCTAAAAATGGATGAATCCATACCAAGCGGTGGTGGCTTGCCGCTGCCGCCAGTAGTAACGTATGGCCGGATAATGTTTTAGGATCATATTTCTTTTCAAAATGAGTCAGGAAGTCTTCTAACGCGCTATGAACAGGGGCCACATGCTCACCGACCTCCACATCTTGCGTTCGGAGTTTACCCGGAACCATCTCAATAATCTCATCCGAGTCCTTTTTTCTGATCTTCAGAAAACTATCGGGGACTCTTGAATAGAATTCCCGATGAATCCAGCAAAGAAACTCTGATGAGCACACCGGAACCTTCTCCCCCTTTTCAAAGCGATCATCAATGAGTTTTTGCACTTCTATGTGTGCCACACTTAGCTTCTGTAGCCGCTTCTTTTCCTCATCTTTACTGTACTCTTTTCGTACGGCCCGTTCGATATCTACCGGATTAGTGTGCTCCCCTTCTATGCGGTTTGAATAGTAACTGTTTATATGCCGTAGTAACCGCGCAATCTTTTTACGAGTGAGCGGGTGCACCAATCCACCTAATTCAGCTTCCCGACGAAATACCTCCATAGCCAAATCCACCAGTGGCTTGGTTGCCTTGGGAAACAGGGGCTCCATATGTGAAAGACGATCAAAAATCATGACTTAATTTTTGCCGGTTCTTTTACCGGTTTGAATATATGGTATAAGTATATTAAAACCATGATAATATCCAATTTTATTTAGTAATTAAAAAAGGAAATATTGCCGGTTCTTTTGCCGGTTCAAAAAAAAAGAAAATAGTGGCTTTAGTACTTCCGATTGGAAAAGGTAATCTATAATACCACAAGTGACAAGAATAACACGTGAAGCTGGAGCTTCCGAGACGGCGCTATCCCAAAAATAGGGGGAACTTCACAACAAAAAAAAGAATAAATGTTAGATGCAGAGATCATTCAACATTTAGAATTACATAATTTAAAATTACTTCTCACCAGTCAATACGCTCCTGATATTCATCATTCAAAACAAGGCGATATTTTTTAATAATGGGCGCTTCTTCATCCATTCCGGTAGTATAAATGATACCGTTTTCGTCAATATGAGCAATCTCTCCTATCTTTGGAGTGAATCCTTCTCCCTCAAAAGAGTACAGCAATTGACCTTCAGGGTTGAAGATATCGATACTGTGGGCATATTCGAGTTCCGGTGCTGTACCATTATTGCTGAGTCGCGTGTACCGATCCGGATCATTTACATTGGTAGGCCAGATTGCCTGAACGATAAAATATTCATTCGGTAAGAATTGAGGAGCCTCAACTTTGCCAAACCCTCTGATAGTACTGCTTCCTCCATCGCTGTACATTCCCGGACGAACAATTCGGTCAAAGTCTCTGCGAATTTTGCGAGTTAATGTACCACTGGTATCGTGGACTTCAATCGAATAATCGATAATGCTCCCGGTGTAAATCCTATTAGCATACACTGAAATTGAGGAACGGCTGGTCATTCCCTGAATAGTTTCTATATCACCGGACTGATCAATAGTGAAATCTTGGGTCGTACGAATGGTATCTCCTTCAATTTCAACAATGTGGATATGTGGTCCCCAGGAATCCCAGTTTGGAGCAGCCATTACAATTTCTCCGCCTGACAAAAATCCCCATAACGTTCCAAAACTGACTTTCTCAGCCAAATTATAGCTTTTCTGAAAGTCTCCTTCATAGTTGAATACATCCAACCGGGAACCTTGCAGGTTCCCTACATAAAGCTGATCACCATCGGTTATCATGCTGTAGGCACTCTCGAAATCACCCGGCCCACGGCCTTCCTCACCGGTCATCCATCGTAGATTTCCTTCACTGTTGAGAGAGAGTAGCTTACTCTGACGGGAATCCATGAAATAGATATTACCCTCAGGATCGGTGAGCATCTGATTGAATCCGGATAAAATAAAATCGTCGGTAAATTCAGGAGTTATCGTATCTACGTGCTCAAAACTGAAAGGCGGTGCGGGCTCTTCCTGGTAGACTCCATATTCGGGATTGTCGACATATATTCCCGATGACTCAGTAGTTGATGTGTCTTCACTGCCACAACCATTTAGTAGTAATCCTAAAAACAGTACGACTAGTAGAATATTAGTTTTCACGCTTTTGAAGTTCTTTGAATGAAATATTCTCGACGAAAATAACATATCACAACAAATAAAAAATATTTATAATTAATGTTAATAATTGTCTTAAATAAAGTTAATTATAAGTGTTGATCAATTTACTATGGAATGTTAACATATAACATTTACCTATAGATATGATGTAAAAGACTACGAAACAGATGACAACTAAATATCTATATCTTGTGATAGTCTAAGATATCTTTGTCCAGATCCACATTAGTCTTAAGTCTATGTCAGAAACCAATGATTTGGTTCCTGTTTTTTTTAATTGTAACTCACTGTTTTATGACTACTGTTAAATATACTTTCTTCTTGTTTCTAGTTGGGACCAGTATATTTTTATCCTGCACAAACAATCATGAACCATTAGAGCCAAAAGTCGAAGTATTGGAATCAGATCAAGAATTTTTAGTCTTTGGTGATTCCGTTTTTTATGATGGAGTTGAGCGATTTGCACGCTCTGATGAAACGTTTTATGTAGCTGACAAATCGGCTCGAATATTCAGATTAAATAAAAATATACAGCTCCTTGGGGTTATAGAAAACATCGGCAGAGGCCCCGGAGAGTTTACTTTTGTATCAGATATAAGTTTTTCAAGAGACAGCCTGTATGTTTTTTCCCGTTCGCAGGCAAAAATTGTAGTTTTTGATAACAAAGATCAGTTTATCAGAGAAATACCTATAGAAAAATTTGGCGGGGCAAGGCATATGGAAGTTGGACAAAATGGACTTATATACCTTTCTACACCTTTTTCAGATAAACCCATTACCATTTTTAATAGTAATGGAGAAAAAATAAAATCTTTTGGAGAACAAACAGCTGATCCAGAGGACTTTAATGTATATCGCAATGAACGAATCTTAGCTTTACATAATGATAAACTTATTGCCGCCTCCCCCTCTGACCCACTCATTTGGGTTTACGACCTGGAAGGGAAGTTACTTTATAAATTGAATATCGATCACCCAAAACTTGAAAATAGAATAGCCGAGATAAAAGATTCTTATGAAAAGCCTTCCCCTCAAGGAGGGTATATGCTGGTAATATTATTTGAGGATATTACTATACATAATGATAATTTGTATGTATCAACAGTAACACGTACTGAAAATGAACCCGCTCCTAAATATACTTTAGTATTAAGTTACAAGATAAATGATAATGGCGAATTGATATATACAAATGAATATGAACTATACAGACAAAATAGAAACAAACGGTTAAGTGGAGTCAAAATTGGGTTAGTACAAGAAAATAAGTTCTTATTATATGATCTAATAGATAAAACCATACATCTTTTTGAAGATCAAGAGATTTAATCTCAATAAATAAAAAAGCCTGCCATCAAATTATGATGCAGGCTTTGGGTCTCCAACAAACGTCTAATTTTTATACAAGGGTCTTTTTGAGCTCACGTGCAATAATCATTCGCTGCACTTCGGAAGTTCCTTCACCTATAGTCATAAGCTTAGAATCTCGCAAGAATCGCTCCACATGATATTCTTTGGTATATCCATATCCCCCGTGAATTTGAATAGCCTCGAGAGCTGCTTTCACAGATAATTCTGAGGCGAATAACTTAGCCATAGAAGCTTCTTTGGTGTACGGCTTTTCATTGTCCTTCAACCAAGCAGCACGAAGTGTTAGCAACCGGGCAGCATCAATTTCAGTGGCCATATCAACCATTTTCCCTTCCATGTACTGGAAGTTTCCGATGGCTGTTCCAAATTGTTTTCGTTCCATAGAATAATTCAGCGATTCTTCCAGAGCACCGCGGGCAATTCCCACAGATAGTGCCGCAATACCAACACGACCTCCGTCTAATACCTTCATAGTATCCACAAAACCCTGCCCTTCTTCACCTAATAAATTTTCAGCGGGAACTTCTACGTTTTCGAATACTACTTCGGTTGTATCAGAAGAATTCATCCCAAGTTTGTGCATACCGGGACCCGGATTTACGCCATCCCATTCTCTTTCTACAATAAAAGCTGAGATACCTTTCGTCCCTTTCTCGGGATCAGTTTTGGCAAGAACTACATAGGTATCACCTACAGAACCTTGGGTTATAAATATTTTAGCCCCATTCAGAATGTATTTATCGCCTTCTTTAATTGCCGTGGTTTTCATTCCGGACGCATCACTGCCTGAACCGGGTTCGGTTAAACACCAGGCTGCTAATTTTTCACCTGAAGTCAACTCAGGCATGTACTTCATTTTTTGCTCATGATTCCCGGCTAAAGCAATGTGCCCGGTTCCCAATGAGGTATGTGAGGCTACGGTGAGAGCAAGGGAAGCATCCCAGCGAGCAATCTCTTCCAGTACCAGGCAAAAGCTGACTACATCAAAGCCTCCCCCACCGTACTGTTCTTCATGATAAATACCTAACATCCCTAATTCACCCAGTTGATTTACAATATCATGCGGAAATTCTTTGCTGTTGTCTCTCTCCATTACATTTGGGGCCACATTACGTTCTACAAATTCTTTAACGCTGTCGCGGATCATTTTTTGATCATTGGTCAACTCAAATGATAATTCTCTGTCTAAAACGGTGTCCATATTTTCTTAATAGTATCTGTTTAAGTTTGTTGGTTGGAAACGCTTCCAAGATAACGGTTTGTAACTTTAATATCGTTCGGAATACCACAAAAATTGTTTAAACCATAAAAACCTGTTAAAAACTATTCTTCATTTATATTCCAGTAGGCTTTAGTGACTTTGTCCCCTACAACAATGCGATCAACCACATCCATTCCCTCAATCACTTCTCCGATTACCGTATAGCCTGCATTTAAATGTGGTTTCCATTGATGCATCACAAAATATTGACTGCCTTCGGTATCCGTTCCGGCACTTGCAATACCAACGGTTCCCCTTTTATATTTTTTCTCTGATGCTTCGGTGGGTACCACGTAGTCTGGCCCGCCAAGCCCCAATCCGGTTTCAACATCACCGCCCTGAATTACAAAGTTTGGCACTACCCGGTGGATGGCAACCTTGTCGTAAGCTCCGGCTCTCGTCAAACTGTCAATTCCCGAAATTGTGGCCGGGGCAGCTAAAACGTCTATTACTATTTTGATATCGCCTTTTTCCGTTTCCAACACCCAGGTTGGCTCAAAGTTTAAGGCTGCAAGTTCACTCCAGTTGGGCTGCCTGAATGTTTTTTCTTGTGGTTCTACATCCGGTAAATCCCATCCCTGTTGTTGGAATGAGTTGTTTAGTGCAGTATTCCCTTCCCGGGCAAGTTCTGTAATTAAAGATCTCCCCTCTTCCTCAAAATGTTCGTTCAGCAAGCTGCCTAAGGCTTGAAAAACCTCAATATCGCGGGGTAAACTGTAGTTCTCTGCAATTTCAGTCATCAGCTCAAAATCTCCCTCTTCTACCAAACCTGAATTATTCATGAAATTCAGAATATTAAAAGTGATGGTTCGATTTTCTTTTTCTAACAAATTAATCACCAACTCTTTAACCGCAGCTCTTGTTGAAGCATCTTTTTCAGAATCACTGAGTCCTTGCCACCAGCCTGACAAACCTTGCGTAGCCAGTGAAATTTCAATAAGACTTTCACTGTTAAAATGGTCTTCAAGCAGCTCCAAATATTCTGATCTTGTTAATACCTCACTGTTTACTTGCAGTTTTTTAGTGAGAAGATATTCGTTGGTTTCAGCTAACTCATCCACCAAGGAAAGATAAGTGGCAGGATCACTTATCGCCTGTATTCCACTCAGCCGCACGGAGGCCTCTTTCTCATTATTATTGACAACGGTGGATGCAATCATCTCATCAAAACTAACAGGTTTATCCGTTCGGTTAGCCAACTGCGTAAGTGCTACTTCATTTACTACAGGATTCCCATGTTCTAATAGGTGACTATAAAAATCAGCCAACTTCTCACTCCAAGAAAGCTGCGAAGAATGTTGAGCCAATTCTACAGCAAGTTGTACATTCATTCCAGAAATTCCATCCAAAATAAGCTCAGAAAAGAACCATTCGGCATCGGTATTAAAAAGGATTCGGGCTGCGTATTGTTTTATCTCAGCACTTGAAGCCAATTCATAGGTATCCAGCATTATATCTCTCATTTCCTCATCCTCAAAACCTTCATTCATTCTATAAAATCCATAGAAATAGGCTCGAAACAAATCCGGATCATCAATTACTGCCGCATATTTTAATAATATCTTTTTAGTACTCTCCAGCAAATCATGGCGCATCATAAGTCGACTAATCGCCAAAGCGGTTTCGTATTCAAACTCAGTATCAATGAAATTCTCAAAGTTGCCGACCAAGTAATTCAGTGAATTTTCATTGCCCTGAAGTCCAAGAACTAAACTTATTCCGCTTCGCATGGACTCCCTTGTTTCCCATAAATTCTGTAGCCTGCTAACTTGATCTGATGAAAGGCTTTTTGTGCTTAAAGCAGTCCATGCCATTTCAGTTTTGCTGTACTGCACCTTAGTAATAAAATCATCCATCTTCTCTGCTTCAACCGGTGTACTGATTAAAGCTCTCCACGCCTGATCTCTGATATAAGAATCCGGGTGATCGGTGTATGTTAGCAATGAATCTGCATTTCTCTCAAAGACATACGAATAAAGATCCGGATACTCTTCAGTCAATAACTTTGAATAAGCCGTTTGCCGATCGCAGGAGACTACTACACCCAGCATACCAATCAAAAAAACGACACACATATTTTTTACACACTTTCTATTGAACTTCATAGACTTTCTTTGTTTATTACACATATATTTTACATTAAATATTCTTCATATGGACAATGCACACTTGACACACAAGCAAAACGAATTTTTTACTTACATCGTAGAATACAAAAAAGAACATGACATTTGGCCTACCTATAGGGAGATTGCAGATCACTTTGGATATGCATCTCCAAATAGCGTCACCCAAAATATAAAGGCACTACTTAAGAAAGGCTATTTAGTTAAGAAAAATGACGGAGAATATGATTTACCTTCCGAAAAGAAAAGCATGTTGGGAGAAACCGATGAAAAAGAAGGGATTCCAATTCGTGGACTTATTGCTGCCGGATCGTTACAGGAGGCTGTTGAAGCAAATTTAGGCAGCATTACCCTTGACACTTTATTTCCTAATTTAGATGATTTATTTGCACTAAGGGTTACCGGCTTTAGCATGAAAGATGTAGGTATCTATGACGGGGATTTTGTTCTTTTGATGGATACAGATGTTAAAAATGGAGATATCGGTGCGGTATTGTACGACGGTGAAACCAGCCTGAAGAAAATTTATTGGGGAGATAATGGTCTGCGTCTTGAACCGGCGAACCCGGAGTATGATGATATCTTTATTGAACCCGATGTGTTTGAAGAAGTTAAGATCATCGGAAAATATATAGGACATGTAAACCGTGATGGGTTTCAGCGATCTATTCCAAAAGTCGCATAAACTTGAAAACCAAAATTTACGGCAATGGAGAGTTCTCGTTTAAGTGCGTATCGAGATCTTTGTTATCTGCAATAGTAGTACTCTTTTTGGGCACTATAATTTCATTGGGAACTGTAACAAATCTCCCGTTAGCATCTTTCCGGGCTTCATGAAGTTGAGAGTCCTTAATCCAGGCTCTTCCTCCATCGTGTTGCAAACGTTTGGTATTTTTATACTTGAATGCTTGTTCGTGTAGAGATGGTAATTTTTTCATGATCTATAGTCTTTTTTGTTTGCTTATAATTTAAGTGAAGTTTTTGAATTTATCAGTTCATATTTGCTTTGTTTTCTAACAAGTAAACCTTATCTTTTCAAGCTCTGAATTAAATGCAAAAGAAAGAAATTTAATATATATGTACGCTATAGTTGAAATCGGCGGACACCAGTATAAAGTAGCTGAAAACGATGTGCTTTTTGTAGATAAACAAAATGCAGACGGAGAAAAGCTCACATTTGATAAGGTGTTGTTGATAAAAGATGAAAACGGAAACGTAAATATTGGAACTCCTAATGTTGAAGGAGCTGAAGTTTCCGCCACTATCCTTGATACAGTGAAAGCAGACAAAGTTCTCGTATTCAAGAAAAAACGACGCAAAGGATATCAAAAGCTAAATGGCCATCGTCAGGTTATGTCTCAAATTCAAATTGAGAGCATTTCTGCTTCCGGTGCTGCTTCTAAAAAAGCTGAAAAGAAAGAAACAGCTAAAGAAGAATCATCAGATTTGGAATCAATGACAGTGGCAGAACTTAAAAGCTTGGCTAAAGAAAGAGGCCTAACCGGCTACTCAAGCTTGAAAAAAGCCGAGTTAATCGAAGCTTTATCATAAATTTTTCATTCCTAAACCCTTATAGTTATGGCACATAAAAAAGGTCAAGGTTCTACAAGAAACGGTCGCGATTCCAATCCCAAAATGTTGGGAGTTAAAAAATTCGGTGGTGAATTTGTTCGCGCCGGCGGAATTATTGTTCGACAACGTGGCACTAAATTTCATCCCGGACATAATGTAAAAAGAGGTGGAGATGATACTCTTTTTGCAACATCTGATGGCAAAGTTAGTTTTGCCGTACGCTCCGGTGGACGGAAACACGTGAACGTAGAGCCGGTCAATTAATTCCTGTTTTAGATTATAGAATTTAAAGCCTCGTACACATTATTTGTGCGAGGCTTTTTTTATATCTTAGTTTTATGCAACAACCAAAGATACCCGGCCTCGATATTCCCGTACGCAATATTTATTGTATTGGAAGAAATTATGCCCAACATGCAAAAGAATTGGGAAATTCAGTTCCTTCAGAACCTATCGTTTTTCTAAAACCATTAGGGGCCATCTGCTATGATCAAGCTACTGTATCTATTCCTCCACAATCAGAATCAGTCCATTTTGAAGCTGAAATTGTTGTAGCTATATCGGCATCAGGAAAGAATATTCTTCAAGCAGATGCTAAAAATTTTATTGGGGGAATTGGCGTCGGTATAGATTTTACAGCTCGTGATATTCAATCCAGAGCTAAGAAAAAAGGACATCCTTGGACTTTAGCAAAAGGCTTCGAAAATTTTGCACCTATCAGTGATTTTATCACAGATTTTAAATCTATTGCGTTAAATGATTTAGATATTAAACTCTTCCAAAATGGATTTGTAAAACAACATGGAAATAGTTCAGAAATGATATTTCCCATCCCACAGTTAATCACCTTTCTATCTGAAAGATTTAGGCTGCACCCCGGTGATTTAATTTTTACAGGTACACCGGAAGGGGTTGGGCCGGTTAATCAGGGAGATAAATTGGAGATTTTATTAAATAACGGACAGAAATCATTAACTGTTAATATTGAATAAGCATTGAGACCTTTTCTATTTTCTTTACTGCTATTATTGTCAGCTTCCCCCTTTTCAGAGGCTCAGCAATATCTATGGCCTACTGATTCGGGACAGTATTTGAGTTCTACGTTTGGGGAAACAAGATCCGCCCATTTCCATGCCGGGCTCGATATCAAAACATGGGGGCAGGAAGGATATAAAGTTTTTGCCTCAAGAGATGGAATTCTGCATCGATTATTAATTACGGAACGTGGTTATGGCAAAGCCATCTACTTAAAACATCCGGATAATACATATACCGTTTATGCCCACTTACAGCGGTTTAATGATACTTTTCAGCACCTCGCCGACTCAATCAGATTATCAGATTATTCATTTGAAATGGATGTAGAGTTTGACTCTTTGGCAATTCCCGTGAAACAAGGTGATGTGATAGGATATACCGGTTCTTCCGGGATTGGGCCTCCCCATCTTCATTTTGAAGTAAGAAATTCCAATCAAAACGCCGTAAATGCTTTATCAACGAACTTAGAAGTAAAGGATACAATTCCGCCTGTATTTTCAAGTTTGATTGTAGAACCTTTAACTAAAAAGAGCCGAATTGAAGGAAACCCTTATTCCCGGGCTATAAGACCAAATAAAGTTAATGGGGTTTTCGATTTTGGAACGATTCGTATAACCGGAGAGTCGGGCTTAGCAGTAAATGTGTATGACCAGTCAAATGAAGTTTACAACGCCTACGCTGTGTACTCACTGGCACTCGTTCACGAGTCAGATACTCTTTTTTATCAAGAATTGAACTCGCTGAGTTTTTCAGATTCCGGTGAAATGTTTCTTGACAGAATAGCTCCCTTTGGTTCAACGAACAGAGGGCATCAGCGACTTTATAGTAAGGATGGTCACAACAACCCCTTTTACCTTATTGAAAAACCAGCAGCTCAAATTCTTCCTGCTGAAAGTGCTAAGACATATACTATTATTGCCACTGATTATTTTGGGAATCGCTCAAATGCTACTATCCAAATAGAAAAAGATGGCTTTGATAATTCGTCTTCACCAAAAAAACTACTGCCTATATACAATTGGTATTGGCATGAGGATTGGGCTTCCCCTGATTTACAAAGTACCATCGATCTTACTTCACGGAAAATAGGTCTTCCCTGGAAAACTAATCAGCAAGTGATTTACCGGGATTCACTTCTCCCAATTAACATTGCTCGACTATTTCCATCACAAAATCAGACCCTACTCTCCTCCGACAATTCAGTCCTGATTAGATTTAACGAAGATACTTTTTTTGATACCCTGAGTATTGGTTTTACTCACAAAATTGTTGATGGCCAGTACCAAATTTCTATCCAACCCGAAATGGCTGCTCTTAAAAAGAATTTTCAGCTTCAATATTATATGGGGCACGCTTTTAAACCCGGAAACAAGTACAGGCTTTTCAGAAAGAATAATTCAAAATCCGGCCTCAGTTACGTAGACTCGGAACTCCAGGGTCGTACTGTCTATGCTTATCCTGATGAGTTTGGTGAATTCGTAATCATATCCGACAATACTCCTCCCGAAATATCCAACTTCAAAATATACCGCACAGATTATGGTAAATGGCTTGCCAGTGTAGATCTAAAAGATGAGCTGACTGGTATTGATTCATCATCTGCTAAATTCACCATAAATGGAGTCCACGGAATTGCAGAATATGACTATGAAGAAAATCTGCTTATTTATTATCTCCCAAATTTTGAGCCCAAACAAACAAATCAGGTATTTATATCAGTAAAAGATAAAGCCGGCAATATTGCTTCGTTTAATACAGAAGAAATAAGAACCGGCTTTTAATGAATGATCACATTTTTTACAAATAAGCGATACAGCTGATTTCTACTAAAACATTTTTAGGCAGTGTTTGAACTGCTACTGTTTCTCTTGCCGGAGGGTCCGAATCAAAACGCGCACCATACACTTCATTGACGGAAGCAAAATCGTTCATATCGTCTAAGAATATGGAGCATTTCAATACTTTTGAAAAATCTGTTCCGGCTTCTTCAAGCACAGCCTTTAGGTTATCCATCACTTGTTCGGCTTGTTCTGCTGCTGTATTTCCTACCAATTCCATAGTTTCTGGGTTTAACGGAATTTGTCCCGAGCAATATAAAACACCATTATGTGAAGTTGCCTGACTATATGGACCTATGGCTGCCGGTGCTTTATCCGTTGAGTGTATTTTTTTCATACAAAATTTCCTGATTTTTTAAAGTTTAAATTGAATCAAAAACCATGTGTGCTAATAAATTGCAGAAAGCAACACATATGATTATTTTTATCAACATATAAATTTGTTCTGATTACAACCAACTTCAATCTTTATACAAAATGAAAAAACTACTCAGTATTATAATCCCTTCAATTTTATTGGCTGGGGTGCTTACCAGTTGCAACTCTACCAGTCCTATTATTGAGGAAGCACAATTAAATATCTATACCCAAAACTTTGACAGTGCTTACGCAAGTTTAGACCGATATATTGAACAGAATCCTGATAATGGACTTGGCTATTATTATAAGGCATTAGCAAATTCTGAGCATGGTTTTACCATTCAACCACCAAGTGACAGAAAACCTATCTACAGAGATTTTAGAGAGAATATCACAACTTCCAGAGATTTATTTAGTCAAATGGAAGAAGCTCCAAGTGAATCCGGCGAAGTTGATAATCTTGTTTTAAATACTTGGGGAAGAGAACACAATGCAGCATTACCCTATGCTATTGATGATAGTGTAATGGCTACTGTTGATGAGCCTTTGAAACGAGCTGTAGCACATCTTGAAAATGCGGTTATTATCAATCCAGACAGTACACTTTCTTATGATGTGCTTTCACAGATCCATTTTATGGATAACAACTATGAAGCAGCGGCCGAGGTCTTAGAACAATCCATGGAACTTAAAGACCCTCCTCCTGCTGAAGATTATGACCGAATTTCAGTGTACTATGCACAGTCGGGAAATCCGGAAAAAGCAGTAGATATTCTTGAAACGGGGCTTGAATTGTATCCAGACAGTGTAAGCCTCACTCAGAAATTAGCCGATAATTACATGAATGTCGGTGAACGAGGAAAAGCTATTGATGTTCTTGAAGGACTTATCGAAGATGATCCTCAAAATGCACAGTATCGTTTAGTGCTGGGAACCGTCCTTTTATCAATTACAGAATCTCTTACTTCTTCTATTTCTGACAAATACGAAGAAATTTATGATCTCAAAAATCAAATGAGAAATGCTTCAGACGAAGAGGCTGAAAATATTGAACAGCAATTAGCCGAAATCCAAGAAGAAATTGATAATGAAACGGAAGAAATTAACGGCTTGAACGACCGCGCTGAAGAAGCTTTGATGGAAACCATACGATTAAGACCTAACGATGAGCAAGCTCATAATGCATTGGGAGTGTTGTATCAAAATAAAGCTGCTTTAATTTTTGCTGAGAGAAATAATGCTGATGACTTAGAAAGAGTTAATGAGCTGGACGAAATTGCTAACGGTTTCCTAACGGATGCTATGGAATACTACGAAAAAACAGTTGAACTCAACCCTGAAAATATGGGCGCATGGCAAAGTTTATATAGCGTATATATTAACTTAGATATGCCCGAAAAAGCCCAGGAAGCTCAAGAAAAATTAGGAATGTAATTTCATTTCTCCATCTAAAATAAATATATGACTAATTCATATTTCATCCGGCTAACAGGTTTATTCCTCTTAGCCGGTTTTTTTTATTCTTGTACTACAACCCAAACTAATATTGAACAATTACAGGCTCAAGGAAGTTATAATAAAGCCCTCTCTTCTATAGAATCACAGCTGAGTGAAGATCCGGCTCAACCCAAATTGTATATTACCAGAGCTGAAATAAATGCCAACCTGGCGAAAGAAAGAGAACCTGAGGAAAGAGCAGACTTCTACACTGAAACTGCTGAAAGTTTTGACCTTGCCATTGAGTATGGAGCGAATGAAAGTCAGCTCTCATCTATCGATAGTTTACGTCAGCAGCTTTGGAAACTGGAGCACAACGCTGGACTGGAAGTTACAGAAAACATGATGGCAACTGACAGATACGACCGAGCTAAAACTCATTTCGAAAATGCACTGATCATCCGACCGGATGCCATTAGTTCTCTTAAAAATTTGGCCGTCGCTCATTATAATTCTGATAACATTGATGAGGC
Organism: Gracilimonas sp.; assembly: GCF_031581265.1. Classification (GTDB taxonomy): domain Bacteria; phylum Bacteroidota; class Rhodothermia; order Balneolales; family Balneolaceae; genus Gracilimonas. The sequence continues at coordinate 91,828 of NZ_JAVLBQ010000004.1, forward strand.
TATAAATACCTTGGAAAAAGCGTTAGAGTTTGCAGAGGATAATCCCATAGATATGCTTGAAAACTTGGGGTACCTCTATCTGGAAAAAGGGAACCCTGATCAAGCCACCCATTATTATGAGTTGGCTAACACCGACGTAGAAGGCAACCTTAATATTGCCTTTGGTTTAGTTAACGCCTATATCTCCAATGGTGATACCGAAGAAGCCTTGGATATGCTTGAACCTCTTGTTGAAGAGTATCCTAATAATGCCAACCTGCGAAATGTTTATGGAACTCAGCTTTATGAGATTACTTCCAATATCATGGATGACTTAAAGACTGCTTATTCTGATAATGAGACTGAGCTTGCTGAACAAATTAGGTTTGAAGCAGAAGGCATGGGTGATGAAGCAGAAAATCAACTTATTGAAGCTTTTAAAAGGGATACAACCAATACTGAATATCTCGAAAGCCTGGCAGTCTTTTACAACAATCTTGCTGCTCAGTACTTATCTGTTTTAGAAGTTGCTTTTCAGGAAGACCAAAATGCTTTAAGAGAAAAAGCCAATATGCTTATCGATTTTGCCAAAGACTACTATGAAAAATTAGCGGATATTGAACCTGCAAATTCTGAATATCAGCAGAAATTGAGCACACTCAACCAACTGAATAATCAATAATATAGTTATCGAGATTTAGTTTTATGAAATTCAATACAAAGACTATACATGCAGGACAAAAACCGGAGGAAACGTCCGGCGCTGTAATGCCTCCAATTTTTCAAACATCAACCTATGCACAGGAAGCTCCCAACAAACACAAAGGATATGACTACGCCCGTGTAGGAAATCCAACAAGAACTGCCCTTGAAAAAATGATTGCCGGGCTTGAAGGAGCTGATGAGGCAGCTTGTTTCTCAAGTGGGGTTGCAGCGATGGACGCCTTGATGAAAATGCTTCGTCCCGGAGATCACATTGTAACAACCAATGATCTTTATGGCGGATCCTATCGTCTTTTCACTAAAGTTTTTGAGCCATTTGGTATCAACTTTACTTTTGTTGATATGACAAATCTTGATGAGGTACAGAAAGCAATAAAGCCTGAAACAAAGCTTATGTGGATTGAGACACCTACCAATCCTTTGCTTAGAGTGGTAGATATTAAAGCCTTGGTTGATATGGCTAAACCAAAGGACATCTTAACTGTGGTTGATAATACTTTCGCCTCCCCCTATTTGCAGCGACCATTAGAGTTTGGGGCAGATGCAGTTTTACACTCAGCCACAAAATATCTGGCCGGTCATTCTGATGTAATTCATGGGGCAGTTGCAAGCTCCAGTAAAGAAATCATGGAAAATCTCCGCTTCCAAACTAAAACATCCGGAGCGGTACCGGGGCCTATGGATTGCTACCTTACCCTGCGAGGGATTAAAACCCTCAGTGTACGAGTTCAGCGATCAGTGGATAACGCCAAAAAGATTGCCGACTTCCTTGAAAATCATGATGAAGTGGCTTCTGTAATTTATCCGGGGCTTTCCTCCCACCCTCAGCATGAACTGGCAAGTAAACAAATGGATGACTTTGGAGCTATGCTTTCCTTTACCCTTAAAGATGATTCCATTGAAGCTGCTGTAAATTTCATGAGCAATACAAAGATTTTTACACTGGCAGAAAGTCTGGGTGGGGTTGAATCACTTATCAGTCATCCTGCTTCAATGACTCATGGATCCATTCCAAAAGATGTCCGCGAGAAAGCAGGATTAAAAGACTCATTGATTCGTGTTTCAGTTGGCATTGAAGACGCTGACGACCTGATCAATGATTTAGATCAGGCGTTCTAACATATCATCATTCCACAAGCTTTTGTATTTTTAAGCACTAATAATAGCGCTTACAACAACTTTCAATTTTAAAATTTTTCTATCATGCGAGACGTAGTAATAGTATCAGCAAAAAGAACACCCTTGGGAGCTTTTGGAGGAAGTTTATCTTCTTTTTCAGCCCCGGAATTGGGAGCTTCAACCATACTTGAGGCAGTAAAAGAAGGCGGAGTTAAGCCTGATGATGTTCAAGAAGTGTTAATGGGGAATGTACTCTCAGCAGGAGTTGGACAAGCTCCTGCCCGACAAGCAGCTCTTAAAGCCGGACTAAGTGAAAGAACCCCTGCTACTACTGTAAATAAAGTATGTGCTTCAGGTATGAAATCAATTATGATCGCTGCTGATCAAATCAGATTAGGGGAAGCGGATATTATTGTAGCAGGTGGAATGGAAAGCATGAGTAATGTGCCCTACTACCTTCCCAAGGAAAGATTTGGAGCCAAATACGGCCATGTACAAGCAGAAGATGGAATCGTTAAAGACGGCCTCTGGGATGTATATAACGATTACCTGATGGGAAATGCCGGAGACCTTTGTGGACGGGAATGTAATATCAGTCGCGAAGAGCAAGATGAGTATGCAATCACTTCCTATAAAAGAGCTATTGAAGCAACCGAAAAAGGATACTTCAAAGACGAAATTGTCAAAATGAAGGTCAAAGATCGCAAAGGGAATGTCACGAAAGTGGAAAAAGACGAAGAACTTGATAAAGTACGCTTTGACAAAATCCCAAACCTGCGTCCCGTATTCGATAAAGAAGGAACCGTAACAGCAGCCAACGCCTCCAGTATAAATGACGGTGCAGCTGCAGTATTGGTTATGAGTGCCGACAAGGCCAAAGAACTTGGACTAAAGCCACTTGCTAAAATATTGAGCCATGCCAGTGCGGCAAAAGCTCCGGAGTGGTTTACAACTGCACCTGCCGATGCTATCCCCATCGCTCTGAAGAAAGCAGGTCTTTCTAAAGATGAAATTGATCTATTTGAAATCAACGAAGCTTTTTCTGTGGTAGCCCTGGCAAATAACCAGATCTTAGAATTAGACCCTGAAAAAGTAAATATTCACGGTGGAGCTGTAAGTATAGGTCACCCACTGGGATGTTCCGGTGCCAGAATTATTGTAACGCTCATTCATGCCTTAAAAAGAACCGGTGGAAAATACGGTTGCGCAGGAATTTGTAACGGTGGCGGTGGTGCTTCATCACTAGTTTTAGAAATGATATAAATCTTTTAGCCCATCTAAATTTTTAGTTGGGCTATTTTTTTATTGACATTATAAGTTGACAAGGCTATTATAGACCTGACTTAAAAATTTAACGCCTATTACTACTATATAGAGAAAACGCTACAAATTACTTTATTCAACTAATAAGCGAAAAAACTTACCTACAATTACAGGTCAATAATAACAAGAAGTACTATATAGATTATAGAAATACTGCTACTACACTTTAAGCATTAATTAATTTATACACTGTAATTATACACTATGCTGAACAGGCTGCTTTTTATTAGCGGTTTGCTTTGCTTATTAATTGCATCAATGGCTGAGGCCAGGCAACTGAAAGTAGTAGCAGAAACCGAATCCTTTACCGATTATGAGTTCATCAATGATGAACTTACAATCCTATCTCCTATAGGACTTACTGTTCCTGTTTCCGGTTCAGCCCTTCGCTATCAAATATTGGAACAAGATGTAGCCATTGTTCAAAAAGAGATAAGTCCCGAAAAGGCTATGGTTTTAGCTCTCGAAGGGGATTCAAGGAGTCTAATTGAAGCTTCTGAACCAGGCATTTCTCGGGGTAAAAAAGTGAGTTCATTGAGCATCAACATTGCTCGTTATGGTGATAATAATGTTCGGATATTAAAAAAGTTACGGCTCAGAGTTTACAAAACTGGAGATTCGGTTTTACCGAACATGCAACTTTCCAAAGCAAACGGGCCCTCATTCTCTACAGGTGTCTGGTATAAAATCCCAATCCGAAAAAATGGCATTTATAACATCGGTCAAAATTATCTGGAAGAACTTGGGATTAACGTAAACTCCATTGATCCGCAACATATACAGCTTTGGGGTACGGGAGGGGCTTTATTACCGGAAGCTAATTCGGAAGCAAGACCAGAATTTAAACAAATCCCAATCCTTGTTCAGGGACAGTCAGATGGCAGCTTTGACACAGGTGACCGAATTATATTCTACGCCAATAGCCCTGATAGGATTGATTACAATGATGTAGGTTTCTCGCATCAGGTGCATCCCTACAGCAAGAAAAATTATATATTTCTGACTATAGCAGCCGAGCCCGGAATGCGTCTCTCTCCAGTCAATGAAAACTTAACCCCTTCCCGATCAGTCTCTACTTTCACTGATTTTATCTGGAAAGAACAGGAGTTGTATAAACCCGAAGACCGAATTAAATCAGGCCGAAACTGGCTTGGCACTCGTTTTGAAGCCTCAAGTAATGAAAGTATCCGGACCGTTTTACGTGATACACTGCCCGGATTACTGCCTAACCAAACCATTGAAATTTCAGGGCAATTTGTCAATCGATCTACCTCTTCGGCAAACTTTGACCTGTTTCTAAATAATGATTCCTTCTCTTCTCTATTTATACCTCGTTCGGGTTCTTACAACAGCAGTGAAGGAAATGCTGGTATTGATCGCAGTTTTACTGAAAATGTTAGTGCAAGCTTTTCGGGTGATATTTTGGAAATTGCTGCTTCTTATAATCACAATGCTTCTGGCTCTACCGGTTTTTTAGATTGGTTAGAAATTACAGCTGAACGTGAACTCGTAGCAGAGAACGAGTACCTTTATTTCTTTTCTCCTGAAGACGGATCTTCTTCTGAGTTAGTTAACTATCAGCTTAGCGGGTTTGACAATCAACCCATTATCATGGAAGTATCAAATCCCACTGATCCCAAATTATTGGCTCTTTCTGAGTCTGGACAAGATTTTAATTTCAACTATTATTCCGGTAACAATCTACACTTTATTGCTGATTCAGAGTTTGAGATACCGGAAATTGGGGAACCGGTCGCCCCTCAAGACCTCCAGTCAATTACCACTTTTCCTGACTATATAATCATAACTGCTGATGTTTTTAAAGACTATGCCGATGACTTAGCAGCCTACAGACAACAGAATGATGGTTTGACTCCTGTTGTAGTTACTCAAGAGGAGATTATAAATGAATTTAGTGGTGGATTATTAGATCCCACAGCCATACGTGATTATGTGAAATTTCTTTATGACAGAGCATTGAATTCCGGACAAGAACCTCCCAAATATCTTTTACTTTTTGGAGACACTACCTTTGACTATAAAAACATTCAAACCGACCGGTACATTAATCATGTAGTCACCTATCAAAGTGAAGAATCTTTAGGCAGAACAACCTCTTATGCCACTGACGACTTTTTTGGCTTATTGGATGACAATGAAGGTGAAATGGATGTTTTGGGTAGTGGCGGAACTCCAAACTCCCACCTATTAGATATTGGTCTGGGGCGTATTTCTGCCCAAACTCCTTCTGAAGCAGCCATAGCTATCCAAAAGATTAAGGAATATGAAAGCCCCGAACATACCGGCAGCTGGCAAAATACTTTTACTTTTGCAGCTGACGATGACTTTCCTGATGTACAGCTAAACCGAGATCTACATGTACTGAATGCCGATGCCACCGCTGAAAGAATGAATATCATTGAACCGGGCATTAAGGTAAATAAGGTATATGAATTTTCTTATCCTGAAGAGATAACCGGCTCCGGAAGAACTATTCCAGGTGCAACTGAGGATTTCATCAACGCTTTTAATAACGGTACGTTGGTACTGAATTATTCCGGACACGGAAACGAGCAAACACTATCTGATGAGGAACTCTTTAAATCAGATTATATTCCAAGCCTCACCAACAGAGATCGCCTTTCCGTGCTTGTAACAGCTACTTGTCAATTTGGCCGTTATGATGATAACGATGCTCAATCGGGTGCAGAGAAACTCTTTTTTGCTGACAATGGCGGGCTTATAGCTGCTTTTACAACCACTCGTGTTGTTTATACAGGATCGGGAATTTCGTCCCGTAATAATTTTGGGTTGAATGTGGCACTTTCACAAAGAATGGTAGAAAGAAATCAGGACAGCACTCCCCTTCGTTTTGGAGATATCTATCGAAAGACTAAAAATACGTTTATCAATAATTCATCCATCATTTCAACCCGAAACAGTAAGAAATTTATTTTGATCGGTGACCCTGCCGGAAGATTCAGACTACCTGAATTTTCATCAGAAGTGGCTTCACTGAATGATTATACAGAATCGGGCCAGGATACTGTGCTTACCGTTCAGGCTTTAGATCAGGTTACGCTATCCGGCACCGTAAAAGACTTAGAAGGAAATACTTTGTCTGACTTTTCTGGTGAAGTAAACCTTACCGTGCTGGATGCCAAACGAAATGTAAACCTGCCCGCAGATCGCGATTGGGTGCAAGCCGACAATTGTAATTTGGAAGGTTGCAGCTACACCGTTGAAAATGATGTGCTATTTAAAGGAAAAACCGAAGCTGTAAATGGCGAGTTTAGCTCAACATTTATCGTGCCTAAAGATATCAGCTTTTCTGATGAAACCGGCCGCATCCTTATGTATGCGAATAATAAGAACGGGAAAACAGCTTCCGGTTCTTTTGTGAAAGTCAGATTTAATGGAATTAATGAAGACGCAGTAGATGATGGAAAGGGACCGGAACTGGATGTCTATCTAAATGATGAAAAATTTGTAAACGGGAATCTCGTAAATAATTCCCCCCAATTAATTGTTGATCTTGAAGATCAATCAGGTATAAACACAACAGGAACAGGAGTTGGACATGAAATAATAGCTACTATCGATACGAAACCAAAACAATCATTTGTGCTGAATGAGTTTTATGAAGGCAATTTAAATGATTTTACCAGGGGGCGTATCGAGTACCCTTTGGACAATTTACCGGAGGGTAGTTATAGCCTTATGGTTCGAGCATGGGATGTGCATAATAATCCTTCAGAGAAAGAAATAGTCTTTGAAGTAGCATCGAGCGAGGAATTAAGTATACGCAATGTATACAACTATCCGAATCCGATGAACAATGCTACCCGTTTCACCTTCGAACATAATCAGCCCGGTAACCCGTTTGATGTATCCGTTCAAATTTTTACACTAAGCGGACAACCGGTCCAACACATTGAAAACCAACTCATAACTACAAGTTCATATGCCAGTATTTCATGGAATGGCCGTGACCGGGATCATAATCGCCTGGGCAACGGTACTTATATTTATGTGCTTCGGGTTACAGCAAATACCCCGAAAGGAAGACAACAATCAGAAAAAATCGAAAAGCTCGTAATTATACGATAGCGTCGATAGTTTAACCTGAATCACTTATATTTCTATTAACATCTATTTTTATGAAAAGGACACCAGTAATCATGAAAAAAATAATACCCTTATTTATTGCAGCACTTATTTTTGTGTTGCCAACCACAATTAATGCACAAGTAGCTATAACAGCGGTTCCATTTCTTCAAATTGAACCTGACTCCCGTGGAGCCGGAATGGGTAACACCGGAGTAGCAATTTCCGATAATGCCTCTGCCCTATTTTGGAATCCCGCAGGCTTAGCATTTCAGGAAGGAAGCAACCAAACCAGCATCACCCACTCAAATTGGCTGGCTAATTTCAATGTAAGTGACCTATTCTACGACTATGTAGTCGGTAAATACTACATTGAAGGCATTGGAACCATCGGAACACATCTCACCTACCTTAACTTAGGTGAACAAGTGGTAACCGACGAAACCGGTCCAGAACCAATTTCACGTTTTAACAGTTACGAAGTTGCTTTTGGTGCTTCATATGGTCATAAACTCAGTGAAAATTTTGGAGTAGGAACCAGCCTGAGGCTCATTTATTCGAGTCTTGCCAGCGGAACTTCAATTAGTGCCCAAAAAGTAAACCCGGGTAGCAGTGTAGCCGTTGACTTGTCCTTTTTATATCGCACAGATCCCTTTATGATTGGCGAAAAAGAAGCGAAATTCAGTTTTGGAACCAACCTTTCAAACTTGGGCCCCGGAATCCAATACACTGATAATGCTCAAAAAGATCCTCTGCCAACCGTCTTGCGTTTTGGATGGGCTTTCGATCTTGAGCTCGATCCCGATGGTATTAACCGTATAACCATTGCCAATGATATCTCAAAAATTATGGCCAGAACTGAGTCAGAAATTACCACTGACAATCAGGGGAATGCAGATACCACTCAAGTAGCCACAGGGCCTATCAAAGCTTTATTTAGCTCATGGGATAGTTATGAACGATTTGATGGAACAAACACCATTGAAATCGGATTGCTGGAACAATTTATGGTTGGTACCGGAATTGAATATTGGTATGATGACACATTTGCCTTACGTACCGGTTATTACTACGAGCATCCCCAAAACGGAGACCGTGAGTATATTACTTTCGGTGCAGGAATTAGATATAATTTCTTTGGAGTCGATTTCAGTTATATAAAAACACTTGAATCCGATCATCCCCTCGCCAATACCTTACGATTCAGCTTGCTTATCGACTTTTAATCTATGCAATACTTAAAGTTCTTTTCAAAGAGCATGTTAATTTTTAGCATGCTCTTCTTTTTTATTTTTAAAATCTCTGTAGCCCAACAAGTTCAGGTTAAGCGATCTCATGCTATTTCTGATCAGCAACTACAGTTAAGTAATAACCTTAATGCCACCGGTACACTTAACGTAATTGCTATTATGGTAGAATTTCAACCGGATAGCAACAGGTTGACTACAGGAACCGGTATATTTGGTGCCGACGGTATGGAAGGACTTCCCTTCCTTAAAAACGAAGAAGATTTCCGGATTGATCCTCTGCCCCACAATCAAAATTATTTTGAAGCTCATCTCGAGTTTGCCAAAAACTATTATGAGAAAGCATCCGACAATCAGCTTACCATAAATTACAGGGTACTGCCCGATATTTATCGCCTACCCAAAAAAATGGAAGAATATGCTCCCATAGGCGAAACGTTTACCAATGAAAAAGTCGCTGAACTTGCTCGCGATGCATGGCAAAAAGTAGAAGAAGGTGACAATTTTGATGCCTCCGGTCTTAATCCTGATAATACCGCCTTCATTATTTTTCACGCCGGTGTTGGACGTGATATTGAACTCACCGGAACCAGCCTTGACATTACCCCATTCGATATTCCCTCCCTTTATTTACAAAAACGAAATTTTAAAACTCTATTAAATGATCCATCTTTTAACGGTTTTTCGGTGAATGATGGCAGTTTTAGAGTACCCAACTCGATGATTATACCAAGAACCGAAACGCGGCGCGGACTCGATATTCAGGATAACGAATTTGCATTCCCGCTTTCCATCAACGGGCTTTTGGTTGCTTCCATTGGAAGTCATTTAGGCCTTCCCGACTTATTTAACACTGAAACAGGCGATCCCGGTATCGGTCGTTTTGGATTGATGGACGGAGCCGGATTTTTTGCTTACAACGGCCTGTTGCCTCCTGAACCTTCCGCATGGGAAAAAACTTATTTAGGATGGGAAACACCTTTCCTTATCGATCGAAGTTTTGAGAATGAAATCACCCTTCCTGCAGCAGCCTTGAACCAACCTAACAGCATTGCTAAATATGAGCTTTCAGAATCGGAATATTTTTTGATTGAAAATCGTCACCGTGATCCTCAGGGAACAGGTATTACTATTACCATAAGAAAACCGGATGGCAACGAAGTTCAACAAAGCTTCACTAATCAAGATGAAGCATTCATATACCAAGAAGCAAGTTTCGATACCCTTCTTGAAGCCGGTACTTTTATAGATGCTTCCAATTTTGATTTTAGCTTACCCGGAGGTTTGGATACAGGACAAAACGAAAATGACCCTGGTGACGACCGAAACTTAAACGGTGGTATACTTATTTGGCACATTGACGAAGCCGTAATTGATGAGCAACTTAGAAACGGCCGGGTTAATGCCGATCAAAACCGAAGGGGTATTGATCTTGAGGAAGCAGATGGCTCACAAGATATAGGGAAAATCATTACAGGTGCTTTGGATAATTCTGCAGCTTTTGGAACAGCTTTCGATTTTTGGTGGAGTGGGAATAATTTCCGGGTCATCCTTCAAACCGGTAGAGAAATTAGCTTTTATGATAACCGCTTTGGACCGGACACCAGGCCTAATAATGACAGTAATTCAGGAGCTCCATCGTTTTTTGAGCTCTATGATTTTTCTGAAAACCTACCAACCGCTTCATTCAAAATTAAACCAGCCGAACCATTTAGTGAAGTCTATACCCAAGGATTTACTGCCAAGCTTGATTCCACTTTCAATTATTTTACCGGTAACGATATTTACTATCAAAATTATCCCCTTTCACTGTCAATCTATGAAACACAAAGTGACACTTTCCTGATTGTACCCGCTCATGAGAAAACATGGGCAGTTTCAATTTCGAATCCTGAAAACAAACAATTTCAGTTGACAGACACCCCTGTTCAGCAGCCATTTATCGGTGAGTACCTTATTTTGGCACAGAAACCTGCTGAGAATACCAATACCCTTGACGTTTCAGCACTGACATGGAATAACAACACAATTTCTTTTGATACGGTTTGGACCTCCTCAATTCCTACAAATAAAGGGTTTATAAGTTCCCAAAACGGACAGGTGCTCCATGCAGATTTTACCAATGCCGGCCTGGATATAAAAAATGGAAATAATGTATCAGTTGGAAATACTCCTTTCCAAAGGTCTGAAATTATTGGGGGCGAATTTTCTGAAGCTTCCAATTCGGGGGTTGACTTCAGTGTCCTTTCAAACTTCAATTTCAATCCCACCTCATTCCAAAACAGACTTTATACGGGAGCCATACAACTTGGAAACAGAAATTTGTTTTATGTTTTTGAAGATGATCGCCTTTCCTTAATTGATCCGGTTAAGAATGATCCCGCTAAAACTTTGTTTGAAGAGGATAAAGCTGAGTGGCCTGCAATTCTGGATGATGGATCTCTTTTAAGAATTGATAAAATTCATAATCAACTTATTGGTATAAACAGAATCGGGGGCATTCAAAATTTCACCCCAATACCCGCACCTGATGGTATTAAATTTACAGGTACCCCTTTGTACACCGATTTATTGACTTCAGGAGCTGAATATGCCGCCCTCGTTGTAGGACAAAATAGTCTCTCCATGAACATTTACGCATACAGAAACGACGGTACTTTAGTCGAGGGCTTTCCGTTGTATGTAGGCAAAGCAAATTCAGCTGAATTACAACCTATCCATCCTATTATTTATAAAGGAACATTGTTTGCAGTAAGCCACAAAGGTGTGTTAAAATCATGGAATTTAACACAGGTCACAGATACCAAGTGGTCGACCCGTTATGGGAACGCTGATTTCAATAAAGTCTCGGCCCGAGTTCAAGATACTAAAACCGGACAACCTTCAAGCTTTGGGGTTTTAAATGAAGTGGAGACCTACAACTGGCCAAATCCAGCTAACGAAGAGACTAATATCCGATTTGAGTTGGCTGAGCCGGGCGGAACAGTTGACATTACCGTTATAAGCATGGACGGCCGTGAAATTTTTCAACGCACAGTTCAATCATCCGGTGGTTTCCCTCAAGAGGTGAATATTGAAACCCGACACTGGGGCAGCGGTGGGTATGTTGCCCGTGTAAAAGGAACCGTAGAAGGGAAATCAGAAACCAAACTCATTAAAATTGGAGTTATACACTAATGAGATATCTTAAGAAATTATCCCTTTTATTGATCGTTGCGCTGGGATTTTCCGGGACTTTAAAGGCTCAGGTGGATGTAACATTCTATGACTATCCGCAAAACCACTTGGATTGGTTTACCATCGAAAGCGAGCATTTTTTGGTACATTTTCAGGAAGGGAACAGCCGCTCTGCTAAAGTCACTTCCCGTATAGCTGAAGAGATTTATACTCCTATCACTGATTTATATGAATACGAGCCGGATGAAAAAGTAAGCATCATTTTAAAAGATCGCGAAGACTACTCTAACGGGGCTGCCTATTTCTTTGATAACCGGATCGATATCTGGCTGCCCGCTCTTGACTCACCCTTACGTGGCACCCATAATTGGCTTCGAAATGTGATTACTCATGAATTTGTGCATATCGTTCAAATTCAAAAAGGAATGAAGCGCTCCCGGAAGATTCCTGCTTTTTACTTGCAGTGGCTTTCCTATGAAGATGTCCGCCGACCGGATGTACTTTATGGATTCCCTAACGGCATCATCACTATGCCTTTTGCTACGGTGAATATTCCCGCATGGCTGGCTGAGGGTACGGCCCAATACCAAACAGAAGGACTTAATTATGATACCTGGGATAGCCACCGCGATATGATTTTACGCACTCGTATTCTTTCAGACACCTATTTTTCGTTAGATGGAATGGGGACTTTTTCTTCTAAATCCAGCCTGGAGCGAGAAACAGTGTATAATCAGGGCTATGCTTTTACCATTTATCTTGCCGAACGTTTTGGCGATAATATTTTGCGAGAAATTTCTGTAGCTCTTGGTCAGAAAGGCGTTTACACCGTAGCTGAAGCTATTGAAATGAGCACGGGTATTTCAGGATATGATATTTTTGATGACTGGATTGCTGAGCGTACGGCCTTTTATGAAAAAGCGACTGAAAGTATAAATCCAACTCCGGCCGATACTGTTGAACCCTCTGGGTTCTTTAACTTTTATCCAACTCTCTCCACTGATCAATCCAAACTAGCCTATGTTTCAAACAAGGGGGTTGATTATGGATTGCTTTCACTATATCTCAAAGAGTTGGAAGGAGAAGAAAAAGAAATAGCCGTGCTTGAAAACAGTGAGATTCACACGCAAAAAAATCACATCAGTTCTTTAAAGCCGGAAGTATCCTTTCTGGAAACCTCAATCTCTTTTTCCCCTGATGGAGATCAAATTGCTTATGCGAAAAACAAAAAAAATAAATATGGGGAATCTTATCGTGATATTTATCTCTATGACATCGACAAAGAAGAAAGTGAACGACTGACGCACAGTGCACGGATTCAGTTTCCAAGTTGGAATAAAAAAGGAGATACAATTGCTGCTATACAGTATAGCGAAGGAACACAAAATTTGGTACTTCTCTATCCCCAAAAAACTGATTCTATAAAACAGCTTACCAATTTTAAGCGTGGTGAAACGCTCTTTACGCCAAACTGGAGTACTGACGATTCTAAAATATATTTTGCTAAAGCTAACGTAGGTAACCGGGATATTTTCAGTTATAATTTAGAATCCGGTGAAATCACCCCTGTTCTGAAGTCTCCCGATACCGACTTTAGAGATCCTTTTATAAGTCACGATGGGCAATATCTCTACTATGCAGCAAACCCCGATGGCATTTTCAATATTTACCGGATTGATCTTAATGCGAATCAAAACAATCCGCAAAAACTGACTTCTGTTATCGGTGGAGCATTTATGCCATACCTCAGTAAAGAAAATGAACTCTATTTCTCAGAATATCAGACAGACGGATATAAGATTAAATCGGTCTCCCTTTCCCAATTATTAGAAACTCAGCCTAAAGGATCTTATGAAACGGAGCTGGTGGTGGAAAGCAATACCAGAATTACTCCCGAGTACACTCTACAACTCAATAATTTTGATGATACTGATCTAAAACCCTTTTCAGATCAAGAAGAGGCTATCGCTGATACCGGTAACTATACATTCACTATTCCGGATATTTCGGAAAACAGTGAACGCACCTTCAGAGAATATGAAGACACGTACTCTGGATTCAGCTTTTTCCCGGTAATTCGGTTTGATAATTATTCCAAGAGATATGGAAACAATGGTTCATTGATTAAAAACGGAAAATTTGGAAAATTTGGACAGAATTTACTTCGTGATGCCAAACCCGGCGTGTATATGTCATCTCGTGATGTGATTGACAAACTTAGCCTTTTTGGCGGCTTGATGCTGGGTGTAGCCTCTGAATCTGCTGAAAGTGTTGGAGGATTTTTTAGGCCGGACCGACTTTTAGGTCTTGACCGCGATGCCTTTTTAATTGCCGAACATAGAGGGTTGCCTTTCATAGAGCGAAGTTGGTCTCCTACCGTAGCCATTGAAGTGTATAACCAACGCCGAAATGTTGCCGATGGACTTTCTATCGAAGAATTCCCGTGCACCTCCTGTCTCCCCGATACTATTCAAACCGATATCGCATACGATATTTGGGAAGCGGGTATTTATTTCAGAAGTAAATTAAACCGGAGAAGCATTTTGGAACTGGGGCTATCATATAGTCCATATAGGGTTTCAACGGATAACTTTTATTCACGGGAACTAAAGCAGCAGGTAAGTGGCTCTTCCTCTCAATATTTTCGTGGAACGACTCTTTCTGCCTCTTATACCTTTGATTACTACATGTATTCTAATGATGCCGATATTGCCCCGCTTGGACTCAAAGGATATCTGCGTTATCAGTATCAACCCTCAAAATTATTGGAAGAATATGAAATCGAGGATGGTTCTCTGAAACCGGTTTTCAAGAATTCTCAAAATCATTCTACCGAAGTACATCTCAGGTATGGGTTTAAAACATTTGGAGATCAAGCGTTCCAAGCCCGGGTTCGTGGGTTTCATTATTTCAATGAACCCGGAGATTCTTTTTACGCCGATTATGTGGGTGGCTTTATGGGGATGAGAAGTTACCCCTACTTCGCTCTGGGAGGTAGTACCACGGCCTTTACAAGTTTGTCTTGGTTCGCCCCCATCTACAGGGGCATCAATAAACAAGTTGGCCCTTACATGCTGGATAAAGTCTTTGCCCGTTTCTTTTTTGAAACCGGAAATGGCTGGGAAAGTCCGTACGATACAGGTAATAACTTAAAGTCTGGAATTGGAGCCGAACTTAGGGTAGCGATGAACGGATATTATTTATTCCCACTTAAGTTTTTCATCAGCACCTCCTACGGTTTCAACCGTTTTGATTTAACACTTCCTGATGATTTCATCACAAATTCTGAAAGTAATCAGGTATCTTATGGTGGGGAACTGCTATTTCACTTTGGCTTAACCTTTGATTTTGAATTGTTATGAAAAAAGTAACCGGATTAACTTTATTAGTTTCATTGCTTTTTGGCAGTGCTTACGCCCAGTTAGTTGGGGACTTTAGCAGTGGAGTTTTTAAGGATACTGAAACTGAGTCCATCAATGATGATATCCATATTTCAGATTTTCGATATCAGGCAACATCAAACGAAAACTCTATTTTTTCTCCCTTGAGAAATAATGCCGGGGCAGCATTTTTAGCCTCAGCCATAATTCCCGGTGCAGGTCAGGCCGCAAATGGGAAATGGGTGCGTGCCGGAATATACTTTGCTGTAGAAGCTGCCGGACTCATTTATCACCTTGCCAGAAATGCCAAAGCACGCAAACAAGAAGAAGCTTATGAGCAATTTACGCACCGAAACTGGAGTGTAGTGGCTTATGCCGAATGGCTGGTCAACTATTCCCAAGTGCACACCCTCAATAATGACTGGCAACAGCTACAGGCTGAAATTGACGGTAAAACACCGGACTATATCATCAACTCCAACAATCCCGATACCCGAAATGACTGGGATAAAGTAAATATCTCCCTCCTGCACCGAGTGGAAAAACAGACCCCATTTTATTTCAAAGACCGCATTGGCAGTAATTTTTCACATGAATTACCGGACTATGGATCGCAGCAATATTACGAACTGATAAGTAAATATTACCAGTATCAACCGGGATGGAAAGACTGGTATGGAGCCATCACTACCGCTCCCAATCAATCTGCCGATATGTATCGATATTTTTGGAATGGTGAGGATGAACCTTTTGACTTATTTTATCAAGGCCGGGATCAGGCACAAGAATTTAATGAGAACTATCGCGTTGCAGGGAACATATTGAAGCTCATGCTGGTAAACCATGTTGTATCGGCTTTTGACGCTTTGTTCTCCGTTCAGCTAAAAAACAGCCGTATTGAAACGGAAACCAACTTGCTGAAAATGGAGCAATTTTCTGTAATCTGGCATTTCTAAATTTCTGTTATTATAGCTCATTATGGACTTCATTAAATACATATTAACGAACAAAAACTTTTACCTCGGAAGTTTGGCGATCATCATTTTAGGTGCAGCCACCCTCTTTGTTTCAGATAAATTCGTGATGCCTTACTACACCAATTACAATGAGGGCATTACCATACCGGATGTAACCAAAGTTTCCCTCGAAGAAGCACAGACCAGGCTTGCTGACTATGGACTTCGATTTGAAGTTGCAGAACGCCGTTCCAACACAGCCTACCCTGCCGATTATGTAATTGATCAGAATCCCGCTGCTTCTAAAATTGTGAAACCCAACCGAAAAGTGTATCTAACCGTTAATACGGAAGTAAAACCCAAAGTAGTTGTGCCCAAAGTGGTAGATCTTAATTTGCGAAATGCCGAATTACAACTGCAAAACTATGGCTTAACGGTTGGTTCCCGAAGCTATGAGTCTTCCCGTTTTAAAAATGTAATTCTCCGTCAATCTATACCAGATGGAACTACCGTTGAAAAAGGCACCGTAGTTGATTTGGTAGTTAGTGATGGACTTGGAGACCGGATGGTAGAGGTACCTGAAGTCATCGGACTCAGGCTCCCAGAAGCACAGCTGAACTTACGTCGTGCCGGTTTAAATGTGGGTGAAGTACGCTTTAAACCCACCCAAGACACCATCCCAAATATTGTGCTTGATTACATGCCTAAACAAAAACAATTCAGAGAGGGAGAAACACTAAATCTTGTTATTTCAGAGCGATTTGAAGCTATTGAGCAAAGTGAAGGCGGTGCGGTTATCATTGACTCCACCAAAAATAATCCCGATTCTCTAAATAGTACTCCACCCGATTCACTGAACAATCAACCCAACAACAACTGACTTTAAATGAATTTCGAACTACCCGTTCTTGCTCCCTCCATATTAGCCGCTGATTTTACCCAACTTGGAAATGATATTAAAGACACCCTGAAAGGTGGTGTCAGCTGGATACATTGTGATATTATGGACGGACATTTTGTTCCCAACATCAGCTATGGTCCAAGTATTGTACAAGCTGCAAAAAAAGCAGCACCGGAAGCTTTTATGGACGTTCACTTGATGATTGAAAATCCGGATGACTATGTAGAAAATTTTGTGGAAGCGGGAGCCGATCTCATTTCCGTGCACTATGAAACCTGTCCACATCTGCATCGCTCTATTCAAAACATCAAAAAATATGGGTTGATGGCCAGCGTGGTGGTAAATCCTGCAACTTCACTACAGAACATCGAGCCGATACTTGAGGATGTGGATCTCGTACTCATCATGAGCGTTAATCCCGGTTTTGGAGGACAAAGTTTTATCGAAAGCAGCTATGAAAAGCTGCGACAATTAGCAGAAATGAGAGAAGAAAAAGAACTTGGCTTTTTGATTGAAGTAGATGGCGGAGTAAATCTAAAAAACATAGAAAAAGTAGTAGAAGCGGGAGCCGATGTACTTGTGGCCGGAAGCAGTGTATTCCGGGCAGAAAATATTACGGCAAGAGTTGAAGAGCTACACAGTAAAATCAGGTAGCTTTAAATAATTTCGTTAGGAATCATTTCTACAGCTAAATCCTTATCTTTTAAGCTCACTTTTATTTAATAAAATTTTATAGCCATAGAAGACGAAAAGACACTTACCGAAAATATCATTGAACTGGATGGAGCCGATCCCATGGCTCTTTTTGGCCTGCACGATCATAACATGATTGCCCTAGACAAGGCCTTTCCTAATACCAAGTTTAATTCCCGTGGAAACCGTGTAAAACTTACCGGACCTGCCGAAGAAGTTGAAACCGCCTCCAAAGTTATTGAGGGGATGCTTGAGCTGTTGGATCGAAAGAAAAAAGTGGTTGAAGGAGATGTTGATACCTTGGTAAATCTGAAATCAGGGGAAAGTACTGCGCGCAAACCGCAAATCCGAACACTGGATGAAACCGGTGATACAATTATCCATACGCATAACGGGGAGGCCATCACTGCAAAAACACCGGGACAGCGACGCATCGTAGAATCCTCTACTCTTAATGATATTGTGTTTGCTATCGGGCCTGCCGGTACCGGTAAAACTTACACCTCCGTTGCACTTGCTGTGCAAGCTCTTAAGAACCGGAAAGTCCGTAAAATCATACTAGCTCGTCCTGCCGTTGAAGCCGGCGAAAATCTCGGATTTCTGCCCGGTGATCTCAAAGAAAAGATTGATCCCTATTTACGTCCCCTTTACGATGCTCTTGAAGATATGATTGACCGGGACCGGCTCGAACTTCACCTGGCAAAAAATGTGATCGAGATTGCTCCACTTGCTTATATGCGTGGACGAACGTTAAATAACGCTTTTGTGATCCTGGATGAGGCCCAAAATGCTACGAATACTCAGATGAAGATGTTCCTGACCCGAATCGGTTTTAACAGCAGGGCTATCATTACCGGAGATATCACCCAAACCGACCTTCCCCGCCGGCAGCAATCAGGACTTATTTCCATTCAAAAAATACTACAGGAAATTGACGGCATCGACTTTGTTTATCTTGGAGAGGAAGATGTAGTCCGCCACAAATTGGTCCGTGATATCATTAATGCCTATGAGAAATTTGAGGAGAAAGGGAAAAAGTAGCAGTCAGCAGTCAGCAGTCAGCTTTCAGTATTTTTTTAAAAAAAGCTGATTGCTGAAGTCTGATAGCTGACGGCTTATAGTCTTGCTTAGCTTCAATTCTTAAATCAAATACATATCACTAATAACACTCCATCCTCGCTTCAACCATGAAAACCTACGCCGCTACACTTTACGAAGGCACTTTCTCAGTTGGGCTCGACAAGAAGTTTGTCCGAATTGACCGGGATGATCCTCCCGCAAAAGGGGCCCTGAAACTTTCTCTAAATCCTTTTTTGATTCACACCCCTGAACGTAACTATTTATTCGATTGCGGAATTGGAGAATTTGGGCAAGATACCGGTCCGGATGTGATTCGTGAAAATTTGGATGATCACGGGCTCACCGAGTTTGATATCACCGACATCTTTTTGAGTCACCTGCACTACGATCATATTGGTGGCTTGGCTCATCGCGAAAACGGTTATTGGGAACTGACTTTTCCAGAAGCAAAAATTTGGGTTTCAAAAAAAGGATGGGAAAAATTGATTGGCCAAGAAGAATATTATGATGCGGAAAAAACCGAGTTCATCTCTTTCATTGATGCCAAAGCAGATCTACATTTCTTAGAAGAAGAAGCTCAGCCCTACCCCGATATAACCGTTCGAAAAATTGGGGGGCATACCGAATTTCACCAAGTACTGCTCTTTGATGATGGAGAACAAAAGTACCTGCAAGCCGGTGATGTAATCGGAACCAAAGGAGCCATCAACCGAAAATATGCGGCCAAATATGATTTTGAGCCGAAAGTGAGTCAGCAGCGCCGGGAAGAACTCGCAAAACTGGCATTTGAAGAAGGTTATACTATTTTAACTTATCATGAAGACCGAAACCCGTTGTTTAAGCTGACGGATTACGACGATAAAACAGGATACAGCACCGAAAATGTAGAATCATATGTCCCTGCCTGATTACATTACTGACATCAAAAAATTTTTAACTGAACACGGACTTCCAAATCAAATTGATGCTGCGGTCATTCTTGGTTCCGGTCTGGGTGGTTTTGGAGACGAAATCGAAGATTCTGAAATTATTCCTTATGGTGATATTCCTTCCTTACCACAATCAACAGTAGAGGGACACTCGGGCTCGCTTATTTTCGGTAATATTGAGGATAAGACGGTACTGGCTTTTGCAGGCCGATTCCATCATTATGAAGGACATGCTTTTGCTAAAACCGTACTTCCCGTTCAACTTGCCCATGCTTTTGGAGTAGATAAGCTGATTATTTCAAATGCAGCCGGAGGCATTAATCTTCGTTTCCGGGTTGGGGATTTGATGATTATAGACAGCATCATCAAACAATACACCATGGTCTCTGAACCGGCTTTGAACACCTGGAACTCCAGCTTTGAAGAATATGCACAGGAAGTAAAGCAAATAGCCCGTGACTTTGGAATTGAAACCCAAATGGGAACCTACCTTTTTGCCAAAGGACCAAGCTACGAAAGTAAAGCAGAAATTCGTGCCTTCCGCAAAATGGGCGGAGATGCCGTTGGAATGAGCACCGCCCCCGAATTGATTGAAGCAGCCCGGCTGGGCGTAAAAACCGCTGCCATCTCATTGATCACCAATGCCGCTGCAGGCGTTACTGCACAAAAACTGGATCACGACGAAGTGAAGGAAGCGGCAGATCAGAAGAAGGATGTGTTTGCGAGGTTGGTTAAAGGGCTTATTGGGGAATTTTAGAAGGAAGCTGTCAGCTTTCAGACTTCAGCTATCAGCTTTTTTGTGAAGATCTCATTTCAATCTGAGGAAACCCAAAACTCGTCTGACCACTGACAAGACCTTATATTTAATTTAAAACTCGGAGTGGTCTGACGAATGCTAAGGATTGAGAAGTACTAAAAAACAGCGCCCTCTGTATTCATTCAATCAGACAAACTGTAGTCGTCGGATCAATTCAAGCTTTGATTTATCGGAAGAGATAGAACTTAAGCTCCAATTACTTCCTCAGGATGTTTAGCTATTTCAGAGAATTCCTGAAGTATTTTCTTATGCATAGTTACTAAGGCGAGATCTAACTCTTTGGCTAAGCTTACAAATTCACAATCATAGGAAGAGCAGGTTGATTGGTTTACATGTTGTAAAACCTGCACGGAATTGACCTGAAACTGTTTGTCATTCATCTGTTGTTCTGCCTTTTCCATAATCAGTAAAGCCTGAAAAAGGTCAATCAATTCTTTTCTTATATACAAGGTAAGTACGTTACGGAACTCACTTCGCCAAAGAATGGGTGCTACCCATTCGGGATCTTTTTGAAAAAGTGCATCACAAAGCTCGGTTGAATAGGACGGAAGCCAGAAGTGAGCCAGTATATTTGTATCCACTACGATCATGGACGGCCTTCGTTAATGGCAGATTCAATTTCTTCAGAAGAAAGGCTGCCTTTGGCTTTCTTACGCAATCTTCGGGCTTCCTGCAAAATATCATCGGAAGAAATTTGCTTTGGCTTAACCGTTTGCTCTAAACAAGCAATAATTTCACTGTTAATACTCCGATGATGTGCACTTGCCTGTTCCCGAACTTTATCATAAATGTCCTTGGGAATATTTTTTACCGTGATACTGGGCATGTCGATTAGTTTCGTTTTGGTTTATATATGAAACTAAATATACCGGAGGATTATTGCAATACGGTAGTTGTTTGGGAATTTAGCTGTCAGCTTTCAAACTTCAGCTATCAACTTTTTTGAAGCGATCCCATTTCATTCTAACGAAACACAAATCTCGTCTGACCACTGAACAGGGCCAACAGTTTAATTTAAAACTCGGAGTGTTTTGACGAATGCTAAGGCTGAAACGATGCTAAAAACTACATACCCCATATTTATTTATGATCATTTAACCTCGTTCCGAACGACCCCGTTCGGAATGCCTTCGCGGACCACCCGGTCCGCAGGTAGTAATTGAGATATATGCTCCATGGCATACTTATTTTGGACCCGGTGGTCCAGACTACCACTCCCAACCGGGTGGTTGGGAGCGAGGTAAAATCATGATTACAATATTAGTTTATCACAGCTCAAAATAAACTAATGGTGAATCGGATACACTTTTACTTGAGAAAGGCGTAGGTAAACCAATAATTCTGTTATTGTTTTTATCGATCGCGATTTGGGACAATACAATGTCAACTTTATATTTTTTAACCGGATTACCATCCCAATCAAAAACATGTATTTCACTGTCATTAAGTGATTCACCTTTGATATAATTTCCACTCGTATTCCCTTCGTGCAAAGTATAGATTAATGAATCAGTATATGTTACATCATTGTAATGATATAAGGTTTCTTCTGTAGTATTTACAATCTCGTTTGCACTTCCAGTACCCGGATTTGCCTCAAACCTAGTATCACGAATCAAATTAAGATCGTAATCAAAAATCTCAAGAATTTTAAACCGCCGGGTTGTAACTAATATCCTTTGCTTTTCTTCATTGGCAGTCATTTCTCCCGAGTAAATGAGCCCTACAGACCTATGATTAATTGCCTCTTCTAAAAACGGTGTGAATGGAGCAATAGCTACGATAGAATCAGTTTTTGTATCAACTTTTGCGAGTTTTCCTTCTCGCATGCCCGCCAGTCCGATTATATATTTACCGTTTTCAATAAACATACCTCTTTGAATACGAATTAAATCGGGTGGTAGCATATATTCAAAAATAGGAACAGCCTGATCATTATTTAAAACCTGATCTAACGAATAGCGCGATATAGTTTTTCTTCCCCAGTCCAAAAATTCAAATTCTTCATCTGCTTTAAAACCTCCATGATTAATGAAAGCCGGGAAACTGATCTCACCCGGCCCTTCCCCCTGATTTCCAAAAGTACCCACCAACGAAAAATCATCAAGTCTGTAAAATTTAAATATATCTGAATTCGTGTTATCCAATACGATAAGCAAAGAGTCTGAAACATCAATAAACCTTGGGTCGAAAAACTCATCCGCATTTTCAATATCAGGTGCTATGGATTCCAAATGTTCAGTTTCTTGAAAATCGCTTTCACTGATTACAGAGTCTTCTTCGGTTTCATTATTGCATGAAATGCATAGTGTACAGATTACTACCAAAAGTACTTTAAAATGAATTTGTGAGATCATATTTGCCCCTATATTTTTATCTATCTACTTGGTTCTTATGCTCTTAATTAAATGAAAAAAAATCAATAAGTCAAGTTTGTATTTCACTTTTTTAACCTCGTTCCGAACGACCCCGTTCGGAATGCCTTCGCGGACCACCCGGTCCGCAGGGAGTAATTGAGGCATACTGCTCCATGGCACACTTATTTTGGACCCGGTGGTCCAGGCTTCCACTCCCAACCGGTTGGTTGGGAGCGAGCTCAATTTATTAATGAACACAGCAAGTTTTTAAATGCCCTAAATTAAAATGAAATTTTAGATAAGTTTATTTCTGTAATTTTATCTAGGCCCACATATCGTGCTAGTATTTTTTCTTTTACTACTGGATTCCAAATTCTATTGCTTAGTAGAGAGTCAGCATAAGTTCTTTTTGATAATAAAATTTGCGGCGTTGCATAAATAGCTTCATGAACATTGGTATAATGATTCAATCCTAAATTTCGCCAACTGTTCCCACTTGATATTTCATCGAAACTTACCTTAAGTCCTAATAAATGCTTTATACCAGATACTTTGTTTCGGTCTCTGGTTAATCCAACTTTGTTGAAATTCAGTTTTTGATTAGAAGAAATTTCCTCTAATTCAGATGCTACAGAGTTTAAAGCAGAATCTAATTTCGGACTTCTACAATAAACACAAGTACTACTTCCTATATAAGTAAGGACAATTTCTTCTTTAGAATTTTCTGTCCTTTTTACCTCCTCTTGACTTGATATAATTATATCAAAATTTAATGAGTAAATTTTCAATGAGTATGCGGCAAAAAAGCAAATAGCAAAAATTCCAATTCCTAAAGCAACACTATAAAATTTATTTTTCTTCAAAACGAATAAAGTTTAAGATTTGAATTATCAGTTTTTTCATGTATAACTAATCTGTTATCTTTAATTGCTACTACTTGGTGCATATCATCAATCCTATAAGCTTGGCCTAATTCAGAATCTAAGATATAGGACTTCAGTTTAATTTCACCTCTTTTGTTACTATTATCATCAAAAGATGCTCGAAGAATTTGAATTAGCACATACTTATCTGATATTTGCTCAAGAGTTTTTATTTCATCATATTTATTTTCTTTTTCAGTAAATTTTGTATGATATTTTATCGATAAAGGTTCGTCAGTACTAGTCATTTCAAAAGAAATAAAATTTTCAATTTTTCTTTTCCAAATTTCTTCACCTGATTTATATGCATAAAGGTAAGGAGAGTGGATATTGATGGTTAATATTATATTATTGCTTTTGAGATACTCCATTAACCCTGAAGAATAATTTTGAACTGCTAATTGATTCCTATTTTTATAGGCATTTCCAAAACTGTAAGTTATAGTATCTTCTAGAACGTCATAAAAATCAATAGTATTGATTTTTCCTTCGGGGTTTGGAGACATAATCATTTCTTTTCTTAAGAAAAATCCATTATCGGTTTTTTTTAAATCACTATAAGATGAGCGGGTAAGAATATCTACCTCTTCCTCATTACTTTTTATATTAGTAATTCCCCTTTGCAAGTCACTTACATATATATTGTTAAGAGAATCAATTTCTAAAGACCATGGGAATAGCATTTCACCTGGACCACGCCCCTTGGAACCGAGTGTATCTATTTCTGAGTCCCATACTTTAAAAACTTTAACCTGATCTAAATCAAGTAGATACAAATTGAAATTGTTATCAAATTCAATATCAGTAATATTCCCAAAAATATATCCTTCATCGATTTCATCTAACAAAGATAATTTTTGAAATCGATTTTTAAGATTAATTATTTCTTGATCTTCAATATCATTGTGCATCAATGAATTTATATTTTCTTGATCAGCATCAAATTTTGGATGTAGCTGATTGTTTTTATGTGAATTCAAATCATTACAGCTACTTTGTAACACTGCAAATAAAAATCCTGTTAATGTCAATAAAATATATTTCATAATTAATATAACCCTATTATAAAGAAGTGAAGCACCTATTAATTTTGGTGCTTCACATTTAAAATTAAAAGTTTATTTAGATGGATTATAATTATTCAGGATCAATGGAACACTCAGTTGTCTCATCACAATTATCATCAGCTCCAATACATTGATAGTTATATTGCGGCTTAGCATCAACGCATTCCTTAACTCCATAAAAACATAACTCGTCTTCGCATTCATCTAAGAATCGTCCATTTACATTTGCAGGAAACAATGATCCAAGAATTAAAGCTAACATTGCAATAGATATATACAGTTTTTTCATAACTCATTATTTTAGCTAAAATTGACACACTTACCATAATATATATATATATATATCAAGTATTAATCTATACTATAGAATTGAGAAATTTTGACTTGTCTATTACAAAAGAATTCAAAAAGCGATGCCTTTAGGTGTTTACTCAACAATACTTAACCTCGTTCCGAACGACCCGTTCGGAATGCCATCGCGGACCCTGCCTTTGCCGGCAGGCAGGCACCCGGTCAGCAGATAGTAATTGAGGTATACTGCTCCGTGGCATACTTATTTTGAACCCGGTGGTCCAGACTACCACTCCCTCTTACAACGGCAAATTATCATGCTTTTTCTTGGGCACAGTATCCACTTTATTTTGAGCCGCTTCCATTTGCTTGATGAGTTTTTCACGAGTTTCGGATGGTAAAATCACATCATCAATGAACCCACGTCCGGCCGCCAGATATGGATGTGCGAAGTTTTCGCTGTACTGATCTTCCAATTCCTTTTGCTTGGCTTCGGGATCATCCGCATTGGCAATTTCTTTACGGAAGATGATTTCTACCGCTCCTTTGGTTCCCATCACCGCAATTTCAGCGGTTGGCCAGGCAACATTGTAATCGGCACGGATGTGCTTGGAGTTCATCACGTCGTAAGCGCCACCGTAAGCTTTGCGGGTAATAACCGTCATCTTAGGCACGGTAGCTTCGCAGAATGCATACAAAAGCTTCGCACCGTGTTTAATAATGCCATTCCACTCCTGATCGGTTCCGGGTAGGAAGCCGGGTACATCTTCAAATACCACCAATGGAATATTGAAGGCATCACAGAATCGGACAAAACGGGCTCCTTTCAGGGAGGCATCAATATCGAGCACTCCGGCCAGTGAAAGCGGCTGATTGGCAACCACCCCTACACTTCGTCCACCAAGGCGAGCAAAGCCAACCACGATGTTATCCGCATAGTCTTTATGAACTTCGTAGAAAGAATCCTTGTCCATAACTCCCGCAATCACATCATGAATATCATATGGCTTATTGGGATTCAAGGGCACCAGGTCTTCCAGCGCTTTCGCCTTTGCAGAATCCGGTTCTTTGGATTCTATCATCGGCACCTTTTCTTCGCAATTCTGGGGAACATATTTCATCAACTCCCGAATATCATTCAGGCATACCGCATCATTGGGACTTGAAAAGTGAGATACTCCTGATTTGGTATTATGAGCTGAAGCTCCGCCCAATTCTTCTGAGGTCACTTCCTCATGTGTTACTGTTTTCACCACATTAGGTCCGGTGACAAACATATAGCTGGTGTTTTCCACCATAAAAATAAAATCAGTCAGCGCCGGACTATATACAGCACCACCGGCACAAGGGCCCATCACCGCAGAAATCTGAGGTACCACGCCGGAAGCCATACTGTTTCTCCAAAATACTTCCGCATATCCTCCCAAAGAAGAAACGCCCTCCTGAATGCGGGCACCGCCGGAGTCATTCAACCCAATGATGGGCACTCCGTTTTTCATAGCCAAATCCATAACCTTGCAAATTTTCTCAGCATGCGTTTCTGAAAGGGAACCGCCAAATACCGTGAAATCTTGGCTGAAAATGTACACTGGTCGGCCGTGAATTTTACCGAGTCCGGTTACCACACCATCACCCAAAAACTGTTTTTTATCCAGACCAAAAGCGGTACTGCGGTGGGTCACAAATTTGTCAATTTCCTCAAAGGAGCCTTTGTCAACCAGCAAATCGACTCTTTCCCGGGCCGTTAACTTCCCTTTGTCATGTTGCTTTTTGATGCGGGCTTCACCACCCCCTTTTTTCGCTTCTTCTCTTAATTTCTTTAGTCGTTCTACTTTTGGATTGGTTGACATAAAAACTATTGCTTAAGATTTATATTCATCAAAATACGATTGCAGCCTGTCGGTGAAATCGATGGCAGCTTCTGAAAACATATCAATTTGATAGGCTGAAAATACATTCTTTTCAAGAAAATCGGATGCTTCTTTCCAGCTTTTTTGATTCTCTAATCTTGACAGTGATTCTTCATATTCATTTCGATCGCCCTGGTACAATTCATTAACAAAAACCGGTTCCTTATCGAGTAAATAATTTTTTAACTCAGCGCTTTTTGTTCTGGGTTGAGCCTCTTCTTCCCCACCGGTTTCCTCATCAGGTTCATCCCCAAAAATATGTTCTTCCGTAATTATTTCATCCTCTTCCGACTCCTCTTCCCTCTTCAACGCTTCTTTTTCCTCAGGACTCATAAACTGTTGCCAAATGGGTTCATCCTCGTCTTCAGCGTCACCGTCATGTTCTTCTGAGTCGAATAATTCTTCCCCGGTATCATCATCACCGGTTACCCAGGAGTTCAGCTCGTCTTCATCATCCTCGGCTTTTTCTTCATCGTCTTCTTCATCTTGAAGGGGAACCTGACTTTGCTTGGGACTTTCTACCTCATCGTCGATTTGTTCTTCTTCCTCCTCCTTTTCTATTTCCTCTGAAAAGGCAATCTGCCTCTGATCCAATTCTTCTTTCTCCGGCTCATCTATAATATCCGGCTCATCAACAGCCTCAGCCAAATCATCTTCCTCTATCTCCTCTTCAAATTCCTGGAAAATAGGTGCTTCAGACTCTTCCTCACTGAACATCCGGTTAAAGGAATTTTCATCTTCTTCAGGCTCTTCCGGTTCCTCCTCTATCTCCTCATCCGCAAACTGATCTACCAGTCTTGACTCCCCTTTTTCCTCATCTTCCGAAAACATGGCTGATGTATCAGATGGTTCATTTGCTCTGCCACTTTTAGTTCTTTCATCCACCGAGTCTGGATCAGCTATAATTTCTATTAACCGATCTCTATCCAATTCTTTCTGAACCGTATTTTTCAAAGCTTCAGCGACTTCATCCATCGCCTTATCTTCAAAAAATATAGCAACGAGATCCGCATTAATTTTGCCATCCCCCAACTTTCTTAGCAAATCAAGCACTTTTGCCCAGTCCTCAGCTTCATAAGTTTTTGTAAGATGGTCATCTAATTTCTCAACAAGCTCTTTGCAACGCTCCTTGGTAAGAGAACCCAGGTCTCTCTTTTTCATGTACTGGGGAATGGCTTGTCCAATATGCTTATACACAAACAATCTGCCGGTTCGTTTGACAATTTCATCATAACCGAGCTGCTCATCATCCTGAAAGAATACTTCAGCCAAATACTTTCTGGGTTGTAAATACACTTTCAAGGTTGATTCTACTGCTTCGCTCAGTAGCTCTTTTAAACTTTCGGCTGGGATATGGGCACGTTCATAGAGTTGTTCTTTCAGCGCTTTTTTAAGCTGTTGCACAGATGGATGATCAGACTGAGACCAAGCTGTTTGAAGATGTAGGTCTTCATCTATCTTAATCTGAAGGTTTGCCTTTATATTTTCAACAATAGCTTTAGGTAAGCCGGCCTGGGACAATGATTGAGGAGTATAGAACCCTTTATCTCTACCAACTTTACCCAACAAATTTTCAACAATTTTATCTGTAGATGAATGCATAGCTTAGTTTGAAATTTTACTGAAAATAATGTCTGTTTCACCGCAATACAATTAAGTATTTCGTTATTTTTTCATGTTTTCAAACTTTATGAACTGAATCGGAATTTGTATTAATTATAAAGTTACTACCTTTGGGGTATGATTTCGTTACAAGTCACCAACCTGACCAAAAAATTTAACCGACATACGGTATTTAAAGAACTCAATTTTGAGCATGAAAGTGGTGTTCTTGGTATTGCCGGATCAAACGGGAGCGGGAAATCTACCTTGTTAAAATGTCTTGCGTATCTGCTTAAACCAAACAAAGGTGAAATCACCTGGAAGAATCTTGATGACGAAATGGACCAAAAGCAGGTAAAAGCCCACATTGGCTATACCGCCCCTTACATCAGCCTTTATGATGAGCTTTCTGTTTTCGAAAATCTTGTGTTTTTGCTTGAGGTAGGTGGAGAAAAAGCTGATGAAGAAATTCTTCACCCTTTACTTGACCGCGTACAAATTCCGCATCTTAAAGATCAGATGTATGGTAGTTTGTCAACCGGACAAAAACAACGGGCCAAATTAGCTGCGGCATTAGTCAGAGATCCCGACATTTTAATGCTCGATGAACCGGGCTCCAACCTGGATAAACACGGGCATGAATTGGTTTCTTCCATTGTTAAAAAGGCACGTGAAGAGAACAAATTAGTTTTCCTTGCTTCAAATGACCCAAATGAAATTTCTCTCTGTGATGAAGTAGTTCAAATTGGAACACACTAACTTCATACAAAAGATATCTAACCCGAATATTTAATTAATAAATCGAATATGATTTCAACTAAAGATCAACAACTTGCGTCTCTAATCCTTGAGCACAGTACCGAAGTCCAAAAAGACCAAAATGTAATGGTTCAGCTCATAGGTTTAAATGGCATTGATTTACTTCGGGCGCTCGTAGAACAAATACGAGAAAAAGATGCGCACCCTTTTGTTCAAATTGAAGATGCCGAAACGCACAGAATTTTACTCGAAAATGGCAACGAGTCATTCTGGAAAAATCAGGCTACTGTTGATCAGCTTCCCAAAATGAAACAGATGGATGCCTTTATCGGTATTCGGGCTTCCCAAAATATTTATGAGAACTCACAAGCAGGAAAAGAAGCAAACAAAGCTTATTCCGAATATTTCCTAAAGCCTGTTCACTTTGATGAGCGCGTCAATAATACAAACTGGTGCATCATGCGCTACCCCTCTCCTGCTTTTGCCATGAATGCCAAGATGCCAACCCGTGCTTTTACTGAGTTCTATTATGATGCTTGTTTGGTTGATTACGGTCAGCTCGAGGAAGCCATGAAACCCCTTGAAAAACGACTCCGAGCGACCGATGAAATCCACCTTAAAGGAGAAGGAACAGACATTAAGTTTTCTGTTAAAGGACAAAACTGGGTTCCCTGTTTTGGCAAGCGTAACATCCCTGATGGGGAGCTTTTTACCTCTCCTGTCTTAGACTCTGTAAATGGAGTAATCACCTACGCACCTTCCGTATACCAGGGCAAACCCTTTGAATTTGTAAAGCTTGAAGTTGAAAACGGTGTGGTCGTTGATTTTGATTCTTCAAACAATGAAGCGCTCAAAGATATCCTCGATACCGATGAAGGAGCACGTCGATTTGGGGAATTCAGTTTTGGGCTAAACCCGGTCATCGAAAGCCCGATGTATGATATTTTGTTTGATGAAAAAATTTACGGCTCTAATCACCTTACGCTTGGAAAAGACTATGAAGTTGCACCCAACGGCAACTCCAGTAATATTCACTGGGACCTTGTTTGCATTGGTGCAAATGTCTATTTAGATGGAGTACTCGTGCGAAAGGGACGAAAATTTGTGGCAGATGATCTCAAGGGACTAAACCCTACATCATTGTTGTAAAACGTATAAAAGACGGAAAAAATACTGTCTTTTGTTGTGTCAGCTTATTTTAAGGTGGGACAAATAATAGAAATTTCAATAACAAAAAAGGCAGGATATGGAAAAACGAGTGACCGGCATCGGCGGTATTTTCTTAAAAGTTGAAAATCCGGAATCCACAAAAAACTGGTACCGAAAACACCTTGGGATTGAATCCGGAAAATATGGAGCCACATTTGAATGGCGACATGTACAAAATCCCGATAAAAAAGGATACACAGCATGGAGTTTCTTTGATCAGGATACCGAGTATACCCGCCCAAGCAAAAAAGATGTAATGATTAACTATCGGGTTGAGAATCTTACCGAATTGCTGGCTGTATTAAAAGATGAAGGCGTTGAAATAATCGGAGAAATTGAAGAGTTCTACTACGGTAAGTTCGGGTGGATTATGGACCCAAACGGAGTCAAAATTGAGTTGTGGGAACCCAATGATGAGGAATATGACAAGATTAAAGGGGAGACGAATTTATCCAGTTGAACCGCTGTAATTCATAGTAGATCACTATTCAAGCATTTCATTAAGCTTCTGAATTTTGTGATTTCGATCAATGGAATAGATGTTACCCTGACCTTCAATGTACGTATAGATTTGAAGAGCCCGCCTGAAGAATACTTTCATTTTTTCGGGTTGAATTTGTTCTTCTTTCATCTTCTTCCCAAGTTCTAAGAACAAATCAGCTACCCGTTCCAGGTTCTCTTCATTCATGCCCTCTTTTTCTTCTAAAAACTGGAGCATTTCTTCCGGCTTCATTTCCAACAAAGCATCAATATCCAGTTTTAACTCTTCATTTAGTGCTTTATTGGTGATTTCAATGGCTTGCTGGGTCTGCCCTGATCCTTTCAATCCAATTACTGCAGCTATGACCCTGCCCAAAACCTGAGAGAGCTGCTGTATTTGCCGCATGATATAATCGCTTTGATTTAACACAGGTTATTAATTTAGTTAAAAATTAATACATCACTTTTAGTGAATTAATTTTGGACGGATAACCTATCCGTCCTACTTTTTGGCTATCTTAGGAATGGTCTCTTCAAAAGCAGTCAGGGTGTTACTGATATCGTCAGACGTGAGTGCATTACTTAAAAAGAAAGCTTCAAACGGGGATGGAGGTAAATGCACCCCTCGTTTTAACATCCCATGGAAGATTTTTCCAAATAATTTTTTGTCAGTGCGATTGGCATCATCAAATGTTTCTACCGGACCTTCACAGTAAAATACTCCTACCATTGAACCCACGCGGTTTATGGTATGGGGAATGTCATGCTCGCTGAGGATCTGTCCGATGCCATTAGCTAATACCGAAGCTTTTTTCTCCAGCTCATCATACACCTGTGGATTCTCCTTCAACTTTTTAAGCAGCGTAAATCCGGCTGCCATCGCCAACGGATTTCCGGATAAGGTTCCGGCCTGATAAACCGGCCCGGTTGGAGCCACGTAATCCATAATTTCTTCCTTACCGCCATATGCTCCTACCGGTAATCCCGCTCCGATAATTTTACCATAAGTCACCATGTCCGCCGTTACATCATACACTTTTTGTGCACCCTGAAAATCAACACGGAAACCGGTCATCACTTCGTCGAAGATGAGGACGATATCATACTGATCACAAAGTTCCCTTAGTCCCTTCAGAAATCCAATTTTTGGAGGAATACAGCCCATGTTACCGGCAATTGGTTCCAGGATGATGGCTGCCATATCATCTTTATTGGCTTCCACCAATTTCTTCACCGAATCCAAATCATTGTATTTGGCATTCAGCGTGTCTTTGGCAGTTCCTTCGGTTACGCCCGGACTGCTTGGCTCGCCCATCGTTAAGGCCCCACTTCCCGCTTCAATAAGAAAAGAATCTCCGTGTCCGTGATAATTTCCTTTAAACTTGATGATTTTATTCTTCCCGGTATACCCACGTGCTACGCGGATGGCACTCATGGTAGCTTCGGTTCCGGAATTCACCATTCGGACTTTATCAACACCGGGCACAGAATTAGTGATCAATTCTGCCATCTCCACTTCAAGCTTAGTTGGTGCACCAAATGAAGTGGAATTAACAGCTGTTTCCTGTACGGCTTTCACTACATCCGGGTCGGCATGTCCAAGTAACATTGGTCCCCACGAACTAATGTAGTCGATATATTTATTTCCGTCCTCATCCCATAAATATGCACCTTTCGCTTTAGTGATAAAGATTGGCGTTCCACCTACACTGTTAAAGGCCCGAACCGGGGAATTCACTCCACCGGGAATGACTTTGGATGCACGTTCGTAGAGTTCTTTGCTTTTGGGGTAACTCATGTATGTATAACTTGAATTCAATTAGATATTTATTCCATGCTTTTAAATAGTCTCCCCTTGAGGGGAGATAAATCAGTCAGTTGTTCCTGACTGATTTTGAGGGGTGTTGGCACCAAGGTATATAAAGTCATTTACCAAGCTCACTGCCCTTGGCTTACACCCTCCGCCAGAGTTCGTATTCACTCACTCCGGCACCTCCCTCACGGGAGGACTTTACTTATTAATCGAACTTTCTGTTCCAAATGATTAACCTGGTTCCGCACGCTCTGCGTCGGAACCAATTAAACTCTGGAGAGGCAAACTACTTATTTAAGATAAATTTCGCAGCCTCCTTCGCAAAGTAAGTCGCAATCAGATCGGCACCGGCCCGTTTGAAGGCCAGCAGTGATTCCATCATCACTTCCTTTTCATTCAGCCAGCCCTTTTCGGCGGCAGCTTTGATCATTGCATATTCACCAGACACATTATAAACCGAAACCGGAATATTAAAATTCTGCTTCACAGCCCGGACTACATCCAAATAAGGCATACCCGGTTTAACCATCACAATATCCGCTCCTTCGTTGATGTCCAGTTCCACTTCGCGGAGTGCTTCATCTACATTGGCTGGATTCATCTGATAAGTTTTCTTGTCTCCAAATCCGGGAGCAGAGTCGAGCGCATCTCTGAATGGACCATAAAATGCAGAGGCATATTTAGCACTGTATGCCATGATTCCTGTGTTTTCAAACCCGGCTTCATCTAAAGCGTCCCTCATGGCACAAATTCGGCCATCCATCATATCAGACGGAGCTAACATATCGGCACCGGCTTTGGCGTGACTCACTGCCATCTTTGCAAGCACCTCTACCGAAGGATCATTGACAATTTCTCCATCCTCCACAATA
>NZ_JAVLBQ010000050.1:0-16054 GCF_031581265.1 Gracilimonas sp.
CTACCTGACCCAAAAATTACCACCGGCTGGAAGCCCACATATTTTGACAGAAAGTAATGCGCCTGACGCGCCCTAACATATTAATATGCGACTTGGGGTATCTTATAAGACGTCGCATAATGTTCCGCACTCCGCCTTTACACCAGCAAACGACATTTTTTTAGTTTTTATGCGAAGAAAGTGTCGCAGAACCACGTCGGATAAAATCCAACTTTTATTGTAAGGAATTGCTTTTTCATCGCTCTAACAATATAGCAACATTATTAATCTTAACAAGTATGTTATGGGCAAATCAAAGTTATTATAGAAGGTTAGGCAAGAAATTCGACGCAGGAACTATAGCTATCGAACGGAACAGGCTTATACGCGGTGGATCGTTAGGTATGTTCAATTTCATGGAATAGTTCATCCCAAAAAACTGGGAGATAAAGAAGTAGAACAATTCTTGAATCATTTGGCAAACGAAAAAAACGTAGCGGCAAGTACACAAAATCAAGCATTATCAGCCTTATTATTTTTGTATAGAAACGTACTTGGCAAAGAAAGCCTGGAACTGGATAATTTGAAAAGAGCTAAAAAACCGCGAAAGCTTCCGGTTGTGCTCTCACATAAAGAGGTGATGATGATTTTGCAGCACCTGCGAGGAAGAACACTGTTGATCTGTGAGCTGCTTTACGGCAGCGGGATCAGAATATCGGAATGCCTTCGGCTGCGCGTACAAGATGTTGACTTCGAAAATGGACAGTTGTGGGTTCGCTCAGGAAAGGGAAATAAAGACCGCGTAAGTTTATTGCCTCAAAAATGTATCCCAAAACTCCGACAGCAAATCAAAAAAGTAAAAGTTATCCATCAAAAAGATGTGGCCAAAGGGTATGGAAAGGCGATTTTACCCAAAGCGTTGGCCCGCAAATATCCCGGAGAACAAATGAGTTTGGGATGGCAGTATTTGTTTCCATCGTCAAGAATATCAAAAGATCCACGTAGCAATAAGGAACACCGGTATCACATCTCAAACCGGCAAATTCAAAGAAAACTAAAAAAAGCCGTAGCAAAGACCAACATCAACAAAAAAGTAACCTGCCACACGTTCCGCCATTCCTTCGCCACACAGCTGCTCCAAAACGGCTACGACATCCGCACCGTCCAGGAACTCCTCGGCCACAAAAACCTCAAGACCACGATGATCTACACTCACGTGATAAATAAGGGCGGTAATTATATCAAATCCCCGGTAGACATTCTTTAACCAAACCAGTCAACCTAAAGCATCTGAAAACACAGGTAAAACTTCTATCAACGCCAACTGACTCGGGTAAATTGGGAAGGATTCATTGCTTGGGAAGCTTGCCATCTTGTGTTTTCTTGATTTTTTGGTTCGTTTTTTATCAAGAAAAAATGGACAAGAAGCCTGGGCAGGCGAAATAGTTGAATTCAAAAATGGAGAAATAAGATCAAGAGGTATTTTAGGTGATTAATTTCTAACGGGCAATAAAGGCGGCAACTACATCAAGTCCCCAGTGGATGTTCTATAAATCGCTTATCGCAATTCGGTCTATCGATCTATCGCAAATCAACTTGAATGAACTGCGATTAACCGAACGATCGATAGACCGATTTGTGAATTTTTTGATCCGGCCTCAGAAAAAAGAGCGCTTGTCCCGCACACCTAAGTGTCAGAATGAAGTCAAGCCTCCCCCATCGAAATCAGCTCAAACTCCGAAAATCCCCTAATTCTTTAACCAAAGTAGTCAAACAAAAGCATCTGAAAACACAGGGAAAACTTTTATCAACGGCAACCAACCCGGGTAAGCTGGACAGGATTCATAGGTTGGGATGCTCGCCATCTTGTGTTTTCTTGATTTTTTGGTTCGTTTTGTATCAAGACAAAATGAACAAGAAGCCTGAGCAGGCGAAATATTTGAATTCAAAAATGGAGAAATAGGCTCAAGGGGTATTTTAGGAAGGATTGATTTCTAACGGGGAATAAGGGAGGTAATTACATAAAATACCCGATAGACATCCTTAATTCTTTAACCAAAGTAGTCAAACAAAAGCATCTGAAAACACAGGGAAAACTTTTATCAACGGCAGCCAACCCGGGTAAACTGGATAGGATTCATAGGTTGGGATGCTTACCATCTTGTGTTTTCTTGATTTTTTGGTTCGTTTTTTACTCGTCCGACTACCGGCGGATCAAGAAAAAATGAACAGTAATGTGGGATCAATGTGATGAGAGTAAATACTAAAGCCAACCCATTCGCTCCAACGCAGAGCGCAAGAGCGAGTACAAAACCTCCAGTCGATGCACTATCAATCGTCCATCGCAAACCGAAAATCGATCTATCGTAAATCAACATGAATGAATTTCGATTAACCGATAGACCGAATGACCGATTTGAGATGTGTGCTTTTCAGAGTTCAATTTCTTTTCCAGGCTCAGACATTAGGCCCTGTAATGAAATAATCAAAAACAGTAATCCATCTTTCCGCTCGGTAAGAGTCGCATAAAAGTGCATAATTCGATGAGAGCGGGGTGATGGATGGGTTCAGGCTTAAATTACTTTGTTATGAATAATAGGTATTGCCAGAAGTGGATCTCTTTTTTCTGAGACCTGCTACACAAACAACCACACACTCAACACCCCACCGGCCGAGATCAATAAAATCATCCAAAGCAGTTCGATGCTTTTCTTCCACCCGACCCAAAAAATAAAGAGCCCGGCTTTAACAATGGTATTGGAAATCACAGCAATCACAATACCGAGGGTGGCTACCGAAGCGGTAATTTCGGATTGGGCCATTTTAGAAAGGGAAAGCGTGATGGCATCCACATCCATCAAACCGGAGAGCAGCGAAAGAAGATAAATCCCCTGATCTCCAAACCATTCCTGAAGGGCTGTGGCTAAGACCAGGATCACGGCTAATAATGCTCCAAATTTTAGGGCAGTTGGCAGCTGAAGCGGATTCCCTAAATCTAAAGTGGGGTTTTCTTCCGGCGATTCTTTCTCTGATTTCAACCAAAGCCAAATCACACAACCCACGGTTAACACCAGCATCACGGCCAGTGGAATCCAGAGTGGTGTTAACAGGGCCGGGTTCACCACAGAGACTTCAATGAAAACCCGCCCCAACATAATGGTGGAAGCAATCAACACTCCGGCTATAAAAATCCGGTGTTGTGCCTTTTCATATTGCTTGGCAAATTGTGCCAGACTTATGGTTACGGCGGTTGAAGAAGCCAGTCCGCCGATAATGGAAGTAAGTATCGTGCCTTTATCCTGCCCCACGTATTTCACCAAAAGATATCCTATAAAAGACAATCCGGATATCAGTACTACCATCCACCAAATCCAATAAGGATTGAGGGTGTCCCATGGACCGTAGCCTTGGTTGGGCAGCAGCGGGAGCAGTATCACAGAAATGATTAACAGCTTAATACCGGCATAAATGACTTCCACTTCAATTTTTTGAAGCCAGCCGTGGAGTACTGGTTTCACGCTCAGGATCGTCATCACTACCACCGCCGAAGCCAGGGATTCAATTTGATATCCCAAAGCAGCCCAGGCCCCGAGTGAATAGGTGATAAGCAGTCCAACCTCAGTGGTGATGCCAATGTCTTTTTCATCCAGTACTTTCTGTTCGAATACGTAGGAAGCAATAATCAATCCCGTAAATGCGAGGAATACCATTCCCAAAATCCATTCGCCGGTGTAGGGAATTAAAACGGCCCAAATTCCCCCTAATAATCCTGATAGGCTAAAAGTGCGAATACCTGCGATGCGATCGCCTTCATCTTCTTTGCGCCCGTGCCATCCCCGTTCTATACCAATGAGCAGGCCAACACCAAGTGCTGCTCCCAGTTTTCAAATAAGATCTAATTGAGCATCCATGGGGAAAATCCCTTAATTCACCTGAATTAGATTGAAAATTATGACTTCGTTGTCACCTTTGTAGATGTTAGATAATTCGAGGACAAATAAAAAATGTGTAAGGAATTGTATTTTCATCGCTCCAATGAGTATGAAGAAACGATTATTATGTATACATGCTAAGTAATACTTCTAAAATGATCTATACCGGTATGACCGGTAAACTTGAGCGAAGAATTTATGAGCATAAGAATAAGTTAGTAGAAGGCTTTACCAAAAAATATAACCTTCATTCATTAGTCTATTACCACTGGACGGACGATAAAAGAAAATAGAGCTTATTGAAAGTATGAACCCTAAATGGGAAGAACTTGCTAAGGCTTGGTTTTCTTGAATATCTTCAATAGTTGTCACCCTGAGCGGGAAAAGAGTTTGGGTTGGCTGGTGGTATAACGCGAAGGGTCTCAATGGTTGATCTGGCAGGTAGTATTGGCGAGTGAGATCCCTCGTGTAAGGCAGGGTTTTCTTCGGCTAATTTTGGGCTACTCGGGATGACAGCTTTTGGGGTTGTGGTACAATTGGTTCGGAAGTTTTAGGACTGACCAACTCTTTTTTGTCATCGAACCATCTAAGATCTATAAGGATAATAATTTTAGAGACTATATCTCGAACTCACGTTAATTACTCAAATGTATGACAAGTAAAACTACAAGTTGATCTTGTAATTCCCCTTCACGTTACGCTCAATTTGTCGCTTCACATCTTTTTCTTTGATGGACTCGCGCTTATCGTACTGCTTTTTACCTTTGGCAATACCAATGAGCACTTTCGCATTTCCTTTTTTGAAGTAGAGCTTTAACGGCACAATGGTATAGCCTTTTTGCTCTGTCGCCTTTTCAAGTTCTCTGATTTCCCGTTTATTCAGCAACAGTTTTCGGGGACGCGTTTCATCATGATTGTAATAGGAACCATGTTCATAGGGCTTAATGTACATATCCCGCAAAAAAACCTCTCCGTTTTGGATATAGGCAAAGGTATCCGCAAAGCTTGCTTTGCCTTGTCGCAATGACTTCACCTCCGTTCCTTTTAAAACCAAACCGGCCTCATAGGTTTCTTCGATGTTATAATCGTGCCGGGCTTTTCGGTTTTGTATGGTTGGCGTGGTCTTTTTTTGGTCGCTCATTTGATCACGGTTTGTGGTGATACAGTGCTAATGTCACTTCATTATTGCCACTAAATCCCGAAAACACTAAAAAATATATTTGTTAGTGCTTAGGAGATTATGTGGCTTTCCTTCCGACTTTTCAATTAGATTTGAAACCCGAATTCTTCTAACTCATCAAGAACATCCTGCGCCGGCTGTCGGTCAGGGAAGGTTCGATAAATATTTAGAATCTGCTGAATTTCGGCGCGGGCTTTTTCATTATCAGGATTGATCTCTAAAACTGAGATAAACTCTCTTAACGCATTATTGGCGTTTTCCCGCATGGAAGCCGGATCGGCATTATAAATCAGGTAGATACCATGCTGCAGGTGCACATTTTCTTTGAGTGATGTTACTTCCTCAGAGGCTTCTTGATCTTCAAGCAGTGCCAGGGCTTCATCAAAACTTTGTTCTGCAATTAAAGTATCCACTTGCTGATCCAGAGATTGAGAAGATTCTGAACAAGCGGTGAATAATCCTATTGATAGTACTAAAAAGCTAAATATTCGTAGTGTTTTCATTAATTCATATAAATTGGGTTGGGACTAATACAGAGTATGAAGATAAGCATACTCAGCCATCCTATCACGCGGCGAGTGGGAGATAATTTCTCTTCGATCTGAACGGGAGGATGTTCCACTTTCACCACAAAGGCAACAAAGAAACTCCATATAAGCCAGATAAAGGAGGATTGACCGGGGTCGGGAATTCCAAAAATAGAATAATATCCAATGGTAAGGAGTACAGAAAGGCCGATCATAGCGTTTACCCAGTATCCCTTTGTGCGGAATGCTTTATTCATTAGGATATATAAGGCAAACCCCCAGACTACCCATTCAGCATAGGGAAGCTGTACATAATTTGAAATTAATTCACGGAGTACGGGGATGACTTCTGTTCCGGCTAAGGCGGTAATACAGGCAAAGAAAATCCGGGCGACAATACTGTGTTTTTTATATCCAATGAGTGAATATAGAATATGTCCCCCATCCAGTTGTCCGACAGGCATGAGGTTTAATGCGGTAAAAAATAATCCCAGCCATCCGGCAAACAAAAACGGAAAATGATACATCTCCCACATTGGAGGGACGTTATCAAACATGGAGGCAAGCGCTGTATAGAGGATGGTATTACCAACGGTAAGCACGCCCTGTCCTTCTACTTCATCGGTTATGAAATCGGGATAAGCACCATTTTGGGCTACATATTCTTTGAGTTCTTCGTGACCGGCAAAATTTTGGACGAAATCCGGCTCGGGCAAAGTGGCAAATCCAATGAGCAGCACAGCTAAGGCCACTATAAAACCGGCTACTGGACCGGCGGCCCCCACATCAAAAAGTTTATGCATTTTATTGATGCGTTCCTTGATACGGATCACTGCGCCAAGCGTACCTATGCCCAAGGGAATGGGAATATAATAGGGTAAGGTGACCTTAATTTTATGGTGAACCGCGGCAAAGTAATGCCCGAATTCGTGGAAGGTTAAAAAGGCGAGGAGTAATCCGGCGAACAAAAGTCCGCGGAGTATGTCACCGGTATTTGGGATGCCGAAGGGAAATAGGACCGGATCAAACCCTACAAAATTGGCTCCCGTCATTGTCACAAAGAAAACAGTGAGCAAGAACAAACCCAGATGCTTTAACATGGTTTTGGTGTCAGGCTTATTCTTAGGCTCTTGTTTTGATGAAATAACTTCGTAATCGGTAGTAATTTCGTCTTGAAATGGATTTTGGCTCAATCGTCTCTCTTTAAACAGTTAGCGGTTTTCTTGAAATAGGCAAGGTCATACAGCGAGCGCCGCCCCGGCCCCGGCATAATTCATGCCCCTGAAAACTGATGGCTATCTTTTTTCCCGAATTGGGGTCCAGTTCCTTTTTGCTGTATTCTTCTACAAATTCAAATTGATTCATTAAATCATAGCCGTGTTCAACCAGGGAATTAAAAGTGTTGGTATTACGCTCGTAGCCCACAATTATTCCGGGGGCAAGGGCAAAAACGTTGGCACCGTCGGTCCATTGTTCACGGAACTGATTAGTTCGGTCTTCCCCACCGCATTTGATGAAATTGAAATCTTTGTCGGTACATTCTTCGAGAGCCAATAGCAATGACTGACGGGTTTCGGTTTTAATAGAATCTCCGTCTTTGAACAGGGCTACAACATTGTCTTCTTGTTCCATGATGGCCGGTGGAAAAGCAATACATTCATTGTGATCAGCAAAGGTGAAAATGGTATCAAGGTGCATGGATGAACGCTGCTTCGGGATATCTACCGCCAGAACGGTTTCTACTCCATTATCTAATAATCCCTCCGTGGCTTTGATCAATCCGCTAAAGGAAGTGCGCTGACTCATTCCAATTAAAACCAGTTTGTTGGATACCACCAGTACATCACCGCCCTCAATAGATTGCTGCCCTGCTATGCGGATGGCATTTTCTTTCACCGATTTAAATAAGGGATGAAAATTAACCAAGGTTTCCATCATCAGAGATTCACGCCGGCGGGCTTTTTTAGCGGCTTTTGAAATCAAAATATTTCCACCTACTACGGCT
Organism: Gracilimonas sp.; assembly: GCF_031581265.1. Lineage (GTDB taxonomy): Bacteria > Bacteroidota > Rhodothermia > Balneolales > Balneolaceae > Gracilimonas. The sequence goes on from NZ_JAVLBQ010000050.1 coordinate 7,624, forward strand.
GCAAGATCTCGGGTAAACAATAAGTTAGGAGAAGGATTCAAGGTAAACCCTTTAGAGTTTTTCAGGTATCCTTGTACGATGAAGTTTACAAAATCCTGATTATTTAACTTGGTCATCTCTTGCTCGATGACATGCAGGTTTGCTTCCGGAAATTCTTTTACGAATTGTTCTACAAAATACGCACGGGCATCATCTTGCTCAAAAACTTCAAGCAGCAGATCTACAATTTCGATTACTTGTCCGCCGGAGGGCATAGCGGCTTTAAAGATATCGAGCATGTCAAGGTGTTCTCCGCGGGCATCTTCTTCAAAGATGATATCGTCAAAAAGCAGTTCATCTTTAAGTTCGGGGTTCACCAAAGAGACCTCACGTCCCGGAGTGTGAACAATTACCCCCTGTAAATGTCCGATTTCAGAAGAAACATTTATATCCATAAAACAGTTATACGGTTGATTAATTAAAGCGGTGAAATATACAGGTTAACGAGCGGATTTATAAGCAGTAATTGGTTTATTGAATCAATATCTTGACCGCTCAGAGCAAAGGAATTTATTATGACCACTAAAAATGAAATTGAGTCACTACTTTTTTTAATGGATGATCCGGATCCGTTTGTGAAAGAAAGTGTGGAAAATCGGTTGCAGGAACTGGGTGAAAATGCCGTGCCTCTGCTGGATGAATATCGGGCGGAAGTGAATACAGAAGATGCCAGGGAAAAGGTAAATGAAATCATCCATAAGCTGACGTTTGAGACACTGGAGCAGGATTTCCTGGAGATTTTAGAGGGAGGCGTTAAAACAAGAAGGAGTTTGGAAACGGCAATATTCACTTTGGCTCGTTTTGGAAATCCAACCCTTAGAATATCCAATTACCAGGCTAAACTGGATCATTTTGCTGACATTGTTGAGCATCAGGTAAAGTATAAACTTGATGAAAAACGTAAAATGAAGGGGTTTCTTAAGTTTATTTTCGAAGATTTGAATTTCAGGGGAGATGCGGAAGACTATCATGCCCCAAGAAATTGTTTTTTGGATAAGGTTATTGATAACCGAAAAGGACTTCCTATTTCCCTTAGCCTTATTGTAATGTTCGTAGCAAGGCGCCTTGAGCTGCCCTTTTTCGGCATCAATATGCCCATCCATTTTATGCTGAATTACGTGGGAGATAAAGAAGAGTTACTCATCGATCCCTACGATAACGGGGCTATAGTTACCTATGATCAATGCTATTTCTTTTTGAAGAAAAATAATATTGAAGCCCGTCCGGAGCATTTCCAGATAGCCACGAACATGGACATCATTTTACGTTGCATCCGAAACCTCATTCACAGCTATGAGCGAAAAGAGGAAATGGAACGGGTTGTAGATTTACGAAAGCTGCTAAATGTGGCTGAGATGTATCAGGGGTAAATTGGTTGAACTCTATTCAGAACGCAGGTTAGAAACCGGGTTTGTTTTTGCTGAACGATATGTTTGACTGCTGATAGTTAACAATGCTAAAACCGTTGCCAACAGCGCTCCAAAAAGATGAACTGAAAGGCCAAATTCAGCTTTATTAGACATGGTTTGAAGCCAAAGGGAATTGATAAACCATGAGGCCGGAATACTGATTAAAACCGCAATGGCAATCATCCACAAATACTCCTTAGAAAGCGTAAGCACCAACTGGTTGACAGAAGCCCCCAGTACTTTTCGAATTCCAATTTCTTTAACCCTGTTTTCTGAAGAATAAATGGCCAATCCAAGTAACCCAAGACAAGAAATAAATACTGAGAACACAGCCATTAATCCCAATATTTTAATCATATCTATAAAAACGCTTAAACTTGGATTGTTGCGCAGTTCTTCGTTTAATATGGTGTAGTGAAGTGGGAAGGCACTGTTCATGTTTTCCCATAGTGACTCCAATTCATTTACAAAACCAACGGTTTTACCGGGTTGCATTTTGATGAGGGCAAACCGGCTTTTTTTGGGTTGAAAAAGCAGTATGCTTGGGTCATTTGTGCTGGTAATATCCGTCGCTACAAAGTTGTCAACTACACCGGCTATGGTAACAGGGGCATCATAATTTGTCATTTCAATGGCTTTATTTATTGCATCAACCGGTGTATCAAAGCCTAATTTTTGCATTAATGCTTTAGTGATAATAACGGAATGGGTAGAATCAGAACTCAGTGTAGGGTTGAAATTTCGTCCGGCCAGTAAATTCAATTCCATTGTTGGGATAAAATTTTCATCAACGCGAAATGAGGGTGCCTCAATTTTTTCTGAACCGGTGACCGAACTAACTTCTTCAATATAAGTAGATCCTGTACCCGGAATAGGGAAAACAGTTGTCACAGACTGCACATCCGGGTTTGCTGATAATTCATTTTTGATTTGAGTTAATTGAACATCCTTAAGCTGTATACTTATAGTGGCTTCATCATTAAATCCATAATCGGTGTTTACCAAATGGTTAAATTGAAGGTACAACATGATGGATGTAGTGATAAAAATGATGGAAAAGGTGAACTGGCCCACCGTGATTATCTTCTTTAATGTTTGCCCTGAAATATTGTGGGTATTTGATAAACCTTTTAGCACCTGGGCCGGGTTAAAAGATGAAAGATAAATGGAAGGATAAAGACCAGCTGAAATTCCCACTATTACACTGAATGCAATTAAGACCAAAAGAACCTCAGGCTGAAGCAATAGGGAAGTATCCACAGATGCTTTCATAAAATTGATAAAGTATAAGCTGTTGAATTCCGGCAATAGCCATTGCAATAAAAAAGTTGAAAACAGCAAAGCAAACATCACAATCATTATCGATTCAAGTATAAACTGCTTCATTACGCTTGAACGATGAGCCCCATGTACTTTTCGGACACCTACTTCTTTACTCCTGCTTAATGACCGGGCAATGGTCAGGCTCACATAATTGAAACAAGCAATGAGGGTAATAACAACGGTAAATCCAATTAAAAACCAGGCAATTACTCCGGGGATAACGAATCCGATTTCATTATTATTCATAGTACCCAAATTGATGGAAGTTATTGGCTGAACGGCAAAACGTGCAATTCTTGAACCCTCTTCCTCCATATAATTCAAGTCAATTTGCTGCTGAATTTTAGATTCGAAAATATCAGTTTCAGCTTTTTTATCCAGTAGTAAATAGGTATAAGAATTCCATAAGGTATTCTTCCAATTGTCAAAATAGTCTTTTCGGTCTGGGTCTGCCGTTAAGGTTGAATAAGATGCAATAGCTTCAAAATCGAAATGTGTTTTTGGGGAATTATCGATGATACCGGTAACGGTATAATCCCGGTTACCGATTTTTGTAATTACTTTTCCCAATGGATCTTCATTACCAAATAATTTTTGAGCACTTTCGGGCGTAAGCAGCACACTTCCGGGTTCTTTTAAGGCAGTTTCAATATCACCTTGTAGCAATTCAAAACTAAAAACCGACAGAAAACCTTGACCTGCATAAAAGCCTGAAAGGGGTACATCAATTTCAGAATATCGGAAATCACCGTAAAAACCACCGTTCACCTTAACTGTTTGCTCGACTTCAGGATATTGATTTGCTAAAATATCCCCCAGTGAAGCCGGTGTGGTTGCAAACATGCTACCGGAAGAAGAACTTTCAAAGGTAACCCGGACAATACGCTCACTGTTTTCATGAAATCGATCATAACTTTTCTGATCGATGATAAATAAAATCAAAAGCAAGCAAACAGAGAGACTTGCTGCCATCCCAAAAATATTGATGAGCGAAAAGCCGGTGTGCTTTTTAATATTACGCCAGCTTACTTTCAGATAGTTTAAAAACATAGTAGTGTTCCAGATTAATGATTGAAGTATAAACCATGGGATAGACCGAATGCATTGTGACCAAAACCTGAGCCTGGCTTTGGCTATGCCATCCTTTTGCTTGGTATAATGAAATTCCTCTTCCAAATCACCGATGATGTGGTGTAGATCCGGCGGCAATATCTTATCCAGTAGGGAAGTAATGAGACGTGGTTTTGACATAGCAATTAACTTTTAGAAGGGGTCCAGCCAAATCCAATATCAGGTAACCCTGACCATGCATGTTCTTGAACGGTTTTCACTTGTTGCAAGGCCCCAACCCCCTTTTGGGTAAGTTTAAAGAATCGTTTCGAACGACCTCCCCGTTCATCTGTAGGCTCACTGTCCCAGGATTCCAGGTACCCTCGTTTTTTGAGTCGTTTAAGAGGAACATACACGGCTCCGACTGATAAATCCTGACCCGTTAGTTCATAAAGGTGCTTTCTGATTTCCAACCCATAAGCCTCATCTTGCAATTTCCAAACGGATAACAAAATCAACTCTTCCATTCGTGAAAGAATATCCATAGCGCATTTATTTTAAAAATTAAAATAAATAAACGGAAGATCATGAAAAGTGTCAAAAAATATTTAGAATTGTTTGACAGATATAAAAAAAGCCTGCACCAAATTATTGATGCAGGCTCTTATAGATTGATGTCCAAAATGTTATTCTTCTTGCATAGCAGGTCGTTCTAAATAGGGAATCCCACTTTCGATCCATTCCGGTGCTTCTTCCCCTTTAAGGAAATGCTCATGCCACTGAAAAGCCCGGTTGGCATAATCAATCTGATTTTCCTTGCGGGCTAAACCGTGATTCTCGCCTTCATAAACCAGCATCACGTACGGTTTTTCCATCCGGCGCATGGTGTTGTATAATTCTACACCCTGATTGAAATCTACGGCACCATCATCGGTTCCAAATTCAACAAGCAGAGGAGTGGTGTTGTCTTCCATTTGGAAGATGGGGGAGTTTTCGATGAAGTTATCCCAGTCTTGCCAGTATGGATCTGGAAACCTACCCTGACTTACTTCGAAAATCTGGGCATCGGGCGTTCCAGAATTCCAATACACCGAGTTATACATACTTACCATGTTGGTGAGTGGTGCACCTGCGACAGCAGAGTTGAATATATCAGTTTGGGTAATGATGAATGCGGTTTGGTAGGCTCCCCAGGAGTGACCGGTCAGCCCGATTTTATCTTCATCGATCATGCCGGTTTCCAAGACGGTTTCAACGGCAGGAACTACACTTTCAACCGCAGAAACTCCCGGATCACGAAGTTCGTAATTGATATCAGGCTCAAACACAAAATATCCTTCGGAAGAATACCGGCGCATATTATATGCACTGGTTCGTGATGGGATGCTGTAGTTGTGCATGTTTTGCGAACGCAGCTCATAAATATAAGTGATCATGGGATACTCCTTGCCTTCTTCGTAGTTGGCAGGGTACAGCAGGCGTCCCTGTAGCTTATCGCCACGGGCATTGGTGAAGGTGATGAGCTCATCATCAGCCCAATGAAATTCTTCCTGCTGGGGATTGGTATCCGTAATTTGATTAGGGTTATTGAAATTATTTCCGGTGTGGAAGAAGTTTGGCGACTCCGTAGCACTTTCCATCATGAACACAAACTGGTTGGCATCTTCGGCTTTATCCAGGCGGTTTATCATTTTAGAATCGTAGATAAGTTCCTCCAGACGGTCTCTGCGATCTAAGCGGGCATAGCCGTGGTCTTTGGTGTAGTATCCATATTTTGAGAAGTAGATAGGCTCACCGTCAGCTAAGTAATCTTCTTCATAATCCAACCTGGTTTGGCGGTACTGAATTTCGTCTTCGGTTCCGTTGGTCAGGTTTTCGTGGTTACTGCCATCAGCCCAAACGCGATATACATCGTATTCGTCATAAAGCAGGACCCATTCATCGCCTTCAACCCATTGTCCGCTGCCAAAGGGACGAAAATTTTCCCGGCCAAAAACAGCTTTATAATTCTCAAAACGGGTATCAATATTTTCGGTGATATTGGTATGCGATTCTTCGCTGATATCGTAGGTCCACCAGTCATTATCTTTGAAATAGAGTACGTATTCTCCACCCGGACTGCTGCTTGCATTTTCGTGACGTTCAAGGATCATCGTTCGATCTCCCGTATCCACATCAACCAGGTAGATGTCATTCCATTGTTCCCGGAAAGCAGGTTCATAAGGATTCGGATCGTAGCCGATGGCATGTTTTTGATCTCCGGTAAGATTTACATTCTCAACTTGATCATCTTCAAGCTGCACAAACCGATCATCATTCAAGTGCCATGCAGATAAGTAATTATCGCGACGATTCTGATTCTGTCGTACTTCCTGCTGGGGTTGGATTTCAGCATCTTCCCAGTGCCAAATTTCAACATTAGTTGGATCCATGCCTTCGTTTAGCTTAGCAATGGCTGAGGTATCTTCCGGTTCTTCAGTATCCAGCTCCCACTCTTTGATGCCAAATAAAACCGTTTCAGCATCATCAGACCAGGTTATTCCGGCGAAATCCACGACTCTGTGATGTTCCGGAATGCTGTTGTTCTCGGTATGATCAAAGGTCATAGCAGAACTTGGCCGGTTTACATTAGGAAAGGCGTGAACCGTATGCGTTTCGTCTTTGTGAACAGTATCACTTTTCGTTTTCATGAAAGCGAGTGCATTGTCTTCATCATGCCAGGTGAGGCCTTTGTAGGTTTCGGTGTCACTGTCCAGTACGGTAACCGAATTTTTTGACAAGTTTACCAAGTGAACGCCATTACCGAGTTTTTCGGAGGCATCAATAGTAAGCGCAAGATGAGAGCCGCTGTCGTTAAAGCTATAATCGGAAACATTTCCCAACAGCTGATTCGATCCGGTACTTAAATCTCTAAGGATGAGATCCGTGCCATCTGATTTCACCCCTTCAGCTTTATACTTTTGCATCACAAGGTGACTTCCGGTCTCATTGAAATCAAAATCCTGAATCATTTTGATAGTATCCACTTCTGATGTGGCGAGGTTCATCAGACCCAAGTCATATTGCACTCGCTTATCTTGTTCCTCCAGTTTTTCAGCCTCATCTTCTGATACTCCTATACGGAAGGCAAACCATTTATTATCGTTCGAAAAAACAGGGCTTGAGCTGTACATAAATTTATGCTCTTCATCAGAGTTGACGTTGGTGAGCATCAGCCACCCGTCTCCTTCAACCAAAGAAATTTGATAGGCAAACCAGTTGGCATCATCAGAAAAAGCGGTGCCATAAATACTTTGCCATTGTGCGTAATCAGCCGGTTCAAGATCTTTCTTTTGTGCATAAAGGGAACTTGATACCAGCAATAAAAACATCAAAATACCATAACTGAATAGTTGTCTTTTCATCTATACATCCCGTTAGTTAAAATTTGCTGTTGTAACAGTACCAAAATAAATGCACAAATGCATACTTAGCGGGTTTAAAGCTTTCTCAAAAGGGCGGGCTTTAGAACTCGTTGGGTTTCAATCAATAAATTTCGTTAGCCTCAATGTATGCTCCGACGCAGAGCTTCAGAAGCGAGCGGGATTTGGAGTAAAAGAACCATATTCTATTTTTTTACTATAATCTGACATGAAAAGGTTGGCTTATAAAATTCTTCTAAAAAAGTATTTTCTGATAGACATGGGAGTTTTGCTCTTACTGATTGTCTTACCGATTTACGTAAATCCCGGTGATGTTCTATCAATTATACAAAGGGCGATTCTATACAGTGGCTTTATTACACCGGCAATTAGTTATTTTGAAATTAAGAATAGTAACCAGCTTCCATTTTATGATAATTTAAATGTATCCATCTTTCCCCCATACTTGTCAGTGCTGATTATAAAAATGTTGTTATCCTTTAGTATAGGTCACTATGTGTAAGTCAAAAATGATCTTGGATAGCGTGTTCTTTAATTACCAAGATTTGGAGGTGTTAAAGGGGGTATATCTTGAAGTTGAGCAAGGGAGTATTACCTGCCTGATTGGAAGGAATGGCTCCGGTAAAAGCACCTTGTTCAAAATTGCGGCGGGACAGCTTCATACGGATAATGGAATAACACGTTTCAGGGATAAACGACTTCACAGAGCCTCAAAGAAAGAGCGATTTGAACACTTGGCTTATTTACCCCAAAAATCATTTTTGCCGACATCACTAAAAGTGAATGAATTGATAAATGAAGGTGATTTTAATAAAGATGACATTATTCAGCGGGTAAAAGATAGCAACATTAAAAACCTTTCAACCGGAGAGAGAAGGTACGTGGAAATTCTATTTGTGATTTCACTAAACAGAGATTTCCTGTTGTTGGATGAGCCTTTTACCGGTTTGTCGCCCATTTTAATTGAAAAAATTATAGAACATATTAAAGCCGTGAAAAAGCAAGGGAAGGGGGTTCTGATCTCCGATCATTATATGAGATATATCGTAGATGTTGGGGATACTTTTTATCTGTTGGAAAACGGGCAAGTTAAAGCTATCGATTCTGAATAAGAAGGATCATCATGGTCGGCCTGATCGAGTTGATCCAACCACTGCTGAAGTTGCCGGGCGGTAGCTTCCAGGGCCT
>NZ_JAVLBQ010000051.1:0-14699 GCF_031581265.1 Gracilimonas sp.
AGGCCCTCAAAAATTTGATTAATCTTCTAAGTCAATTCTTAGTTCATTCGATGGGTTAAGTCCGACAGGCTCCTAGAGGGCAATGATAACAGAGATAAGCAAAGTATTCCCCAACAACAGAAACCAGGCATCTTTTTCATGTGCTAAATGTGGAGAATGATGAATATTCTTTTTTGGGTGAGGTAACCGCAGAGGAAACTAAATTTAAGATCACTCCGAACTTCCTGTTTAAAATTGGACAGGGAGAAATCATTCAAATTCAAAAATAAAATTGTTTGATGAGATTTCCATTATAGTGGATATAATTACCCGGATTTAGCAATTAATAAAGTGTCTCCATTCTGATTTTTCAACTGATGTTTATAGCTATCATTAGCCGTCGACTTGCATTGAGAAATCACAGTATCACCTGCAACACTTTCTTTCATAAACATTACATCTAAAGTTGTGATCTTATTTTTTTGTTCAATTTCTAATGATTCAAGCATCCACTCAACATACCTGGCATTATTAACGTGATTATTCATATCCAGATCAGAATTTCGAACGGTAAAAGTTGATTCAGTATCGGGGTTCTCAAAAGGTTTCACTCTGTCTGTTTTAACCGGAAGTACATGGTCAAATTCCTTTAATCTCATATCTAAAACTTCTTTGGGCATTCGGGTAGGGCGACGAGTATTTAGATTCATCATCATCCAGTAGCTTAAACAACAGCCAATTTGTTTTCCAGAAGCGTCCAAAATTCTATAGTCCCGATAAGCCCGTAGCGCATCACCGGCAGCCGGCCAGGTTTCAATGATTATGGTTTCTCTCCAATCCGGAAATCGATCTATATTGATATCCATACGATGCAACACCCAAGTCAGGTTTTGCTCGTTGAGCTGGGTAATGTCAAAATTCAGTTTTAGAGCGTGATTTACGGCCACTTCCTGAAAGAGGGAGCAAATCGCTCCCAATGTAGCTTTTTTCTCTTGGTTGACTTCATTGGCTCGAATTTTAAAAGATTCGCTGTATTTGGTAATATTATCAGGCATAAGTTAGTTTACATAAAAATGGTATATAACATAAATTTAAAAAAGTAGCTTTTAAAAGCTGTTATGACCTGAAGTAATAACTAAAAACTAAACCTAAAGCGATGAAGAAATTATTGATCGGAGTACTGCTAATATTGATGTCAGGATGTGATTTGTTATCTGATTCTCATTCAGAACTTTCCACGTCCCTTGAATTGCAGAATGAAACAATAGAACGATTAAGGGATATTGAAGCTTCTTTTGAGATCTTAAATAATACCGGTAAAAAAATTTCCTTTGAATTCCCTTCAAGTTGTCAGTTTGGATTTGTGATTTCAAAAGGAGAAGAGGTGATTTTTGACAGTAGTCAGGAACAGGCATGCCTGACGGTGGTGACTTCGCTGGATATTAAAAACGGAAGCAGAAAAGTTTTTGAAATTGATATTCCATTTCAAGACGAATTAGAACCGGGTACCTATGAAATCTCCGCTTTTTTATTGGAAGGGTATGCTGATCCGGTTTCTAAGACTTTTACTGTTGATTAGTTTCTTCAAATGGAGAAGCTTATACAAGAATTTGGATTAATAAAAAAGGAGAAGCTTTTACACTTCTCCTTTTCTTGTTTTAAGAATTGAAATTAATTTTTACTCCTTGATAGGAGGGGCACCGATTGCTTCAAGTGCTCGTTCAATTTGTTGCATTTCAGAATTAATAAATGCATTCAGGTCTTGCTTAATAGCCTGAAGTTCAGCTTTTCCGGCATCAACAGCTTTTTCGTGATTAGCTGTAGGACCATACGTCGTATTCAGCGCTCTGAAGCCTACGTACATACGGCTGCTTGGGGTAGGAGGTCCGCTTTCACCGACTTCTCCTTTAGCTTCACTGCCGCTCATTTCTTTATCGATTTCAAGAAGCCTCATTCTTGCATCATGAATTCGTTTCAGCAGTGCAGGGTCTTCTTCCTCAGCTCGGTTGTATGCTGTTTTCATGGCATTCACTCTGTCCATTTGCTCATCCAGAAGATCTGAAGTAGCTGTTAGATCGTTTTGAAAGGCAATAAGGTTATCCATAAAAGCCTGACGGCGAGAGTCGGGTTTTCTTTCAAGAGCTCCTTCCTGAAGTGGAACTACATCAAATGAAACCGGTTCAGATAGTTTTGTTACTTCTCCGTTATCCACTACAGACATTTCAGCGGTGTAAGTTCCCGGAACAACAGGGAAGGAGTCGCTAAACCAACCTCCACCACCTGAAGAAGGATCTACCCAGTTTTTGGAAGTATGACGTAATTCCCAATTCACGCGATGGATGCCTTTACTGGCCGCCCCACGTACTCGATTTATAATCTCACCATTTTCATCTTTAATGGTAATTTGCACGTAAGGATTTTCAGAGGCAATCTCTTCATCCAGTGCATCCCATCCCGGAAATGGTACATCTTCGTCTTCGTCCAATTCTCGTTCTCGCTGGCGACGTTCAGCTTCTTTAGATAAATAGCTGTCTTTGAGATAGTAAGTGAAAACAGCACCAAACGGTGGGTTTTCAGCTACGTACTCATCATCACCTTGTGAGTCGACTACATTAACCGGTGAATACCAAAAAGCATCTTGCGTTGGAAACAATTTGGCATCCTGACTAAGTGTTTCCTCATTAATATGTCGCAAAGGTGTGTAGTCATCGAGAATGAATAATCCCCGGCCAAAGGAAGCCGCTACTACATCTTCATGTTCTCGCTGGATTGTGACATCCCGGAAGGAGATGGTAGGTGCTCCACCATTGAGTTCAACCCATTCATTTCCTCCGTCAACTGTAAAGAATAGTCCAAATTCGGTAGCTGCAAACATCAGGTCAGGATCTACATGATCTTGTACCATTCTCCAAACCAAGTGACGGTCGGGAAGGTCTCCGGAAATAAGTTCCCAGGAATTACCTTTGTCCGTACTCTTAATAATGTATGGGCTGAAATCACCATATTTATGATTGTCCATAGTTACATACACGGTGTTAGGTTCATGGAGATCGGCCATAATATCATTAACAAATGGTAATGATGGAAGGCCATCTATGTCACCAAGTTCAATCCGCCGCCAGTTTCCGCCGCCATCTTCAGTTACGTGTAGCAGACCATCATCGGTGCCGGCATAAATAACACCTTCTTCATGTGGAGATTCTTCCAGAGAAGTAATGCTATTATAATCCGACATGGCACTGATATCCCATGGATTGTCCCAGCTTTGCTGCTTACCCATGATATCAAGTTCCATGCGCTCCTGACTGCGTGTCAAGTCCCCGGAAACGGCTGTCCAGCTGTCGCCACGATCATCAGATCTCCAAACACGGTAGGAGGCAAAATATAAGCGAGTAGGCTCATGAGGACTTACTTCAATAGGAGCATCCCAGTTAAATCGTTCTTGTCCTTCATTTTCACCGGGTTGAGGTTGAATAAATATAGGCTCCCCGGTTTTACGATCAATTCTGTGAAGAGCACCACGCTGAAACTCACCATATAGAATTTCAGGATTTCCGGGTTCTGTGGCAGAATCATGACCATCTGCTCCAAGGGTTTTAAAGAAATCTCTGTTTCTTATTCCATCATTTGTAGTTTGAGATGGTCCGCCATTGGAACCATTATCCTGAGTTCCACCAAACACATGGTAAAAAGGCTTGGCATTATCTACAGAGATTTTGTAGTACTGCATGATGGGCATGTTATCGATAAAGCGCCAGGTTTCCATAAAGTCATTGCTTTCATACAACCCACCGTCAGATCCAAACATTATATAGTCAGGATCACTTTCTTTAAAGGCAATAGCGTGGTCATCAACATGTTTGTTGTTATTGTTGATGGTACGGAAATTTGCACCATGATCATCGGATACAAGGCTATAATTACTGACTAAGAAAATTTGCCCAAAGTTATGAGGAGAGGCATAAAGTTCCTGATAGTAGTGGGGGCCTGTTCCTCCTGAAACTGCATCAGACATTCTTCTCCAGGATTCCCCTCTGTCATCAGACATATATACACCACCGGTTCTTCGTTCCAATTCAATGGCTGCGTATACGATATCCGGATCTTGCGGGGAAATTGCCAAGCCTATTTTACCCATATTAGAGGAAGGAAGTCCACGTCGGAGTTCTGTCCATGTTTCTCCGCCATCGGTACTCTTGTGAATTCCTGTGTCAGGTCCACCACCCATATAGGCAGCTACCGTTCTGTGGCGTTGCCAGGTTGCGGCATAAAGCACATCAGGATTTCTCGGATCTATAACGATGTCAGTAACACCTGTCCATTCATTTCCACTAAGGACATTATTCCAGGTTTCACCACCGTCTGTCGTTTTATATAATCCTCGGTCTCCACCGCTGCTCCATAAAGGACCTTCGGCAGCAACCCATACAACGTCAGAGTTCTCCGGGTGAACTAATATGGTTGAGATGTGCTCGGAATTTTTAAGCCCCATATGATCCCAGCTTTGGCCACCATCGGTACTTTTATAAATTCCATCTCCGAAACCAACATGCCGACCACCTACATCTTCACCGGTTCCAACCCAAACAATGTTGGGATTACTTGGATCAATAGTGACGTTACCGATTGAATAAGAATTTTGGTTATCAAAAATTGGATCCCAGGTTATACCGGCATTGGTTGTTTTCCATACGTTACCGGACCCAACCGCAACATACCAGGTATTTTCATCGTCAGGATGAATGTCGATATCAGCAATACGTCCGCCGTTGAAAGCCGGCCCGATGTTCCGTAGTTCCAAAGCATTGTAGCTTGTCTCAGATACTGATTGGCTGTGAACTGCCTCCGGGATTCCGATAAGCAGAAGCATGACCATCATCAATGGTAAATGTTTTAACTTCATAATGGAGAGATTTTGTTAAGATTAAATATTAACGCCGTAGTTTAGTTAGTACTCTATACTACAAAAAATAATTGATCACTGAAACGATAAGAGGAATAAGGTTACAAGTTAAAACAATAAAAAAGCCACAAATTATATTTCAAATTAATGGCTATGATAAGGTTACCGTAAAAGTCTAAATCAACTCAAAAAATTAGCCCCTTTCTCTGGGATGAGTACTTCTGTGTCGCTAATCTCTTCGAGTATCTCTTTGAATTCTTCAGGATCGCTGGCAATTGGAGGCCATGTTCCATAATGGATAGGCACAGCAATTTTGCATCTGATCATATCTACCGCATAGGCTGCTTCTTCGGGGCCCATTGTGAAGTGATCACCTATAGGAGCTAATACCACATGGGGACGGTACAGTTCTCCATAGAGTTCAAGATCTGCAAAAATATTAGTGTCGCCCATATGATAGATACAAATATCGTCTTCAAAAGAGAGGACTAATCCACCGGGATCTCCGGCATATTTTCCTTTATAGGAAGAACTGTGATTCGCAGAAACCAAGGTGACAGAAAAATCATCAAAATGAACCGTTCCGCCTTTATTAAATCCTAAGGCCTGATCTTCCGGTAGTCCTTCTTCTTTTAAAATGCCGATGAGTTCTAAAATTCCAACTACTTTTGCCCCGGTGTTTTTTGCAATTTCCACGGTATCACCTACATGATCTTCGTGGCCGTGGGTCAACAGTACATAGTCAGCTTCTTTTACTTCTTTATACTCGTCAGGCGTAGTGGGGTTGTCCTTCAAAAATGGGTCAATATAAATTACTTTTCCTGATTGGCTTTCGAGACGAAAGGCGGAATGACCCAGCCATTGCGCTTTTATTTGAGTATTCATGAATCTCCTACTTTTTGGTTAAATCTATTGCTTTATCTGTTTAAGTAAATGAATTTCAGTAAAGAATGATTCGTAAATTAGAAAATTAGTTACATAAACTTGAGTGAAATTTAATTTTAGGTATATACTGTTATGAATTTTTTTAAGACACTTGGGAATATTTTCAGCAACCAGGGAAGAGAAGAGGAATTGACAAGTTCTGAGAGTGGATGGAACAGAGTTTCTTCGGAGAAAGAAGTCGATGAAATTATTCTTTCATCAAACCATAAAACGCAAGTCTTGTATAAACACAGTACGCGGTGCGCCACCAGCTTTTTTGCACTTCAGAATTTGAAATCAATTTCAGAAGAGAAAATAAAAAAGACAGATTTCTACCTTATTGATGTGATAGGCCAAAGAAATATAGCCGGGTATATTTCACAGCAATTACATGTAAGGCACGAATCGCCTCAAGTGCTCATACTTCGTGATGGAAAAGTAGTTTGGCATGGTTCTCATCATATGGTACAGACCGATAATGTAGTCCGGTATTTGTGAGCAAATTATTATATAGAAGTCTTTTGTTGATACTCTATGTTCAACGATGATAATTAGAAAATTTTAACTTACATTAATTAACAATTAAAGCGTAAGCATTTACTGCTCAATGCATTAAATAAAGTCGAATTAGATCGGAGTATTAATGGTGGCAAGTAAACAAGAAGATTCAAGTATTTGTAGTTATGAGCCTCTAACTATGGATTACTTACTTGGAAAGACTGGTTTTGGTAATCAGAAATTTTTGAGTCTTTTAGGAATTTGGGTGTTGCTTATTGGATTGAGCATTACATCTGTTTTTATTGTAGAGCACTTTTTTGGTTTTTCCGATATCCTGAATCAAGATAAGATTGGGCAGGTCTTTTTGATTCAAATCCCAATGCTCATCGGGATGTTGTTGATGTTTTGGCTGGGTTTTGAATGGGGTTTTATTCCCGTTTTTGTATCAACTTTTGTGTTGGCTTTTACGGCTGCAATGACCTGGTATTGGTCACTGCTATATTCTATGTCATTTACCTTAGGGTTGGCCGTTTACGCTTTGTCATACTACTGCGTCTCTTTTGATTTGGGGCTGCGAACGTTGAGGAGTTTTACCTTCTACGTAGTTGTTTCTCTGTTTGCTGCACTTGCTTGTTCGTTAGGGGCTTTTGTGTGGAGTCGTTTTTATAATCTACCCTTATTTGAAACCCTCGTTATTTGGAAAAGCTGGTGGGTTAGTTTGTTTTTACAAGCCATTTTAGTTGGTGGCCCCATACTGTATTTGTTTACTCCGGCGGTGTATCGTTTCAGAAATAAAATGTTTGATGTTCCTGAAAAAAAAGAGGTTTCACTTACCTGGATATATTCTGCGATAACAACGGTAGTGCTGGTTTTAGCGATGTTTATTATTTCTGCAAAGTTATTAGGATCTCAATCTATTGAAAAAGAAATAGCAGGCTCAGGACTCTCTCAGCAGGTTTTTAATAGTATGATGAGCGTAAATGAGTCTTTCGAGATTGTTACATGGATTTCAATTGTGTTGGTGTTTTTTATTGGAATTGGAAGTATTTATCTGGTCGGGAGTTGGAATACATCGCTGCAAGAACAGGTAGATTCGCAGACAAACACTTTGAAAGAAAAAGAGTTGAAGTTGAGTTCAGCTTTAGATGAGCGAAACCAGCTTTTAAATTAAATTCATGATCGGGTACGTACAAACCTGACTATGGTTTTGGCTGTTTTGGAATTGCAGCTGAAGCATGATTCAGGAAAAACAAATGATCAAATTTTAAAAGATTTGCATTCACTTATTCGATCTTTGACCATTGTGCATGAGTCTATGGCTCAAGCCAAGCAAACCAACTATGTTGATTTGAAAAACTACGCAATCAAGCTCAGTAACAGGGTGCAACAAGGTCTGAGAAAGGAGAAAAAAGATATTCAAATTAAAGTGAATGCGAACGAGAATGTTACCCTTGATATGGGGCGGGCTATGCCATTTGCACTTATCATAAATGAGCTTGTGATGAATGCCTGCATTTATGCTTTTGATCCCGGTGAGTCCGGTCAAATTGTGATTGAACTGTATGAAAAAAACGGAGAAGTGTTCTTAAAGGTGACGGATAACGGAAAAGGGTTACCCGAAGATTTCGAGAAAAAGGCTGCTAAAGGAATTGGAATGAGAATTATCAGGGCTTTCACCAAGCAACTGAATGCTGAGCTTGAATATTCCTCAACCGACGTGACAACATTCAAGCTAAAATTGGGACTTTAACCTTAACCTAAATTCAAAAGAAAATGAAAAGCTTGTTTGTTTGGGTATTGGCAACATTGATTGGAATTGCATTGGGATTTGGCTTAAGCTGGTTGACAGGTTTCAACATCTACTTATCTACGGGAATAGGAGCTATATTGGGAAGTTCAGCAGGGGTAACAGCCAACATTCACCGTGAAAGAATAACAACAACATCTGCTCCTGAACTGGAGGATAACGAAATGGAAGCAGAGCCTGACTTAGCAACTGAAGAAACCAAACATTCTTCTAATACTAATCAAAAAGTTTCCTGATGTTTTCTTTAAAATCTGGTTCAATGATTCCTTTTTCTGTTACAAACCCGGTGATGTATTTATTAGGGGTAACATCAAATGCGGGATTATAAGCCTCAGTCTTCTTTGGAGTGATCATAGATTTCCCAAAATGAGTAACCTCTTCTTCATCACGCTCTTCAATAACAATTTCATCTCCGGATTCAGATTCCAGATCAAAAGTAGAGAGGGGTAAGGCAACATAAAATGGAATGTTATTTTCATGAGCCAAAACAGCCAGGGAATAGGTTCCAATTTTATTGGTGGTATCACCATTGGCAGCCACTCTGTCAGCTCCAACAATCACCAGGTCTACTTTCCCGGTATTCATCAGCGCTCCGGCAGCAGAATCAGTAATTAAATGAAATGGAATTTCTGCCTTTTTCAATTCCCAGGTTGTAAGTCTGGCTCCTTGTAAAAGCGGACGGGTTTCATCAACCCAAACATGGACTTCCTTACCATCATTGTGTGCATGCAAAATGACAGAAAAAGCAGTTCCATAAGAACCTGTTGCCAGTCCACCGGTATTGCAATGGGTTAATATGTTGGCTTCTTTGGATACCAACTCTGCACCGTTTTTACCAATCTGTGCGCAAACTCGTTTGTCTTCATCATGAATAGTTTTTGCCGTTTCAAGCATGATATCCTTAATCTCATCCAGCTCTTTATCTTTATTGGCAAACACGGTTTGATTCACACGTTCCAAAGCCCAACTCAGGTTTACAGCTGTTGGCCGGGCAGATTTTAAATACTCCATCCAACGGTTCAACTCCACATTAAAACTGGTGAAATTTTTTGATTCAAGTTCTCTGACTCCAAGGTAAAGCCCATAGGCGGCGGCTATACCAATGGCCGGTGCTCCACGGACCTTCAGTTTCTTGATCGCTTCCCAAACTTGCCCAACGGTATTCACATCAGAATAGATTTCTCTCTGAGGAAGTTGAGTTTGGTCCAGTATTACTAAATGATCTTCTTGCCAGGTAATGGATTGATACGACTGTTCCATGTTTATCTTAAAAGATTAACGTGTAGAATTCTAATTCAATGAGGCTAATATAACGTAAATATTTACTTCATTAGTAACCGGCGGCATATCCGTCGCCCCGGGGATCGACTCCGCTGTTCAAAAATCCATTACGATCAATAAAAATATTATGAGCTCTTCCAATGCCGGGCATAGGGAAAAAGGTATGGCCTTTGGCTTTCAAAAGCACTTGCGTATCAGGGCTTAACCCAAAGTCATCAAAAAAGATCACATCCGGAAGCCACTGATGATGAAAACGGGGCTGCGCTGTGGCCTGCTGAGAACTCATATCAAACAAGGCGGTATTCAAAAAACTTTGTAATGTTGCTGTGATGATTCTGGGACCACCTGCTGCTCCCAATACCATGCTCACTTTACCATCTTTGGTTACAATGGTGGGCGACATACTGCTGAGCATTCTTTTACCGGGCTCAATGGCATTAGCCTCAGCACCAATCAGTCCGTAAGCATTCGGTTCGCCGGGCTGTGCTGAAAAATCATCCATTTCATTATTCAACAAAAATCCTGCACCACTCACCGAGACGTGACTCCCAAAAGACCCATTCAGGGTGGTAGTAACAGCAACCGCGTTTCCATCTTCATCAACTACTGAAAAATGAGTGGTTTCTGAAGATTCCATAAATCCCTGAATTTCACCGTGTGATAGAGAGGAGGAAGAAGTTACAGTGTCATCCTTAAAACTGGTCATACGATTGTTGTTATAGTCCTCACTCATCAACTCGCTCATGGGGATATCCACAAAATCAGGATCTCCTAAATAATAGGATCGATCAGCAAAAGCCCGGCGCATAGCTTCGCTGACTACATGAACATAATCGGCTGAGTTATGTCCCATTTCTTCCAAAGGATACTCGTCGATCATACTCAATATCTGGGCAATAGCAACGCTTCCGCTGCTGGGAGGGGGCATGATGTGGAGGGTGTAATCACGGAAGTCAACTTCAACAGGGTCTCTCCATTTGCTTTCGTAGTTTCTGAGGTCTCGGTAGTTGATGAGCCCACGGTATCGCTTCATTTCATTGACAATGGCATCGGCCACAGGACCGGCATAAAATCCTTCGCGACCAAAACGCGCAATGCGTTCGAGTGTTTGGGCTAAATCTTCCTGTACAAATACATCGCCTTCTTCAAACATGGTAGTATCTCCGGTGGTGAAATAATTTGCCGAAGCCTGGTACTTAAGAAAAGTTTCTTTGTGATTATTCAGGGATTGGGCGTGAGAGTAGGAGAGGGTATATCCTTCCCTGGCAAGCTTGATGGCGGGTTGAAGGACTAAATCCAGAGGCATTTTCCCGTATTGCTCAAGAGCTTTAACCATGCCATCTACGGTACCCGGTACACCAACAGCCAAGATTCCTTCCCAACTTAAATCAGAATCAAATTCACCATTTCTGATGTACATTTCTCGGTTCGCTCTTTCGGGGGCTTTTTCTCTGAAATCGAGGGTAGCTGTTTCTCCGTCGGCCAGTCGAATCACCATAAATCCACCACCGCCAATATTGCCGGCCCGGGGAAGGGTTACTGCCAGTGCAAATTGAACCGCCACAGCAGCATCTACGGCATTCCCGCCTTGTTCAAGAATATCCTTTCCAATTTCAGAGGCGTACTTATCGGCCGTAACTATAAGTCCGTTTTTATATGATTTGGAACTTAGAACCTGGGCAGAAAGGCATTGGCTTAAAAATAAAAAAGACAGTAGAAGCAGGAGTATTCTGTTAAATTTCATGAAGTAAATGTTTAATGGTTTTGGTTTAAACTTTTATTAAGCTCTGGGGTGAAATTCCTTATGCACCTGGTGCAAAAAGGAACGGTCGATATGGGTGTAAATTTCGGTGGTTAATATAGAAGAATGTCCCAACATTTCCTGTACAGCCCGCAAGTCAGCACCACCCTCCAGTAAATGGGTGGCAAAAGAATGCCGGAAAATGTGAGGGTACACATTTTTTTTAATCTCTGCCTTTTGTGCTGCTTTTTGGACGATATTCCAGATACTCATACGTGATAAGGCACTTCCCCTGACACTCAGAAACACTTTATTTTTGGCTTTATCTGCTTTTTCAGGATTAAAAAATTGGGGACGCACGTGTTCGGTGTAATGGGAAATAGCATCCTGGGCAATTTCACCAACCGGTACCAACCGTTCCTTGTTACCTTTACCAACCACGCGGATAAATCCAATTTCAAAAACCAAACGATCTTGCTCTAATCCGGTGAGTTCACTTACCCGCATTCCTGTACCGTATAACGTTTCAAGAATAGCTTTATCTCTGATTCCTGCCGGTTTAGTAAGGTCGGGAGTGCCAAGTATGGCATCAATTTCATCTCGGTCTAAAACCTCGGGTAGTTTTGAAGCTTTTTTGGGTAGTTCAACCAACTCTGCCGGATTCGCTTTGGCAATTCCTTCAATTACAGCAAATTCATGAAAACCGCGGATACTCGAGATGTTACGAGCAAGGGAACTGGCAGAAAGAAGTTCTTCATCAACCAGGTAATTTAGAAAATCTTCAATATGGTTAAGAGCTACACCTGAAAGATCATTGATTTTTTTCTCTGTAGCTAAGTATAAAAAATAGCGCTCCAAGTCATTTTTATATGAAACCACAGAATTTTCACTCAATCCTCTCTCAAGCTTTACAAATTGCAGATACAAATCCAGCTCTTGTTTAAAAGGCACGATTATTCACTGTTTTCATTTTCTGTGGAGGGACTCTCAGCTTTTTCAGCAGCTTTTGGCTCATTTGTTTCCGACTCTTTTCCTTTTTCTTCAGGATATTCTACCCGGCTGTGGTACACGCCAACTAAAATATTCAGAAATGCTTCTTTAATTACCTGAAGGTGACGAAACGTAAGCGGACAATGGCTAAGTTGCCCTTCAGCAACCCGGTCATCAACCATTTTATTTACGAGGTTTTCGAGCTTGTTGTAGGTTGGATTTTTCATAGCCCTGGAGGCTGCTTCAATACCATCGGCTAATAATAAAATCCCGGTTTCTTTGGTAGAAGGGAGAGGGCCTTCGTATCGGAATTGATCTTCCTGAAGCATCGTTTTCAAATCATCATCTTCTTTCGCCTTTTCATAGAAATACCGGATAACAGACGTTCCGTGATGGGTGCGAATAAAATCAATAATTATTTCGGGAAGGTCTTCCTCCTCAGCGAGTTTTACACCTTCGCTAACATGCGCTTTAATAACCATTGCGCTCATTTGTGGCTTCAGTTTGTCGTGCTCGTTACTGCCTTTACTTTGATTTTCAACAAAATAATCAGGCTTAATCATTTTCCCGATATCGTGGTAAAGAGCTCCGACCCTGCAAAGCAGTGAGTTTGCGCCAATAGCTGAGGCCGCTGATTCAGCAAGATTTGCCACCTGAAGACTGTGATGGAAAGTGCCGGGCGCTTTGTTCATTAATTTTTTTAGAATCGGCTGGTTGGTATCACCTAACTCAATAAGAGTGAAGTCAGTGGTGACGCCAAATACTTTTTCAAAAACCAGTATAATGGGGTAGGTGAATAAGATGAAAACAGCACTTATTGCTACGTACATCAAATCAGAGGAAAATTCTTGCCATCCGGTTAATGCTGAAATATTGAATGAACCTATCACTAAAATGTAGGTTACAAAAACTATTCCGGGTGTGGTAAAGAAAAACTGTGAACGATCCTTAATATCACGAACGGAAAAGACCCCAAGACTACAGGCGGTAAAAGTCGCTACAATAAATTCAAAACTATTTCCATTGACGAGGCCCAGTAAACTTGCTAAGGTAATAGCTGAAACCAGCCCAACCCTCGAATCAAAAATAATGGTAAGTACAATAGGTGCTATGGCAACCGGAATAATATAAGGGTCAGCTACATCGAAATAATTAATTAGTCCGGCGGAAAGGGAAACGAGCCCCATAATCAGAAATACCAACAGGAACATGGCGTTGTTTGATGTGATCGATCGCCGGTATAAGTAGATATACATAAAGAAAACAAAAGTAACAGCGATGATGATGATCAGTTGTCCCCCAAATCGAAGCCATTTTTCAAGATTGGTCGCATTCTCCGCACGAGCTTCAGCTAAACTTTCCAGAATATTGGCTTTTTCCTGAGTAACAATATCGCCCCGCCGAATAATAACCTGTCCCTGGGCGATAGCTCCTTTGGTCTCTGAAATAGTAGATAAAGCCTCTTGGAGATATTCCTGTGTATCCTCCTCATTGTAAATATAGTTGGGAATAATAATCCGGTTATAAATTTCCATTGCCAACCGGGCTTGTTGGCTGTTAAAATTTCTGTTTAAAGAGAATTGGGCAAATTCATTTGCCTCCCTCAAATCTCTTAAGCGTGTGATGTTAACCGTTTGTTCCGTACTTTCTTCATTATTCCGTATGATAACCTGCTCGGTTTGCAAGTTATTTTTATTGCGGTTTATGATGCCCCGGTCAAAGAGATTATCAATGAGGCTTTCAAGCTGCTGTTTGATACTAACTCCGATAAATTCATTTTGGGGAAGTCCTGCACTTTTTACCTGATCATAGCTTTCGAGCAATAGCATCCAGGAACTTTCGGTGAATTCTACTCCGGAATTTCGAAATTCAGAATTAAACAAAGAGCTATCGCTTTCAACAGTTGGGGAGGAAGCACGTTTTGAGGCTTGCCACTCATGATAAGATTCCAAAACCGGCTGAATATTTCTGTAAATTGAATCAAGTCGTGACTGTACGGTTATAGATGCATTAACATCGACACGAAAAATAGGAGGGGTGTTTTCTCTAACTTCTTGTCGTTCTTGCTCTAATTCTGCTTCAGTTTTATTTAGTGCGAAATTAAATGGAGCAGTGAGGTCGGTACTTCGCCAGGGTTGTCCTTGGGTATAGTTAAGCCCTGAGTTAACAGGATTACGTGGCAGTGAAAAAGAACTTAAAGCAATGAATAACAAAAGAATAAGAAGCCGGATATAAGGATTTCGCTTAAGCGAATACTTTTCTTTTTCCTTCTTCTTTTTTTCACCAATAAGTGGGGAAAGCTCTTTATTCTTTTGGCCTAAACCAATTTTTTCAAGAAAGCTCATCAATATAAATGCGTTAAAATTTTACGAAAGGTTATTAACCCACACCTAATTTACAAATCTTTTTGCAGTAGTCTGTGTACAGTTATCGGTGATCAGTAAACAGTAAATTAAGCTGTAAAATAAATTTGTTAGTAACGGAACTTTTGGCAAGCTTTAACTGCTAACTGCTAACTGCTAACTGCTAACTGCTAACTGCTAACTGCTAACTGCTAACTGCTAACTGCTAACTGC
>NZ_JAVLBQ010000052.1:0-14290 GCF_031581265.1 Gracilimonas sp.
AACAAAAATATACGGGACCTGACCCTAATGCCTCCATTACCATAAAATCTCTTTGATAAGGTTTTTACACAGGCTGAGGAGCTTGGGAACGAGGTTAAGAGTTAAAAAACACATGAAATAAACCGATGAGATCCCAAACGAACATATTCACTTTTGTCCTTTTGACAGCTTTTGTGATGGTAGCATTATTGCCTGAGATTGCGTCTTCACAAACGGCAAAAGTGCTTGTTCCGGCGGGATCTTATCATTCTGTTTTACCGGAAATTCCAGGCGAACCGGTTCCTGTCGACTCTTTTTACATGGACGAGACAGCAGTAACGAACGAACAATTTGTTGAATTCCTGAGAGACAATCCTGAATGGAGACGCTCCAGAATTCCCCCAGTATTTACTAATGATGGTTATCTAAGAGAATGGAAGTCAGATCTCGATCCGGGCTATGAAAATCTTGGAGTTAACCGCCCGGTAACCCGGGTTTCCTGGTATGCGGCCAACGCCTATTGTGCAGATCAGGGCGGTCGGCTTCCTACCCTCAACGAATGGGAATATTCAGCCCAATTAATGGAGTTCGATTCTGAAACAGAGATGAATACTTTCAGCAGTGAGCTGATAAACTGGTATTCTGGAATTGACGTGAAGAACTTATCTGAAGTCGGTTCAACCAAAATTGAAAATACCGAAGGTGTAAAAGATCAATTTGGATTGGTCATGGAATGGGTAGAAGATTTCAAACCCATTATAACCGATGAACTATCACTGGATTGCGGAACCGTTGGGCGAATGAACACTCTCGGAAGTGTGTACAGCTATGCGGCCTCCATCAGGTATATCACAAGGATGAGCTTTAACGCAAAAATTACCACCGGAATGGTCGGTTTTAGATGCGCATATGATGAACCGATACCCACTTCTCAATCTGAAAATGGAGAAACATTATGAAAACAGTAATTGCATATACCTTGGCTTTTTTGGGGTTATTATCCCTCAATGCTTTTGCTCAACACGGACATCACCAACATGAAAAAGAAGCCCTGAAAGCAGGTGAAGTTCATGCAGATCATTCGCTGTATCACTTAGATTCTGAATTTATAAATCACAGATATGAATCGATACAACTTGGCGATTTAAAAGGTGAACCGGTTATTGTAGTCCTGTTCTACGGAAATTGCACACAGGTGTGCCCGATACTGATCAAAGATACCTGGAGGTTATTTAACTCCTTAGATAAATCGGCTCAAGCCAAAACAAAGGTTCTTGCTGTTTCTTTTGATAATGAAAATGATACCCCTGAAGTTTTGAAAAAATACGCTGAATACGAACAGCTCGATCTTCCCGAATGGCATTTCATTACCGGTAAGCACACGGATATTAAAATGCTGGCGACTATGCTGGGCGTTAAATATCAAAAAACCAGCGACGGACATTTTTCTCATTCCAACCTGGTAACCGTACTGGATAAAGAAGGCAAAATTGCCAAACGGGTAGAAGGCTTGAGTCAACCCATGGACGAAGCCGCAGCTGCTATCGAAGCTATGTTAAAGAACTTGTAGCTTTTTTAACTACCGAAATTGCACACTGATAACACAAATGTTGCGGATAACCACAGATTTATAAGTATTGAAAAGATGAAAACCTTGGTACACATATTTGTGATTCTTTTATTTGCGAATCCTATTTCAGTTTATGGTAATCCGCCGGATACCCTCACTGTTAAAGTACTTGGAACAGCTGAAGATGCACGTTTTGAACCCGTGGTTTTACAAATTCAGCCCGGAGATGTGATTCGCTTTGAAGTTGTGGAGGGATTGCATACGGTTACCGCTTACCATCCGGATAATCGACGCCCACTGCGGATCCCCGAAACGGCCCAATCGTTTGACTCCGACTTGCTCAGGGCAGGAGATATCTGGCTTTTGAAATTAGATAAAGAAGGGGTGTATGATTACTTCTGTCTTCCCCATGAACGCATGGGACATGCCGGAAGAATTATATCGGGAACTGAAATTTGTGCACCGAACTTTGAAGATTCGCTTATACCTGAAGCGGTCTTGAAAACACTAAATAACGCAGAGAAACAAATCAAAAACAGATAGATTTATGATATCCATAAAAGATCTTCATTATACGATTACTACCATAATTTGCATAACTCTGCTGCCTGTTTTAGGATTTGCGCAAGTTAGTCTGACAGGGGAATTTCGTCCCCGTACAGAGTTGCGTGATGGATATCGAATTTTGAATACCGATCAAAGTGATCCGGCATTTTTTACTTCACAGCGGACCCGCTTAAATTTGTTATACAAGGGAGATTCATATGATTTCAAAATCGTTGCTCAAGACATTCGAACCTGGGGTGAAGTACCTCAGTTGGATGATACACCTAATTTGAATATCCATGAGGCGTGGGCTCAACTTTACTTGTCGGATGAGATTGGGTTAAAATTAGGTCGGCAAGAATTGGTGTATGATGATCAGAGATTATTTAGTAGCGTAAATTGGGTACAGCAAGCGAGAAGTCATGACGCATTGGTATTGAAGTACGAAAGCCCATCATCCACATTTGAACTGGATTTGGGAGCAGCATACAATCAGGAAGCACAAAATTTACAGGGAAATAGTTATTCACTGAATAACTATAAAGTACTTTCCTATTTTTGGATGAATAAAGATTTCAACAAACTAAGTATTTCAGGGTTGATGCTTACCGATGGGTTTGAAGTTCCATCCGGTGAAGTCAATTACCGATATACCTATGGCACGTACATCAACTTAAGAGCAACAGAAAAGATAAGTGCTAAGGGTACCTTTTATTTCCAAAATGGTGATGATGCAGCCCGTAAAAATATATCTGCTTACATGGCAGCGTTAAAAGTATCCTATAATGTAAATCCCGTAACTTTCACGGGTGGAATTGATTACCTTTCGGGTGGTGAAGTGGGAGACAGTAACCCTTCTAAAAGTACATTTAATACCCTTTATGCTACCAATCATAAGTTCTACGGAAACATGGACTATTTCCTGAATATTCCGGCTGAAACACAAGGCGGTGGCCTACAGGATATTTACTTTGGCGTAAATTATACTATTTCTGCAACAGTGAGTTTGAATGCAGTCTATCATCATTTTTCATTGGCTAATGAAATTGCAGATCCGTTCAATCCAACCCAATCATTAAGCCGGTCACTTGCGTCGGAAGTGGATTTTTCTGTTATCCATACGTTCACAGACGATATCAAATTCCAGGTAGGGTATTCGCTTCTATTCAGTGATGATAGCCTTGAATCTATTCAGAATAGAGTGGCAAATGGTTTGCAACAGTGGGCATGGGCCATGGTTATTATCAGTCCCGAACTATTATAATCATTATTGGCTAAGCTGAGATGGTTTGAAAAAGGTCATAGATGTTATTCTTCCAACAAATCCTCCAAAAATTCCTTCAGCAAAACCGTACTGTTATGCTCTTCATCTTTAGATGCATACACCATAGTTACTGTGTCGTTAGCTTTAATGATTTCCAGCATTTCATTCACCGCATCCGAGCCAAATAATTCTCTGCGATAACGCTCTTTGAATTCCTCCCATTTATCCGGGTCGTGATCAAACCATTTACGCAGATCATGACTTGGAGCAATCGATTTCATCCACTGATCTAAGGCGGCCCGTTCTTTGGAAACGCCTCGCGGCCAGAGTCGCTCGGTGAGGATTCGGTAGCCGTCATCTTCAGATGGTTCTTCGTAAACACGTTTTGTTCTAAGCATCGTCGATAAATGTTTTAGCCCATTCTTCAGGGTGAAAAACCGGAATGGTTGATAATTTAAAATCTTTAGTATTTCGAGTGATGATCATCTGCGCATTATGAGAAGAAGCACACTGAAACTGAATAGCATCTTCAAGGTCATTCCAGTTGCTGAAAATAGATCGCATAGATTGAGCCGAATCAACTTTTAAGAAATCGACAAACCCCGAAAACGCTCTTAATACTTCTTTTGAATTATACTCCTTGTGATGCCGGTCAATCAAATAGGCAAGGGTAGGAATTGAAATCACACTGACACCCATCTCAAAATTATTGTGAATATGAAATTGGATGATCCGCTCAACGACTCCGTGCCAGGGACTCCTTTTTACCAAAAGATCCAAACAAATATTGGTATCGAGGAAGGTCATTCCCAGCCATGTTTTTTGTGAAGGTGATCTCCGTAATCTTCCCCATCTTCTGCAGCAATATTAGTAGTAATTGAGCCACTGACTTTATTCAGAGCCGCTAACTTTTTCTGCATCTTTTTCTGTGATTCCACAAAATCAGTGAACATTTGGGAAACCGTGGTATCATTTTTTTTTGCTAATTCTTTGGCTTCCTGAATGACATCGCCTTTTATGGAAAGCGTTAATTTTGATTTCATAATAGGTTGATTTGTTAAATTGCACGTATAAAATAATAAATCGCACGTATATTTAAAAATGAATCAACCAAAAACTGATATGAATGATAAGATGAATCTATCACTCAAATACAGATTCTCTTCCCAAAAAAGATTAGTTTAACATTAAACAAAAAAGAACTTCAGAACACATAGAATTATGGAATTAGGCATTTATACTTTTGTAGAGAATACGCCCATTGATGGAGGGAGTAAGCCCCAGCATCCCTCCAAAAGACTCGATCAGCTAATGGAAGAAATTGAACTGGCCGATGAGTTGGGTTTGGATGTTTTTGCAATAGGCGAACATCATCGGGAGGAATATGTATCGTCTTCGCCATCAACGTTGTTGGCAGCTGCCGCGGCCCGGACTAAGAATATCAAACTAAGTTCGGCGGTTACGGTTTTGGGATCTGAAGATCCGGTGCGGGTGTATCAGCAATTTTCTACGATTGATTTGCTTTCCAAAGGCCGTGCTGAAATTATGGTGGGGCGTGGTTCTTTCGTGGAGTCATTCCCACTCTTTGGCTATGATCTTCAGGATTATGGAGAATTGTTCATGGAGAAATTACAACTGTTAATGGAGCTTCGTGAAAGCGAAGTTATAAGCTGGGAAGGGAAACACCGCCCAAGTATTGACAATCGAGGTGTATATCCACGTCCCTATCAGGATAAAATCCCGGTATGGAGAGCTGTTGGAGGAACGCCAAAATCAGCCTACGAAGCCGGCGCGATGGGAATGCCCATGGCGATTGCGATTATTGAAGGGCAGCCTGCTCAATTCAAGCAAATGGTAGACACCCACAAACGAGGTGCCGCCGATTATGATCAGCCCGAACAAAGAGTAAGCATTAATTCTCATGGATTTATTGCAGACACCACACAAGAAGCTGCGGATATTGCATTCCCGGCTTTCAAAACACAAATGGACAAAATTGGAAAAGAACGAGGCTGGCCGCCTATGACTCGCCAGCAGTTTGATGCTTCTATCACCTTGAAGGGAGCAAATGTAGTGGGCAGCCCTCAGGATGTGATCGACAAGATCATGTACCAGCATGAGATTTTTGGTCACGACCGCTTTTTATTGCAGATGAGCGTGGGCAGTGTTCCGCATGATAAATTGCTTCGCTCTATTGAGTTGTTTGCGAAAGAAGTGGCACCGGCTGTGCGGGAGAAGTTAGGTAAAGAGAAAGTTCAAACCGACGCTTGAATTGGTTATTGGTTGATGGTTATTTGTAAAATCGAATTCCCATTAACCATTTCCGAATAACACATTTAAATGCCAAGCTTTTTCCGGCGATTCTTCAATTCCTGTGAAGCCTTCGCATATCCACCATCGGTTCCATCCACAAAATGGATGTGATCGCTTTGATAGCTGCGAACGTAGCAGGTAACCATAGCTGCAAATGAGGGGTGAACTCCATAAGCCAGTTTTTTCTTTTGAAACATTTCATCCAGGAAGGAAGTTAAGTCCATGCGTTGTTGTACGGTTCCGGTAGCTACAAAGCGGAGTCCGTCTCCAAATTTTTTGTAATCGACATGGCGAACTAAATCCGGTTTGTAATCACCCCAATCAGTTTCCGAGGTTTTCTTTTTGAATTTCATGAGGAATAATCCTGTCACCAGCTGGAAAAGCATCATGGCAGCATGTTTGATTTTCTTTTTCAGGGTAGGAGGTTGGGTACGTAATTTCCATTCAACCCCGAGTAAAAGAGGATTAGCCGTCATTTGCAATGCATCCTCCCGAATTGGATGAAATGATTCATCTTTACCGTAAATAGACTCAATCTGTTGAAAACAATCTTCATAGATTTCTACGCTCTCTTCTTCGTCTTCCCCAAAGGCCTGAATAATGTAAGCCGCTACTTCATCCTTATCACTGGGTACTTGACTCCATCGGCACTCCAAACCTGAAAAATCAGCTTCAATAGGTTCTACATCTTCCAGGGTATCACGCTTTTTGATGTAATCTTCTGCAAAGGTCACTCCGCTTCCCCAAAAAATAGTTTGGTCAATAATTTCTGACAGACTAAGTCGGGCTACCCGAACATCATGCCCCATTTCACGAAGTTCCTTTATGGACATTAATCCAACAGCCATCTCTAAGTCATACGCATCAGCGACGGCTGTTCTACAAAAAGCCATAATGCCTTTTACCGTTTCGATGTCCTCATTTGGAAGAGCGATCAGAGATCCGTCACCCCCAAATAAATAGGGAAGTATGTTTTCTGTGTCATAGAAGTTATTGAGCGCGGCAATAATGGAAGCTCCGGCCATATTAACTTCCTTGTATTTCCCAAGCCTGATGGCATCGGTAGAGCCGCGGATATCAGCGAGGGCTACGTACCAATCATCAGGAATAGGAGTGTACAGCTCATAATTGGAAACCTCCCTGAAAGAAGGCAGGATATTCAAACTTTTATAAAATTCTTCTGAATTCACTAGACCTATATTTTGCGATATGAAATTAATCTCAGACCAAAATAGAGAAAATTTTGGTAGATCTATGAAGTAAGATCCAGAAGAATTGTGAGTAAAAGGTAAAGTGTTCAGAGAAAAGCAAAAAAATAGCCCTGTGAGAAAAATTCTTACAGGGCTAAGTACCCGAGAGAGGACTCGAACCTCCACGTCCGAAGACATACGCACCTGAAGCGCACGCGTCTACCAATTCCGCCACTCGGGCAAAAAAATTCCTGAACAGGTTTTATTCTGTTCAGGAATTTAAAGGTACACAGATTTCAAACTTAAATCATCACTTCAAAGCGATTAATTTAAGCTATTCAGAATAGAAACTAATCGATCCCAAGAGTTATTTCGGGCTTGTACATTAGGATCATCCGCCGGTTTTTCAGGGTCATCACCGCTGCGCATGTAGGCGTGTCCTGCTCCTTCATAAATTTCATATTCGTAGGTTTTGTCATATTCGTTCATGGCTTCTTCGGAATCAGGAATGGTAGAATTTACGCGCTCATCACTTCCCCCGTAATAGCCATACACAGGGACTTCAATATTTGAATAGGCTTCGGCGTTACCCGGGCCGGTTCCGTAGAACACGAAGGCCGCATCAATGGCATCACCGGCGTTGGTTGCAAATCGAAATGATTGGGAGCCTCCCCAGCAAAAACCGGTTACAGCAAAAGTTCCATCTCCGGCTTTTATGGTTTTAGCATATTCAAGTACATTCATCAGGTCGGTGGTAACGTGGTCAGGATCAAGGCTGTAGATGGCTTGTCGGGCAGCATCAGAAGTTTCAAAATCCGAGGTTTTTTCGATGCCCTCTACAGTATTAGAAATCAGGTCGGGAGCGACGGCAATAAATCCTTTTGCTGCAAGCTGATCTGCAAAGCTTCGGGCCCAGCCATTCAGCCCTCTGTTTTCATGAATGACAATAACTACAGGGGCCGGTTCGGAAGTTTCGGGATAGACCACAAAATTGTGGAGTGTACGATCGTTAGATTCAATAGTCACCCATTCGTGATGGCGAGGTGAATTTTCGAGCTGATCCATGGTATAGTCTTGGGCAAAAGCAGATGCAGCAAACAGTAAAGTGATGCAGAATGTTAAGAAGGTTTTCATAGGTAGTAATTTGATTAGAGGGATTAGTTACAGAACTGCGATATCTACAAAATCATTTCTTATTCGGGTTGATTAGAATTTCACTTAATTCTGCATTCATAATAAGGGTAGTACTATAATTACTTTTTAGCCTGTTCTTCTTTCTCCTTCAAAACGTAATTCACATATAAAAACTCCAACGCGGCTGCTTCATAGCCTTTCCAGTTTTGGATGAGTTCCTGGAATCGTTCTTCTGAGGTGTTATGCGGATCTTCACCATAGCTGTAGATGATCCATCGCCTCAAACCTTTTTCTTCTCCTGATTTTTTGTTGGATGGAAAGACCGCATCCGTTCGTCCCCGCATCATCATCAAATCTTGCCCTGAAGTCGGCCCAATGCCTTTGATATCCGTAATCAGATCATAAAACTCCTGTGGTTCACATTCCATCAGGTGTTCCATGTCCACATTCCCAGCTACGATGTCGTTTGCCAATCCTACCAAGTATTGTCCTTTGCGAAGGGTAGGACCCAGTTTTCTGATATTGGCAGGATTTGCTTTCATTAGTTGATGAGGGCGCGGCCAGGCAGGCAAGGATTTTTTACCCAGCATAAGCGCTGTACCGTAAGTTTCACGTATTTGAAACATCATTTTCTTGGCGGTAGGCTTATGGTTCATCTGCATCTGTACGATGCGATATAAAATATCCTCGAATAGATTAGCACGGGTCATTCTTTTCAGCCCATAGAGGTCAGTGAGTTTATCTCCCAAAACCGGATCATTTTCAGCTTGATCATAGAGAGGACGCAGATCGATGTTAGTGCCAAAAATCTTAGCCAGGGATTCATTTGCCAGTTCAATTTCTTCTTTGGATAGGCTTTCCTGCGATTCAATATGAAATTCGGGATTCTCCGGATCTCCGTTGAAAAATACGGTTACAATGACATCTGTATCACCAACGGGAATAGGACGGGTGAATCCTTCTTCAAATACTTTTTCAGGCTCGTGCTCATGGTCGAAATAGGATTCAACATCCAGGCAGAGGAACCAGTCGTGGGGCGGGATAGATTTTAAAGTCCAGTTGCTCATAGGTGGCGTAGTATGTTTAATATGATTTGTAAGTCTAAAGACTTTTCGGCTCAGCGAGCCGAGGTACGTACCATTGCTCGCTGAGCCGTGATGTTTAAATAAGGCTCAAGGAGAGTACTTAGATTGCAATCCGGCCTATTTACATTTTCCCTTTTCGGGACCATTATTTCAAAAATATAAATCCAACAAAATCAAATCTTAAAACCTGATTTGGTCAGAATTGGTTTCTAAGAATTCCAGGTATCTGCGTGGGAGTTCAAAAGGTCTTACTGTTGGAACCGGTGAAAAACGTGGTTGTATAAGTACTCTTGGTTTCTGAGGCTTGCGTTCAGGATTCCAGCTAAATCCGTCTAATTTACGGTCCGCCAGTCCCTCAAATTCTTCAAAAAAATAACCACTATTTTTTCCGGCAACAACACGTTCCAGTTCCCCGTCTTTAAAAGCCATAATGGTTCTGGGAGATGAATATTCAACGGCTCCGTCAGACTCCCCTTGCTCATTTGCGGTATGGTATAAAACCTGGCTGTTTGGATATATTAGAATTCGTGAAAGTTCTCCATCCATAAAATCAGTAATTAAAGTATCTCCTTTGATTTGATTTAGTCGTCCGGTCGTACTGTCTTCCTGTACAACGAAGGTTTGGTGATATGCAGTTAATTGCCGTATCTGATTGCTGTCCATTTGCACAGTTATATAGGGGCCGGTTAGCTGGATATTGTTATGCCACGCAATTGGGTTGGAAATCAATTCAAAAATTTCAGTAGATGAATTATAAAGAAGAGTATCTGAAACAGAGGAAAAGTTTGGGCCATACACTTTTACATTGCCATATGACTTGATCAAGTTTGTTGAATCCTGTTCCAGTAAAAGCGCTTGATTGGAGTTGATATGCGTGGTATCGGTGGTATCGGCACTGATGCGTCGTAAGTATGCATTCCCATCCACAAACCGCCTGCCGGTTGAATCGGCTTCAAGGAAGTCTCCCGTCAATAAGCCATTATTGGAGCTATCTGCAACTAACACGTTGCTGTATAATTGCAAAAATTCGGTTTTACGGTTAATGAAAAGGCTGTCGCCTTCTGCATATTGAGCAGTGTCAGCAATCTGGACGTTTCCCTTAAAAATGGCACTGTCCTGATTTTGGAAATAAGTTCCTCTTTTTGCAATCAGTGTACCGCCCGTATCTTCAAGGCGAATGCCTTTATTGAAAAAAGCGACTTTGGTCAAAAAATTATAATCCACACTTTCCCCAAAAAGAGTGGTACTGTCTTGCCGAATAATTACACGACCTCGTAATTGACTCAATTCCTCATTTATGTCATAATACAAAGTATCAGTCCATATCCATTCGTCGGGAGTTTCAATTTGGATATTGCCAAAGGCATGCATTTGATTTCGTTGGATATACTGCCAGGCACTGTCAACCACCATGGTG
Source organism: Gracilimonas sp. (assembly GCF_031581265.1). GTDB lineage: Bacteria > Bacteroidota > Rhodothermia > Balneolales > Balneolaceae > Gracilimonas. The sequence goes on from NZ_JAVLBQ010000052.1 coordinate 10,499, forward strand.
ACGTTACCTGTTTTGAGCCGGGCATCATACATCTTTCGAATGGACTCGCCATTCTCGGTAATAACGGTTGCTTCCCTGGCATAATCAATCTGGACTACATCCTGGGCATGAGAGTTTGATGTCGCAAAGCCGGAGACCATCAGTAAAGTGATAGAAAACAACAGAGATATTCGAATGAGGTTGCTCATTCTATAATGGTTTTTCCGGTTACTTCTCTCAGAGTGTAGGTACTCAAGTCACTATCTCCTTCAAAACCGATGGCGTTAATACTGTCGGAGGGGGTGACAATAGTCAGGAATTCAGGAGTACTGACCTTATCACTAAAACGATCCCATTTCATGTATTCCGATCGGAGCACTTTATTCTCCGGTGCATCAACTGTAACATTCCCAAAGAGCTCAAAAGTAAAGGCTTCGGGTTGATACAAAGCACTGTCAGCATTTACAAAAGTATCAGCCTCTCCCGAATCATTATAAATTTCGATATACACCGGCCCGGATATTTTAGTGATGTTTACAGCTTCGTTTTTTAGTGTAGTGCTGTAACTGCCTTTTAGAATAAGTTTGAGCTGCTCATTTTCCATCAACTCCATATTAACACCCCAGGTTTTGGTGATAGTAAATAAGGAATCACTCAGCGCTTCCTCAACCTGTTGGTTTTCAAATTCTGAAAGTTCTCCACAGGCTGAAATTAACAGGACCGCAGTGATACATACTACAAGATGACTAAAGCGTGCCAAAATAGCGGTCACCTGCATCACCAAGGCCGGGAACGATAAATGCGTTTTCGTTGAGTTTTTCATCGATGGCGGCAGTTATAATTGGAACATCCGGATGTTCTTTCTGAAGACGTTTAATGCCCTCAGGTGCACAAATTAAGGAAACGAAACGGATGTTGTCAGCCCCGTTTTCTTTTAGGAAGTTGAGGGCATGCGTTGCCGTTCCTCCGGTAGCTAACATTGGGTCAACTACAAGGGTATAGGCTCCGTTCAACCCACCGGGAAAATTATGATAGTAATTCACCGGTTCGTGCGTTTCTTCATCCCGATAAACACCTATATGTCCCACTTTGGCGTCCGGCATAAAGGTGGTGATACCGTCAACGAGGCTTAGTCCTGCCCGTAAAATTGGAATCACAAAAACTTCAGCGCCCGGTTTATACCCGGTTGCCTGCTGTATCGGTGTTTCAACCTCGTATTCTTCAATTGGTAATTCGGTAAGTGCCTGATAGGCAAGGATGGTTCCGATGCTGTTTAGAGCGCGCCGGAACGCAGCCGTCTCCGTGTTTTTATCTCTCAGAATAGAGAGATAACGTTTTACTACGGGATGATCAATTTCTAAAACTTGTTGCATGCCTTAATTTTCATCCTCCCAGCCGTCCATTTTCTTAAAGTATTTCTTACTTGCAATAGCCACAGAACCTGACAAGGCAAAGAGGGCAATGATATTTGGGAAGGTCATAAGCCCAAGCGCAATATCACCAATGGCCCAGACGGTTGCCAAGGGGAAAATAGCTCCAAGGAAATGCATACCCAGGTACACCACTTTATAGGGCAAGATAGCACCATCCCCAGCTAAGTATTGAATAGAACGATCGCCATAGTAACTCCAGCTGATAGCCGTGGATACTCCAAATAAAAGCACACAGAAAGTTACAATATGTTTACCCCAGGGGAGTATGGGCGCCAATCCTTTCTCGAAGGCAAGTGAAGTAAGCGGGGCTCCGTTTTCAATGATACTGGTGTAAACGGTTGCAATTACATTACCTTCTTCATCAGTAAACGTACCGGTTTCGATATTAAGGGTTCCGGAAAATTCTTCGTTTTGACCTTCTGTTAAGTAGAAAAGCCCCGTTTCAAAATCATTTCGCTTTACGGTTCCGTTCACAGGTTCACCATCTTCGATGATGAGGGTGCTGCCGCCGTCAACAACTTCAACGGTATTGTTACTGTTGCCCGGCTCATACACCATTTCGTGACGTTCTTGCCATACACCGGTGGTTACAATTACAAGTCCGGTCATAGTACAAACAAGTATCGTATCAATGAAGGGCTCCAAAAGTGCTACAACACCTTCACGAACAGGTTCTTCCGTTTTAGCAGCACCGTGGGCAATAGGGGCTGAACCCTGTCCAGCTTCGTTCGAGAACAATCCACGCTTAATACCCCAAACCAAGGTAGTAAGGAATAATCCTGATCCTACTCCAAACATTCCGGCTTCGGGTGTGAAGGCAGAAGTGAAAATAGTACCGAAAGCAGGGATAACAGATCCGGCATTCAGCGTCAGGATAATGAGTGCCCCTAATACATAGATGATGGCCATTAGAGGCATGAGTCGTGCTGTTACCTGCCCAATTCTTTTAATACCCCCAACAATTACGACACCTACAAAAGTTGCGGTAACCACACCGGATATCCAGCTCGGAATCTGGAAGGTACTGTACATGGTGTCAGCAACAGTATTCGCTTGAACGGCATTACCGGTCAGGAATGAACAGATTACGGCCATTGCGGCAAAGAAAACAGCCAGCCATTTCCAGTTTGCGCCAAGGCCACGTTCAATGTAGTACATCGGTCCACCGGATACGGAGCCATCTTTATTCTTGATTCTGTACTGAACGGCCAGGGTACATTCGGTGTATTTAATAGCCATACCAAAAAATGCGGTAACCCACATCCAGAACAGGGCGCCGGGTCCGCCATAGTGAATAGCGATAGCAACACCGGCAATATTACCAATACCGACGGTAGCTGAGAGTGCAGTAGTTAAAGCCTGAAAGTGATTGACATCCCCGGTATCGTCGGGATTATCGTAAACACCCATTACGGATTTTATACCGTGTGCAAAGCGACGTAATTGGACAAAACCCAATCTTAGGGTGATAAAAATTCCAAAACCCAACAATAGCACGACCATTATTGGGAACTGTTCCGGGGTAGACCAAACAAGGTTATTTAGCCAGTTAACTACATTCTCAAATACTTCCATGGATAAAACTTTTGGTTAAGGGTATTAATATGACAGCAGGCTGAAAGTAAAAAACATTTGGGAATATTAAAGGATTACATTTGTTAAGATGTTAAATAGATCAAAATAATTATAAAAGGTAAGTAATTTGAGATGACTGACCATGGTTAGTTGTTGTATTATCTATTTACAAACCTATTAATAATTTCGTCATCCCGGACAAGCTGAAATGAATATGGAAGCGTCGATCCGGGATCTTCCCAATACGACCCAGGAACATGAAATTAGCCCACAAAAACTTTACCAGAAAAGAATAGAAATAAATCTTTACTAAAATCATTGCTGAAGGAACGATTTTTTAGCAGCATTGTTTTCATTGTAGTATTTTGAAAAAAAAGATAGTAATTGTAAATCAATAATTTTTATCATGACAAAAGCAGACATAGTAGATGTAATATCATCATCTGTAGGACTGACCAAAGTTGAAACCGAGGCCGTGGTAAATGGTTTTATGGAAACGGTCATAGATGCCATGAAGCGGGGAGAGCATATTGAACTTCGAGGCTTTGGAACCTTTAAAGTCGTTAAACGTGCGCAGAGGGTGGCACGGAACCCCAAAACGAATGAAGAAGTCATTGTGCCCGAACAATTTGTACCGGTTTTAAAAATGTCCAAAGATTTTAAGGAAGAGGTTAATGAAGCACAGATGGTTGAAAATTGATTTAGAAAACCTTCTAAAAAGCCGTATTTTTGACCCGTTCGAACAACAGTAATATTGATTAAACACAGTTAGGTGAGTATTTATGCCAAGTGGTAAAAAAAGAAA
>NZ_JAVLBQ010000053.1:0-13354 GCF_031581265.1 Gracilimonas sp.
ATAATACTTGTTAACCATTGTATAGCAATATGTTACAAACAATCATAACATGCTATACTTCATAAGACCCTAAACTATTTTTAACAACCCTATTTTTAGCTGTTTCAGGGCTGTTTTTAGTTAACGCTGCTGCCATTAGTAGTAGTGGAACTAATTGTAAGCATTGTGGTAGTATTGATGCATGCTACAATGGTGATCCTAATACACAAATGGGATATGAAACTTGTAAAATCGTATCTGGAACCCGTCCATGTCAAGTTTCTGGATATGGGTTATGCACGCCTGATCCAGAATAGAAAATACATTTCTCTAAATAGTAATAAAATCTACTATAGCTTATGCTGTAGTAGATTTTCACTTAAGTAAAAGGTATGCGTGCAATAATTATTTTAATTTTTTTTGTCCCTTCTGTCTATTCTGTAGCACAGGAAAAGCTTATTCAAGAAGAACCTGTACAGTTTGAGTATAATTTAAAGTTATCAGAGGATACTGGAAATTATTTTTTTAGTGAGATTTCTGCCGTTGTATCTAATAGTAAAGGGGATATCTATATAGCCGATGGTAAACAAAGTAAAATATTAGTTTTTGATAAATCTGGGAGTTTTAAGTTCAGTTTTGGACGGGCTGGCAGGGGACCGGGAGAGTTTACTGAAGTTACATCTATGACTCTATTGCCGGATGATGAAATTCTGATTTTCGATTATTTCCAGTTTCGGTTTACCAAGTATGATGCTGAGGGAAATTTGATTGCAACCAAGGTGATAGAGAAAGAAATTAAGCCTAATTATATGAGACATGTACCGGGTAAGGGAATAGTTCTTTTTTATAGAAGTCTTGATGCTTTGCGGGGAGAGGTCAATCATAACGAAGACTATTTAATTCATATTTTTGATGAGGATTTAAATGAAATTGAATCAGAATTGGTGCCTGTTTCACATACTATTGATACCTCTCAACCTTTTGAGTTGTTTTTTGTAGGGGGAGTTTTTACAAGTAGTTTTACTACTACGGATTCTACACTAACGTTAGCTCCTTTCTTTTATAGGGGGAAAGTTTTGCAATATTCACTTGAAACAAACAAACTTAAAAGAGTATTTAATGGATATACAGCGACAAGTAAAACGTATGTTGAATATGATAATTACAAGGATGTACTTGGTAAAGGAATGATTGCAAATTCCGCTGTTTATGGCAAGCTTCATGGTATCATGAATAATGAAAGTATGGGTATATTTAAGAAGAGTAATGGAGATTACTTGCATATTAGCCTGTTAAGCATAGAGGATAAGCAACATCTGTATACGCAATTATTTGATGAAGATACCGGAGAATTGAAAGCTCGTGGTCCTGTAACTAACTTGGAAGCCGGTTTACTGGATAACGGTTTTTATCAAAGGGTGTTATTTTATTGGATGGATCAAAAAGATCAACTTTACGTAATAGTAATGGGCCAAAACGGAGATTACCTTCTAAGGGTGGCATGGAAATAATATTTTCACTTTAGGAATGATAGTACCACAAATTAGCAACTATCCGTCCAATCCGCTTCATTCGCGTTCAATTACCCATTTCGAATTATGCCTCTACATCGTTCCTTTAATCCGTAACCGGATAAAATTCAGCAAATTATTTTGGAAGCTGAATTCATTTTATTACTATAGAGGTAGTAAAATAGTGGGTGAAGATGATTATGAAATACCATTCCTTTTTAATTTTTCTGAGATCAATAATAATCGCTTTGGCAGCTTGCCAAATGGAAGGCGAGAACGAACAGCTTTAGAAAGCACGACATGAGAATACTCAAAAAGGCATTTTTGTTAATTTTTCTCTTTTTAGGGTGCTCAGGTGAGGAAGTACAAGAAAAAAAAGAGGTCGATGAAGAGCTAAACGAAATCAACCAATCGGATACTGAGTATCCAGAAGACGATTCTTCCAACAGTAATGTATCCATTAAAAAGATAGCGTTTGAAGAAGAATATCGTTTCGATTTCAGTGACGAAGTTTTAGTGAGCTATATAGCAACAATTGCGGTAGATGATCAAAAACGACTATTCGTAGCAGATATTGATCAAGCAACCGTTCATGTCTTCAGGCCTGAAGGGGATTACCTAACTTCCCTCGGACAGCGCGGTAGGGGCCCGGGAGAATTTAGTGCTATAACTCCTAATACCTTTATGAAAATTCATTCGAATCGAATTTATATCACGGATGGATCTTACCAAGTCAGGGCACATGTCTATCAGCTGAACGACTTGTCTTTTTCCCACACAATGAAGCTTATCCCTGAAAACCAGGATGATTACAAGGAGCTGGAAGGGTATTACCCAAGGCGGATTTTTCCTCTGAATGATGGAGTGTTTCTGGTGGCTTATCACCAGTTACGTGGTGAATATAAGGATGCCACAAGCTTCATCCGTTATATGACCCAGGACAGCACCGGGGTCATAGTTTCCGGACCAATTTTGGAACAGAAAGACCTTACCAATTCGGTTTATCGTTATCCAAATGGAAATACAGGTATGACTACTTTCCCCTTTTACAGCAAGTCGCTGCTTACCGTATCTGAAGAGAGTTATATATATGCAGTTAATAACACCGAGGAATTTGAGATCGATATTCATAGTACCGACGGCAAACATATACACACCTTCCAACATCCATTTGAAAATATATTATTTAACAAAAATAAAGTAATGAATCGCTATGAAAGGACAAATTACCTGTCCCAGCTCGGAGAAGGGGTGGCCCTAAAAATGATTCGGGAGGCCGATAACCTTCCAGAAACCTGGCCTGCCCTGGAAGATATGTTTGTTGATGATGAAAACAACCTGTGGGTATCCACAATTGTAGAAGATTTTGAAATCTATGAATGGTGGGTACTTGAAGAGTCAGGTGAGGTGATTGCCAAATTTGAGTGGCCAAGGGATAAGCCGATTGAAGTCATAAGAAACGGTTACATCTATACCCGAGAAACCAATGAAAAGACCGGGATTGAAGAAGTCGTGCGGTATCGGATTGAGTTGGAAGAATTGTAAAATCGCGTTTTCTGAATGAAAAAAATTCCCTTTTTATCACCAATATGATCAAATGAAATACATCCCAATTTACTTGCATATGGTAGCGAAATATCACCGGAGAAAAACACTATGAGTTATTTAGAAAGGAAAAAAGCTTTTCAAAGCATCATGGTTTTGTTGATGCTCATAGCGGGTGCATCAAGCACAATAGTAGCCCAAAGTTTAGAAGAAAAAATATCAACCAAGGGGAGTGATTATTCATCCCCTGCGCAAACAATAGATTTTACGCACAGTAATATCTTTGGTACCAATAATGAAGTTGTTGTTGGTACAATAAGTGCAATCGCGATTGATAAAAATAACCGGGTTCTCATTAAAGACAGCGATGCGGTTACTATTCATATTTTTGAGCCGGATGGCAGTTATCTGAAATCTATAGGTAGAGAGGGAAGAGGACCGGGGGAGTTTTCTCCCAATTCAACAATGACACCAATCTTGATTGACTCAGACTTACTATACGTTTTAGATGGGTCTTCAAATGCAGCATACAGAGTGAGTGTCTTCAATTTGGAAGACGATTCGTATCAAAAAACCATTCAATTAATGGCCTATAATAGGTCTGAGTTCGAGATTCTTAAAGGATATATGCCTCAAAAAATAATTCCTGTTAATAGCGATACTTTGATAGTTGCCTATTATCAGATGCAAAAGAATCCGGCTATGAATAAGAATATGGTATACTATGTACCTCAAAATTATTCAGGAGAAATCGTATCTGAGCCGATTCTGACACAAAGTGATGTTCGGTATCTTTCCTATCTCGTTAAAGGTGATGAAACCCTTTTTAGCGCAGTTCATGCTTTTCCATTTTTTCAAAAACCACTTTTTGCAGTTTCTAACGAGGGGAATATATATTTGACTCGAAGCGATAAATTTAGAATCGAGGTTTATAATACATCCGGGGATCATCTAAGTACAATACAACATCCATTTCAAAACAAGCCTTTAGATATTGAAAGTCTAAAAGAGTACTATGAGGAAACGAATTATATGTCGGGATATGGAGAAGGGGTAGTGGTAAAAATGCTGGAACAGGCTGAGGACCTGCCGGATAAATGGCCGTCCCTCAGAAAAATGTTTTTTGATGATGAAAACCGGCTATGGGTTTCCACAATTATTGATGATACAGACTATTACGGATGGTGGATTATGGAGGCTTCGGGAAAAGTAATTTCAAAATTTATCTGGCCCAGAGACAAATACATCAAAGCAGTTAGAAACGGGTACTTATATACCAAAGAAGAAGATCCTGAAACCGGGGAAAGTTTTGTACATCGTTATAAAATAGAATTTGGGGAATAGTGCATATGGCTCTCTTCCTCAACGTCTCAAAGTGAATGGATGGACGAGCCTCTGGTTCAAAATGTTGAATTGAAGTTATTGCTCGAAAACTGGAACTGGCGGTTCATAATAGGGGTAAAAGAGTGTGGCAGATCGATAGTTCGCTACGACGCGGAGCGATCGTAGCGAGTAATACAGGGTAAAAATTTGGAGTAAATAATAATCCCGGAGGGATGCCCGAATATAGCCACGTGGCTTTAGCCCGTGGCAGAAGTAGAAGAACACGATACACAAACCTCCGCCCGGAATGTTTTAATGCATTGATGGTGATCGGAGGTTGGGCAACCAAACTGCTTTGCGAAGCAAAAGCATGGAAATGAGGATTAATATATATTGCATCAATTAATTATTGTGAGAATTAATCTACATATGAAATGAGGATGGCTAAACCAAGCCTGGGGTTATTTTTACTATTTGTCTTTTTGGTAGGATGTAATTCCTCCAATGAACAGTACGGGTATGAACAAGAGAATTTTGATGAGACAACCAAGGTATATGAAATTGATACAGAACCTGAATACCAAATTCATTTTGACAAAACAGCTTTTCCAAAGGATCTGAAAAAACTGAAGCCCGTTAATATTGGTGGTATTGCAGCGGATGAAGCCGGGAATGTATTTTTTCTGGATAGTGATAAAAGAAGAATCCTGAAGGTTGATAAGAATGGCTATTATCAGGCCTCAAATGGAAGGGAGGGCAATGGTCCGGGGGAGTTTATTGCTACACCAAAAATCAGGGTAGTCAATGATACATTATTTGCATTTGCCCCAATGTTGCGCCGGATTACGGTGTTTTCGACCGACTCATTACAAGTGTTGGATACGTACACCCCTTATCCAAAGGGTAAAAAAGACGTTCAAGAACTCAATGGATTTGATTTGTCCATGATTTATTTTACGAAAAATGCACAGTTACTCGCACAATTCAATGAACCCATTTTTTCCAATCCTGCCCATAAAAGCTACAACGCGGATAGCTTGTTCTCTAAGTTTGCCTTGATGAACAAAGATGGGAATTTTTTATCTGGGGTTATTTTAGAGCAGCGTGGTAAAGAATATTTGACAGTGAAAAGCGGTTGTCAAATAAAAATTTCAGCCGCACCTTTTTTGTCTCAGCCTTTATTTATTACTTCCGATGATGGGGATATTATACTGGCATCCAGCCGGTCATTTTTGATCAATGTGTATGACTTTAAGGGTACTCTAAAAAATTCATTCTTCTATCCACTGGAACGACTAAAAATAAACCATGAAGAAGTTTTAGAAGAACAAAAGAAGGCGTTTGAAGCGGAAATGATGGATGAATCGCTCATTAAGATCTGGGAATGTGTATATAAAAAAGCACAAAAACCTGAATATTGGCCTGTACTTGAAGAGATGGTCGTTGATGATAACAAACGACTTTGGGTGGAAACCAGAACCAACGATCCCAATAAAAACACGTGGTGGGTGGTGGATATGGAGGGAACCCTTCATGCAAAATTTGACTGGCCCGTTCAGGAGGAGATCCAGCTTATAAAAGGGGACTACTTGTATGCCACGAAGGTTACTAATGAAAATGAAGAATTGATGAGATATAGGATAGAGCTGGAAGAACGATAATGCCTCAGTTTCAAATTAGAGAACAGGGCTATTTTAAAAACACTAATCAAATAACTACCATGAAAATTTTTCCAAGGATAGTGTATTGCTCCCTTATGATGCTATTCATCATTAATTGCAGTGAAGAGAGATATCAACCTTTGCCGCAAACAGAATTTTTCGGAAATCACCCAAACATAAACAATTTCGAATCTATTGGGGAAGCGGACTCAGAAATCACCTTTAGTGGGCGGGTGCCATTTGGAATTACATCCGATGAAGTGTTCTATAGATATCTCTTCAGGATGGCGGTAGATGACTCGGGAAGAGTATACCTGAATAATGATCGTATTCAGGTATATAACCCTGATGGAAGCCACCTCAGAAGCATAGGAAAAAAAGGAAGCGGACCGGGTGAGTTCCAGGTTATACATAACTACCGCATTAAGAATAACAAGCTGTATGTATATGATGCGCTGGGATTTCGATTGTCGATATTTTCATTAGATGATTTTTCACTTGAAAAAGAAATTCCATTGCAATCGCCAAAAGGGTTGAGAGGATTTGGTGAATTTCATGTATACCAAAATGGAAATATGTTAGCAGGCTTTGAGCGTATGAAAAAAAGTGTTTCAAAGACGGTAATAAAACCGGATGAGTACATGCATTACTACGTAATTGATAATGAGGGAAATCTGTCAAATACACTTTCCTATAAAACTACGATTGAAGGACACTATGCATTTGAAACGGATAGGATGCGCGCTTCGGGACAAATTCCGCACGACCGCACTACGTTAATGGCCATGGATGAAGATGACAGGCTATATATGCTATGGACCGATGACCTTGCAATTAAAACATATACTCCTGATGGTAAGGCATTAAACGGCATCTATTACCCCATTGAAAATGCAGCGATGCAGGAAATCACAACAAGGGAGATTATTTACAGGGAAATTGAGGAAGCATACCCAACATCATATCCGGCAGTGAAGTCGTTTTTGGTAGATGATAAGGGACACATTTGGGTTGCCACGATTCCGGAAAATCAGGAGAAGTACAATTGGCTGGTATTGAATGATACCGGAGAAATTTTAGCCACATTTTCCTTGCCAAGAAATAAAATGATTTACGTGGTCAAAAATAATCATGCATATACCATTGAAATTGGCGAGAACAGGGAGTACAAAGCTTACAGCTATAACATATCCTGGCAAAAGTAGGTATCTGAGGCCAAGTATTGGAGCCGGAGGTTTGTAGCGAGGATAAAATCCAAGCAGGAATCATTTAAAATTGGTATTTAGCAGATGGCTTAGTATTATTTATATAGTATTTAAGTAATGTAGATTCTTGCCGTAATTCAACATATAAATAATTGAGTAGGGTACATTGAAATCACTTATTAAAATGAAAACACTATCTATATTAATATTAATTGTACTTACCGGCTGTACATCTCAGGAACCACCTGAAGTTTTTGAATTTGACGGGCTTGATAACGTACAGGTATTTCCATCTGAAGCCTCATTGGATACCCTTTTGCTGACAAAAGATAAAACGTTCGGCGACACAGAAGATGTTCTTTTTGCTTCGATGGGAATGTTTACTGTTGACGATTCAGGACGGGTTTACATAGCTGACGTGGGTTGGGGTTCCAGGTCGCTTCATGTCTTCAACCCTGATGGTTCATACCTTAAAAAAATAGCCGGTGAAGGAAGAGGTCCGGCTGAATTCTTGAGTTTAAGCAATTTACAATATCATTCCGGGCGGATCTTATTTTATGACAGCCAGCTGCAACGAATAATGATATACTCTACCACCTCCTTAAAACCCATAAAAACAGTTTTAACAGATTCTCAGAAATGGCAGGACATGGAGGTATTTCAGGGAAACGCTCCCATGAATACTATTTGGAATCGGGTACTACAGTTGTTGCGGCTTTTGAGCTACCACCAAGTTTAGATAATGGTGGGATTCGGAAAAAACAATATTACAGGTTAAATACTGATCTAAAGATAATGTCTGAAGAATTGGCTGAACTTGATGCAGCACGTTTTGTTTTTTCTAATTCAGAAAAGAAAATCGGGGATATAGTAACAAGGGCTATGAAACAATTTCCATTTTTTGAGCGACATTTTTTTATCCCGGGACAAAGCAAAAACTTTTACACAGTTGATAGTCGCGAATTTCTGATTAAAAAATTCGATAGCCTGGGAAATTATATGAGCGCATTTTATCACTCCTATGTTTCACCTGAGGTTTCGCGAGAATAAGCCTTGAAATCAGCAAACGAAATGACCGAAAGCATAGCTGAGCAAGTTGAACTACCGGGAACCTGGCCGGTTGTTAATTCTATTTTCCTGGATGATGAACATAGATTTTGGGTTTCTACCATTACCAAAAGTGATGAATATTTTCAATGGTGGGTTTTGGAAGAAACAGGCGAGATTATTGCGAGATTCAAATGGCCGGGTGTTCGATAACAACACCCGGCTAGTCTCGAAAATCATGTGATCGTTAAAGATGGATATTTTTATCAGCGTGAAGAAAATGATAAGAGTAACCAAGCCTCGATTGTTCGCTACAAAATAGAATTCTTAGAAAGAGAAGATGAGAAGTAAGAGAATTCGGTAATAATAAAAAAGTAAATGGATTTCTATTCCACTAAAAAAGGAAGGAGATTTCTAATTTCATTTCATGTATAAATACATCTTAATTGCACTCATTATTTGCGTACAGCTTTCTTCTATTACCTCTTGTACTGAAAAAAATAGTCAAGAAAAATTGTCGGGATCAGACGATAGTTCAGTACCGGCTCATATTCGTGCCATAGAAAATGTACGGGTCTTTGATCAAAAAGAGCAGTTGACTCCTGTTCATGATATCCGATTTAGCTTTGAGCAAACGTTTGGTTCTACCGATAGTGTTCTTGTAATGGTGGGTGGGTCAGATCGCGGCTTGATTGTAGACCGTTTTGATAAGGTATTTATCAGGGATAATAAAAATCATCAAATACATGTCTTTGATGGTCAGGGTGAATATGTGAAAGGGGTGGGCAGGCCAGGCCGCGGACCCTCAGAGTTCTTAAGTATACACCGATTAGATGAAAATGATACGCTTATATACGCAAGGGATGCTATGCAGTACAAGCTGAATGTGTTTTCAATGGAGTCCTTGGAGTTTGTTAAAAGCATATCGACAGATCCGAAAGCCATTACCGGTTATGAAGAACTCACAGGTTATGTATTAAGGGGGTATTATGTCAGGAATGATGGGACTCTTCTTGTATTTTTTGAACCATCACTCAATATAGAAGATCCTTTAGAAAGCAGAGAAAAATACAAAACAAAATATTACCTGCTGAATGAGAATTGGGAGATCATTTCTGATTTGATTTATGAACACGAAAGTTATTTTGGAGTCAATCATTCTTTCCAGGGAAGGATGCATTACGGTATCACGTTCCCTTTTGACCGGAAGACATTAACCACGATCTCAAAAACAAATAACGATATCATCTCTGCCTGGACGGACGAGTTTTTGATCAAAGTGTATGATGAGGGCGGGAACTACAAACGCGCTATCTACTACCCATACGAAAATGCTTTAATTGATCGTGAGGCATTAATTGAACGCTATGATTTTGGATATGAACATGCGTTTTTTAATACATTAAAAACCATGGAAATGCCTGAGACCTGGCCGGCTCTGGAGTCCATATTTGTGGATGATGAAGACCGGATGTGGGTAAAGACCATTGTGCATGATCAGAGCAAATACCAATATTGGGTATTGGATTACTCGGGAGAGCTTTTGGCACGATTTACATGGCCCCGGGATAAACGACTCGAATACGTGCGAAATGGATATGTGTATACTTGGGAAAATACGGAAGAAGAGAGAGTGGTTAACAAGTATGAGATAATATTTGAATCTTGATTCTATAAATAATCTGTCTGGATTGACATGAAAGTTCACTACGTCGCGGAGCGATCGTAGCGAGTATAAACTTTTCCGTGATTATCCGCCCAATCTGCATCATCTGCGTTCCATTCCTAAAGTACCTATCGAGCTTCCATTCCTATGCCTCCACCAACTCCCCAAAATCCACATCCAGCATCTCACTTAAAATCTCTTTGCTTTTGGAGGTGTCGATATGCGCACCCATTTTCATCAATATATTATAGAGTCCCAGGTGGACGCGCGTGGTATATAAGAAGTGCTGAGAACCTCGTGGTTCATTTCCGATGGGGGCATCCTTGGTGAAATATTTGATGGTGTTTCGGTATTCTTCATCCCCAAAATCAAAGACCTCATATTTATAAGGTTCTGCAAATGTCTTTCCGTAGTTGCGGGCAAAGTTGAAATAGCGTTCCTCATTTTCGGGCGTATCCGAATCAGGATTGATGACTTTTAGTTTTTCATACAGCTCGCGAATGGCCTCTTCGTCATCCTTGAGATGAGTGGGCAGCAATCGGAGGTAGTTTATGAAAAATTCTTTGGGGAATTTCTTCACGCATCCAAAGTCGATGACGCCGAGTTTGCCATCGTAAGTAAAAAAGAAATTACCGGGGTGCGTGTCGGCATGTACATAATCCATATCCTGAATTTGCCGGTGAAAGAAATCCCATAACAATTGCCCGAAATGATTTCGTGTCTCCTGGTCGGGATCTTCCTTCAGGAATTCTCCTAAATGACGACCTTCCAAATAGGTCATGCAAAGAACTTTATCAGTAGAAAACTCCTCCACCCATTCCGGTATCTCAATATTGAGTCCGCCAAAACGCTCCCGAAACAAATCAATCTGTTTGCCCTCCTTTATGTAATCAGTCTCATCGAGTAACGTCTGTTTGACTTCATCAAAATACGGGTCAATATCTGCCCCTTTCTTCACAATGCGCTTGACCAAAATTTTAGCCAATCCCAGGTCCGAATCAATAGTCTCCCGAACATTGGGATACTGAATTTTAATCGCCACTTGGCGACCGTCTTTCAATTCTGCTTTGTGAACCTGTCCAATGGAGGCTGCAGCAAAAGCTTCAGACTCAAAATTGCTAAAAAGTTGTTCCGGGTAAGCCCCAAGTTCTCTCTTTATGATAGACCGTACCAATGCTTTATTTATAGGGGGGACCGAATATTGGGCCTGGGTCATGACCTCAGTAAATTCTTCAGGGAGAAACCCCTGGTCCATGCTCATTCCTTGAGCAATCTTGAGTGCGGTTCCGCGAAGCTTAGTAAATTCTTTGAAAACCTCTTTAGCATTTTCAGAGTGGAAATCACCATCTGAGGCCCCGTTCTCTTTTCCGGATTTTTTACGCAAATAACGTTTCGCATAATTTGTACCAACCTTAATACCGGTTTTGGCAATCCTGCTGCCACGCTCAAACTTTGATGATGGAAAATCTTTACTCATTTAGGTAATGTTAAATTTTGAATTCTTAAATGTTAAATGCGATTGCTCATTTAACATTCAACATTGAGCATTTAAAATTAATCAGAATTATTATTGGCCTCGTTTTCTTCTTCATCCTCGATTTCAATTTCTACTTCCTCTTCAGGCTCATCCTCAAACCAGCTCGAAACCCAATCGTTAAAATCTTCCACTTGTCTGCGGAACCCAAAAGCACTCAAAGAGTATTTAGCTAAATCAAATCCTTTGTCCACTATCGTGGAATAGACAAGCTCCTCAATAAATCCGGTGATTTTATCGGTGAGGGCGAAAGTGCGTTCGCGATCATCACTGTCATCCTGCAGCCAAAATTTAATAAGGTATAAGAATTGTGTTTTCAGGGAAGCGTAGAATAAGTCGCCCATAAAAAAGCCGGCACTTGTGGCGATGTTTCCATCCGTAGTGAAGAAGTCTTTGAATAGGTCTTTGATCTCTTGCTGAAACTCACTTTTTGAAGTACATGTCCATTCGTATTTTTCGAAGGTATCTTCCACAAACTCCCGGCGCTCATCCATCATATCAAACAGAGTAAACGCAAAGTTGGAGAGTTTCTCACTGATGGTATAGGACTCGAAGTCTTCAATCTCACCGATCATGGCACGATAGCGAATCACCAATGATGGATAGTAGAATTTCAGAAGGGCCTTTTTGTTCGGGAAAAGCGAATAGATTTCAGAGGCCGTCTTTCCGGTTTTCTTCGTTAAATTTGGGATCGAAAATTTGTCCTCTATATATAGGTCTATTGCTGCTTCCGTGAGCTCAATCTTGGTGTTTAGTTTTTCTGTGTTCATGGCTTTTATTTAATTCACTGATAAAACGAATGTAGAAAGCTTTCAGTTCGTTGATACGATATAAATTGAAAATTTGTTTTGATTAGTTACTTTTGAGCGATTTCTAAATTAAAATCCTATATGTCTGAAAATAAACCATCCATGGCTCAGCGAGATACCTTGTTTCTGAGTCTTGCCGGCGTTTTTATTACAGCCTTAGTTCTGGGCAATGTAATAGGTACTACTAAATTTGTGACTTTATTTACTATTGATATGCCCGGTTGGCTTCAGGCTATTACCCCCTCAATTGTCCGAGACGGTAGTATATATACGATGAGCGTGCCTGTTGGTGTGCTAGCTTATCCTGTTACTTTTTTAGCAACCGATCTTATTTCAGAATTGTTTGGAAGAAAGAAAGCACAACTCGTGGTATGGGTTGGATTCTTTTTGAATTTTTTCATGCTCTTGGTGATGTCGGTTGGGCATTGGCTTCCCAACACCGGTGGGGTGAGCGGAGGGTTGCCTCTTTTTGAAGGTGTCTACGAATTTATGGTGGGGAATACCATCGCAAGTATGATTGCATACCTTACTGCACAAACGGTAGATGTTCGTCTGTTTCATTTTTGGAAAAACTTAACAGGTGGAAAGCATTTATGGTTAAGAAATAATGCATCAACAATGTTTAGCCAACTTGTAGATTCCACCGCAATTTTGAGCATTTTGTATTTAGCCGGCAACCTCGGAGATAACGTAAATTCTGTGGCCACGCTCATTATCCTCATTTTGAATTCCTATTTGTTTAAATTTTTCTTTGCACTTTTTGATACTCCGCTCTTTTATTTGGGTGTGAAGTTTCTTAGGCACTACGATGAAGACCCTTCAGGGCACTCATTATACGATTCTGAATAGCACAGAAGTTCAGCCAAAAAATGAGAAATTTATTTTAAAAAATACTTGCGGTGTATAGGGTTCAGCCCCTATCTTTGTAATCCTTTCAAGGAAACGAAAATCGCTGACCAAACAGAAGTTTAGTCAGCATTTTTTTTCGCTGAAAGTTTTGTTCTTAGACATAATGAAGTATAGATCAGATTGTTTGTGCGAGCGAGAGCTTGTTCAATTCTTTGATGCATTAAT